>CAXHOW010000071.1:0-2501 GCA_964018205.1 uncultured Acetatifactor sp. | reverse complement strand
CCGCCAAGGGGGAAGTACGCCCTCCTGGCGGCATAAGGGATATGCCATGATGACACAGGCAGTGAAGGTATCACTTTAAGGAATATTTTAACGGCAGAGAAAAAAGCAGTTACAGGACAGCCGGTGATGGGAGAGCCAATCTGTCTGATCCGTTCGTTTCTGTTCATAAGGCACCTTTAAAGGCTGATCCCGGCCCGGTCAAGGAAATAGCGCCGTTTATCCATGAGTTCCAGCTGTCTCTCCGCAGGAAGGCACTGGAACATATCCTGATAGTCCAGGTCTGCCAGAGGCGTGCCTTTGGTGAGGGCAAGGAGCTGGGTTGTGAGCCATTCATTCCACAGATCATTGAACAGGTCCCTGCTGGATGTGAAAATGCCCGTATCATCATACCCAAAGGGATGGTGGTAATCCTGGAGCTTCACAAAGCCGTACCTTCCGGCATCAAGAACCAGAAAGTCGACACTGTACATCTCACGGAATGCGTCTGCGACCCGCTGGCAGTTTGCCCGCTCCTCATCACTGATGTGTAGCTGCTCCTTGACTGCTTTGATGCAGTCCGTGTTTTCCAATCGGGTTACTTCGTCTTCCAAAAAATCCAGTTTCAGGTCAATGTCAGCCTTGGAGTTGGCGGTGGCGGCATGCTGAAGCAGTTCCTGCTCTCCCCATCCGTTTATCACCCTGCACCGCCTTGCAAGGTCAGCGAGCATTTTCTGCTGTTCGAATCCAAGGGTGTAGGAAAGGTTATATGAGTCCATCGGCCAGAACCTCCTTTCCGGGATGGGCCGGAAGCAAGAGCAGTTCCCGGCAGTCAGAAAACCCCAGCATGTAAGCGAGCATCCCATAGCGACTTCCGATAGCGTTATATTCGCTTACATAGCGGTCGATCAGTTTCATGGTCTCCGCTGGGAGATGCAGGGCTTCCAGCTTGCCGGAGTAATCATTGACTGTCCGGAGCAGCGCCTGGTAATCCTCGTCCTGTTCCGTGATGCTATTCATGATGCTGTTCATGCGCATGCCCATCAGCCGGTATAATGTAGATTGTTTGTCCATAAGAACGATTCCTCCTTTCGTAGTTGGTGTATGTTAACTCTGAACAGAAGGAAAAGCAACTACAAAATGGATGAGATGCAAAATTATGGAAACAAAAAACTTCTAAGGTAATACGGGAAATGCGGCGGTCAGTTATTTCCGCAGGCAGGCCTGCCTCTATGCTATTTTTCATAGGGATTCTGGTAATCCGGGCAGAGGTATGTTTCGCTCCATGCCATCATGGTCTGCAGGACGGGGATGAAGCTCTTCCCAAACTCGGTAAGTGAGTATTCCACCTTCGGCGGTATTTCCTTGTAAATCTCCCGGTGGAGGAACCCGTCACTTTCCAGTTCCCGGAGCTGCTTTGTCAGCGTGGACTGCGTGATACCGTCAAGGCGGCGCATCAGTTCACCGAACCGCTGGACTTTGTAAAAGGACACATACCATAAGATCAGGATTTTCCATTTGCCTCCGATCACGGACTGGAGCCTGCCCATAGGGACGCAGCGGGCAATGGTTTCCTCATTGTTGAATTTATTCTCAGCCATTTCATTCCACCTCTTTCCCCACCAGTATATTCCTGCAGTGGGAAAAAATCAAGATACGGTCATTTTTAATAGATAGTATGAAAAAGTGTACTACTACCAAAAAAAGACAGTACTTGATTTCATGAAGTTTTAGAGGTAATTTAGTGCAAAAGAGGAAAGACACAAGG
Source organism: uncultured Acetatifactor sp. (assembly GCA_964018205.1). Lineage (GTDB taxonomy): Bacteria > Bacillota > Clostridia > Lachnospirales > Lachnospiraceae > Acetatifactor. Next base: position 757 of record CAXHOW010000071.1, on the reverse strand, counting down.
AGGAATGAAAGATGCACTATACAGGAACCATATGGAGGCCGCCCTATGAGGCATCTTCCCTGTTATTGGAAGCTACCGCAGGCTGTACGCACCACAGATGCAAATTCTGTACGCTTTATGCAGACCTGCCCTTTCAGTTCAGGATGTCACCGATGGAAGATATAGAGGCGGACCTGAAAGAGGCACAGAAAACGTACCGCCGTTTTATGGGGAGGAAGGTGTCACGGACTTTCCTGACAGGGGCGAACCCGTTTGTGCTGAAATATGACAGGCTGATGGAGATTGCGGGACTGGTACACAAATATTTTCCGGGGATGGAGACCATCGGCAGTTTTGCCAGGGTGACGGATATTACCCTGAAATCAGATGAGGAGCTTGCAGCCCTGCATGGGGCCGGTTATGACGGGCTGACAATCGGCATCGAGACGGCGGATGACGAGGCGCTGCGGTTCATGGATAAAGGATACCTTGCGGCAGATATTCTGGAGCAGTGCGGGCGTTTGGATAAGGCAGGCATCCGCTACAGCTTTTTCTATCTGACGGGCATATCCGGCGCAGGGCGCGGGGAGGACGGGGCCAGAGCCACCGCCGCTGTATGCAATAAACTTCATCCGACTTTGGTCGGTGCAAATATGCTGACCATCTACCCGGATTCAAAACTGTATGGAGAAATCCAGCATGGGAACTGGAAAGAGGAAAGTGAGACAGAAAAGTACAGGGAAGTCAGGGCATTGGTGGAAGGGTTGGAAATCCCCAC
>CAXHOW010000070.1:0-2906 GCA_964018205.1 uncultured Acetatifactor sp. | reverse complement strand
TATAAGTTTCCCAATCTGCCGTACTATAGAGGTGCAGCAGATCAGGTGTTTTTCCTTGGCCGCCCCCTTGGTCGCTTTGGTTTGTCTTCCGCTGGATTTTTCCTCGGCCTGCCCCGCTTTTTAGGCGCTGGCTTAGGAATCGGCTTTGAAAGACCAAGGGCTTCCAGCTCATCAAATACATAACTCAGCGTATGTACCCAGAAACCATCATCTGTGGCAGGCTCTTCTGGCGAGCCAACCATGCGCCATGCACTGGAAAGATCATCAAGCAGCTCGCCATAAGATACCTTTTCTAACAGCCCGGTTTCCCGCGCTTTGCGCAGCATACGGCAGGTGAGCACCGTGGAAATAAAGTTTATAAACTCTGAGCCAAGCAGCGAGAAATCGCCCTGGACTTCTGTCCTGTCAAGGCATTCGTCGCTCTTGTAGCGTTTGAACACCAGCTCCAGCAGCCACCGGTCGTCATAGCAGAGATAGGCAGCCCTGGGATCGATATCCTGGTCTGACTCGAACACGATCACCCCAAAGACGCGCCGCTTCTTTTCATACGCGTCAGGGCGGAAATCGTCCTGCTTCTCCCTGCGGGCCAGGTAGGAAGCCTCCTCTGCTGAAGCTTTCCTTGCAGACCTGTAGGCGTAAAGATAGCGGCCTCCCTGAATTGGGCACTTCCTGTACAGGACATGGTCGTCAATGCCGGAGAGCACGCCCTCGAAAGAGAGCATGTCATTGTTGGCGATCCTGACATCGTTCCTTTTTATCGGCGTCAGGAAGTGCAGGTCAGGCCGTTCCTCCAGCTCCTTTTTGATCTGGCTGGGCGGGAATCCTTTGTCGGAGACGATGATTCCCCTGCGGATGTCGTTATCACGTATGAAAGCGGCATAGGAACTGGCATCAATGCTGTTGCCGGGGAACACTTCCGCGCAGATCGGCTCCATTTCCTCGATGTCATAGGCATAGAGCACGGAGACTTCCTGACAGCCTTTCCTCCGCGCCTTGTAGGAAAAGGCCGACAGGTCATTTGCTGTGCTGCTGTCCTGTTTGAGCGTCCCGTCAATTGCGATATGGTGGCTGGCAATGACAGCGGCGGCACGCTTCTGGTAAAAAGCCCTGCGTCTGCTGCCGTCCTGCCCGAGCTTCTGCAGGAAAGTGCAGATGGTATTCGCGGACAATGCTGCCCCCGGGTAGTGCTGGCAGACAAATGTGCGTCGATAGTGCGTTCCTATACGGTCAGCCGTGATGGATGGGCGTATGATCCTGAGCGTGGCAATTGCCATTACAGTGCATGCGTCCTTTGCGGGATAGACATCCAGAAGGTCAGCCAGGATATCGGCCGAAACGGATTTCGCAAATGCGGCTGCCCCATACGATAACATGTCCGGTCCGGATGCGGCAGTTTTTCCATTAAGGGGGATGTATGCCCCATCAAAAATATGGCCGATGACCTTTCCGTTTTTCGGCTGTGGGTTTCCGTCCCGGATGTATTTTGTCCCGGCTCTTTCGCGGACAGCATATCGGTTTGGGCCATCTTTCCCGTTGTCCACTACAACAGTATTGACAGGTCTCGGCACTTTGCGGATGTATTCTGGTATAGCCATAAAATCACCTCTAATATAGTACATTATATCATTTCCGGTACTATATTTCAAGGGATTTGAAAGACAATTTGTCAAAGATTGATGGCCTGATTTCCAGCCAGAACACACTAAACAGAGTATTAGTGTATGGAATTCTATATGTAATAAAGTCCGCAAGATGGAAATCAGCAGTTTTAATGGTTCAAAAAGCAATTTCTATAGTACAGCAGATTGGGAAAGTTTTAATAAATTTAAAATGAGCAGGGGCATGCTTGACAATCTAAAGCATAACAGAAGCATCACACTTAATACCCTGAATGACCTCTGTAATATGCTGGACTGCGATATTACAGATATCATTGAATATAAAGGAGATTAGCGCTACGACAAATATTCGCAGGAAAGCTTCTAATTTGTTTATTTACTGTTTTATTTAGCCTAAAACTGCACGCTGCGTGCAGTCAAGAACTTTTTTAGAAAAAATGAGGGGCTGTACAAAATCCTGCCATGGATACAACCGTTATGGCATTCCCTCCCCACTCCTATTCGGGGAGCCGACTCCTCGTCAGGCCCAAATTGATTTCCCCTACCGGAATCTCACGAAGTTCTCTTTTCAGCATATATGCAATTTCAAATTAAATCCTCTTTTCACAAATGTATTTTTACAATCTCCTTAGGTAAATCCAATTTCTCTCTGTCCATTGATACTGGATAAACTGGTGGCATATACTTCAGGTGATGTTATCATGCTCAAAACTTTAAAACTTCTTTCTGTCGTAGAATTTGAAGCCTCACTGGACGAAGCACAAAAATGGGCAAAGTCTGTTGGGTATGATGAAAACGATGTTAATGATATAGTTAAATCGGTTAGAAAGAAGAAACGAGGATGAGAATTGTGGAGACTGCCGTAATACCCTAGTCGGTTTTTAATAGTTCCGGCGCATCCGCCCCCAGCAGCTGCTGGGGGCGGTTTTCTCCCGTCAGTGTCAGATTGGGGATGCCGAATCTCCGGCAAGGACCTAGTCCGTTCCGTTTCCAAGCCCCTCCGCCTCCGCCAGCCAAAGGCTCACGCTTGCGTCTGACGGCATGCGCAGATCTCCTCGGGGCGAGAGGGCCACGCTTCCCACTTTCGGCCCGTCCGGCAGGCAGGAGCGCTTGAACTGCTGGGAGAAGAACCTCCTGTAAAAGGTCTTCAGCCACTTCAGGATAGTCACGTCTTCATACAGCCCTCTGAACGCCAGCTTCGCCACCCGGTACACCTTGGCCGGGGAGTAGCCGCAGCGCAGCATATAGTACAGAAAGAAATCGTGCAGCTCATAAGGCCCCACCAGG
>CAXHOW010000069.1:0-2971 GCA_964018205.1 uncultured Acetatifactor sp. | reverse complement strand
TAACGACTTTTATTGTTGGGATGTTTGAGAAAATATTTCTTCTACCGTATACGGGTTACCATTGCACAGCCGCGTTAATGCAGCCATCTCATTGATTCCATTCCTCCTGCAGGTTTCTATATAGGTTCGGATTGCTGCATAGTTGTCTGCTGTCCCAGCTGAAGCGAACTGACCGGATACCTTCATTTTCGTCTTCACGCCACGCAGCGCCCGCTCGCTTAAATTGTTCGTTGTGGGCAGTGTAAAATCCTCCACCCATGCGAAGAAATTCTCCCGGTAGTTTATCATCCTCGCAATGAGGGCGCGTTCAAACGGCCCGGAATAGACAGAATCATTAGCTTCGGCCTCCCTTTCCGCCTTTTCCAGCAGTTCCGTCATCTTTTTGTTGAAGTTTTCTATATGCGCCTCCCCAAAGCTTTCATCCCCCGACCGGATCCGGTCATTTCTGTCCTTGATTGTTTCGGAAATCAGCTGTTTGATCTCAAGCAGCACCTTATGCCCTGTCTCATCCGCACTCTTTTGGAGGTCCCTCTGCAGGTGCGCATTGCATTCCAGGTTCATGAACACAAACTTACGGCTGTAATTGATTGAATTGTGGCCATGCATGACCCTTGTCGTTTCTGTGAGCGCCTCCAGTATGCCGTCTGCCAGTATGCTGTCCATGTCCTTTTTGTCGTGGGCGACATAATAGGCAGCTGTCTCATCCCCATAAAAGCGCAGGCATATCCTGGACTTGTCTGCCATGACCACGGTGTCGTCCCAATAGAGGATGGGGCGCGTGATCAGGAACCGGAACAAGTCCTCCCTGAACTGATCCAGGCCTTTCGCTGCCCTTGGCTGGAGCTTCGCGATATACCCTTCGCTGGGGCATACCTCCCCGTCTGTCAGGCCGCTGATCAGGAGCGGCACTTTGTTGATGGCCGCATTCGTGGTGTTCATCAGTGAGAGGGACAGCGCCTGGAGGTTCGCCCCATACTGGCATCCGGCCCGTAAGGACGGGGCGGTCCCGGTACGGACAATCTGTCCGCAGTTTCTGCATTGGTACAGCCAGAATTTATGGAGCCGTTTTATGGCTTTGACCTCTATATCTATCTCATATTTTTCCTCATATCCACCGGTGAAGAAAAAATCATCGCAGCCGCATGCCGGACATGCCTCCCCGTCACCCACTGGATGGTCCACTTCCTCGTCTGCCTCTTCCGGTTCCGGCTTTTCCAGGACATGGCGTTCGTGCCCCCGCTGCCCGCCTTTCGGCTTCCCCGTATTTCTTCGGCTGTTCGGGATATGCCTGTCTTTCCATGGAGGCGTTTGGCCGGTTGGGGTAGACGTGTTCGTGCTGTCCCTTCCAAGCAGGGCCTCCGCATGGGCGAGCCTTGCAGAAAGCCCATGGATTACGGCATCCTTTTCTTCCAGTTGCCCCTCATGATCCTTGATGATGGCGGCAATCCTATCATCGTATGCTTTCAGCATCTCCCAGTGTTGGTCCATCAGTTTCTGGATCTTGTGGTCTTTCCGATTCAATTCGGCCTGGTATTTTTTCCAGTCTGAGTCACATTCCTCAAACCAGATGTCCCGGACGGTGACCGTGGCTGCATGGGCCTTTGCCAGCTCTTTTTTTAGCCGGCCGATCTCCTTGACATACCCGGCGACTACTTTATGATGGTCCGCCTGCAGCTTCTTATATCTTTCCCCGTTCCGGAAAGCTTCTAATTCCTGGCGCATGGCCTTATTCTGGTATTGGAGCGTGGTATATTCTGAAAACAGACGGTCCATGGCTGCCTCCTATAGATATCCTATTTACGCTTCCGGTATATGGGAAACGACTTCTTTTATACGTTCCAGGCTTGAACGCAGCAGCTGGTTGCGGTGTTCCAAAGCTTTGATCCTGGCGTCTTTTTCCATGCATTCCTTTTTCAGTGTCTCCGCAAGAAGCCGGTAGTCTGTTTCCGGTTTTTCCTTTTTGCTATGGACAGAACTGCCATCAGGCCCTTTTTTCCTTCCGCGTTTTCCTGACGATGGGACCAGCTCACCTGTCTCCGGATCTTCAGTGCCAAGATATTTCCGGATAGGTCTGGACTGTTTTGTTTCCGGGTCATAATGGGAAGTTGATTCATAGAGGGCAACCCGCCCTGTCTTTTTGTTCACATATCTAACGATTGACAATTTATCATCTCCCTTCGCGTGTTGGTACTATATATTGTATCACATACCAACATAAATGTCAATGCTTTATTGGTATATTTTAAAAAAGTGCCAATACTCCTCCAGAAATGCTGGTTTAATCAGTCAAAGGAAGCCTCAAGCCCTAGATAAACACTGGGTTTGAGGCCTCCTATCACAATTGGTTTTATACTTTATTTAGACTGTGAATGGTAACTTGTCACAATTCGTCTGCCTACACTCATCATACCATTTATTCTGCAGCCTTGAATGTATCATGATAATCAAGCTCAAACTCGGAATCAAATGCATTTGTCATTCGGAATTGCTGAATTCCTAAGCCTTCATTGACAACTGTTTCATTTTTCGCTTCCATGTTACTATTGGTCTTATCCTCCGATTTCCCACAACCAAACAGCAATATCATAGCAAACAAAATAAGAATCAGTTTATTTGTCTTCTTCATCATACACCTCCAGAAGTTAGGACAAATACCTATAGGTAAAATCTCCAGAGATACTCCGCGGCTTCCTCCGCATAGTCTATGCCGATGCGCTTTCCCGCCTGGATGCGCTCTGGTTCTATTTTGATTCCCTCCGTAAGCGTGCGCCCCCTTGTCCGTCTCCCCCCATGTAGCTCTCCACTTCCGTGATTATCCCCCGTACCGTGCCCACGGCAGTTTCATGTACCAATATCTTTCCCAACAGCTCCCGCGCCACAGTGATGCCGTCCCTGGTAAAGAAATCCCTAGGCAGGCGCTTTTGTAGTCTGTTTATGTCTGTTCCATCTAAATGCGGCATGCGCCTTCCTC
>CAXHOW010000068.1:0-3564 GCA_964018205.1 uncultured Acetatifactor sp. | reverse complement strand
TAGGGTAGAAGATGCTGCCTGATAGGAAATAATATAAGGCTGGGGAGAGGATGAGATGTATATATGCCTTCCCCGGTCTTTTATCTGTCTTTCAGGGAAAAATCTGTACGTCGGGAATTGCGGTTTCGTATACAGGAATGTTCAAATTTGGAGCGGAAAAAGCCTGTGTGTTACTGGTAGTATCTATTTTCGTCCCATTGGCTGTTTGCTTTGGACTTTACCAAGTCCTTGTTTTGCTGGGAATTGTTGAAAGTATGTTTGGAACAAAAAGTAATAATACCTTGCCCCGAATACGAGGAAACCGGGCATCTTTTGCATCCTTTTTTCACGGAAATAGTTATTGATATAGCCCTGGTCGGGATGGCTGCAGGTGAAACTTGTCCTTGTGCTGCCAATCGGACGCAGGCCGCTGCAGTGCTGGCAGCCGGAGCATTTGATAATCTCTTGCCTCTCGAACCCCCCATTGGATTGGAAGGTTTTCTTTTTTCAAAAATATTGATTTCTCCCTGCCCGCATCAGAGTAGATTCAGGGTCATATCTGCGGCTTTCAAGGCTAATTCCCCACATTGTTTCCATTTAGGAGTATGATATATGTATCAGACGGAATTGATAATTGCAAGCAAGAAAGGAAAATGGTAAAATTTGAAAATAGAGGATGCGATTCAAAGACCTGAGGTCATAAAGCTGGCAGCGGAAGCCTATGGAATAACAGGCGGTTCTCCGAACGAGCTGATAAGGGAAACCGTCGAATGGCTGACGGACTGCTGCCGCAAAACGGGGGACGCTCTCTGCGGGGAAGCGGCTGGGCCTTGCTGTCAAAGGGCAGCGCTGACGGGTATACGATTTATGTTTCCGTGTCTGATCTGGTGATCTCTAACTATACGCCTTTGGAGGCGAATCTGCTCGTGACAGTGACTCTGGGGCTCCTGCTGGGAATGCTGGCCATGCTGGTCTTCTGGATGAACCTCTATTCCAGAGCAGCGGAGCCTGCGGCAGGCGGCGCCGTGGTGTTTCTGGGGCTGGCGGCAGTGCGGATACCGGTTCTGCGGCAGTATTCCCCGGTAAACTGGATACAGCTGAAATATCATTACAATCTAATGGAGCCTTGGCAGCCGAAACCGGATTACATCGTGGCCATGCTGGTTCTGCTGATTCTGCTGGCGCTTCTCATGGCGAAGCGCAGGGTGGAGCGCACACAGGAAAATAATAGGAGGAGGTAGATATGCAGGAATGTAGCTTGAAGGTAGTAGATGTGTCAAAGAAATTTAAGGAGGGCATTGCGCTGGAGCATATCTCCTTCGAGGCCTCCGGCGGCAGCATCATCGGATTTGTGGGGCACAACGGATCAGGCAAGACGGTGCTGTTCAAATGCGTTTGCGGATTTTACGCAGTCACGGAGGGGGAGATCCTGATCAATGGAAAAGCTGTGGGTATCGGGGATGATATGCCGCACAGCGTAGCCTTTACCATCGAGGAGCCGGCATTTATCGAGGAATACAGTGGACGAAGGAATCTGGAATTCCTTTATAGGCTCCGCCATAGGAAGGATCCTCAGCGGATAAAGGATATCATGGCTACGGTGAAGCTTGATTATGGCAGCAGAAAGAAGGTGGCGAAGTATTCTCTGGGCATGAAGCAGCGTCTGGCCATCGCACAGGTGTTGATGGAGGATATGCCGATCCTGATCATGGATGAACCGATGAACGGTCTGGACAGGCAGGGTGTCATGGAGGTCAGGGAGCTGCTGTTGGCGGAAAAGAAAAAAGGGAAGATCATCCTTCTGGCCGGCCACAACAGCGAGGACATCGAGTATCTGTGCGACACGATATATAGGCTGGAAAACGGCCGGATGATATAGCAGGAGGAGACAAGGAATCCGGCCCGAATAAATTTTGCGCAAAAATTCCTTTAAGAAAGACAATTGTTTTATACGAATCAGCGTGTAGCCTTTGGCGTAAATTCAGCCGCCAGCAAGGTACACGCTTTTTTGCGGGAAAGGAGAACAGATATGGAAACAAAAAGTACATATAAGAAGTTAAAGGATAATGAAAGAAAATAATTAGGCACCTTGACATTTTACTGACGGCGCATTATAATCAAGGTACCTAATGAAAAAGGAGGAAAATTTTATGGTAGAAGAAAATATTTGCCCGGGCTGCGGGCGGCACTGTGATCTGAGCGAGCCCCATTGCGGCAGAGGGGAAGAATACCGCCGCACAGGGGAACTGCCGGAGAGGCAATATAGAGGGGAGCACCATCATGGAGAAGAAGGCCGCCATGAGGGAGAGCGCCATCATGGAGAAGGGCATCACCACGAGGGAGAGCACCGATATGAGGAAGGGCGCCACCACGAGGGAGAGCGCCGCCATGAGGAAGGGCACCACCATGAGGGAGAGCGCCATCATGGAGAAGGGCGCCACCACGAGGGAGAGCGCCGCCATGAGGAAGGGCACCGCCACGAGGAAGGGCACCGCCACGAGGAAGGGCACCGTCACGAGGGAGAGCACCATCATGGAGAAGGGCATCACCATGAGGAAGGATGTCGCCATGGCAGGGGGCATCATCATGAAGGGGAGCATTGTCATGACAAGGAATACTATCGTGAGATGCGCATGAAGCATTACCGTGCGGCAGACACAAATGACAAGCTGATTATCAATATACGGGACTTAAGCCATATAATGCGCTTTTTATATGAAGGAAAGGCAAGCCAGAAGCGTATTTTAATTATATTGAATGAGGCGGATAGGATTACCCAGAGGGATCTGACGGAACGTCTGGGAATCCAGCCGGGGTCGGCCAGCGAGATCCTTTCCAAGCTGGAGGGTGCGGGACTGATCGTTCGTACCCAGAATGAAGCCGACCGCAGGACAACGGATATCTGTCTGACAGATGCGGGCAGGAGCCTTGCGGAGGAGGCTTTGGCGCAGCGCCAAAAGCGGCATGAGGAAATGTTTTCCTGCCTTTCGGAGGAAGAAAAGCAGGAGCTGCTGTCAATGCTGGAAAGAGTCTGTGACGATTGGAGAACCCGCTACAGTGAGAACAGAAATATCCATGGGCATGGAGGGAACTGAACGTGTGGAAATATATCAGACAATATCTGTTTTTCGCCGTAATTGCAGGTGCCTTCATGATCGGCGAGGTGCTGATGGATCTGATCCAGCCCGGCATTATGAGTCAGATTGTAGATGACGGGGTTCTCGGTATAAGCAGCGGAGGCGTCTCTGATCTGCGCCTGATCTGGATCCTTGGGCTGCAGATGATCGGCCTTGTGCTGTTCGGAGGCCTCTGCGGCTCCCTCAATAATGTATTCGTACACATATCCAGCCAGAATATCGGCAACGAGATTCGGAAGGATTGCTTTCGCAGGATCATGACTTTCTCTTTTCCCCAGCTTGACCGTTATGGTACGGGCTCGCTGGTAACGAGGGTGACGAACGATATTACGCAGGTTCAGGCGTTTGTCTCTCTGTTTGTAAGGGGTATGATCCAATGTCATTAAGTTAAGCCGATTGAAAAAATCTCATCTTATGGTCTAACTCAAATTTACCAATAAATTTCAGA
>CAXHOW010000067.1:0-4033 GCA_964018205.1 uncultured Acetatifactor sp. | reverse complement strand
TTGAATTTTGACAAAAAAATAAAGCCATTACTGGCTTTGCGGGTTATCTCAAGATGGGAAAGTGTCAAACTCCCGAGTATGATAGTCGAAGTGAACAGCACTCAGGTGGCGCCGGAGGAGATCCTTTCTGATAATCTATATTATTTTGATCACAAGGAAAAAAAGATCAAAATTGTCGCAAAATAAAATTTCTAATAAATTCCCTAAAGTTTCAGTAGACATATCAATTTTTTTGTGATATTATAAAGCAAGGTGATGTAACAATTTTGTAATAAATGCATCCGTAGTCTAATGGATAGAACGAAGGCCTCCGACGCCTTTAATGCAGGTTCGATTCCTGTCGGATGCACTGTACATCACCTTGTTTTTTTATCCGGAACCTTGCGGGGGGGATCCGCGTATTTGCGGGACAGACAGCAGATGATGCCCATAGTGCCACAGGCAGGGGCAGGATTTTGAAAGGAAGGGTCAGGTATGCAGAAAAACAAAATGACAAGTATTCGCGATTATATAGTAAAGCATTCAAAGCTGGTGTTTCCGGTCATAGTGATCGCAGTGGTTGCGGTCACGGTGTCCGTCGCCCTGAACGCAAGCAATGCGAAGGCCGAGCCTGCCGATTCCGTCGATCCGGAGCTGCCGTTTGTAAATGCGGCAGGACTGGGAGAGCTGGAAGAATCGGAAGGGGCTGATGCCATCATGCCACTGGCAGAGAATGAGGATGTACCTCTGGCAGTCAATGAGGATGAGCGGATCCAGGCTATTGTATTAGCCTATTACAATGCAAAGGTGTACGGTGACATCGAAACTCTGACCTCTATCTATGATGAGATATCTGACAGGGATATGCTGGACTATGTGGAAACGGCAAAGTATCTGGAGTATATTCCGGCACTGGAGGTCTATACCAAGCCGGGGCTTGCGGAGGGGGACACGATCGTCTACGTGTACTATAGGCTCTGCTTTGTAAATCATGAGGACGAGGAGGTTCCCGGCTGGCAGACATTCTACGTGTGCACGGATGAAAACGGAGAGCTGTATTTTAAGAGCGGCGATAATATCACCGATGAGGAAGCGGACTATGTCATGAGGGTTTCGGGGCAGGACGATGTGATAGAGGTGAACAATCGTGTGTCCGTGGAGTTTAATGAGCTGTTAGAGAATCATCCTGAGATGTACAACTATATGTCGGAGCTGAAGACACAGATCAACACATCGGTGGGAGTAGCTCTTGCAGAGCGCAATGCGGATGCACCTTCGGAGCCGGAAGAAGGAGAGGAAGGCGGTGAGGTTCCCGGTGGAGAGGAACCCGGATCAGAGGAAGGCGGCGAGCCTCAGCAGGGTGAGCAGCCTCCAGTAGAAGCCGGCCCCCAGTATGCCACGGCAACTACTACTGTGAACGTCAGGAGTTCGGACAGTGAGCTGGCGGATAAGCTGGGCAAGGTCAGCGGCGGTACCAGGCTGCAGGTGCAGGAGGTACGGCTCAACGGATGGACTAAGGTAGTATATGAGGGAAAGGACGGCTATATCAAGTCGGAATTCCTGAATATGGAGGAAAATGTGGCAGGCCTGCAGGCCATCGGCACCGTGACTGCCACCGCAAATATCAATGTCCGTTCCGCTGCCACTACGGAATCTGAAAGCCTAGGAATTTTGAGCGGCGGAGAGTCTGTTGATCTGCTGGCAAATGAAGGCGAATGGTGCAAGATCAGCTATGAGGGCCGTGTGGGGTATGTGAAAGCCGAGTTCGTCACACAGCAATAAGCAGTGATTAAATAGTTTGTTGTCAGGAAAGAATAAAACCTTATAATATGGGAAAGCCTTTTATAGGAGCGGAAGCACTGTGGAAGGCTTTTTTGCTGTGCGGAAGAGACATCTGTATTGTTATAGGCTCTCGGAATCTCAGGGAGCAGAATCAGGCGTTTGGTCAGAAAGAAACAGAAAAAGAGGGATCGATGAAAGCGAATATCGGAAAGCTGCATATTAAGCGGTATGGAGATTCCGATAGTATATTATTGGAAATAGGAGGAGAGAGATGATACCGGAAGAGATTACCGTATATAGGGAGATTCAGAGGAATACGGAGATGGCGATGAAGGCGATCGACACCATTGCGCCGAAGGTATATGACGATGATCTGGCGCTGCAGATCGCCAAGCAATCACTGAAGTATTCCGAACTGTATAATGAGGCATCCAGACAGCTGGTGGAGGCAAAGGCCGGAAGCTACCAGAGCAATGTGCTGTCGGATGCCATGCTAAAGACGGGAATTCATTACAATACCATGCTGAATACCAGCACGGGGCATCTGGCGGAGATTATGATCAAGGGGAGCAGCAACGGGATCCTGGAGATGGAGAAGGTGCTGAAGCGTAACGACAGAGCGGGAGAGAGGTCCACGGCTTTGGCAAAGCAGCTGATCGATCTCGAGGAGAAAAATATCACAACGCTGAAGGACTACTTGTGACCTATGGGAACGGCGCAGGCCGCAGATGATACGGACATTGTGCAGATTGAACAAAAATGTCTTAAAAACTTTTTTAGTTTAGTGCATTAAAGTGTTTGAGAAATTGGAAAACATAGGTTATAATGTTCTATGGACGAGAATAGCTAAAAGGCTCGGAGATACTAAAAAGGAGGACATTATAATGTCATATGTTGATGAGGTGTTTGATATGGTGGTTGCCAAGAACCCTGCGCAGCCTGAATTCCATCAGGCAGTAAAGGAGGTTCTGGAGTCCCTTCGGGTGGTGATCGAGGCAAACGAGGAGAAGTACCGCAGGGACGCTCTGCTGGAGAGGCTTGTGACTCCCGAGAGACAGCTGCTTTTCCGTGTTCCGTGGGTGGACGACAAGGGGCAGGTGCAGGTGAACAACGGCTTTCGCGTACAGTTCAACTCTGCGATCGGACCCTACAAGGGAGGACTGAGGCTGCATCCCAGCGTGAATCTGGGTATCGTCAAGTTCCTTGGCTTTGAACAGATTTTCAAGAATTCCCTGACCGGACTTCCCATCGGCGGCGGCAAGGGAGGCTCGGACTTTGATCCCAAGGGCAAGTCTGACAGAGAGGTCATGGCATTCTGCCAGAGCTTCATCACGGAACTGCATAAATATATCGGAGCGGATACGGACGTACCTGCAGGGGACATCGGAACAGGTGCAAGGGAAATCGGCTATATGTACGGACAGTACAAGAGACTGACGGGCCTCTACGAGGGTGTCCTCACCGGAAAGGGACTTTCATACGGCGGCTCTCTGGCAAGGACAGAGGCCACTGGATATGGCCTGCTGTATCTCACGGAAGAGATGCTGAAATGCAACGGCAAGGACATCAGCGGCAAGACCGTTGCGGTATCCGGAGCCGGAAACGTAGCGATCTATGCCATTCAGAAGGCGCAGCAGCTGGGTGCAAAGCCTGTGACCTGCTCTGATTCCACCGGTTGGATCTATGATCCGGAAGGGATCGATGTGGCGCTGCTGAAGGAAGTAAAGGAAGTAAAGAGGGCAAGGCTCACGGAGTATGCGGCGGCAAGGCCCAGCGCCCAGTACCATGAATGCAGTGCGGGAAGCAACGTCTGGACCGTGAAGTGCGATATCGCCCTTCCCTGCGCTACCCAGAACGAGCTGCATCTCGAGGATGCAAAGACTTTGGTCGCCAATGGGTGCTTTGCAGTGGCTGAGGGTGCGAATATGCCCACTACTATGGATGCTACGGAGTATCTGCAGGGCAACGGCGTGCTGTTCTGCCCCGGCAAGGCTTCCAACGCAGGCGGCGTTGCCACATCTGCTCTGGAGATGAGCCAGAACAGCGAGCGCCTGAGCTGGACCTTTGAAGAGGTGGATTCCAAGCTGAAGGGGATCATGGTGAACATTTTCCATAATCTTGACGATGCTGCCAGAAAGTACGGCATGGAAGGCAATTATGTAGCAGGAGCCAACATTGCAGGCTTCCTGAAGGTGGCGGAGGCTATGACCGCTCAGGGTATTGTATAAAAGAGTCCGGGGCAGGGCTATATTGGAGGAGAACGGATATAAAA
>CAXHOW010000066.1:0-5254 GCA_964018205.1 uncultured Acetatifactor sp. | reverse complement strand
CCCCATATCATCCCAATACATACCTGATTTATGGAAGAAGTCCTATGACAGCTCTTGCTTAACTTAATGACATTGATGGTGAAGAGGAACAGTCTGGTGTTTTTAAGAGAGCGTTCCGCGGTGTTTTTTTCACTGCTGTCTATGCTGATCGTGCTGGGACTGATGGTGGTGTTTCTGGGGCGGATGAACAGCGAGAATCTTGTGGAGAGTCTGGCACGTTACGGAGGGGTGCGGAACAGGGCACTGGACGAGGAGAATGCGGCATGGCTGATACAGCTCTGGACGCTGGCGGGGATACTGGTGGTGAATGCGGTCACCGTGACCATGACGGTGACGGGCATCATGGTGGAAGATGAGATGCAGAAAAGAGTTGTGGCTTTCTATGTGACGCCCGTAAGCCGCCTTAAGCTGGCTCTGGGCTATATTCTGGCGGCATGGCTGGTGGGCACGGGAATGTGCTTCCTGACACTGGCAGCGGGGGAGGCATATTTTGCCCTGCAGGGATATGGGCTGCTGGGAGCGGAGAGCCTTCTTAAGCTCTTAGGCATGATCGGGCTGAATACCCTTGTGTTTTCGGCCATCGCGTATCTGCTGGCGCTGTTTGTGCATAGCAGCAGCGCATGGAGCGGCCTGCTCACCATAATCGGTACTTTGGTGGGCTTCATAGGCGGCATCTACCTGCCTATGGCGTCTCTGTCAGAGAATGTGCAGACAGTGCTGAAATGCCTGCCGGTGCTCCATGGCGCTTCCATGATGAGGAAGATCTGTACAGAGGAGGCTGTCCGCAAAACCTTTGCGGGGCTGCCGGAAATGGCGGGAGATGCCTTCAGGGAAAGTATGGGCATTGCCGTCACCGTAGGGGGGGAAACGGTTTCTGTCCCGGAGCAGGTGTTATTTTTGTCGATGTATGCTATAATAGCCATCGGAGTCGCCGGGATATTGAACAGAGGCAGGAAGTTCAGGGCTATATAGCGGGTGGAGGTAAGCCATGAAGATTACGATACAAGATCTTCCGGATGGAGAAGAAGAGGAAGTCATCATCAGATGCAGGGGAATGGACGAGCATCTGATGAAGCTGGTATACGCCCTGAGGGCAGGCAGGGAGAAGCTGACGGTATCGAGGGAGGATAGGCTGTTTCAGATATCTCCTTCCTCAGTCTATTATTTTGAAGCCGTGGACAACAAGGTATTCGCCTATCTGGAAAAGGATGTCTATGAGACGAAGTATAAGCTCTACGAGCTGGAGGATAGGCTGTTCGGGACGGATTTTTTCAGGGCATCCAAATCCACAGTGGTCAATCTGGCCATGGTGGAGAGCCTCAGCCCCGCTTTTAACGGGCGGTTCGAGGCCTGCATGAAAAACGGCGAGCGGCTTATCATCTCCAGACAGTATGTGCCTGTGCTGAAGGAGAAACTGGGACTTTGATCCGGACACAAGAAGGGAGAGGCTTATGAAAAAAAAGCTGCAATTCTTATTTCATATTTTTTGTATGGTCACGACCTGCGTGGTGTTTGCGGTGGCATTGTTCACTACAGCGGTGAATCCTTCCGAAACGGTGGATGCCGTGACTCTGTGGCAGATGCCGGCGGTATCCTTCCTGTGCACTCTGGGGTGCCTGATCTATCCGTGGGACAGAAACCTCGGTAAAAAGGAGATGATCGTCAGGATAGGGATTCATTATATATATAGCAATATAGTGGTGCTGGGCGCCGGATATATATTTCGGTGGTATCAGCCTGACCATCTGCGGAGCATCATAGCCATGCTGCTGACCATAGCGGTGATATTTATGATTGTATCGGTGATTTCTTGGACGAAATCCGCAAAGGATGCCCGACGCATGAACGAGAGGCTGAAGGAGTATAGGCAGAAAGCGGAAAATAAGCCGTGAAGGATTGAAAACTGACCGAAAACCTTCCCAGATATATATGCCTCCGGTGTATGTTTTCGGAATATATGCGTCCGATATATATGCAGAGCGATATGCGCAGAGCCGGCGAAATGCCGCTTGAAAAAAACATGGGGTCTGGTATAATAGTAATAGGACAATTTGTCGGCGGCGGGAGGCAAAACATTTACCTGAGGAGGGAGAAGATATGTTCAAGATTTTGACAGACAGTACTGCAGATCTGCCTGAGGAGTATCTGAAGGAGCATAATATCGGATGTATGCCCATCAGCTATATTCTGGACGGTGTGACCTATGGAAGAGATAAAGAGCTGGACTGGAAGGAATTTTATTCCATGATGCGGAATGACGGCAAGATGCCCACCACGTCCCAGATCAACCCGGAGGAGGCGAAGGAGTATTTTCTGGAATACATCAAGACCGACAAGGAAATCCTGCATCTGGCGTTTTCCTCAGGCTTAAGCGGAACCTGCGGCAATCTCCGCATGGCGGCGGAGGAAATCATGGAGGATCATCCGGACGTAAAGATCATCGTGGTGGACAGCCTCTGTGCATCCATGGGGGAGGGACTGTTTGTGCACAAGGCGGTGAAGCTGCGCAAGGAAGGGAAGTCAATGGAGGAGACGGCTCGCTGGCTGGAGGACCATGTGCAGAATTTCGTCCATGTATTTACGGTAGATGATCTGTTCCATCTCTACAGAGGCGGGAGGGTCAGCCGGACGGCGGCGGTTGTGGGGACGCTGGTTTCCATCAAGCCCAAGCTCCATGTAGACAGTGAGGGGCACCTCATCGTCATCGGAAAGGTGCGGGGAAGGAAAAAGTCCCTGAACGCGCTGGTGGATTATATGGGAGAGAAGACGGGCACATGGCTGCAGGAGAATAAGGATGATATGGTATTTATCAGCCATGGGGACGCTCTGGAGGATGCGGAATATGTCCGGGATCAGATAAAGGAGAGGTTCGGCTGTGAGCATTTCATGATAAACCGTATCGGGCCTACCATCGGTGCCCATTCCGGTCCGGGAACTATTGCGCTCTTCTTTATGGGAGAGTCCCGGTAATATCCATGGCTCAGAAAAATCGGTGCCGGTATGGCGGCATCAAAAATGCGGAGTAGCAATAAATGTACCGATTTGCAGTATGTGACGACAATCCGGCTGATAGGGCTTATGTGACGGAGCTCGTCGAGGAATGGAACAAGGGCGGGGGATATATGCTGCGGATAGACAGCTATTCCTCCGCCGAAGCCTTTCTCTTTGCTTATGAAGAAGATAAAACTATGGATGTATTGCTTCTGGACATTGAGATGGGGGATATGAGCGGCGTGGAGCTGGCAAGGAGGCTGCGGCAGGAGGGAGCGGGGCTCCAGATCGTGTTTATCACGGGATATATGGAATATATCGCGGAAGGGTACGACGTGGAGGCTCTTCATTATCTGCTCAAGCCTGTGACAAAGGAAAAACTGAATGCTGTGCTGAACAGGGCAATGGAGCGCCTGCGGACAAGGGAGAATGCCATGACGCTTTCCCTGCCTGACGGGATTGTTCGTCTGCCCTTATATGAGATCAGGTATCTGGAGGTCATGAAGAATTACGTCACAATCCACGCAGCCGAGGAATACAGCCTGAAGCGTTCCCTCAGCGAGCTGACAATGGAGCTGGACGAGAGCTTCTTTCGGATTCACCGTTCCTATATCGTCAGCCTCCGTGCCGTGAAGAAGGTGACGAGAACGGAAGTGCATCTGAAGGACGGCACGGTGCTGCCGCTGTCGAGGAAAATGTATGAGGGACTGAATCAGGCGCTGATACGGTATTTCTGATCTTGGATTCATTTTGCCGAAGCGGACAAGGAGTTAAGGATGCGTTTTTTGGACAGAATCATAGACAGACGGATAGCGGAGTACCAGAGCGACCTGCTTGCCACCCATTATGCGGAGGTGGAGAATATGTACCGCCAGACCAGAGGATGGCGGCATGACTACCGCAATCATATTCAGGTATTGAACAGCTATGCGGAGATGGGAGATCTGGAGGCCCTGAAGGCCTATCTGGGGGATCTGCGCATCGATCTGGAGTCTGTGGACACCGTGATGAAGACGGGGAACAAAATGACGGATGTCATCCTGAACAGCAAGATTTCCCTTGCCAGATCCAGAAATATCGCAGTCAGGGCGGACGCCCATGTGCCGGTGTCCCTGACGACCTCGGAGATCGACCTCTGTATCATCATAGGCAATCTGTTTGACAATGCCATAGAGGCATGTATGCAGCTGCCAGAGGAGGAGAGGATGATCCGTGTATACATGGATATGAAGAATACCCAGCTCTACATATCTTTTACCAATACTACGGCCCAGAAGAAAATGAAGAAGGAAAACGGGAGGTTTGCCAGCACCAAGGGGAGCGGCCACGGCTATGGGCTGGTGCGCATCGATACAATCATAGAGCGCTGTCAGGGCTATATCAACAGAAACAGTGAGGAAGGGGCCTTCACCACGGAGATTCTGCTGCCGCAGTAACGGCTGGCAATATTCTGAACATATCTGCTGCCGGAATGTCTTCCGGCAAGACAAAAATCTTGAATCATTTCTGCCGTGCACAAATTTTTTTGCCCGTCATATCATATATCAAGCGTAAAATGAATAGACGAAAGGAATCAAAATGCAGGATCATTTGAGTTTGAATGACAATGACATTGACAGATTTCCGCTGGCGATGGCATACGTGCCCTGGCAGAAATTTGAAAAGCTGTATGATGATTTGGAAAAAGCCTACTGCAGCGGAACCATATTTCCGGAACTGAACAAGCCTTTCACGGGAAGGAGATGTGTGTAATGGGAAACAAGGAACAATTGCTGAGGGATATCGGAATCGCTGATTTTGTACTGACAGAGCTGGTTCTGTTTCTGGATACCCATCCGGACAACTACAATGCCATGGAGTATTTCAACCACTACAATAGGATAAAGAACCAGATGGAAAGGGAGTTTTCACAGAAGTATTTTCCTCTGAACATCGGACTGGCGGACTGCAGCAAGGAATGGAGATGGGGGATGGCGCCCCTGCCTTGGGAAGGAGAGTGTGACTAAATGTGGAGCTATGAGAAGAGACTGGAATTCCCTGTGAACATCAAGGAGCCCAATGCCAGACTGGCTCAGGCGATCATCTCACAGTACGGCGGTCCGGACGGCGAGATGGGAGCCAGTATGCGTTATCTGTCCCAGCGCTACTCCATACCCTATCGCGAGGTTGCAGGACTGCTGACGGACATCGGTGTATCGGTGTTATAATTGCACATCTTAGATTTAAGTAGATGCTCCGGGAGTTTCAGTTTCCGGAGCCTTAA
>CAXHOW010000065.1:0-5847 GCA_964018205.1 uncultured Acetatifactor sp. | reverse complement strand
TCGTATTTGGTGGCTGCGCCCAGCGCCCCCGCACCGCCCTGCGAATATCCGGTAATGCCGATATTGTCCCGGTCGATTTGACTGGCAATCTCGCTCTCATTCAGCACAAACTCTAAGGCGATGGAAGTTGTCTCACCAGTGCCAGCCTGGGGGTCATCCGTACCTACAACGACAAACCCCCAGGAGGCCAAACGTTGGAAAAAGGGCAGATAAATTTTAGCAGGTGTGTTGCTCCCGTTCACCACCATCACCACAGGGTACTGCTTGCCGCTGGTTTTCAACTCAGCGGGGTAGTATACACGGATGGTGCCGATGGATTTGTTGTCCGATTTGTACTCCAGATGATTCACCTCATAGCTGCCCTGGCCTGCATAGTATTCCTCCAGCTTACCGCCTGCGGGAAATACCTCAGCAAACGCCTTGTAGTAGTCATCCGGCAGAATGGGGGTGTTCAGCGTTTTCCAATTCTTATACTGGGCATAAGCAAAAAATGCTGCCAACGCTACCACCAGCGCCAACACTATGATTCCTAAAATCTTCAACACTTTTTTCATCACGTCCATCTCCTCTTGACTTTGTCAGAGAAACATATTATGATTACCGTGTTTGGAACAAATGTCCCGACCGAGAACATCTATCCCCATTTGCCCATACAGGATACCATATTGACTTCCATGATGCAAGAACGTACTGGCTGATATGCGCTATGCGGAACAAAAGGAGGATTTTGTACCTCAATGAAACGAAACCAAACTGCTTTTATGAAGTTGTGTCTGGCGGATGCGCTGATTAAATTGATGGCCGCCCAAGACTACGACAGCATCAATGTGAATACGATTTGTGAACTGGCAGGGGTAGGGAGGACAACCTTCTACCGGCACCTTGACTGCAAGAACAGCAAAGAGGAACTACTGATATTCAAAATCAATTACGAGTGGGGGCGCTATGCTGAGTTACACCAAGAGGATGTGGAGAAAGATAAGGGCTTTGCGCTCACCTGTTTCATCTATGAAAACCGGCGGCTGTTCTCCCTGCTTCATAACAATGGACTGATTGTGGTCATCATGCGTGCTTGCGAATTGCTGGTGTCCGGCGGGGAAACCTGGGACAAAAATCTCTCCTATCTGATGTCTTATTTTATTTATGGCTATTTTGGTGTCATCTACCAGTGGATTAAATATGGTTTTGACGAAACTCCCGAACAGATACAAAAACATATCAGCAATTCTTTTTCATCAGGGCTATCTAAAAATCAGCATTCAGAGGGAGGAGCGCGGCTGGATGGATTACTGATTTAGCAAAAGAGGCAAGCCTCTCTCATTCCACAGCTGATGCTGTTTTAGAACATAAAAAAGAAGGCTTACGGCATATTTTCAAATCTACCGAAAGCCTTTATTTTATGCTTTTTCTACACTTATCAGGAGTTGGATTGTATCAAAATGCGGTTTTGCATATCTTCGTTAATTCCGGAAACTGCCGTTTGAGGACTACCTCTATCTCCTTGAATATTTAGCCCGCCAATGGCGCTTTCAATTTGCTTCGTAGTCCGATCTGCCTGCGGCAAATCAATAGTAATAGATATGCCATGATAATGCGGCAGCGGAAAATAATCAGCATATCCTTTATTTTTTTGTCCAGTCCTTTCAGGTATCCTGCCTCCACATTTCGGCATACAGGCCGTCCTTATCCTTAAGCCGGTCGTGTGTGCCTATATCTTCTATCTTCCCGTCTTTGATTACCGCAATCATGTCCGCGCTTGTAACGGTGGAAAGCCTATGTGCGATCATCAGTACGGTCTTTCCCTTTGCAAGCACAGAAAACGCCGCCTGCACTTTTATATCATTTGCAATAACGGATATTCCGTAAAAAGGAAAAGTCTCTGCCCACGATTTTTTCACCCTATTCTCTGCCTATTTTCTCCGGCAATTTTTCCATTCCTATCTTTACTTTAAAACTTTAATATGATAAAATCGAACTGTCCTTATGCATACCGGAATCAATCCGTGCAGTGACATTTGTGACATTATGTTCCGCAAAGATATATCAGCGAGGTATAAATCCATGAATAAAAAAATCAAAAACAAAGCGGTAGATTTCCTGTTTGACGCCATACTCTGCCTGAAAGACAAGGAAGAATGCTATCGTTTTTTTGATGACCTATGCACCGTAAACGAGCTGCTCTCCATGTCCCAGCGCTTTGAAGTAGCCGCCATGCTGGAGAACCACAACACCTATCTGGAAATTGCCGAAATGACCGGCGCATCCACCGCCACCATCAGCCGGGTCAACAGATCCCTGAACTACGGAAACGACGGATATGAACTCGTCTTTGGCAGAATGGAAGAAAAAATGCCTATGGCGGAAAAGTCCTCTTCAAAAAAACAACTTCGGAAGACGGAGTAAAAATCAACCTGAAAAGCGGCCCGAACAATGCCATATTGTCCGGGCCGTCTGTCTCATCTGTTTCTTCTGTTCACGTTCCGTATGTATCTTCAGGCTACTCAGAATACCCTGAATCTGTTCCTGCGCTTGCCTCGTTATCCGCTTCCACTTCCCTGAGCGCTTCCTCCACGGCCAATTTGGCTGATTTCTTCACGGCCTTTATTGTTTTGGAATTGGGTTTGGATCTCTTGCTGCTGTCCTGATTCATGTTGATATTCCCTTGGAATACAGCATTCTCATCAATAACAAGCCCATTGGTCATAATATCGCCTATGACTCTGGCGGTGGAGGTCAGCTCTACTTTTTCCGGCACGTTCAGGTTGCCGTAAACCTCGCCGCCCACGATCACCCTCTGGGCGTTCACTTCACCGTTGATACAGCCGGATGCACCGACGATTATCAGATCAGACACATTAACATTGCCGTTTATGGTTCCGTCAATCCTGATCGCCCCGTCAGCCGAAAAATCACCATTGCATTCCGCAGTCATTCCTATAATGGTGGTTATCTGTGTTTCTTTTTTCTTCATCTTTTAATGCCTCCCTCTTTATTAGCCACTGATGTTAAGCATACCCATGGGATCGACATACTCGCCGTCCTTCATGATCTGATAACCCAGCTTACTGTCTGAATCTGTGATTAGCATCAGTGTAGTACCTTGTGTAACTGTTTTTCCCTGCTCCACCTTTACCTCGCCCTGATTCCTATAGATGGTAACATAACCGTTCCCATGATCCACCCATACATTATGGCCGTATACCGGATCGTCATTTACAGATATGACTGTTCCGTTCGCCGTTGCCACCACCAGCGCGCCCGACTGCACCTTGAACACGCAGATAAGCTCCCCTTCCGGTGGCGTGTCCATGGATGCGCCGCTGTTCAGGGGAAATTTCGACGGCACGGACTGCTCCTCCAGCCGCTGCATAAGTTCGGTCTCGGACTGTACCTTCTGATCCACGGTGTTGCTCAGGATTCTTATGTCCTCGTCTTTCTCGGATATCTGCTCGTTCAGCTCAGCGATCTGATCCTTCAGGTCGGCGATCTGTCCCTCCAGCTCAGCCTTTTCCTGCTCCAGCCCGTCGATCGCTTTATCCTGTCTGACAGCCTGCTCCAGCTCAGCCTCCCAGATATCCTTTTCATAAACGAAGTAGCCTATCAGCGCTCCGATAATCACACACAATATAAAAATTATTGTCTGCAGCATCCATGGCCGAATGCGGAAATTCTTCATCCCTGCATCCACGGCATCGGATGTAACAATTACCAGATGGCTGTTTTTTCGCTTATGTCCTTTGCGCTTCATAAAATCACCTCCGATAACTTCTTAGTATTTTACCATAAATAATTCAATTCAGCAATGTTTATTTAATATTTTCGTAATATTTTATAGCTTTCAGGCGCAAAAAAAGAAAATAAGGCTGAAAAACACTGCATTTCCGCCCTATTTCCTTTTTTTAACTTTTATAAATTCATCTTGGAAAAATCCCAGTGAAGCTGGATTCCCCGCTCCTGAAGATGCTGCTGGAATGTCTTCATCCTGCCTTTCTCCAGAAGCTCAGCCGGTGTTATTTTCTTGTCCATGCAATAGGCTGCCGCATATCCGGCCACCTCACCTATGTTCCACTCCACGGGATGCAGCCTATAGCACCCTCCCGTCAGATGAGTGCATCCAATGTTTTTGCAGGCCGGCAGGAGGTTTTTAAGCCTCACCGGCACCATGGCCGAGAACGGTATCTCAAAAGGATAGGTATGTGCCATAAAGTGGCTGTTTGATCTGGTGGTCAGATGCAGATCCATGGAATAATGCCCTACCCCCACAGAATCCTCCGCCGTTAAAGGCTTCTCGGCATAGTCCCGTACGACCTCCTGCTCCCGGATCATCCTCTGGGCCACGATCCTCCTGCTCTCCCGGATATAAGGCATCTTGGCGAGGCCGTCTTCGGTGCCCATGACCGAAGGACACAGCCGTACCCGATATCCCCTGCCGCCGTCCGAACGCAGGGCCTGCGTCTGCAGCCAGTAGACTGCGCACAATGTCAGATCTTTAGCCTCCTGCAGATGCTTCTCCTTGTCCGGGTCGTCGATTATGTTGCCCATATAGTAATCGTTCTGGGGCCAGTTAAATAATGTCACCTCATTCCTGCCGTCCCTGAAGTTATGTGTATCGATGATTCTGCGGTAGCTCCATAAGCCTCTTACACCATTGTCAGCCTCTCCGTCATACATCCCCAGCTTCCTGGTGCCCGGCCCCTGCAGATTATTGGTAAACCAGCTAAGCTGCTTACAGCCCACATGGGGAATCTCCAGAGATGCATAATAATCGTATTTCTCCGGCTTCACAGCCTCCCAGTCCTGCCCCTCGGGAACCATTTCCAGTGCCGCCACCCAGGTGATGGCCTGCATATCTTCAGGATCAGCCCTGTCGGCGGCATCCGGTTCCCCGGTCTCCTCCCGGCTCTCCGCCCCTATCCTATACTCTGCCCCGACGATAGGGAGCAGATCTCCGCAGTCAGTGGCATCGATGAAATAATCCGCTTCCACCGCCTTCTCCTGACCGGTTCTTAAATTCCTCACCGTTACGGTTCTGATGCTGTCATCTTCCACCACACTGCTCTTCGCCACCGTCATGTATTCAAGGGTAATACGTCCGTCCCGGATATACTCCTGCATCATGCCCTCCAGAAGCCTGACCGCAGCCTCCGGCTCGTGAGGGATCCTGGACACCCATGCGTTTCCGGGAGAAAAACAGCCTTCCGGAGCCGCTTCGTCCCCGAAATCCCATGCGGCCTTCGCCGCATCCACGTCAAACTCCGGCAGTGCCTTGTAATATTCTCTCACCGACTGCCTGAATTCCCGGTAGCGCTCCGTCCCTCCAAAGGCCTCGATCCAGCTGTGCTCATCCGGCGGGACCCCCTGAGAGGTCAGCTGTCCGCCCACCCAGTCACATTCCTCACAAAGATACACCTTCTTGTTCTCTCTGGCTGCACTGATGGCTGCCTGAACGCCCCCCAGACTGCCGCCGATGACCGCAATATCGTATCTCATCTACCGTCCTCCGTTTGTTGTGTTGTAGTCTTTCGGAATCTTCAAACCGCGTTTCATGAGGCTTCTCGGAAGTCTTTTCACCGATCCCCGCTTTTCCTCCTGATTTTCAGCATAGCATTTCCGCTGCCATAAAGCATTATCCATTTTGGGCATTTTCATTGTCATTTTTATTCCGTCTTTTCAAATACACCAATCCAAAACCGAAAGAGCCAATCATGCCGGGGCATGACCTGTCAGAAATATTTTAAGAAAGCCTATCCCATTTGGCAAAGTGATGCTATATAACTCAAACTTCCCACATCAAAAATGGGATCCGCACCTTGAAAAATCAATACTTTAGCCCACAAAATATCCTCA
>CAXHOW010000064.1:0-6077 GCA_964018205.1 uncultured Acetatifactor sp. | reverse complement strand
CCGCGGCGGCGTTCGGCTGGAGGACGGCAGTGGAGATGGTGACGGAGGCCATCGGCAGCCATGGCAGAGACGGGTGGATACCATGCAGCGAGCGGCTTCCAAAGGAGCCGGGAGATGGCCTGAAGAATATGGTAGAACTTGATAGTTACATAGTCATGATTCAGGGTGCAGAGAAACCAACATCCCTCATATATGCGGGAGATGGGGAGTGGTATGATGCAGAAACCGGTATTTTTTACAAAGTTGAAGCATGGCGGCCGTATCCTCCAGCTTATCGCCCGCAGAAATCCGTAGGAGATGATTACAAGCGGCAGATTATGGAAAGGTTCTGCAGGGTGGAGTGATACAAGATGGCAGGATCAAGATGGCTGGATGAGGAATGCGGCATCTGCGGAAGGCGGCTGAACAGCTGGGACGCCCGCCTCTCAAAGACGCTGGCATATAGGAACAAGATCTGCGAGAGTTGCATCGCGGATGAATACGACATGGACGTGGAGGCGCTGAGGGGCCGCATGGAGGATTATTTCGGGATGCGGCCATGCGTGGGAATCTGAGGTGGCGGGCATGGAGAAAGAGTACAACCTCCTGACGCAGAGGCTTATGGCGGAAGGGTACACGGCGGAGAACCATCCGGATTACGTGAAAGTATGCAGCAGCGCATGGGGGAAGGAGCTGTGGCAGAACCTTGCGGGCGGGTTCGAGTATACAAGGGAACACCTGAATGGTCTGGTGTTCCGGACGGGGTGCGGGCTGCTGGTGAAAGGGAGCCGTTTCACGACGGGCAGCCTTACCTGCATGGGGCGCGACTGGATCCCGGAGAACAACAGCCCGGTGATCACCTGCCCGTACCGCAGGGAGGGATGCGGCCTGAGGGATCCCGTACTCAATGGGATAGACAGATATCATTATTGCGACTGCGTACTGACCGATGAGCCGTACTGTTACGAAAGCAGTCTGGACAAGGCCCTAGATGAAAAGGAGCGTCTGCAGAGACAGAAATATGACGCATATGTAAAAAAGGCGGGAGGGCACGTATGCCACTGGCACATGAGGTACATCGAGCGGACGGGGGAATGGGAGCAGCACTATGACCCGATGACCTGCGCAAGGGAATGCCAGAACGTGGGCGGCATATGCCGCCTTACCCATGAGCCGGTCAGCGGCAGGAGGGGAAATGTGTTTTACGATGTGCGGATAAGCTATATACGCAATGACGGGACTCTTTTTGATGGCGACGAGGTTGTCAGGATGGAGAAAGGGAAGCGGCTGTTTGAGACCGGGAAGTCAGTCACCATATGCAGGCAGGTGGCAGAAAAGTGTGTGAAAGAGATCATAGACCGGGAAAGGGACAGGCACAGCAGGGGCATCTTCCTGCAGGGCTGGAAAGTCGAGGTGCTGAACATCCGGGTCGAGCAGAGGGAGAGCAGGGACCTGCTGCAGGATCTGGAGGACATCCGGAACGGGGTCGAGGTCATCCACGCGTCGGATCAGGAAAAGAGACAGAAGGCAGAGAAGAAAGAGAGGCGGCAGCAGGCAAAGGAGAAGCGTGTGGCCGCCATAGAGAGGAAGATACTGGGAAAGGGCTATGAGGATCTGGAAGGCCCAGAGAAGATAAGGGCCGACAGGATGCTTGGACCTGACAGGATCAGGGAGCTGGAGGACATACGGAAGGAGAACCTGAGAAAAGAGCAGGAAAAGCCGGTGCAGCTGAGCATTTTCGACATGATGTAGAAAGGAGCCGCCTCCGGCCGGGGCAACGCTATAGCAGGCTCTGAAAGACATGAACAATGTACTCAAATATCCCGGAAGCAAGTGGAACATAGCCGGGCAGCTGGTGGAACTGATGCCTCCACACCACAGCTACTTGGAGCCGTACTTCGGAAGTGGGGCGGTGCTGTTTAACAAGGCACCCTCCGCAATCGAGACAGTCAATGATCTGGACGGGGACGTGGTGAACCTCTTCCGCTGCATCCAGCAGGACTCGGAGCGGCTTGCGAGGCTGGTGATGACAACTCCGTTCTCGCGGGAGGTATATGATGGGCAGTTTGAGTCGGACAACTCATACGCAAGCCAGTACCAGCGGGCAGCAGGATTTATGGTCAGACTTTGGCAAGCTCACGGATCCAGGAATGACGGTTACAAGGCTGGATGGAAATATGACGCAGCTGGCAGGGAGAAAATGTACAGTCTCTGGAACTGGTACCGCCTGCCGTACTGGATCATCGAGATTGCGGAGCGCCTGCGGAAAGTGCAGATAGAGTGCCGTCCGGCTCTGGAAGTGATAGAGCGGTTTAACTATCCCAACGTATTTATGTACATAGACCCGCCGTATCTGCTAGAAACCCGCCGAGGGAAACAGTATAAGCATGAGATGACGGATGCAGACCATGAGGAGCTGCTGCAGGCCATCCTGCGGAGCCGGGCGAAGATCATGGTATCAGGGTATGAGTCGGATATGTACAGCGAGTACCTGCGGGAATGGCACAAGGAGAGTTTTACCAGCTGTGCGGAGGGTGGAAATCCGAGGCAGGAGATCGTATGGATGAATTATGAGTGCGATGTACAGATGACGCTGGAGGACTGGGAGGCAGGATCATGATACAGTACTGCAGGTACTATCTATGTGCTGGCAATGGTATATGGTGCGACAAGCAGGGACGTGAGATAAAAGAGGCGACAGCAAAGTCACCGAACCGGTGCCATGATTTTGCCCTGGACCCCATAGACGCGTTCGGGGAGAACGGAAAAGGGTATAAGCCGAGGGGCCCGGGGAAAAAGCAGTGCGACGGGCAGCTGGGCCTGTTTTGAGGAGGGTTGCTTTATGATAAACGGAGAACTGGTAGTTGACAATTTTGCGGGCGGTGGCGGTGCCAGCACCGGCATAGAGATGGCGACCGG
Organism: uncultured Acetatifactor sp.; assembly: GCA_964018205.1. Classification (GTDB taxonomy): domain Bacteria; phylum Bacillota; class Clostridia; order Lachnospirales; family Lachnospiraceae; genus Acetatifactor. The sequence continues at coordinate 3,179 of CAXHOW010000064.1, read as the reverse complement.
CACCGGCGTGGACATAGCCATCAACCATGACCCGGAGGCTATAAGGATGCATAAGACCAACCATCCGGATACAAAGCATTACTGCGAGTCTGTATGGGATGTCGACCCGGTAGAGGCCTGCGGCGGGCATCCGGTGGCGCTGGCATGGTTCAGCCCGGACTGCAGGCATTTTAGCAAAGCCAAGGGCGGCAAGCCAAAGGATAAGAATATCCGTGGCCTTGCATGGGTGGCGCTGCGGTGGGCAGGGAAGGTCAGGCCAAGGGTGGTCATGCTGGAGAACGTGGAAGAATTTAAGACTTGGGGGCCGCTTAACCGGGGGCACCGGCCCATAAAAGCGAAGCAGGGCGTGACATTCCAGAAGTTTGTCAGTCAGCTGGAAGGGCTTGGGTATACAGTGGAGCACCGGGAGCTTGTGGCGGCAGACTATGGAGCGCCTACCATGCGTAAGAGGTTCTTCCTGATCGCAAGATGCGACGGGAGGCCGATTGTCTGGCCCGAACCTACGCATGGCCCTGCAGACAGCCCGGAGGTTACGGCAGGCCTGCGTAAGCCTTACATAGGGGCATACACGCAGATAGACTTCTCCCTGCCGTGCCCGTCCATATTTGATACGGCAGAAGAGATAAAGGAAAAATACGGCATCCGGGCAGTGAGGCCGCTGGCACCCAAGACCATGGAGAGGATTGCCCGGGGGCTGAAAAAATTTGTTCTGGATAATCCAGAGCCATTTATTATCCAGGTCAACCACGGAGGAGACCGCAGGCCGCAGGACATAAAAGAGCCGCTGCCAACCATTACGGGCAAGCATGGGTTTGGCGTGGTGGAGCCAGTGGTTTCCCCGTGCATCATGCGCAACAATGAAAATAATGTCGGGGCAAGTGTGGAGAACCCTCTTCCGACAATTACGACGGGGAACCGCAACTTTGTAGTTGCACCTACACTGATACAGTACCATTCGGAGACATCCAGGGATGAAGTTCGGGGGCAGGGGGTTGATGGGCCCATCATGACAGTTGACGCATCCAACCGGTATGGTCTGGTGGCGTCGTTCCTGCAAAAATACTATGGCGGAGGCTATAAGGGGGCCGGGGCAGCCTTGGGGGATCCTCTTCCGGCTGTGACATCGGTAGACCACAGCAGCTTATGCGCTGCCACACTGATCCAGATGAACAGCCATTGTGACGGCAGAGATATATCAGGGCCCCTTCCCACCATAACGGCAGGTGACGGGCATTTTGGTGAGGTAAGGGCATTCCTGATCAGGTACTATGGCCAGGGCACCGGGCAGGACGTAAAGGATCCGCTTGACACCGTGACTGCGCAGGACCGGTTCGGGCTGGTGACGGTGGGCGGAACAGATTATCAGATTGTTGATATCGGCCTGCGGATGCTGGAGCCGAAGGAGCTGTATGGGTGTCAGGGATTCCCGGGAGACTACATAATCGACCGTGACTATACATGGCAGAGCTATCCCAGGAGCGAGCAGGTGAGGCGGTGCGGGAATGCTGTCTGTCCGCCCATCCCTGCGGCACTGGTGAGAGCCAATCTGCCGGAGTTATGCGTGGCGGAGAGGAAGCCGAGCCCGGGGATATCAGAGGAGCAGACCGGGCAGCTGGGGTTTGCGTAAAGGAAGGGCTCCCGGCGATGGCCGGAAGCCGTATATAGACAGCACTCAGGAATCTTTGATCTCCTCCAGAAGGCGGAGAAAGCCAGCCAGAAGCGGGAGATGCTTTTCTGGAATGGTATCTAAAAGGCGCAGAAACCTGCCAAGAGTGTATTTGCCGTATATGGGCCTGTTATGGATGGAATTCTGGTATTGCTTTCCAGACCTGCCAATGAGGTAATCGATGGAGACCCCGTAAAAGTCTGCCAGAAGAGACAGCGTGTCATGATCGGGTTCGTGTGTACCGTTTTCGTAGTTGGATATGGTACCTGCAGAGCGGTACAGACAGCTCACCGAGTACATACATTCCGGCTATACTTCTCTCGCTTCGCAGGCGGCTCATACAGCCAATGAAACGATTGCAGAGTATTTAATCTTATCCGTCACTCAAAATAAGTCCTATGACGCTCTCAGGGTGAAATGGGAGCTGAAAGAAATGGAGCAGATTCCGTACTGCCGGACGGATTTTTATGGGATTAGGAGATATTTTTTTAGTATTTTTAACGAGAAAATGAAGGAGATAGGGAAATGATTATGCTTGGAAATTTAACAGTAGAACAGCTTGAAAGAAGGTTAAAAATTGAGCTGACCAAAGAGGAAAGAGAAACTATCAAGAACTTGATAGAACAAACCTGCGATAAGGTTGATGGAAACAATAAAATACATATCTATGACATTCCGCCTATGATTGTTTGTGGAAATGGCGAGGCAAGAAATACGATTATTGATTTGCTTACGCCATATGCGGGAGATATGAAAGAAACTCTGCAAATTGGAGGCGGTGTTTAAGAGATATTTTTACAGTTTGTTTGATAAGGAGTTAAGGAGGATTGGGAAGTGAAAAGATGTAAGGGCTATGTTGGAGTGGCGTGTGTTGATGGAACGTGCCCTAAAGCCAATGCAGAGGAGTATGCAGAAAGGTGCATGGATGTAATAAGCGACTGTGATGAGTGTTTTTATTACAAAGGGTGCGAAGACTGTGCCTTAGCTGATACTGAATATTGTGCAGCCAAGAACAGTGAGTAGTGAGGGAGGTGTCGCCATTGGACAAGACAATATTGCGGGAGTACACGGATGCCTGCGAGCTGATAAGAGAGACAGAGAAAGACATCCGCAGGCTGAACCAGAAGCGCAAGACCGTGATCCAGACAAATGTAAAGGGATCCATGAACAAGTTCCCTTATGTCGAGCAGCATTTCAAGGTTCAGGGAACCACCTTCACAGTAAAAGATGACAGCCGTCTCAGATATGAGGAGAAGATCCTGGTGCAGAGGAAAGAGAATGCTGAGCGGATCAAGCTTCAGGTGGAGGAGTGGATGCTGACAATCCCGTCGAGGATGCAGCGGATTGTCAGATACAGATATCTGGACGGGATGACGTGGGAACAAGTGGCTGCGAGGATGGGGAGGAAGACAACTGAAAACAGTATAAAAAAAGAATTTGAACGGTTCATGAAAAAAATTTAAAGTTTGTCACGAATGTCACACATGTCACGAACAAAAGGTTTAATATGGTA
>CAXHOW010000063.1:0-7278 GCA_964018205.1 uncultured Acetatifactor sp. | reverse complement strand
CCGCGGCGGCGTTCGGCTGGAGGACGGCAGTGGAGATGGTGACGGAGGCCATCGGCAGCCATGGCAGAGACGGGTGGGTATACTGCGGAGACGGGGAGAACCTGCCGTCAGGGCCGTTCGGGTGTATCGTGACAGTTATTGATACAGACCCTGCGACTATGGAGGATTTTGAAAATGTGCTTCCGTATTGTGCCAGATATGATGGGGATCAGTGGAACGATGAAAACGGCGAGGAGATACCGTTTGATGTTATTGCATGGCGTCCCATGCCGGAGCCCTACCGCCTGCAGAAGTCTGTAGGGGATGATTATAAACGGCAGATCATGGAAAGGTTCTGCAGGGTGGAGTGATACAAGATGGCAGGATCAAGATGGCTGGATGAGGAATGCGGCATCTGCGGAAGGCGGCTGAACAGCTGGGACGCCCGCCTCTCAAAGACGCTGGCATATAGGAACAAGATCTGCGAGAGTTGCATCGCGGATGAATACGACATGGACGTGGAGGCGCTGAGGGGCCGCATGGAGGATTATTTCGGGATGCGGCCATGCGTGGGAATCTGAGGTGGCGGGCATGGAGAAAGAGTACAACCTCCTGACGCAGAGGCTTATGGCGGAAGGGTACACGGCGGAGAACCATCCGGATTACGTGAAAGTATGCAGCAGCGCATGGGGGAAGGAGCTGTGGCAGAACCTTGCGGGCGGGTTCGAGTATACAAGGGAACACCTGAATGGTCTGGTGTTCCGGACGGGGTGCGGGCTGCTGGTGAAAGGGAGCCGTTTCACGACGGGCAGCCTTACCTGCATGGGGCGCGACTGGATCCCGGAGAACAACAGCCCGGTGATCACCTGCCCGTACCGCAGGGAGGGATGCGGCCTGAGGGATCCCGTACTCAATGGGATAGACAGATATCATTATTGCGACTGCGTACTGACCGATGAGCCGTACTGTTACGAAAGCAGTCTGGACAAGGCCCTAGATGAAAAGGAGCGTCTGCAGAGACAGAAATATGACGCATATGTAAAAAAGGCGGGAGGGCACGTATGCCACTGGCACATGAGGTACATCGAGCGGACGGGGGAATGGGAGCAGCACTATGACCCGATGACCTGCGCAAGGGAATGCCAGAACGTGGGCGGCATATGCCGCCTTACCCATGAGCCGGTCAGCGGCAGGAGGGGAAATGTGTTTTACGATGTGCGGATAAGCTATATACGCAATGACGGGACTCTTTTTGATGGCGACGAGGTTGTCAGGATGGAGAAAGGGAAGCGGCTGTTTGAGACCGGGAAGTCAGTCACCATATGCAGGCAGGTGGCAGAAAAGTGTGTGAAAGAGATCATAGACCGGGAAAGGGACAGGCACAGCAGGGGCATCTTCCTGCAGGGCTGGAAAGTCGAGGTGCTGAACATCCGGGTCGAGCAGAGGGAGAGCAGGGACCTGCTGCAGGATCTGGAGGACATCCGGAACGGGGTCGAGGTCATCCACGCGTCGGATCAGGAAAAGAGACAGAAGGCAGAGAAGAAAGAGAGGCGGCAGCAGGCAAAGGAGAAGCGTGTGGCCGCCATAGAGAGGAAGATACTGGGAAAGGGCTATGAGGATCTGGAAGGCCCAGAGAAGATAAGGGCCGACAGGATGCTTGGACCTGACAGGATCAGGGAGCTGGAGGACATACGGAAGGAGAACCTGAGAAAAGAGCAGGAAAAGCCGGTGCAGCTGAGCATTTTCGACATGATGTAGAAAGGAGCCGCCTCTGAAAGACATGAACAATGTACTCAAATATCCCGGAAGCAAGTGGAACATAGCCGGGCAGCTGGTGGAACTGATGCCTCCACACCACAGCTACTTGGAGCCGTACTTCGGAAGTGGGGCGGTGCTGTTTAACAAGGCACCCTCCGCAATCGAGACAGTCAATGATCTGGACGGGGACGTGGTGAACCTCTTCCGCTGCATCCAGCAGGACTCGGAGCGGCTTGCGAGGCTGGTGATGACAACTCCGTTCTCGCGGGAGGTATATGATGGGCAGTTTGAGTCGGACAACTCATACGCAAGCCAGTACCAGCGGGCAGCAGGATTTATGGTCAGACTTTGGCAAGCTCACGGATCCAGGAATGACGGTTACAAGGCTGGATGGAAATATGACGCAGCTGGCAGGGAGAAAATGTACAGTCTCTGGAACTGGTACCGCCTGCCGGAATGGATTATAGAGATTGCTGAAAGATTGCGGAAAGTGCAGATTGAGAACCGTCCGGCGCTTGAAGTGATACAGCGGTTTGATTACTCCAACGTGTTTATGTACATAGACCCGCCGTATCTGCTGGGTACCAGATTGGGGAAGCGGAAGCAGTATAGGCACGAGATGACAGATACAGACCATGAGGAGCTGCTGCAGGCCATCCTGCGGAGCCGGGCGAAGATCATGGTATCAGGGTATGAGTCGGATATGTACAGCGAGTACCTGCGGGAATGGCACAAGGAGAGTTTTACCAGCTGTGCGGAGGGTGGAAATCCGAGGCAGGAGATCGTATGGATGAATTATGAGTGCGATGTACAGATGACGCTGGAGGACTGGGAGGCAGGATCATGATGGTTGGGCTGCATGATGCGGAAAAGGATCATTTCAGAAAGAAAAGCTTTCCGAACCTTGCACTGATGAAGATATCTGCGTGGCATAAATCCCGTGGCGATCAGGTGGAATGGTGGAACCCGCTGTATAGGTATGACCGGGTTTACAGCTCCAAGGTATTTGATTTTACCCCGGTTGACCCGTATCTCCTGAACGTGGAAGGGCTGGTAAGGGGAGGGACGGGCTACACAGACCTGCCGGTGGACAATAAACTGCCTCAGGAGATGGATGATATGTTCCCGGATTACAGCATATACCCAGAATGCGATTACGCTATAGGTTATCTTACAAGGGGATGTCCCAATAACTGCCGTTGGTGCGTGGTGCCAAAAAAAGAAGGGAAGATCATGCCGTACCGAAACTGGGAGGATGTTGTCAGGAAAGATACGGACAAGCTGGTGCTTATGGACAACAACATACTGGCCTGCAGATACGGGATACAGCAGCTGGAGGGACTGGCTGGGAGCGGGTACCGTATTGACCTTAATCAGGGCATGGATGCACGTCTGGTAGATGACAGGATGGCCGGGATACTCTCCCGGATTACGTGGATCAGGTTCATCCGTTTCTCGTGTGACCAGCGGGCGCAGATCAGGCCGGTCCAGAGGGCGATAGAGCTGCTTGGGAGCCACGGTGTAAAGCCATACCGCATATTCATCTATCTTCTGGTCACGGCAGACATCAGGGATGCCTCGGAGAGGGTAGAGGCGCTGAAGCCATATAAGGGCATAAGCCTCTATGCGCAGGCGGAACGCAATGAGAGGATGGGGATCGTGCCTGATGCGGCCCAGCTGGAATTCCAGCAGCGGTATGTATACAGCGGGAGTTACCGGAGAGAGACATGGGAAGAATACTGTGCCAGAAGGGGCATGGATTTTTTGGAGGTGACGCAGACATGACAGCACTGACACATTTGAGCCTATTTTCCGGGATTGGCGGACTCGATATGGCAGCAGAATGGGCGGGGATGGAGACTATCGGACAGTGCGAGTGGGCAGAATACCCGGCCAGAGTGCTGGAAAAGCACTGGCCGGACATACCGAGGTGGAAAGACATCAGGACACTGACGAAGGAGAGCTTTTATGAGAGGACAGGTAGAAGGACAGTTGATGTTATTTCTGGGGGATTCCCATGTCAGCCTTTTTCCGTTGCCGGGAAGCAGAGAGGCAAGGAGGATGACCGCTACCTCTGGCCAGAAATGGTTAGGGTTATCAAAGAACTGCGGCCCACTTGGGTCGTTGGAGAGAATGTTGCTGGAATCGTGCGCATGGCACTCCCCGACATACTATCTGAGCTGGAAGGCTGTGGATATCGGACAAGGACATTTCTTATTCCAGCTTGCGCTGTCGGAGCCAGACATAGGCGGTACAGAGTCGCAATTGTGGGCTACTCCGAACACGATGGATTATCTGCCGCAACGATCCGCAGAAGCGTTGGAGAGACAAGCACAAGGGAGCCGGAAAGGGAGATCCCGTCCGGCGAATCTGAGGGAGCAGGTGAACCCAGAGACAGTGAGACAGTGGGAAGAACCAAAAAACTGGAAGACACCGGTGGCGGCGGATGCGGCGAACCGAAAGATGTATGTAAACAGCAGGGGAGAGCCGAACCTGAGCGGTCAGGTAAAGATATGGCCAACACCTACGGCGCAGGACTACAGACGGAGAGGGCCGGGAAGCAGGCAGCAGGGGCTGCCGGAGCAGGTGGCGATGTGGCCCACGCCGAAAGCTTCGGTGAGAGGGGATTGCTTGTCAGAGCGGAAACGAAGAAGCCCAGACCTATCAGCGGCAGTGAAGATGCGCAACACACCGACAACGCCGAGACCTCACGACACAGAGAATACTGTAGGGAGATACATAAAAAGCCAGAATCAGAAAGATTTGGCTTCAGCGGCTGCGCCGCAGGGACAGCTCAATCCGGACTGGGTGGAGTGGCTGATGGGCTTCCCGGCCGGGTGGACGGAAGCCTAGATTTTATCATTGATCATTACTGGGATGTAGAGCCAGATATACCGAGGATTGCGGAAGGAGTGCCGAATAGGGTCTGCCGGTTAAAAGCCTTGGGCAATGCGGTGGTGCCACAGCAATTTTATCCGATTTTTAAGGCTATCGCAGAAGTGGAGAAGCAGGCAGGCGGCCGGCCGCGATAGGGATGCGGCCGCCGTGCCGTCCTTAGCGTGCCCGGTGACGGTGGCCGGTGTCAGCGCCCCGCAGTGCCTCGAAGGCAGACAGCAGGTGTGCGAGGGCAGCCTTATCCCCGTCAGTGAGGAGAGGGAGGAGGGCGAGCAGCCGCTCCGATGGGTAGCCGCCTATGGAGAGGCAGTCCATGGCGGCGGGTGACGGGAGGGGCGTGCGCCCCAGAAGGTAGTCGGTGGAGACCCCGTAAAAGTCTGCAAGAAGAGACAGCGTGTCATGATCGGGTTCGTGTGTACCGTTTTCGTAGTTGGATATGGTACCTGCAGAGCGACACAGAAGACGCGCCAGCTCCTTCTGGGTGATGCCCCGCTGGGAACGGAGCCGCCTGAGATTCTGTGAAAGCTTGTTAGACATAAAAAATCCTCCTTAGTAAAATTATTTTGCTTACGAGGATACAGTACCGCAATATGTGGGGAAAGGGAAAGATATGAGTGGTGATTTGATTAGCAGAAGCGCATTCATAAAGGCAATACATAGTTTTATTGAACAGCATCGAAATGGTGACGAGGTGCAGTGGACAGGGTATGATTGGCTGCTGAAAGAGGATTCCGTCATTAATATTGTTAACAATCTGCCTACCGCCTATGACGCGGATAAGGCTGTGGAGCAGTTGAAAGAATCCAAGTCTGGCCTTACAACATGGGCAGAAGATGAAGCATATAAACTCGGCATTGAAAAGGCAATTGATATGATAAAGGCAGGTGGAGTAAATGGGTAGGGTATTACCGATTCTTTTCAATGGGGATATGGTTCGGGCCATCCTGAATGGCCGGAAGACGGTCACGAGGCGAGCAGTAAAATACAAATACGGCAATACAGAATTAAAAATAAGGCAAGATAAATATGGCACAAGCCTGATAGAGATCCAGAAAGATATCGAAGGGGAGACACACGGTAAAAACCCGGATGGGAGTACATGGCATAAGCTGCTGGGATACATAGAAAAGGAGCCTCCATGCAGGAAGGGGGACATCCTATATGTCCGTGAGACATGGGCCTTTATGCCCTGCATTGAATGTATGATGGATTATGATGGAAAGTGTCTATGCAATAATATACCAATTACATACGAAGATGAGTACAGTGTGTCTGAAGGATGTTTTATGTATAAGGCAGATTTTTCAGAAGAGGAAAAGGGCTGTATTGTCTGGAGGCCGTCCATCCATATGCCGAAGCAGGCCGCCCGTATCTGGCTCAAGGTCACGGATGTGAGGGTGGAGCGGATACAGGATATTAGCTTGGATGATTGCGTGCGAGAGGGAATAGATGCAAGCAGAGCCGGTATTTTCACAAGATTTTCTGTGTTGTGGGATTCCACTATCAAAAAGACGGACATTGGAAGATATGACTGGGACGCCAATCCTTGGGTATGGGTAATAGAGTTTAATCGATGCGAGAAGTCGGAAAGCGAGGGATTATATGAAAGCAATACTGGTGATGGATATGCCGGAGAACTGTGTGGTGTGCCCTTTATGCAACGGCAGTGACGAGTGTGTCATGCAGGATGAGGACGCAAATTTTGCCGCAGATACGATGAGTGAGCTGAGGAATGGTTGTCCGCTGGTGGAGATGCCAGAACGGGATGAATTGGGGCAATCAGACTGGGATGAAGGTTGGAATGCTTGTCTGGATGCAATAGAAGGGAGAAAGATATGACGGAACATGAAGCCATTAAAGCTATAAAGAAATTGAATTTCTGCGGGCTATGCACAACGGGGCCTTGCGGAGACTGTGAGAGAAAGCAAGTAAAGGATGCCGCAATCTCTGCTCTGGGAGAAATCCAGCAGTACTGAGCAATCGGCACCGTAGATGAATGTCGGGCGGCGGGGGAGATCATGGAGTTTGTGGAGGGGTGACAATGGGATACACTGAAAATGAGATAAAAAAGAAGTACCTTGGGGGATATAGGGGGCATGTGCGGAGGATCAGGCGGATTGAAGAGGAGCTTGCGGAACTCCGGGCAATGAAGATGTCAGTAGCCGTAAACAATGACGGGATGCCGCATGGATCCAGCCAGAGCGATATGTCCGGATATGCTGCAAGGCTAGACCAGATGGAGTGCAGGCTGGTTCAGGAGAAAGGCCGGAGGCTCAAAGGCTATAGGGAGATTTCGGACAGGATCAACGGCTTGGCAAGTGAGAATGAAAGGGATGTACTGTTCTACCGATACATAAAGGGCTTTGCGTGGTGGGAGATTGCAGAGAAGATGAATTACTCTGAGAGATGGGTGTTGAAAATTCACGGAAGAGCACTTGCGCATCTGGAAATACCAAAAGAGTTCATAGAAGTTCAGTCCAGAGTGTGATATTATGGTACCATCGGGAAGCGAAAGGAAAGGGGCAGCCATAAGGGGCGGAAGACCACAGAAAACGGCATAAAAAAAGACTTTGAACGGTTCATGAAAAAAATTTAAAGTTTGTCACGAATGTCACACATGTCACGAACAAAAGGTTTAATATGGTA
>CAXHOW010000062.1:0-7458 GCA_964018205.1 uncultured Acetatifactor sp. | reverse complement strand
CCAGAATCCAGTTGTTCGTGTCCCTGTCCATGTGAATTTATTAGGCAACTGAACTCTTCACGAACAAGTATGGCATATCCCCGCCATCACCTTAATAATTACAGCTACAATAATAACTACCGCGCCCATTCTTCTTTGCGCCAAGGTGTCGCCTGCCACAGCCAGACTAACCATTCCGGCCATTTGTCTCAATTACCAGCGCATGGGCAATCCCCGGCACGCTCATCCCCTCGTTGAAGCTGGTCTTGCTCAGCAATGCTCCGGTAGGCATAAACAGAACCTTCTTCCAGTTCCCCTCCTCCAGCTGCCTCAGAATATAGGCGGAAAGCGTTACGGCGCTGCATCCGCAGCCGCTCCCTCCCGCATGCGTGTCCTGAGTCTCTCCGTCAAATATCTCGATGCCGCAGTCCATATGCTGCTCTGAAATATCATACCCTTTCTCCATAAGCAGATCGATCAGCACCCTCTGTCCTACCTTCCCAAGGTCACCTGTGATAATCTTATCATACTCTTCCGGACGACTCGCAAAGTCAACAAAGTGCTGTTCCAGAGTAGACGCTGCTGCCGGCGCCATGCAGGCCCCCATATTCATGGAATCCTTCAGCCCGTAATCTACAACCTTCCCTACCGTTATGCCCGTAATGCAGGCTCTCGCCTTTCTGCCGCCCGATTCAGGCTCGCTGCCCAGCACAAAAGCGCCGCTGCCCGTCACTGTCCATGTGGCAGAAAGAGGACGCTGGCTGCCGTATTCCAGAGGAAAGCGGAATTCCTTCTCAGCGCTGGCGAAGTGGCTCGATGTGACGCATACCACCTTGTCTGCAAATCCTCCTGCTATGCTCATGGCCCCCAGAGCCATGGATTCACCACAGGTCGAGCAGGCTCCGTACACGCCCAGCAGCGGTATCTGAAAAGCGGAGATCCCAAAGGTTGTGGCGATAGATTGACCTAGCAGGTCACCTGCGAATAAGAAGGAAATATTCTCCGGCTTCAGGCCTGCCTTGTCCAGCGCCAGCCCTACCGCCTTTTTCTGCAGGCTGCTTTCCGCCTCCTCCCATGTATTGCAGCCAAACATATCATCTTCTCCCACCATGTCGAACAATAAACCCAGCGGCCCTTGTCCTTCCTTGGTTCCCACGATGCTGGCGCTTTCCAATATATATACCGGATGCTCCGGCCTTATGCTTGCTGCTCCTAACTTCTGATTCATAACCATACCTCCTAGTACCGCAGATTTCCGTTTCCGATATCAAAACGGGACACACCAATGCATGATCGTTCTTCAGGCATTAGTGTATCCCGTCCCCGGAAATCCATACCATATTCAGTTCTTCAAATTTATTCCAGCTTACTCCTCTTCCGCCGTCTGCATAAGACTGGTGACTACATACAGCACCTGATCATTGTATTCCACCCGGGACCATCCTGAATCCGGGCTGTAACCGGTGCGGTGCACTTTTTCCCCATAGTTCAGCTGGCAGCTGACCGTCTCGCTGCCCTCGGTGGTGCTGGGCTCCGTCCTTAGGTTCACATAATCCTTCGGAGATATCCAGTCATCGCAATCTGCGAAAATAACAACTCGGCCATCCTTTGTGCTGACCCGGTTGGGATTGGACGTTTCTGCTGCAGGCTTATAGGCAAGATCCGTAGTCAAATACTGCGTAACCCCATACAGTTTCTGTCCCTCATACTCAATCTCCGACCACCCCGTATCCTCGTTGATTCCTGTTCTGAGGAGCACTTCCCCGTTCTGAACCTGCGCTACTATATTATCCGTGTCCAATATGTCAGGAACGGAACGCAGGTTGATCGCATCCTTAGGCGTCACTGACTGCTGGACCGCTGTGAACTCCATATCCTTTGTCCCTGATACCGGCTCCCGGAACTGCTGGTCCAAGTCCCCGCCGCCTGCCACATCTCCTTCCTGATCCGAAGCCCCTGAAACCTGCCCTTGTATGGCTGTTTCTCCTTCCGCCGGGCTGTCCTGATGAGAGAAATGCCACAGTGCGGCACAGATTGCAGCCGCTATCACTATCAGCACAAGAAAGACCACAGCAGTTATCCACGGCTTGGCAGGCTCTTCCTCTTCGTCCTCCCAGCCGTCTTCATCACTCCACTCCTCCTCGTCCGATTCTTCCCAAAAACCTAAATCTCCTATGTCAATATCTTCTATGCCGGCGTCCATACCGTCTTCAATGCCGCTGTCGCCATTATCTTCTGCGCCATCTTCTATACCGCCGTCCGCATCATCTTCTGCTTCATCTTCTATGCCGCCGTCCGCATCGTCCTCTGCGTCATCTTCTATGCCGCCGTCCGCATATTCCATATCCTCTTGATCATAGAGCTCTTCTGCGGCTTCCTGCTCATCCTGCCGCTTCCGTTCTTCCCTGCGCTGCAGATCTGCTTTTTCTTTCAGAGTCTCCGGATCTTCATTGTCTTTCCTGAATTTCTTTTCTGTCTTCTGCCCTGACTCTATCTGCCGGTGCCGCTTCCCATCGTCCCGTGGAATGTCTTCTTTTTTATTTTTCCTCATCCGTCTCTCCTGCCTTACTATGCTCTCTTTTCCTTCCATGCCGGACCGCCGGATTCCGCCATGCCCGGATATCCCCGTTCATCTGCCTCCCCGCAGTCCCCTGCCGTCTTATCCGGCGCCCCTTATCGTTTTTTGTGACAAAAAATCTTAATTACGCCTCATACCTTTCACTCTGCGCGCGTATCAGCTCCGCATCCTCGAAATAATTGATCCTCATGGCGCTCTTTACCTCCGACAGTGTCTGTGCCGCCGTCTCTCTCGCCACATCGCTGCCCTTCTTCAGTATATCATATACGGCAGGGATATCCTTCTCCAATTCCTTCCTGCGGGCACGGATAGGCTCCAGTATTTCCTGCATGATATTATTCAGGAATTTCTTCACCTTCACATCCCCTAAGCCCCCTCTCTGGTAATGGGCCTTCAGCTCGTCCAGATCGGTATAATCAGGCAGATATCTGCCGAAATGCTCCTGCCTGCAGAAAGCGTCCAGATAAGTAAACACCGTGTTTCCCTCCAGATGCCCGGGATCGCTGACCATCAGGTGCAGAGGATCCGTATACATACTCATGACCTTGGTCCGTACCTCATCCGCCGTATCCGCCAGATAGATGCAGTTTCCAAGGGACTTGCTCATCTTTGCCTTGCCGTCAGTCCCCGGCAGTCTCTTGCAGGCCTCGTTCCTGGCCAGAAGCGCCTCCGGCTCCACCAGAACCGGCGCATACACCGTGTTGAACTTATGGACGATCTCTCTGGTCTGCTCAATCATGGGCAGCTGGTCATCTCCCACCGGAACCGTGGTTGCCTTGAACGCAGTGATATCCGCCGCCTGACTGATGGGATAGGTAAAAAATCCCACGGGAATGCTGGCTTCAAAGTTCCGCATCTGGATCTCGCTCTTCACGGTAGGGTTCCTCTGGAGCCTCGCCACTGTCACCAGATCCATGTAATAAAATGTCAGCTCGCAGAGCTCCGAAATCTGTGACTGGATAAACAGCGTGGATCTGGCCGGATCCAGCCCACAAGACATATAGTCCAGCGCTACCTCGATAACGTTCTGCCTCACCTTCTCCGGATTCTCGATATTATCCGTAAGCGCCTGCGCATCGGCAATCATGATAAATGTCTTTTTATATTCCCCCGAATCCTGCAGCCTTACCCGTTCTCTGAGGGATCCCACATAATGCCCCACATGAAGCCTGCCCGTAGGTCTGTCCCCCGTCAATATGATCTTTTCCATAACTCTGCCTCCATATATGATTTTAAGGATATCCTATTTTAAGTCTCTGAAACTCTTTTTGAACATTGTAACATGAAATTCAGGATAGGCAAAGAGTTTTTCTCTTCTCCATGCAAAATTCGGTGCAAGAAAAGAACAGAATATAACACAGTCTGAACTTGCCAAAAGAGTAGGAATACGGAAAAGTAATATTTCACGGTTTGAAAGCGGGAATTATAACCCTAATTTGGATTTTCTTGTAAAGGTTGCTGAATCGTTGGGGAAAAGCTTGAGTGTACAAATAAAATAATAGCGAGATATCAGACGGTATATATGCGTCACAAACTCCTTCTGGCCATGCAGGATATGCTATCATCCAGTCCTGTTGTTCTCGGGAAGGTGTCTGAGCCGGACGAGACTTATGTCCTTGAAAACTTCAAGGGAAAGAGGAGGCGGTGAATAGGGCGAAGCCGGACAGCGGGGAGCTGCTGGAGGTGTACAGGGGCCATCTGGAAGACGGCGCCCTGCTGCTGTGTGACGGTCTGAAAAGCTACGGCATTCTGAGGAGTCTTGCAGAGGTATGATTATTACTGTAGTGTCGCAGCCAAGTACCTGAACCGCTACAATGCCCTTTTCTCCCTTGCGTGGAGGCGAAACACTGCTCTGGCTACAGCTTTGTATTCGAAACAGTTCCGTCGTGGAACCGCAGATTATTACCACAGCATTAAGGACATTAAAACACTGAGGCTATTGCCAATATGAAGGCAGTATTAACTACCGATCTGTTTTCAAACTAACACTATTTTATTAGACTGTGAATCCATCTGCCGCGGAAATCCTTTCAGGAACCCGCATCCCCATCACGAATGGTTCTCGTCCAGATAGAGCTGCACCCTATTGCTGATGACCCTTATAGTCTCATCGATTTCCTTTGTCCCACTAAAATATCCTCCGGCTTCCTCGTAGATGATGTCCAGTATGGGCTGGGTTCGGATAGAAGAAAACCTTGCGTCCTCCAGAACTTCTTTAAGCTCTTGGATCCTTTCGTTTGTCAGAGGGCTGTAATATGTCATTTTATCGTTTATGTCATCATAGAACTCATTGCCATCGCGCCATAGCCCCTTGGCCTTCTCATTGATCATCTTGGTGTCAAAGGCCTTCTTGCTGGCAGGATACTCGTCATTCCTCGGCTGCGTCAGCTGCTCTTTTTCAAGAATGTACCTGATAAACTCCCATGCGCCATCCTTTCTGTCAGAATCGGCATTGACCGTCATAGTATATGCGTCTTGGATATGCGGATGGCTCCCGTCGTCAAACAAAAAGCCGACCCTCACCATTCCCCTTTCTTCCAGAAAGGCCTTGTCCTGATAATCATATATGTAGAGGCAATCTGCCTCCGCTACAGACGGCCGGGTATCGTTCTCTTTCCATACCCCCTCATACCGCTTCGCCACCTCCAGTATCCCGGCGAACAGCTCTGTCCCAAAGTCGCAGGTCCCCTTCTCCCAGTCCACCATCCCCCAGAGGTCTTCCGAGCCCTTCAGCAGCCACCCCAGAAGCCTCTGCGAATCCATCTGCCTGAGAAAGACAGCATCCTCCTTATGGGCAAGCAGAGCGTCCACAAGCGTCTCGATATCAGGTTCCCCGCTCCCCCCAAGAAAGGCGGGATCCATCAGTGCGCTCCCATTTGTAATAAATGAAAATCTTATCTTTGCCGAGACACTGTATATCTTTTCACCGCTCTGCCAGCGGCCAAAGGTACATGGAAAGAAGTCATCCTTATTCAGGCCAGAGGCCTCCAGATAGGGGCTCAGGTCGGCAAATCCCCCTTTTTCAAACACACCATACGCATAGTCCATCAGCACATCCTCGTATAGGATATCTGGCCCCTTCCCCGCCGCGATCTCTACACTGGTCC
Organism: uncultured Acetatifactor sp.; assembly: GCA_964018205.1. Taxonomy (GTDB): domain Bacteria; phylum Bacillota; class Clostridia; order Lachnospirales; family Lachnospiraceae; genus Acetatifactor. The sequence goes on along the minus strand of CAXHOW010000062.1, from coordinate 1,794 downwards.
TTTTCGCATAGTCCTCCCAGAGGTCATAGTCGCCCCCGCACTCCTCCAGCTTTATGTACCATTCCTCACTCTGCTCATTGAAGCGTCTGGCGCATCCCTTGATCCACTCATCAAGAGCCTTGCCCCGCATGACCACAACCTTCCGCCCCTCCCCCACGGCTACCTTCCGCAGTACCTTCACCGCCCCGTCAGCGCCCTTGAAATGTATGAGGTTCCCCGCCTCAAGGATCTCCAGGCTCCCGTCCTCCCGTATCCGGAAGTCCCATATAGGATAGTCGCGGTTATACGTTCCGCCATAGCTGGTCCCGACGAACGACCACACTTCTTCCCGCCCGCCGCTCCCCATGTCGATGGTCTTGATATCGTCCCTCGTCATATAGAGCAGACAGTCCTCCCCTGCCGCCATGTAGACCCCATATAACAGATCCGAAACATTTATGTCAACCTGAGCGATATCCCCCGTCGCAGGATCCAGTCTGCACAGCCTGTCAAACAGTGTATCCCCGTTTTGTTCCATACATTTCACATAGAGCCTGCCGTCCCCCAGCTGGTACATCCTGTCAATCTGGTGGATGCCCAGCTCAGCCAGCGGCCGGTCGAAAAGCCGGTTTCCTGACGGATCCACCTTGATGAGGCTGTTCTGGTTCACGGCCCAGTAATAGAAGTTTCCTTCCTGATCTATGTAGCCGCCTCCCCGGGCATATTCCCTCGGTATGTTTTCCAATAGGAGCTGCCTGCTCCCGTCTGTCTGGTACAGATACACATTCCTGTTTTCGACACCGTCATAAACGACCCAGATCTGCACTGGTTCATCCTGATAAAACTGCATGTTGAGGAAAGATGTTGATACCTCCGGGTTAGCCCCTGCAACGTCGTAGAACGTCTTCTTCTCCACCAGAATGTCAAAATACTGCTGTTCTTCCTCTTTGCCGCAGGCTGTGAAGCAGACTGTGAACAAAAAGCACAGCAGCATCGCCACAGCAGAACATACCTTTTTCATAATCTCTCCTTTCTCCGGCAAGCCAGCGCCCAGCGAGCATACCATGTACTTCTGCAAACACAGTATAGAGTCACCTTTTCGCGGCGGCAGGCGGCGGATGCCCTTGCTTGCACAGCGCAGAAATAGTACTGCTCATTTCATCATCTGTAAAAAAAACATCCGGCCATGGACAGCGCCACAGCCGGACTATAGTCTTTGTGCTGCCAATGGCAGCCCCTGCTCTGGCTGGAACAGCCATCCCCAACCTTCTGCTGTCCGCGCCTCTTACCTATAAAATCATAGTACACTAAAACGCTTCGGAAATCAACTATATAAACGGCATTTAATTCTTGCCAGTCGCATAGCACAGCCAGTCATGCCGTTTATCCGGTTTTTGGGCAAGATTTAATCGCTACATATATAATCACCATATAATATTTTCCTGTTATGCCAATCCATCTGCCGCAGAAATCCTTTCAGGAACCCGCATCCCCATCACGAACGGTTCTCGTCCAGATAGAGCTGCACCCTGTTGCTGATGACCCTTATTGTCTCATCAATCCCCTTTGTCCCGCTAAAATATCCCCCGGCTTCCTCGTAGATGATGTCCAGTATGGGCTGGGTTCGGATAGAAGAAAACCTTGCGTCCTCCAGGATTTCTTTAAGCTCTTGGATCCTTTCGTCTGTCAGAGGGCTGTAATAAATCATTTCCGCATTATAGTCATCATAGACCTCATAGCCATCGCGCCATAGCCCCTTGGCCTTCTCATTGATCATCTTGGTGTCAAAGGCCTTCTTGCTGGCAGGATACTCGT
>CAXHOW010000061.1:0-7561 GCA_964018205.1 uncultured Acetatifactor sp. | reverse complement strand
CTTATCAAATTGGAGAAGAAATAAATGAAAAGATAAAAAACTTTTTGTTATCCGGCATGGAAAAGGGAGATTTACGAGGTGATTTGGAAATTATGCCTGCCATATTTAATTTTTGGGGTATGCTTTCCGGAATCATTCAGCTTGCCGCTAACAAAGAAGAATATATTAAAAAGTCGATGGGTTTATCAAAAATAAAGTTTTTGGAATATGGTTTTTCCCTTATTTATTATTCGATTGCGGCAAAGGAGTGATGATTATGGGTGAAAAAAATGTGCTTGCCATTTTAGGCAGTCCTCATGAAAATGGAACGACAGCTGCCATGCTGGATTCAAAGAACTGCCTAAGCGGACAATGAAAAAGATTGAGAGGTGTCTGAAATGAAATTATCCCCAAAGAGAATCCTATCGTTTACAGTAATTCTTCTTTTCCTTATTGGTTTGATTTTTACGGCGGTTTATCTGAAAAGTGTGGCAGATTATAAAATGGCAGTAAAAGAAATAACGTTTGGCAGCGTAGATATTTCTGATGTTCCCGATGGAGTTTATGTCGGAGAATATGATGTGGATTTTGTTTATGCCAAAGTGGAGGTAACTGTTCAAAACGGAGTAATTACAAACATTGATATTCTGGAGCATAAAAACGGGCGTGGAAGCCCTGCAGAAGTTGTTGTTGACAGAATCGTTGAAGAACAGAAAATAGAGGTTGACGCTGTATCGGGGGCAACAAATTCAAGCACCGTCATAAAGAAAGCTGTTGAAAATGCCCTAATGGGAGAGAAATAAAAAATGAGCGGAAAAACAGAGTGGATTTATTGCCTTGTCTGTAGGAGCAAAACAAGGTTACAAATACGGATAGATACAGAACTGAAAAATTCTCCAATGATCTTTTCAAGGCGGAGCTGGTTGATATGCTGATGCCTTATGCAGCAAAGACTGCCGCAGCGGGGGACTCATGAAACGGATCCGAATCCTTTTTATGCCATTTGGGCGACGTTTTGCGCAGATAGGGTTATGAAATTTACGTTTTCTCCGATATTTACAGTAAACAAGGCGGGGCAGTGCAAGGGGGGCGGGATTTCATGGACAATATGATATGTGCGGATTTCAGGGCTTCGGCGGAGGGCCAGTACAAAAACCGTTCCGTGAACGGTCAGGAAAATACCGGCATCAGCTTTGCAGACAGAATGGCGGAGCGGATTCTGGCTTCCCCGAAGGACATGACGCTGCGGGAATATAAGGCGTACTTTAATGATCTGGTTGACCGTATGTATATACATTCCTCCCAGAAGAATGTGATGTGGTTCATCGACATAACGGATGCCGCCTATGAGAGGATGCAGGCGGATCCTCTGTATGAGCAGCAGGTTCTGAACTATCTGGCGCAGAACAAGGCGGCAGATGTGGGAAGGCATGCGCCCCGGTTCGTCTTTGTCCATATAGACGATACATGGGAGAAGAGCTATGGCTATACCATGGGGGTGCAGCGGGACGACCGCTATGAAAGATATATGGAGGAAAAGCGCAGGGCAGCGAAGGCAAGGGCAAAGAAGGAGAGGCGCAAGAAGCTGCTGAAGGAGTACCTGAAAAAGAAGGCGGAGGCAAAAAGGCTGCAGGATATGCTTCTGAACAAGGAACTGGAGAAGCGCAGGCTGGAGCATGGCCGGATGATGAAGAAATGGACCAGAAAGAGGCAGATCAGTCAGGCGGCCAGAGCCTATGAAGCCAGCCTGATTATGAGGAGCAGGAGCATATAAGAGGTTGACAGAGCAGCAAGAATCCCCGGGAGTATTCAGAAAGAATACAGCCGGGGATTTTTTAGAGAAAGTTTTTAGAAAAACACCTATCCATTTTATTTTTCCGGCACTTATAGGGTATAATCGCGATTATGAAGTCAGAGATGCTGTGGGGCGCCGCGCAGCATCCCAATCCAAAGGAGGCAGCAGAAAGTAGCCTGCACGAAAAGGGCAGTGCTGAGGAAGCGTCGGAAGGAAGCCTGCACGAAAAGGGCAGTGCTGAGGAAGCGTCGGAAGGAAGCCTGCACGAAAAGGGCAGCGCTGAGGAAGCGGCATGAAAGATACGGCATGAACGGAGGAGGCAGTATGGACAGAAAGAGCAATATATGCGGAGAGGCAGTTATACCTTATATAGACCCCATATTCCGGTTCTGCTATCATCGGCTGAGCAGCCGCTATGATGCGGAGGATCTGGCCAGCGAGATACTATGCCATGTGCTGGACGGGCTGGGAAAGTATAGGGTTGAATCCCTTGATGCATGGGTCTGGCGCATTGCCCGCAACCGTTATGCCCGGTTCATCGAAGCGAGGAAGAAGGATCGTGCGATTCTGTCTGACAAGGAGCTGCAGGAGATCGAGAACGATTACTGCCAGATAGATGAAGATGCGATTGAGGATGAATTTGAATCCGTGTTCTGCTGTCTGCATAGACTTTCCGCTGAGTACAGAAATATTTTCGTGGACTATTATATCGGCGAAATGTCGGTGAAACAGCTTTCGCAGAAGTATGCCCTCCCGGAGACCACAGTGAAATGGCGCCTGAACGTGGGGCGCACCAAGATCAGAGAATGGATAGGAGAAGAGACGATGGAAAAGGTGTATCAGAGGATTAATTGGAAGAGTACCGGCTGTAACGGGAATATGGTCTCGGACAGATATCTCCATACACAGATTGCCCGGGCAATCTGCAACGCGGCCTATGAAAAGCCCCTGACCGTGGAGGAGATCAGCTCATGCACGGGGATTCCCGCCATGTATATCGAGGATGAGCTGCCCCGGCTTATTTACGGGGATGCCATAAAGAAGATCGGAGGCAGGTATGCCACGGATTTTATTATTTTCCGTCTGGAGAATCGCGCCGATATGGAAGCGATGTCCGAAGCTATGGTAAAGGAGATTGCGGACTATTATGAAAAGACGCTCTGGGAAAGGGAGGAGGCAGTTAAGGAAGTAGGATTCTACGGGTGCCAGCTCGGCATGGAAAGATTGGGCTATATTTTTGTTCCGTATCTTATCAGGCATAAGATCAGGGAACTGAAGGATAACAAGCTGAAGCTGCCGGACGGTAACTTCCCGCCCAGAAAAGACGGAGGTTATGGATGGTTCCATATTCAGGAGACGGAAGATGCAAGGGAGCTGGTTCCGGATACGAACAATGGGTGCTGTGCCATTGGGGACAGGGACAGCCTTTATTATTATTGGATCGCAAAATATTATGACCAGAGGGTATATTCTGATGCAGGCCTGATGCTGCTGGAGTGGCTGGGAATTGCTCAAAGCAGTACAGACGGTATTATTGCGGAGGGGATGCTTACGGAGGACAATATTCTGCAGCTTCTGAAAACAAATCTGATTCGGAAGGAAGGGGACGGATACCTGCTGAATTTTGCGCGGTTCACCATAGGACAGTTCAGGGAAGTGTGCCGCCTGCTCTGTGAGGAGAGCGAGGAGCTGGATCAGCTGCTGTGCAAATGGATACTTTCAGTGCGGAAATGCTTTGAGAAATTTGTGCCGAAGCGTCTGGACGACCAGATCAACCAGTGGGTCAACATATATTCCCAGACGGTTATCAGCGTTGTCATTGAGGAGCTTATCAGCCGCGGACGGCTGGAAAAGCCGGATATGGAAAAGCCTTTTGTGGACGGGGTGTTCTGTGTGGAGGGGGAGTATATCTGGCTGTGAGGTGGTACAGCGACAGACAGTATGACGTGCCCAAGTAAAAATTTATTCCCGTGGGCAATGAGCCAAGTGCCGCGCTTGCGCGAGCATAAAGTCAGCAAGCTGATTTGGCAAATGCCGCAAGGGTCAGATTAAGAGCTTACTGCAAAGTATTTGATCTGAGCAGCTGTACTCGGAATTTCACCTGCTGAATGTTGAGAAAGGGCTAAGAATTGAAAAAGGCTACCTTTTTAACGGGTAGCCTCTTCAGACTAATCCAAATTCGATAATCCGTCATAAAGCTCATTGAACGATTTCTGGCGACTGCATCTTCCAAAAGATAGTTCCTTGTTATCTCCGAATTCAAGCAGGAAGCATTTTGTCAATTCTTCAACCGTTTGTTCAAGAGCTGTAAAAAACTGCTGATAAGCAAATTTTTGTGCGGTAGTTTCTTCTTTAAAGCAGCTTGTGATAAGCGATTCTGTTACTTGGTCAAGCGGATAGATTTTTAAATGCATAAGCTCATGCACGATAACTTCTTCAAGGTTTTCCTGCTTCGGATTAATAATGTTCAACAGCAAAATAGCTTTTCTGTCATCACAATCTATTTTGATATCCCCCGTCTTCCGCCATGAAGCATCTTCGACAAACAGCAGCTTTACATCCCAAAACGGTGAGATTCTGAGTTTCGCGCAGTATTTTTCACATATTTGCACGAGGTCTTTCTTTTCCACTGTCGTTCCTCCTATATTCTTTGTTGATAGTACTTTATACTTTATATCATTATGTCATTCATAGGGATAATGGCTTCAGGCTCGATTCCTTCTTGCAGCCTTCTTTTTCAATTTTAAGATCAGTTTCACGATTCCTATGATCAGCGCAATGACCAGCGCCAGAACCACCAGTATCACGATGATAATGATCACAGCGAATTTATTGGGATTCTTCAGCAGGTCTCCCAGATTCCGGCTGTCCTCTACCACCTTACGTCCCTGAAAGGAGGCATAATACTCCGGTACATCGGCGATGCCGTCCCCGTCTGTGTCCTCCAGAGATTCCAGATATCCGGCGATCGCGGCCCATGCTTTTATCTCCTGACCTCCGGCGGTGATGATAGCGTCCTCGATATTTTCAATGGGAGTGCCGTCTGCGAACTTGGGCTGAACGGACAAGACCCCATATGACACATCTGTCACGGCTCCCAGCATCTGGCCGCTGTAAAGGTCGCAGACGACGCGGTAGAGCTTGTCATTCTCGATTTCTACCCGGTTCCCCGCAGAGTCGATCAGATAGCAGTCCGTGACCTTGTTCAGCAGGATCCTATGAGGATTAAAGGTAAAGTGGAAGCCGCTGAGATAAAGCCTTGCGGCTCCCATGAAGTCCGATACCGAGGCATCGATCTCTGCGCCGGTCTTCAGCTCCTCTCCCGTCAGATACATGCTGATCAGGGGATAGCCGGGCACACCGTCCAGACCGATGCCAAGAGAATAGGCATTGAAGACGTCTTCAACCGTGATATCGCCGGTGGCGAAGGTATCCCGGACGCAGCCTGCAGGGACAATGGCCACGTCCACGGGATGGGTATCCGGGGTATCGGCCTGATTCACCGTGTAGGCAAAGGCGTCTGCCAGAAGGCTGCCTAAATTATGCTCCGTATGAATCTCATACAAGTCGGAGGAGGTGGAGAATTTCACGCTGTTGCGCGCCAGCACCTGATCTCTGGTATAGCCGAACCGGGCCAGATAGCCGGAGTCCACCTTTTCCATGAGGCTGTCTACCTTTTCCTGCGTGGGGGCATGGGATGCAACATCCTCCGTGATAGGCACCAGAGCATAGGAATCCACTGTCCAGCGTCCATCTGACATCTGTGTCATAGAAAGGGTTCCCAGATTTTTGCCGTATTCTCCGCAGGATACAATATATGTGCTGCCATGCTGGATAGGCTGGTAGAAGGTGGTGTGGGTATGGCCGCTGATGATCAGGTCGATCTCAGGAACGGCCTTTGCAAGGATTTCATCCTCGGACTTTTTGGGGTTCTCGCTTGTGCCGCTGTGGGAGACACAGACTATCATATCCACATCCTCGTTAGCCTGTATTTCTTCCACTACGGCAGAAGCGGCCTCGGAGGCATCCTTGAATTTGAGGACACAAGTAGGGGCGCAGGCCAGAGAATCAATGCCGAAGACACCCAGCACAGCGATCTTCACATCCCCTTTCTGCACGATGACATAATCCTTCATGCCGTATGCGTCGAAAGCATCCTTCAGGAGCTGCTGGTCGGAGGTGAGGCCTTCCGCCTCCATGGCCTCCCAGTCGATATTGCAGAGCGCCATGGCAGGAACAGGCTCCCCGCTCTGGACAGCCGCATACAGTGCGCCTGCCAGTCCGCTGGAGCGATAATCGAATTCATGGTTGCCCAGTGTGGTAACATCGCAGCCCAGAGCGCCCAGCATCCGCAGCTCCGGGGCATCTGTGTGGAAAATGGTCTGCACAAGGGTGCCCATGGAGAAATCTCCCGCATCCAGAACCAGAGCGTCAGGATTACGTTCCTTTGTCTGGTCAATCAGGGTCTTGATTTTGGCAAAGCCGCCCAGCGTCACGTCCGTTCCCTCCTCTACTGTGAGAAAGCTGTTCAGGTGGGAATGGGTGTCGTGGAGAAAGAGGATGTCCATCTGCTTTCCGCTGCTTTCCGCAGGAGAGTCGGCCTTCGGCGAGATCACGGAAGAAACCAGAAGGACGGCGGCGATGCAAAGGGACATAAGTGTGGTCTTGCAGTAATGCAGAGTGTGTTTTTTCATGATGGGCTCCTTATATTTTACAGAGTCACCCTTTTCGGAAGGGTGTAGTTATTAAAAATGGAAATACATATTAATTTACTGTATTAGGCTTCGGATTTTGCAAACGAGCAGTGGAGACATTTGTTATTTTAGCATAAAAGCAGAACGAGTTCAATGCAGACTTATGGCTGCTTTTTTTAGTCTGGCCCTGAGTTATGATAATAAAAGCTTCTTTAAAAAAATTTAATCTTTCCTTTCGTGACGTGGATTATAATATATGATATAGTTACATTTCAAACATGATTTATGGGCGGAGGCCATGGCTCTGATACTATACTGATTTCGCACGATATGGTGCGTATGCAGATTCTGTATGTGCGGAGTGCGGAAGGAATAAAAAGACCGCAGCCTCTGATGATCGAGCTGCTGAAGTACGGGCGATGGAATTCGGGGAAGCGAAAACATGAAAAACTGAGGGATTTTGTATGGATGGAAACAGAGATAACGGAAACGGATACAACGGAAGCAGAGATAATAGAAGCAATAATGAAATGGAGCAGATCCAGCGGGGGCTGGAGGCGTTTCTGGACAAGGAAATAGAGGTCATGGATGTGACGAGGCATAGGCCTGCAACAGGAGAGCGGCAGGGACAGAGAGGCGGGGGACCCGAAAAAGAGCTTATGGAATGGGATCTGTCCAGAGAAGAGCCTGATGCAGAGGAAGATGAAGATGCAGACATAGAGGCAGAGCGGGAAGCCTTGGAGGGGTACACTTTAGGCAGGACAGTCCCTGCCGGGCAGCTGTATCAGATTTTGGAAGAGGGGGATGACGATATGGAGCAGGATCTGTATATGGAGGATCAGGCCTCGGAAGACTGGGATTCGGGAAATTCGATTTTCGCAGCCCGCCGGTCCCGGCCATCAGGCAGTTCGTCTTCCGGAAACCGGCAGTCCCGTTCGTCGGGCAGTTCGTCTTCCGGAAACTGGCAGTCCCGTTCGTCAGGCAGTTCACCTTCCGGAAACCGGCAGTCCCGTTCGTCGGGCAGTTCGTCTTCCGGAACCCGGCAGTCCCGTTCGTCGAGCAGTTCGTCGTCCAGCAGTCGGCAGTCTCGGTC
>CAXHOW010000060.1:0-7854 GCA_964018205.1 uncultured Acetatifactor sp. | reverse complement strand
CTTATATTCCCCGGTCAGATTACGGATTGTATTATTGTTTTCCTTTATCTGCTCTGACACACATATCCAATCAATCCATTCGTTCCATTCCGTCATTCCCCTTGTGCCGCCTTTGAAGCCCTGCTCCGACAATGCACTTTTGAGGGAAACTCTCGTATCTAGTCCACGCTTGCTGTTACAGATAAAAGGGACAAATGCACTTTACTCTTTATGCTCTAGCCGTTTCAGAATGATTTTTCTTTCATGCCCCGTTTGTTGTCGCAGAAAATACCGTAGTTATTAAGCAGCTGGCTGTTCACTACATTTAATCTCCGTGAAAGCACATTCGCCGACAACTGTAATACCTTAAAGTATTGGGCAGAAGTCCCCTCACAGGCGGTCAGTGATATGCTTATGGAGGAATTTTTGAAAATCGAGAAAGAAGAAAAGAAAAAACAGAAAAAGAAGAAAGCATAAAAAAGACCTTGCCGATATTCAGCTTCCATATCTGAACCCGCATAAATACTAGCTTATCAAAGCCCATTTCATCACTCGAACTCGGCGTGTTCTTTGTTGTTCTTAACTTTATTTATTTAAGTTTTGTGCAGATACACACCTATTTTTACATCAATTACATCATTTATTATGGCTTGCTGATTTTCTGTTGCCAAAATGTTGCCATCTTTTTAAGATCCCATTGTTGTTTTTATTTTGAATAAACAGCATCATTTCTTGAAAGAAGATACACACAATATTGATTCATACTGATGCCTTCCCTTTTGGAGTGCTCTGCCAATAGGCGATGCAAACTACGGGGTAATCTCAATTTAAACTGACCAGAATAATCTTCTAAGTTGTCTGGTTCATTAATCCTAATCCCCTCTTCAAGTGCGGCTTCAATCCATTCTCTCTTAGCATCTGATGCATTTGCCACCGCTTTTTCTATCGTTTCGCCACAGGTAATACATCCCGGCAAATCAGGATAAGAAACCACAAAACCACCTTCATCCATATCCTCCACGATCTCCATCCGATAAGACATTGTCATATAATCATTCAGCGTTTTCATCGCTTCTTTCCTCACTTTCTACGATCTGTTTCACCATCTCAACATAAACTTTCTTAATTGGTTCATGCTTTGGTATCGTAATTGGCTTACACCCTTTTTTTCTAAACGTATAATGGCTGCTTCCACTTCTTGGGGCATTCATCTCATATCCACAGCTTTCTAACACTTTACGCAATTCATCAAATCGAATATCTTTTGACAAAATGCAAATACGTGCTAATAGTTTATCCCACTTTGACATTCTGAATACCTCCTATCTATATTATATGTGGTGTCATATTTGGTGTCAATCATTTTATATATAATTTTCTGGCAACAAAAATAGTATATCGTTATATTTGTAACAATCCACTACGTTCATTTATCAAAATAAAAGTTTGTAAATATAGCAGACAATTTTATAGACAGCCATATTGGACATTTACCAGATGCTATTGCTATCCGTCACCATTTTCTCATAAATCTCCTTAACTTTTTCCTCGCCGCTCCCATGCAGATATTCATGCCAGCAGGTGAAAGAAGTAATCACATTGGCTGCCCGGATATGTCCATCAATCTCCTCCCCTGTAACCCTTTTCCCGGAAAGGCGCCTTATCTCCCGCCCATAAGCTTCAACGACCTCCTGCTCTTTCAGCTGTATCCCGTCCCCACGCAGCCTCCCAAAGAAAAAGCTCAAATCACCCGATGCCGCTCCGGCTTCCACGCCCTGCCAGTCACAGATGATGATTCTGCCCTCATTGTCAATAAGCAGGTTATCCCAATGAAAGTCGCCATGACTCAACACTACCTTCTCGAAACCATGCCATGAAATAATCCGGTTAATCCCTTCCGCAATACACTCCAGCAGCGCACTGTCAAAAACGCCTGGATGCTCATCCAGCACTGCACGCCAGCCTTCCACAGAAGCGCGAATCTGCTCCTCCGAAAGAGGCTGTGTCGGATGCCGCTTCTGCATGAAAAGCGGCGGGATTTCCGAGACATGTACAGAAGCAAGGGATCTCATGATTTTTTCCAGCAGCTCCGTATTTATTTCCTGCCGTGAAAGCATCTGATAGCGTTTCATCAAAATCGAGATCTCCTCCTCTGTGCTTCTCAGGTCAAGCACCTCTGGCAGACAGCCCAGACCTGCCCCTCCATCGGCATACCACCATGCTTCCTTGCGGTAAGCCTCATACAATTCATCATTTCCAAGCTCCGCCCTGTATATTTGTTTCAGGACACATTCTCCTCCGATATCGTACACCCTGGCCCCGCTTTTTCCTCCCGCAAATAGCTTTTTTCCATTCTTCTTCAGGAAAACTTTCGCACTGTCTATATCCATATCCATATCCCTGTCCCCGTCCTTTCATAATCCCGTTAATTCACATCTTCATAGCTTTCCCATTTTCAGATAAGGTATGACACAATTTTCAAGCACCCCCAGACGACTTGCATTGATTCAGCCACTTACAACAATCCAAATAATTCCTGCAGCCATTCCACCGACAGGCAGATATAATTGTAATCTCTTCCCCTTACGGATTTTGCCCAGATTGTATCGTCACACCACGGCGCGCCATGACCTCCTTGGGGAAAGATATGGCACTCAAAGGGTACGCCGTGTCTGCAAAGCTTTTCTGCATAGTAAATCACATTTTCCGGATTCGTCAGCGTGTCTTCAAAAGTACCATACAAAAAGGTGGGGGGAGTATATTCGCTTACCTGCTCGTCACAGGCCACCAGCTTCAGTTTCTCTTTAAGATTCTCGTCGTCCTTTCCTACATGGTCTTCCAGAAAGTCGCAGCAATGGCTCAACCGTGTGGTAAGTATGGCATAACACAGAATAGCAGCATTAGGCTTATACAGCGCCGCATCCTCTTTAGCCAGATGCCATAGAGTGCTCACGCTGGCACATAAATGTCCCCCCGCAGAAAATCCAATAATTGCAATCTGATCCTCCTGAATCCCCCACTTATTTCCGTTTTCCCTTAAGATCCGGATGGCTGACATCAAGTCTGTCTGAGGCTCCGGAAAATGATGGGGCTCCACACTATAGCTGAGTACAGCTGCATGAAAACCTGCTGCATTATACTGCATAGCTGTTTTTTCCCCATCAGCCTCCATACATAGCGTTGTATAGCCTCCTCCCGGAACAATCAAAACAATCGGCCTCTTTTTCACCGATTCCTCCAGCAGATACATCTGCATTGTGGGCATAAAACCGTACTGTGTAGGTTCTCTTCGTACATCAACCTTAAAATATCTCATAAAAATACCACCTTTCTGAATGTTGTGCCGCATTCCGTAGAAACCGGTCAATACAGACAGCATAGCATTTTTTAGAAAAGTGGTGTACAAGTAGAAGGTTTAAACGTTCTCCATTTCATCTGCCAGGGCACAAATCTGTCCGGCCTTTTCTTTTGCCTCAAATAATGTTTCCATATATCGATCTGCCCGATAAATCAGGTCTTCACTTTCGCCAGGCTCCATGAGCTGCTGCATAGCCAGCTCCTTGCCTCCTCTGTCATATTCTTCAAAAAACTTCCTCACTGCCATCATACTGTAGCCATTGTCCAACAGCAGCCTTATCACATACATACGATTCAGCTCCTGCTGTGAATAGAGTCTTTTCTCATACTGAGCCCTCTGTCTGAACAGGCCATTGCGCTCCCAGTTCCGGATGGTCTCAGATGTCGCTCCTGTCAATGCGGCTGCCTGCTTTTTCGTATAGAGTAAACTATCCTCCCCGGTTTCCTATAGCCTGTCCATCACAATATCAACAGCCCGTTTCGTTCTCCCGATATCCTCCTCCACCGCCTGCAAATACCCATCAGCCGCCCGGCGGTAAGCCTCCGGATTCCAATCTCTCGATGCCTGCAAAACATCCCTGCTTATCCTTCTAAGCCGCCTGTTTACAAATCCGCCAAACACAAGTCTACAGACTCGAATCTGGAAAATATGCCTTCTGCAAAATAACCTGTAACCGTTAGGCAGACGTTTTGCAGGCTCTAGGAAACCACATTTTTCATAAAAGCGGATGGTTCCCGCTTTCACGCCGGTAAGCTGCGACAGCCTTCCAATCTTCAATTCTTCCTCCTCAGGAAACAGTTTAAACTCCCTTTTCCGTGCCAAACCGTATTCTTGTTTATTCATTTTCATTCCCGCCTATCATTCAATATCTTAGCAAATTAACAAGAATGTGTACCTATCTTTCATAAATACAAATACCATAGCTAATGGCAGGCAATCCATAGACCACCTGCCATATAAAATAATCTGTGTAAATTTTTCATCATTCGAACTCTATCGTCGCCGGAGGCTTGGGACTCATGTCGAAGCAGACCCTGTTCACGTTCTCCACCTCTGCCAGTATCCGATTCGTGATTCTCTCCAGCACCTCCCAATCCACCTTCTCCACGGAAGCCGTCATGGCGTCCACGGTATTGATGGCACGGAGGATCACCATGTACTCGAACACTCTGGCGTTGTTCTTCATACCTACCGACTTAAAATCAGGCACTACAGTGAAATACTGCCATACCTTCTTGTCCAGCCCCGCCTTCGCAAATTCTTCCCGCAGAATCGCATCCGACTCCCGAACAGCCTCCAGGCGGTCTCTGGTGATCGCTCCCAGACACCTTACGCCCAGTCCGGGCCCCGGAAACGGCTGACGGTATACCATGTCATGAGGCAGCCCCAGTTCCACGCCGCAGGCACGCACCTCGTCCTTGAAAAGCTGCTTCAGCGGCTCCACCAGCTCAAACTTCAGATCCTCCGGCAGTCCGCCCACATTGTGGTGGGACTTGACCATCTTCGCCGTCTTGGTTCCGCTCTCAATGATGTCAGGATAAATGGTTCCCTGACCCAGAAAATCAATCCCCTCCAGCTTTCTGGCCTCTTCCTCGAACACCCGGATGAACTCTCCGCCGATGATCTTCCTCTTCTGTTCCGGATCCGCCACGCCTGCCAGCTTTCCCAGAAACCGCTCCGATGCGTCTACATAGATCAGGTTGGCATGAAGCTTGTCCCGGAACACCTTCACAACGCTCTCTGATTCGTTCTTGCGCATGAGGCCATGGTTCACATGGACGCAGACCAGCTGCTGTCCTATGGCCCGGATCAGCATGGCCGCCACCACGGAGGAATCAACTCCGCCGGACAGTGCCAGCAGAACCCTCCTGTCACCTACCTGCTGCCGGATCAGCTCTACCTGATCTTCAATGAAATTCTTCATGTTCCAGTTGGATTGTGCACCGCAGCTTTCAAACAGGAAGTTTTTCAGCGTCTCCCGATCCGGAAGCCCGTCCAGCCGTATCCGGCACCGGGACTGGGGATAATCGACGGATAGCATCGGATAGCCCAAATCGTAGAGTCCCGGCTCAACCTCCACCGCCCGGCCGTCCACCATGCGGTTCTCGCCGCCGTTCAGCACTATGCCCTTCACGTTGGGCAACGCCTTCAGCTGCTCCGGGGTAATGTCATGAGGATGAATCTCGCTGTACACGCCGAGCTCGCGAATCTCGCGGGCAAGCACGGTATTCTGCGTACTTCCCAGATCAAGAATGACAATCAAATCTTGTTTCATGAATCATGCTCTCCTTCGTTTTCATATGGTATCTATAAGCCTGCTGCTCCAAGAACCCGTCGTCCCCGCCCTGAGGCTTCCGGGATTCTGCGTTCTCTAAACCATTATAGTCGAAAGAAGCGGACACTGCAACAGTCTTTCTCGCAAATTTCGCATCTCCTCTTTCTCCTGCAAATGCCGGCTTTCCCTTTATGCCCCGATCCCGGTTCTGCGGCTTCGACGCCTGCGTTTCAGCGCTCCCCACCGGACTTCTTAAGCACGAACTTCTCGCCCTCATAAATGCGCACGGGATTCCCCCTGACGATTCTTCCGTGTTCCCTCCAGGCGGCGCTGACCTGCTCCTCCTCTTGTTCTTGCTGCAGCCTTGCCAGCTTTTCCTGCAGCCTCTCCATGGCCTTCTGCCTATTCTGGTACTGACTGCGCTCCTGATCCGACCGGGCCGAAAGGCCCGTGGGAACATGCACGATGCGTACACCCGTCTCTACCTTATTCACGTTCTGTCCGCCCTTGCCCCCGCACCGGAACTTCTCTGTCCGGTACTCGCCCTCCCGGGGAACTCCGGCTATATCCGGAATCACGCTCACATCCACGTACCAGTTCTTTCTTTTGTGGTTCCTGCGAAACGGGCTCCGGCAGATCCACAGCACCGTACCCTCAAGGCTCCTCAAGTCCTTCTCTGTCCGAAAACGGATGGAGTCGTAGCAGCCTCTCTCATGGCCCTCGGTGCCGGACAGCATTTCCAGATCTCCGTATTCCCTCCGCAGCGCCTGAAAAAGCTTTGCCACCGCCAGCTGACATTCCGCCGGCCCTTGTCCTGCGCTGATCTGAATGATCATGTCCCGTCACCCCCCTATCTCCTGCTGCCTGCCTTGAAATTGTAGACAGGGCGCAGCATTTCCGTCACCTCCACGGCATCCTTGATCTGTTCCGCTATCTCCGCCATGGAGCGATAAGCGAATGGGGCCTCGTCCAGCGTATCCACCCCCACGCAGCTGCTATAGATGCCTTTCATTTCTCTCTTGAACTCAGACACGGTATGCTGCTGTTTCACGTCCTCCCGCTTCAGCCTCCTGCCGGAGCCATGAGGCGCCGACCGGTTCCACTCCTCATTTCCCTTTCCTATGCCCAAAATGATCCCCTCCTTCATGTTGACAGGAATAATCACCTTTTCCCCCTTATCTGCCGAGATAGAGCCCTTATGGAGCATTCCCTTCCGGTCAAGATAATTGTGGGCCACAGAGAACTGCTCCACCGCCTTCCACTTCATCCCCTTCAAAATCTCTCTGACGATAATCTCTCTGTTCAGCCGGGCATACTGCTGAACCATTTCCACGTCCTCCACATATGCCTCCCTTGCGCCGTTCTCCAGATAGCTCATATAATAAGGCACGCTTTTGCCCTGCTTCTTCAGTATGCCGTCCGCCAGCCTCGTGTAATATTCCGCCACTTCCTCCCCCAGATGCCTGCTGCCCGTATGCACCACCAGATATAAGCTGCCGTCGGCCCCAATGTCCAGCTCTATGAAATGATTGCCGCCTCCCAGCGTTCCGAGGCTCCTCTCCGCCTTCTGCCTGTGGATATGCCCTGCGCAGCGAAGACACTCGCAGGAAAACTCCGCCGCCATATGGTGGGGCTCCTTCCGCACGGCGAACCCGGAGGGCACGTTTTCCCGGATGACCCTGTCAAGCTTCTGAAATTCCACATGGCTCTTGCTCAGTTTCACGCAAGTCATGCCGCAGCCTATGTCCGCTCCCAGAAACTGCGGAACGATCTTGTCCGTGATCGTCATGGCAAGTCCGATGGGAGCCACCTTTCCAGGATGGATGTCCGGCATCATGCAGATTCGGCTGCCCGCCGCCGCCTCATTGTCGCATATCATCCTGACCTGCGCCTCCGCATAGGCCTCCACATCCTCCGTGAATATCTTCGCTTCCGCATAAATCCCTTTTACCGTTCTCATTCTGTCTATTTCTCCTTAAAAAAGGGTACAAAAAAAGCACCCTCAAAGGTGCAGCCTGCAGCTATGCCTATCATGCTCAGGAGCCGCTGTGCCTTTGACCCTCGGTTTACAGATACAGTTTTGGTTTTGATTGTTCTTCTGCATGACAAGCCCTCCCTTCTTTGGCGGATTTCTCCCTCTTCTGCATTCCCTTTTTTACAAAGACATAATAGCACAATGCTCCCGGTTTTGCAACCACTATTTTGCCCGGGAGCCAGCCCCCTGATCAGTCTTCTGCCCAAT
>CAXHOW010000059.1:0-8377 GCA_964018205.1 uncultured Acetatifactor sp. | reverse complement strand
ACCTAATAGCTCCAAACCGGGATCGCCGAAACTTCCGAAGGGAAAAAGTGTGTCTTCGTTACATCTTATTGAATTATCTGAGCAATTGAAAAGAATTTTGCAATACTGGAAAACAAATACAGATATTAGTGGAGCCCTGGTTAGCGTACACTATACACATATTGTTGCAAAGAGTAATAGATTGAAGATTTTGTTGTCTGAGAATAGTAAATCTCCTGCGGAATCTATTAGAGGAGCTAAGTTTATCTGGGAACCAGACGAGGACGGTAAAGAGATACAAAAACATGTATTTACCCATTATGTTTCGCTTAAAGCGATTAAAAAAGCAATCGAAGTTTTGGGTCAAACAATATCTGTTATTGAAAAATATTTTAATGGTATTATTACTAGCGAGGAAACAGAAAAGATAGCAGAGACACCGGCGGATAGATTTAGTGAATTTTCTAAATCCAATTTTTTAAACGCTGTGGTGGATGGATTTTACGTTGAAAGTTTTGATATTGATCGAGCTGCAGAAGAGATAACAGAGGAGTCTATTATAACAATTTATCAGACCGGGATTGAAACGAAGAAATTGTTGTCAAAGTTTGGAATTCATATCGTTGATGAACGTATTATTGATGGCACTACATTAAGACTTAATCCGGATGAAGCGAAACTGCTATATAATCGTGCTTCGTATCTGATTGCGATGAGTGTCACTGATTTTTCTCAGCTTACGAGAGACGAGGTGTTGGAGGATAAGGCGGAGATTAGTAATGAAGAAAGCTTGATCCCCCATCCGACCAACGAACCTGTAATAGGAGTTATTGATACACAATTTAATGAAAAGGTGTATTTTCATGAGTGGGTGGAATATAGAAATTTACTTGATCCGAATATTCCATTGACTGCAAAAGATTATGAGCATGGGACAGAAGTAAGTTATATCATTGTAGATGGTCCGCAAGGCAATCCGGCACTTGATGATGGGTGTGGCAGATTCCGAGTACGTCATTTTGGTGTCGCAACACATAGAGGTTTCAGTTCATTTACCGTGTTAAAAATGATACGAAACATTGTTGCCTCAAATAGGGATATTAAAGTATGGAATTTATCATTGGGTTCCAAACTCGAGATCAAGCCTAATTTTATTTCTCCAGAGGCAGCAGAACTTGACCGTATACAAAGTGAGTATGATGTTATTTTTGTTGTTGCAGGGACAAATATTCCGGATGGTGAAACAAAAAAGGATATGAAAATTGGATCGCCAGCAGATTCACTGAATTCTCTGGTAGTCAATGCTGTAGACTTTAGAGGAAAATCAGCATCTTATACTAGAGTTGGTCCTGTATTATCTTTTTTTCATAAGCCTGATATCAGTTATTATGGCGGAGATGGTTCCAGCTATAAGGATAAAATGGTTGTATGTCGTGATGATATGGGGGCAGCATATGTAAGCGGAACATCATTTGCAGCGCCGTGGATTTCAAGAAAACTGGCATATTTAATTCACATTATGGGGCTGAGTAGAGAAGTTGCGAAAGCATTATTGATTGATGCTGCTGCGGGATGGAATAGGAAAGATGATGTTTCACATAGTATCGGTTATGGAGTTGTTCCAAAACATATTAGTGACATTATGAAATCATCGAATGATGAGATACGTTTTATTTTGACTGGTGCATCAGAGGAATATGAGACATATACATATAACCTGCCAGTACCGATTGTAGATAATGCACATCCATTTTATGCAAGAGCAACATTAGTATATTTTCCACAGTGTGATCGTAATCAGGGTGTCGATTATACAAGCACTGAAATGGATATACACTTTGGCAGAGTTGTTGTCGAAAACAGAAAAGCTAAAATAAAACCAATAGATAATAACCAGCAATCTGAAGATAAATTTATTACTCTTTATGAAGAAGATGCAAGAAAAATGTATCGGAAATGGGATAATATCAAGCATATTAGTGAAGAGATTAAAGAAAGAAGAATACCAAGGAAAGCATATGATTCTGGTCTTTGGGGGCTTAAGATAAATACGAAAGAACGCTTGCAGAGAAGAAAAGAACCACTTCAATTTGGAGTAGTTGTAACATTGAAGGAAATGAATGGTGTAAATCGTATTAATGATTTTATCAAGATGTGTATGGCGCGTGGCTGGCTGGTTAATCAATTGGACATTGAGAATCAGTTAGATGTATATGCGAAGGCAGAAGAAGATATAGTATTCGAGCAATGATGGAGAGAAGCGCATATGAAAATTCAGGCTGCTCTTAAAATCTGCGTACCGGAGAATGTCGCCTGCCAGGTGACCTTTCCCTGCTTTTCCTGCGGTAAGATTGTTTCATCAAAGGAAAACGCAGGGCAGGGGCTGTGAGCTGCAGCCTTCCTGAAAGTGAATGCCCATAGGAGCGGGCGGAAGGGAGCAGGCATGAAAAAAGGATTGACGGAGATCGTATTTATTCTGGACAGGAGCGGATCCATGGCAGGGCTGGAGGCGGACACCATCGGGGGATACAACTCTATGCTGGACAAACAGAAGCGGGAGAAGGGAGAGGCGCTTATCTCCACGGTACTGTTTGATGATAGATCAGAGGTGCTGCATGACAGGCTGCCTTTGAACCGGATGGGGCATATCACGGAGGAAGAGTATTATGTGAGAGGCTGTACAGCCCTTCTGGACGCAGTAGGCGGGGCCATCCATCACATAGGAAACATCCATAAGTACGCAAGGAAAGAGGATAGGCCGGAAAAGACCCTTTTCATCATCACCACTGACGGCATGGAAAATGCCAGCAGACATTACAGCTATGAGAAGGTCAAAAAGATGGTGGAGCGCCAGAAGGAAAAGTACGGGTGGGAATTTCTCTTCCTCGGGGCCAACATCGATGCTGTCAAGGAGGCAGGGCGCTTCGGGATTCATGCGGATCATGCGGTGAACTATGAATGCGACAGTGAGGGAACCCAGCTGAACTATGATGTGCTGAGCAGGGCAGTGAGTCAGGTCCGTGCCTGCGCCGCAGCGCCGCAGGCGCTTGCCGCGGACTGGAAAGAGGAGATTGAGAGGGATTACCAGAAGCGGCATAAGGCGTAGGAGCATGACAGGCTAAAGGAGGTGGCGTCTCCTGCGGCGCAGTATCCGTACACGCTGCCGCAATGCACCCCGAAGCTGGACAACCTTGACGGAATCGCCGCCGGGGATGTTGAGCTTTATGTATTGAAATACCGCTACAGGGATTGGAGAAAGTTCTGGCTCTTCCGCAGAGGAGTCCGAGGAATCTGTGGTTTGTCCTGAAAAAGAGGGAGAACTGAATTTTTTATCCTCCTGCGGGCTCCGAGTTATCTCGGAGCCCGCAGGAGGATAAAAGCAGGGACGCGGCCGTCAGCAGGGCCAGAGAGAAACGAGATTTTCGGCTGTGCTTTTTTGGTGCTTCATGGTATGGTCTCCTAAAAAGATAAAAAACATTTCTAAGATACGAATTTAGTGTAACATATATTCGGAAAGAGTGCAATCTAATTTCAATACAATATGACAATACAAATATCGCTGTACATCATGAAAAAGATTGAACAGCAAACATGTTTGTGCTAAGATGGTACACATGAAATCTCTCGTCTATGACGGGAAGAAACAAAAACCTGCATTACGGCAGAGGAAGGGGAACCATGCTGGAAATCTTTTACCCTGAAAATGAGGCAGAGAGCGCTTACGGCATTGATTATGAAGGCTTGTACCAAAAGGGCTGCAGGGGCATCATCTTTGACATAGACAACACGCTGGTGCCTCACGGGGCTCCGGCGGACGAAAGGTCAGTGGCGCTGTTTGCGAAGCTGCGGGATCTGGGCTTTTCTACGGTGCTGTTGTCCAACAATAAGGAGCCCAGAGTGAAGGGCTTTGCCGGTGAAGTGGGCTCCCGGTACATTTTCAAGGCGGGAAAGCCGGGCCGGGCCGGGTACATGAAGGCCATGGAGCTTATGGAAACGCGCCCGGAGACAACGCTTTTTGTGGGAGATCAGCTGTTTACGGATATATGGGGGGCTAAGCGGGCCGGGATCGTCACCTATCTGGTAAGGCCTATTCATCCGAAGGAGGAGATCCAGATCGTGCTGAAACGGCAGCTGGAGAGGATCGTCTTGTTTTTTTATCATAGAAGGACGAAAAAGGAAGGAAAGGAACAAGGATGGAAATAAACGGATACACCCGGGTCTGCGGACTGATCGGCAATCCTGTGGAGCATACCATGTCCCCGGCTATACACAACACCCTTGCCGGAGAGCAGGGGATAAATCTGGTCTATGTGCCCTTTCATGTGCCTAAGGGGCAGGTGGAGGAGGCGGCGCGGGGGGCATTTGCCTTAAATCTTTTAGGAGTAAACGTGACGGTTCCCTACAAGAGCGAGGTGATACCCTTTCTGGAGGAGATCGACCCTCTCGCAGAGCGAATCGGGGCGGTGAACACTCTGGTGCGGGGAGAGAGGGGCTATAAGGGATACAATACGGATATGCCCGGACTGTACCGGGCCATGTGCGAGGACGGGGTAGCGCTGGAAAATGAGAAAGTCCTGATCCTGGGGGCAGGCGGAGCGGCAAGGGCGGTGGCCATGCTGGCGGCCGAAAAGGGGGCGGAGGAGATCGTCCTGCTGAACCGCACGCTGGAAAAGGCAGAGAGGCTGGCGGCAGATGTGAATGACGCGGCAGGAAGGGAGATCGCCGGGGCTATGGCTCTGGAGCAGTATCATGAATTGCCGCCGGAAGACCGTTATCTTGCTGTCCAGACCACCAATGTGGGGATGTTCCCCAAGACGGAAGAGACGCTGATAGAGGATGAGGCATTTTACCGGAAGGTGCATACCGGCTATGACCTGATCTTTAATCCTGCCCGGACAAGGTTTATAGCTCTGGTGCAGAAGAGCGGCGGCAGGGCTTTCAACGGCCTGAAGATGCTGCTGTATCAGGGAATCATCGCCTATGAGCTGTGGACAGGCCGGCAGGTGGACGGGAGTCTGGCCCGGAAGGCTTATGAGGAGATGAAGAGGGCCATGGGCATCAGTCCTTAGAAATACACAATAACGGGCTTTATCCGGTTCATATGCTTTTCTTTTTTACGGGGGAGGATTCTGCGGTAGGAGGATAGTTATGGATATGAAGCAGGACAACATTGTGCTGATAGGCTTCATGGGCAGCGGAAAGACATCCGTGGGACTGAGGCTGTCATATAGGCTGCGGAGGCCGGTGGAGGATACGGACAAGCTGATAGAGCGCAGGGAAGGGCGCACGGTCAGCGATATTTTTGCTGCTGAAGGGGAGGAGCATTTCCGCGATCTGGAGACGGCGCTTCTGAGGGAGCTGGGGGGAAGGCGGCATGCCTGCATCTATTCCGTAGGGGGCGGGACACCGGTGAGGCCCTGCAACAGAGAGCTCCTGCAGGCGCTGGGGACAGTGATATACCTGCGGGTGTGCCCGGAGACCGTCTATGGGCGTCTGAAGGGGGACACCACCAGACCCCTGCTGCAGTGCGGGAACCCGCTGGAGCGGATCCGGGAGCTGCTGGAGGGCAGGCGGGAGGCCTATGAATCTGCCGCCCATATCATTCTGGACGTGGATCATATGACAATAGATGAAATACTGGACAGGATCGAGGGAATGGTTCTGGAAGATCAGATAGGAGGAGCAAGATGAAGCTATTGGTTATCAACGGCCCGAACATCAACTTTCTGGGCATCAGGGAAAAGAGTGTCTACGGAACGCAGGATTATCAGTATCTGCTGGATCTGATCGAGAAGAAGGCCGAGGAGACGGGAAACCGGATCACGGTGTTCCAGAGCAACCACGAGGGAGCCATCATCGACCGGATTCAGGAGGCGTATTCTGACGGGACGGAGGGCATTGTGATCAATCCCGGCGCGTTCACCCATTATAGCTATGCCATCCGGGACGCTCTGGCCAGCATCACGGTGCCGAAGGTGGAGATCCATATCTCGGATATCACAAAGAGGGAGGAGTTCCGCAGGATATCCGTGACGGCGCCGGTGTGTGACAGGCAGATTTATGGGCAGGGCCTTGACGGCTACCTGCAGGCCATCGATTTTATCATTGACGGTACTGCGGAAGGCGATCGATAACATTTTAGAAAAATTTCAAAAATAGTTGAAATTACGACATTTTCACATCCCGGGAAGCGGGGACGACGAATTTTGACAGCAGCGAATTCCGCAGGGCGCTGAAACTGGCGGAGAAGTACTTTAGCGGGAAGGCGTAGCTTGCGGCAGCACCCTGCTGGAGGGGAAAGTGCTCTGCAACCAGGTAGATATCAGCAAGCCGGCAGAGCTTGCCCTATACCGCAGCTGGTACGGGGAGGATGTCAACTATATCGGGTATCCCGCTTCGGCGACTTCAGGGTGGGCTACCTTCAGGCCATCGATAACAATCGATAACAATTTTAGAAAATTTTTCAAAAACAGTTGAAATTATGACTTTTTTATATTAAACTATATGAGAATTATATTGTGAACAAAATTAGGAGGAATATAATATGATTTCTGCAGGCGATTTCAGAAATGGTATTACTATTGAGTACGAAAACAGTGTGTACCAGATCATTGAATTCCAGCACGTAAAGCCGGGAAAGGGAGCAGCCTTCGTCAGGACGAAGCTGAAGAATATCAAGAGCAGCGGTGTGATCGAGAAGTCCTTCCGTCCTACCGAGAAGTTCCCTCAGGCTCGTATTGATAGAAAAGATATGCAGTATCTGTATTCCGACGGCGATCTGTATTACTTTATGGATACAGAGAACTATGAGCAGACTGCGCTGGGCGCAGATGCCATCGGCGATACCCTGAAATTTGTGAAAGAGAACGAGATGTGCAAGATCTGTTCCCATAACGGCAGTGTGTTCTCCGTGGAGCCTCCCTTGTTCGTGGAGCTGGAGATCACGGAGACGGAGCCCGGTTTCAAGGGCGATACTGCCACGGGCGCATCCAAGCCTGCCACGGTGGAGACCGGCGCACAGGTTTATGTACCTCTGTTCGTGAATCAGGGCGACAAGATCAAGATCGATACCAGAACGGGCGAGTATCTGTCCCGGGTATAAGAGGTCGGCAGTCTCTGCAGTATTTTTTCCCATACAAAGCTTGTAAGGCAATGGTATTCTGAAGGGGTATCATTGCTTTTTTGCGCCTGAAATCAGGCGGCCCCTTATGTTGCAGCTTTGAGAAACCCCGTCCTGAAGGGCGGGATGCGGGAGCGGTGCAGGAGGATTCCGGCACGTTCTGCATAAAGGGGGGACGCTGTAATAAGCGTACGGCCCCCGATAAAAGCGCCCGCTGACATTAAGAGCGGGCAGATGGGAGAAAATATGGGAATAAATGAATTCGCAAAGAAGGTATGCGGCGCAGTGGAGAAGAAGCTGGGCAGCGGGTATACAATTGAACTTAAGGAAATCAGGAAGAATAACGGAGTCATTCTGCACGGAATGGTGATTCTGTCCAGAAGGCAGAATGTGGCTCCCACGATCTATCTGGACAGCTTCTGGGAGGAGTATGAGTCGGGAACGCCCTTTGCGGCGATCATCAGGGAGCTGTCCGCCGTCTATCGGGAGCATGTACCTGAAAAGAGTGTTGATATAGGATTTTTCCGATCCTTTGAGGCCGTGAGGGACAGAATCTGTTACCGGCTCATCGGCAGGAAGGGAAACGAGGCCCTGCTGGAGGATGTGCCGTACATAGAGTTCCTTGACCTTGCCATATGCTTTTATTATGCCTATCACGGAGAGCTGGGAGAGGGTATCATCCTTATACATAATTCTCATATGAAGATGTGGGACGCGAGCACGTCGGAGCTGCTTAAGCTGGCCCAGAGCAATACGCCGAGGCTTTTTCCGTGGGAGTGCAGCACTATGGAGGATGTGCTGAACGAAATAACGGGCGGGGATATATGCGGGGAACCCTTTGTCCCGGAGAATGCCGTCAGCAGTGAGATTCCTATGAAGGTGCTGAGCAATGTGAAAAGGCTTCATGGCGCATCCTGCATTCTCTATCCGAAGGTGCTGGAGAGGATCGCGGCGGCAGAGCAGAGGAGCCTTTACGTCATTCCCAGCTCTATACATGAGGTGATCCTTTTGACGGACCGGGGCAACAGCTCTCCAGAGGCGCTCAGGAGT
This sequence comes from uncultured Acetatifactor sp., assembly GCA_964018205.1. Lineage (GTDB taxonomy): Bacteria > Bacillota > Clostridia > Lachnospirales > Lachnospiraceae > Acetatifactor. The sequence continues at coordinate 228 of CAXHOW010000059.1, read as the reverse complement.
ATGATAGTCGAAGTGAACAGCACTCAGGTGGCGCCGGAGGAGATCCTTTCTGATAATCTATATTATTTTGATCACAAGGAAAAAAAGATCAAAATTGTCGCAAAATAAAATTTCTAATAAATTCCCTAAAGTTTCAGTAGACATATCAATTTCCTGAGTTTGACACCTAATAGGGCTAAAAAGTCCCAGAGACCTTGAATTTACTGGTCTGTGGGACTTTTCCAAATT
>CAXHOW010000058.1:0-8619 GCA_964018205.1 uncultured Acetatifactor sp. | reverse complement strand
CAGCCGAAGGTCGTCACACAGGCTTTGGGCAAGCGGCCGTTTTTCCGTTCAAAGCCCTTTACCAATTCCCGGCATTTCGCCATATAGTAGTGTTGCCTGTCTGGTTCCTCTATGGGCGGTTCCGCGTTTATATCAATTTTATCTAAATCAATTTTATTGGAAATGTTTTCTTCCATATACATTTTCTCTTGACTTTCTTCCTTTTATCTCCATTCCAGCTGCAGCTTTCTTTTTGATGCTACGCATTATATTACACCTATTTCCTATAATCCCTTCCCATACCGCTGGGCAAGCCTCACCAGAAACTCTGTCACCTGCTCCATGGACTGTACGCATGCATACTCAAACCGGCTGTGGCCGTTGGAACATCCTGTGCCCAGGTTCGGGCAGGGCAGTCCCATATAGGAAAGCCGTGCGCCGTCAGTGCCGCCCCTGATGGCATCCATCTGCAGCCTTGCCCCCATCTCCTCGACCAGCTCCTTCACATTGTCAATCATATGGCCGTGGGGCTCCAGCAGCTCTTTCATATTATAATAACTGTCTTCTATCTCGATCTTTACGGTACCTTCCCCGTACTTGGCATTAAGAAAGTCCCCGCACTGCCTGAACATCTGCTTTTTCTGCTCAAACAAGCTTCTGTTATGGTCTCTGATGATATATTCCGCTGTCGTTTTTTCCACATCCCCCGCCACCCCGGTCAGATGGAAGAAGCCCTCGTACCCTTCCGTGTACATGGGATTCTGGAACACCGGGAGGAGGCTCTGGAATTCATAGGCGATCAGCATGGAATTGATCATTCTGCCCTTGGCCCCGCCGGGATGAGTGCTGCGGCCGGACACGGTAAGCTTTGCCCCTGCGGCATTGAAATTCTCTATCTCCATTCCGCCGAAATCCCCGCCGTCTATGGTATAGGCAAAGTCCGCCCCAAAAAGCTTTACGTCAAAATACTTCGTCCCCTCGCCGATCTCCTCGTCGGGGGTGAAGCCCACCCGGAGCTTTCCGTGCCTGATCTCGGGATGCCGGATCAGATATTCGCAGGCAGCCATGATTTCCGCTATCCCCGCCTTGTCGTCCCCGCCCAGCAGCGTGGTTCCGTCCGTCACGATCAGATCCTTGCCCATATGCCGCTTCAGCTCCGGAAAATCCGCTATCCTGAACACAATATTCTGTTCTTCGTTCAGGAGGATATCCCCTCCGTCGTAGTTTTCCACGATCTTCGGCTTCACATCTGCGCCGGATACCGCATCCGAGGTGTCCATATGGGCGATATAACCTAACACAGGAGCATCCTCACAGCCCTCGGAGGCAGGAATGGATGCGTATACATAGCAGTGCTCCTTGTCATAGGTAATCTCGGTGGCCCCCATGGCCTCCAGCTGCTCCACCAGAAGACCTGCCAGATCATGCTGCTTCGCGGTACTGGGCGAAGTCCCCGTGGCTGCGTCGGACTGGGTATCGATCCTGACATACTGCAGGAAATTTTCGATGGTTTTTGACATTGACATATCAAAGGCTCCTTTTCTCATTTTGCGTGAAGTTGTTCTGTTTTCTTTATGCACGGCGTTTTCGTCCTTTATAATATCATGCCCCGACAATTTACTCAATTCTTTTTTGAAAAGTTTTCAGCGTCTGCCGCCCCTGCTTGAGCCCGTTCTGGCCTGAGGTATGTAACTGTTTCCATGCTTTACGCTCACCTGCGATCTGAAGGTGCGGCATCCTTGTTCTCTTTCCTTTACTGTTTTCCGCGGAACGGACATATTCTTTGATTTCACGTCTGCCATCTCCCGGCACAGGATAGGCACGAATTTCCCTGCAGGCCTTCCCCGACAGCGCCAGCACGCAGATCAGATTCGGCACGGCCATAAGGCCGTTGCAGATATCAGAAAAGTTCCACACCGTCTCCAGCGGGCATACACAGCCCAGAAACGCCGTGAGCCCATAAGCGAAACGGTACCAGATATTATACTTCGTCCTGCCCCCCATAAGGTATTCAAAAGCCCTTTCCCCCTGATAAGCCCAGCCGATGATGGTGGCAAAGGCAAACAAGGCGATGCAGGCGCTGACAAAGCTGTCCCCCCATGGGCCCAGCGCTGTGCGGAATGCGGCTATCGTAAGGGCAGTGCCGGAAAGAGGCTCGCCTGCTGAGTCTCTGCCGGCGAACACTCCGGAGGCGGCGAACGCAAGCCCCGTAAGCGTACAGACGATCACAGTGTCCAGAAACACTCCCGTCATGCTGATATAGCCCTGCCGGACACAGTCATCGGTATCTGCCGCTGCAGTGGTGATGCCCGAGGCCCCCAGACCGGCCTCATTGGAAAAAATCCCCCTCGACACACCCCAGCGCAGCGACTGAAATGCCGTGGCCGTAATACTTCCAAAGATACCGCCGGACACAGCCTGAGGATTCATGGCGGACATCAGAATCCCCCACACAGCTTCAGGCAGGGAACGCCAGTTCACCAGAATCACCGCAAAGGTTCCCAATAGATAGAATCCTCCCATAAAAGGAACCAGCACCTGCGTGACCTTCCCTATGACCCCGATGCCTCCGATAACTACAAGTATAGTTAAGATCGTCAGAAACAGCCCCGTATCGGCCTTGGGCACCTGAAAGGAGACCCAAAGGGTGTCCGCAATGGAATTGGACTGGGTCATATTCCCCATGCCGAAGGACGCCGTCACGGCAAAAGCTGCAAAGGCAAATCCCAGCAGGCGCCCTATGTCCTTATGACGGAAGGCGTGGAGACAGGTATACATAGGGCCGCCCACAGTCTCCCCCTTGTCGTTCCTGCTCCTATATTTCACCGCCAGCATGCTTTCCGTCAGCTTCGTAGCCATTCCGATGACGCTGGTGACAACCATCCAGAACAAGGCTCCCGGGCCTCCCAGCGTCATGGCCGAGGCCACGCCGATGATATTCCCGATTCCCAGCGTGGTTGCCAGTTCTGTAGTGAGGGCGGCGAAGGAGGATATCTTCCCACCCGATCCTCCTCCTTTTTCCATTCCGAAGGCACATTTCAAAGCGAATTTCAGATTTTTCAGCGGCAGAAACCTAAGCCGCAGCATCAGATAGCATCCCGTGCCCAGCAAAAGCGCCAGCATCCACGGTCCCCATACCAGATTATCCAGATACCTGATCATATTTCCCAGAATCGATACAGAAAAAAGCATATTCCCACCCTGCAGCCGCACTGCCCCGAAATCCGTACAGAATGTACTTCGGCGCCAGTGCGCACAGATTGTTTGTTTTCTTAAATATATCGGTACAAAGGATATTTTATGCCGAATCAGGAAAATTCGGGAATCAATTCGTAAAGCTGCCGGATCCCGGCTGTCATGTCAGGGTACATAAAGACATAATCCAGTCCCTCCTTCTCATCAAATGCGGCATCCATATTTATCCCTCCGATTTTCAGGCAAAATTCCAGAGCCGCCTCCTCATAAGGCAGCTGAAACAAGATTGCGTCCCCTGACCGAGTATACGCCGCATTTCCGGCCAGCGCTCTTATCAAAGCTTCGTCATTATAGCGAAACCTTCCGTCATCATAATACAACGTTTCTTCCGTCATAGCGGCATAAAGCTCCTCCCACCCCTGCGCTTCATAACAGGCCATCAGATAATAAAGCATTTCTGTGCATCCATCATCATCATAAAAAAACTCCCTATACACAATATCTCTATAGCCGCCCATATCGCTGTCATTTATTGTCAGCGCCTGATTCCCCTCTGTCTTTACGGCATATACGGTGCCGGTCTCTCCGTCCGCAAGCAGCTTTAGAACCGCGCCGTTTCCGCTTTGGAGCTCTATATACCAGAGAAGGAAGCTGATTCCTTGGGCATAATTGTCGCTGTACACCACATATTGCTTCCACTGGCTCACCGTACAGCCATAGTCCCAGAAAAAGGTATATAAAAGCTCAAGGTTCAGTAAAACAGTCATTAATCCTTGATACATCCCTTTATCGGAATAAAGATAGTCCCACAGCTCCTGGTTTTCCGTAAGATTTTTTGCGGCTGCATAAAACCTGTCCCCTGCTTCCAGCCTCTGGGCAAAACCCAGCATCCGCAGATGCATATCCTTCTCATAGACGCTGCCCAGAAGCTCCACATCCGCGCTCTCCAGCCTCCCCAGCTCTGTCCTGCCGTATAAGAGCCCGTCCTGAATCCGAAAGAGCATCTGCGGGGCAAGAATAGCCGATATGATCACCGCTGCCAGCAGGGCAGCCTCCATTACATAGATTCGTTTCCTTCCCTTCCCTCGGACTGTCGTTTTTTTCCTTTTGAGCATTTTCCCTGTCCCTTCTGTGCTCCGATAATTGCTGTGTCGGCTGAATCTGTCTGCAGGCTGCCCTTGTGCCCGACAGACACTGTGAAGATCCCGCAAGCCTCCGGCTCACCGAAATTCAGGAATCATCTCATAAATCTGGCGGATGCCGAACGTGATGTCCGGATACATATAGGAAAGCTCCAGATTCTGTGTCTGCAGCTCCCCGATCCTCACAACGGCTTCCAGAGACGCATTCCCATAGGGCAGACGGAGGCTGGCCAGACGGTTCTCGGGATCGGATTCTATCCGATCCTCGATATAGTCTAATATGGCCCTATAATCATCGGCAGTCAGTTCATCCTCATAGGAACCAACCCCTATGTCTGCCGACTCCGAATCGTCTATAATCTCTATATATTGTTCCACCATCTCCTTGGCTGCATATCTCTCGTTTTCTATCATTTCGATTCCTGTCTCTGTCCGGCCGTCTGCGCCTGTCTGTGATCCACCGGACTGGGTAAACTGCTCCAGCAAATCCGTCTCGGAGGAAATCACCTCAAAGCGGAGGGCACAGAAAAGCCATAATTCAATCAGGCTCTCATGTTCCAGCAGACTGGTATATTTCATCACGGAATACGGAGAAGAATCCATCCAGTCACAGCCATGCACCTTCACTGCATAAATCGTATCCATCTGGGCATCCTTCAGAAGCCCCAGCTTCACGCCGTCCATGGAGGTCAGCTCGATATACCATAAAATAAAGTTCACGCCTTTTGTGTAATTGTCACTGTATATGACATACTGCGTCCACTGGCTCACCTCATATCCGTAGTCCCAAAAGATCATAGGGAACAGAACCATGGACATTATCTGCTCTGTGAGCAGGATCAGGTTGTCCGAATTCAGATAGTCTTCTAGTTCCTCATTAGGTGTAAGATTCCTTGCGTTCACATAAAAGCTGTCCCCCATTGCCAGCCCCTCCGCAAAATTCAGCATTCTCTTGTACAGAGACGCTTCATAGGTACCGCTGAGAGCTTCTAGATCCATGCTTTCCCGCCGGCTCAGCTCAGTCCTTCCGTACAGGATATTATCCTGAATCCGAAACAAGAGCTGGGGGATAAAAAAGGCAGCCATGACTATGGCTGTCAGCCCAAGCAGCTCTGCTATATACAGCTTATACCTTCCTCTGCTCTTCCTATGGGCGCTTTTCTCTTTTTGTTTCCCGATGTCCCGCAAAGCACTGCCCCCGCTTTCATTCTGTTTTCAGCCTTTTGTTTTCCTTCGGCTTTCAGCCCTTTGTCTTCCTCCTGCTTTCAGCCGCTGCCCATGTACCTGCGTCTTCACAATGACCTTCATGACAGTCCCTTCCCCCAGCCTGCTGTCGATCTGCAGCGTACCTTCGTGGAGCTGGATGATCTTCTGGCACAGGGCCATCCCGATGCCCGCGCCCCCTTCCTTTCTTGACCGGGATTTGTCCACCATATAAAAAGCCTCCGTGATACGGCTGATCTCCTCCTTCGGGATGCCTCTGCCGTTGTCTACCACCTTAAACTCATAACCTTCCTCCCGGACGGAGCCCTTCATAAGGATAAATCCCCCTTCCCCCTTGTCCATGGCCTTCACGGCATTATCCAGCAGATTATAGAAAAGCGACAGCAGAAGCTCGCTGTCTCCGTAGATAGTAGCCTTTTCCATCTCCACCTTGCCCCGGATCCCCTTCTGCTTCCATATGGGACGCATGGTGACACGGATATTTTCCTCAAGGGCTTTCGTGGAGACCGGCTTAAAGACAATGGGATTCTTGTCCATGCTCACCAGCTCCAGCAGCTTGTGGGAAAGGCTCTCCAGACGTTTTCCCTGACTGAAAATATAGAAATACGCTTCATGGAGCTCCTCCTCCGTCAGCCTCATGGAATTCAGCATATCCGCATATCCCATGATCGACGTCAGAGGAGTCTTTAGCTCATGGGCAAAGGCTGCCGTAAAATCCTCCTTCTGCTTGGCTTCCAGCGCCTTTATCTGCATCTGCTCCACCAGACGGTCCGCCATTCTGTTAAAGTTCCTTGCCAGCTCCCCGATCTCGTCCAGACTCTTGTTGTGGGATCTGAGCTCATAGTCCCCGTCGGCTATCCTTCCCGCCAGCTTGTCCAGACTGGTGATCGGCCTTGTGATGTACCGGGAGAGCAGGTAGATACAGACGCCTCCCACAAACAGCAGGCACACAAGCGCTATGCGGTATCTGGTCAGAATCACATTTCTGTCATTGTATATAGCCGTCAGATTCCGGCACATCCCCAGATAAATGCCGTCTGCCGTGACATCCGATACCGCAGCCGTGAACATATAGGAGCCGCCGTCTATCTGCCGGACGCAGTAGCCATAGTTGTCCGTCTGGGTCAGGGAAGCCATCAGCTTGTCCGCCTCCTCCGCAAATCCCATGGCAAGCAGATAGTCCTCCCCGTAATAATATGTCCCGTCCTTCCCTGCCGCAAACATATGGCTTCCTTCCCGCTCCACGCTCTCGGAGATGCTGTTCAGTGTCCTGCTGACAGCATATTCCTCCCCGAATTCCTCCACGGACTGGTAGCCCATCTCGAACAGGAAATGGTACATCCTGCTTTCACTGTTCCCCTGCTCAATCTCCTTATTCAAAAGCCGTGCAAAATCGGAGTCCAGCATCCAGATGCCGAACACGGCGAACATCACGGTCAGCAATATCGTCATGGCAAGAAACAATTTATCCGCAAATTTCACCGGTATACCTATGCCTTTCTGTCTGCCGCCATACAGTGTTAATGATTGCCTGCTTTTTCTTCCCCTTCCAGCCGGTATCCCACCTTATAGACCGCTGAGATCTCGCTGTCCCAGTTCAGCTTCTTTTTGAGGCGCTGGATATGCAGATCCACCGTCCTGCTCTGCCCTACGTATTCCCCGCCCCAGACCGATTCATAAATTGTCTCCCGGTAAAGGGCAATGTTGCGGTTCCGCACAAGCAAAAGCAGAAGGTCAAACTCCTTCATGGTAAGAGGTATCTGTTCCCCGCCCCGGGTCACGGAGCGGGAGGCAGTATCGATCACTACATCGAATACACTTAGGGTACTCTCCGTCTTGTTGTACCTGCGCAGCACTGCCTCCACCCTTGCCAGCAGCTCCACGATTTCAAAGGGCTTGGTCAGATAATCGTCAGCCCCCATCTTCAGGCCCTTTACCTTGTTTTCCGTGCTTCCCAGAGCAGTCAGGAAGATCACGGGCAGCTCCAGCGACCTTGCGTATTCCATCAGCTCATAGCCGTTTATCTCCGGCAGCATCACGTCCAGCAGCATAAGATCGAACTTCTCGCTGTCCATCAGATCCGCCGCCCTCCCCCCGTCGGGAGCCCATGTGCAATGATATCCGGCCTTGCGCAGATTCATCTTAATCAGGTTCGCAATAGGCTCTTCATCCTCGGCAATCAATATTTTCAGCATACTATCCCTCCCCGATTTTATTCCAGAAATATTATGCATCGCAGATGTATCCTAATTGTATCCCTTGTCTATTTTATTCTCAGGCGCATTTCCTGTCAACTGTCTCCGGCATCTTTTCCTCTGATCGCTTTCCGCGCTCATTTTCCGCTGATGCGTTCCTTTGCATTTCTTCCCCCCTGCCGCCTGCCCGGATATATCTCTTATGACCCGCTGGACTTGTAATGCCGCACGCCGAACCTCCACAGCAGGTAGCTGGGTACCAGAAAGAGCATTGCCAGCAGGGGCAGGAACCCGTACCCCGGCTCTTCTCTCCTTCCAAGGAGATACAGCAGAGGATAGGAAGAAGGATTTTTTGTACTGCATCCTGCTTTGCATGATGACAGAAATGTAATGGCGATACAAGCGTAAAGGTCTCACTGTCTGCGAAACCTCTTCCATGACGCTGCCGTCACTGTATCTATGTTCTGAAGAAGCTCTGTGTACACGCATATGGTTTCCTCCTCTTTCTTTTCATGGGCTCCCGGAATCTCCGCGCCGCTCTTCCCGGAAATCTCCTGTATCTCCTCCGGACCCCTGCAAGGCAGCTTTCTCCGGGACAGCGCATGCGCTGTGAGATTGCCGCGTCCCTGCTTCACGGCCCCAGCATCTTGTTTCTGGACGAGCCTACCATTAGACTGGACGCGGTAGCCGGACAGAAACATCGCTGTCTTGTTCATTGGGGGCATTAACAGTATTTGTGAGCGATAGGGCAAGAGCCTGCAGCCCACTGCCATACTGTGCCCTTTCCTTCAGGTTCGGGGGGATCCGGGAACGGAGCATAAGCCCTATGGTAATAGTTGCAAACCATTTGAACGCCGCTTTGCGTGAAAAACAAGATCCAAAGT
>CAXHOW010000057.1:0-9308 GCA_964018205.1 uncultured Acetatifactor sp. | reverse complement strand
TAAAACAAGCAACAAACACCGAAAATATGCGGTGTTTGGAAAACAATTTGTAACGAGGTTCACGGATTCAGGGTATATATAGATGTTTCTTCCTGTCTAAATTGCCCTTGTTTTGTTACGGCTTGTCCTATCATATCAAGTTTTCTGCCCTGATCGTTGAGTTGTTTATATATTAATTTCTCTCCATCAGAAAATAATTCACTAATATGTTCTTCAACCTTGTCAATATAATCATTTAGAATAGATACAACAGTACTCTTATACATCACTAAATCGTACCAAAATATCTTCACCCTCTCCCAATCAACACCCGGCTTCCCTCAAAAGCAAATCCGTACTTCCTGATCTTCCCGGGTTCTATTCCTCTGCTTGACAGCGCAGTTTCATACCGTTTCTCCTCAATCTGCTGCAGCGCAGCCTTTACTCCATCTTCCAGAGTTTCTCCTCTTTTTGCGTGGACTACCTTGAATTCGATGATAAATGCGGCATCTCTCGCCTGCTTCGGTTCTATCATGATATCATACCGCCCCAAACCGCTTTCTCTGTTGGAAGTTATGACATAGCGATTCTGCAGCTGAGCCAGAAGCCCCAATACAAACCCATGGTAAAACCGCTCCGGCCGGGCTTTCGCCGATGGCTTTTTTCCGGTGTCGAAACTGCTGAACATTTCACCGGACACCTCGTTCATATAATCGTTCATTCCCTCCAAGTCATCGGAAAGCAGGGCTTTCAGAAAACCATCCTGCATTCCGCGGCATGCCCCGAACCACTTTCTGATAATATGCAGGAACATATAACGAACTTCCATGTTGGTGAGCTTCAGCTCATACTCCATTTCCATATGTTCCGTATTCAGCGCCGATGATATGGCTTTTAAATATCCGCTGGCAAGCAACAGACTCCAGACTGCGCTTTCCTCTTTTTCCAGTTCGCTGAATACAATCTGCTCGTCCAGGAAAGCATGGAAAGTCTCTCCCTGCAGCAGTCCCTCCATCGTCATCTTAAGTTCCGGACTGCCTTCCTGAACCAGTTTCCCCGCCAGGCTGTTGGAACTGGTGTTGACCCAGTAAGGTGCCGCCATCCTTTTATCCAAAAAATTTATGATAGACCACGGATTATAAATATCTTTCCAATGACCGAAAGAAAAACCATCATACCACATCTTCACTTCATCTTTTCGATCTGTCATGGCATATTCATCCAGTGCGGCAAATACTTCCTCTTCCGTGAATCCAAAGACGTTGCCATATTTTCCAGAAGTGACACTTATTACCTCCAAATTGTTCAAATCTGAAAACATGGATTCCCTACTTACCCTGGTGATCCCCGTCATGATGGCCCGCTCTATATAGGGATTCGTCTTGAAAGTGGCATTGAACAGGCTTCTGGTAAAAAATACCAGCTCTTCCCAGTAGCCGTGGACATATGCTTCCTGCATGGGCGTATCATATTCATCCAGAAGAATGATTGCTTTTTTCCCATAATACCTGGCCAGAAAGCCCGACAGCGCTTTCAGGGCGTCTGTGGCAATATTGGCTTCCATGTCGAAGGATACCTTGCGGTAGTATTCTTTTTCATCCTCTTTCAGGATTCCGCTGTCCAGAAGGAAATCGAACCGGTTGTACAGCTCCGCAATAAGAAAGAATATTTTCTTCTGCGCGCTCATAAAAGTGCCCTCCTTCATAGGAGCGAAGCTGATGAAAATCACAGGATACGTCCCCTGAAGCTCCCGGTACTTGTCCTCCTTCCAGATATCCAGCCCCTCAAATAAATCGCTCCTCCCAGCATACTCCACGGAAAAGAATTTCTCCAGCATGCTCATGGTGAGCGTCTTTCCAAAGCGCCTGGGGCGGGTGATCAGCGTCACCTCGTCCTCCGCCTCCCACCATTCCTTTATAAACATGGTCTTGTCCACATAGAAATTATTGCGGACTCTCAATTTTTCAAAATCCCGGCATCCGATGCTGACTGTTCTCGGCATACCTGCCTCCTTTCCGGAATTCCCCTGCTATCCTCTCCTGCAGCACCCTTTTCGTCACTATACTGCAGACCGCCAGGATTTATATTGGCACATCCAACATTGTACCTGGCTGGTGGTCTGCAGTCGGGTTGCACTGCAAATTCAACCGGCGTGCAGTATAAATCATCCATAATATACGCAAATCCGGCACTCTTATCATCTGTCTTCTTGTCTGTTCGCTTCTATCATAACACAAAACAATGTGATTTACACTATCTTTTCATCCATTCTGGCAGACTGGCACACAATGCGGAAACGGACAGTCTGCCAGACGTCAAACGCCCACAGACATCCCTGCCAGCCTTTCAGACACAATCCCCGAACTCATCCCCATACCGCCATACAATCTCAATCCGCCTGTCCTCATATACCACCACTTTCTCTACCATCTCTTTCATGAATTCATCTGTGGCTGCATCTGCTCCCCCATATTTCCCCACCAGTTCGGACAGCTTGTCATAGCTTTTCGCTTTGGACTCCTGCCGACTGATCTGTAATGCGATATCTTCCAGGTTTTTTCCTACCTCTTCCTCCCTTCTGCTGCTTTACGGCCCTTGCCCTGAGCGTAATCTTTCTGATATTAGTCAGTTTCCTCCTTACTCCCATCTGCGGCCTGCTGGGAGCGGAAGCGGACACCATGGCAGATGCGGTGCGCTACCTGCGCATCATCGCCCTCGGCGCCCCTTTATCATGTTCAACAATGTGTTCGCCAATGTCATCAGGGCCGATGGCGCCGCCAAAGAATCCATGATCGCCAACTGCGCCGGCACCATCTCCAATAACTATTTGGGCAGAAACGCCATCATATCCGCCTTCATCGACAATGGTGAGGTCGTCGCCTATGGTCAGGTCTTCGTATTTGCCTCCATCATCATTGGACCATTTTACGGCCTCTACCAGCTCTGCCAGACCTTCCTGCAGTCAACGGGCAAGGCCTCCTATGCCAGCCTGGTAGCCCTTATGGACAAGGGGCTGTTCTACCTTCCCCTGCTCTTCATCCTGGGCAGAGCTTTCGGCCTCTACGGCATCATCTTCACCGGAGCCGTCACTCTGTTTTTGTCCCTAGCTGCCGGCATTGTCTTCAGCCTAATCTGGAACCGGAAAATCAGTGCTTCTGCCGGATAGCGCCCCTGCCATACACTGCTTCCCAGGAAATCCTTTCCCTATTTAAAGAAGCACACTGCCATGGCAAAGTATCTACAGAACGAGCGTGGCGAAGCCAACTACTTCAACACAGTGGTATTCATCTTCATCACTGTCCTGCTGTTTGCCTTCATCATCGACCTGTTCGGCATCATCTCTACCAAGCAGCAGCTCGACCACTGCGCCGACCAGACGGCGAAGCAGATCCAGCTCTCCGGCGGCACCAACGGGGAGACGGACGCCTTGTACGTCCTCAGATTTTTTCCCGAACTTTGCCGCCATGGTGTCGTCTATGCACAGAAAGGCCGGCTGTGACCTCAGGCGTTCCGGAACCAGCTTCAGGGCCATGGCTGCTGTCACATTCATAAACCTTGAGTAATCAACTTTTGCATAAGAACAGGCATAATAAAATGCATTCAGCGATTTCTCCGTAATCCCGGATAAAAAGTGCCTATAGAGAAATCGTATGGAATGAGCCGATTCCATGGCCAGTACGGATAGTACCAGCAAAAACAGCGTCTCCGCAGTAGGGGCGGGAAATGGTTCAAAATATGTAAAAAAATACCGATGAAGTCTACCAATCAGGTTGTCTTTGGTGTATAATGAGTTTATCGTACAGGGTCACTTTCCTTTGTAATGGTTGTTGCAAACTCATTATACACCAGAAAGTCCTGTGCGATACTTTTTGTGAAAAAACTTGTAAAGTGGTGTGGGTTTATTAAAGTTACCCTTTTTTACATCAACTGCTTGAAAAAACTTTTTTAACATTTTTCATTTTACCTATTGACATTTCTTAGCTGGACTTTTGTATCCGTTTTAATAATGAATCCAACGTCAGGGGCTTCATGGTAATATCAATCTTCGAAGGATCAAAAGGTCTGATTTTCTCTCCTTCACAAGCATATGCGGTTACATCCGGCTCAACGTCATCTTGAATCATTGAGATACCCCGTTCCAAGAAAAAACAGATTATATGCCAAAGTCACTTCATTTTTCCATATTTATTCAAAACTATTTATACCTTTATATACAATCTATAATCCATTTGTGCCGCAAAGTACGCAGCTTTTATCAGAAGTTAAAGAGCAGCTTCTGATAGGTTTATATTATAAGCAATTTAGCCTCCCCAGTCAAACAAAATCGCCTACACCATCACAGAGGAATTATGACCTGAATTAATCAAACAAAATCTCCTCCACCGTCACAAAAGTATACCCCTCCTCCAGCAGTTCGTCTATTGCCTTCAGCGCCGCTGTCACCGACGTATCATAGTAATCATGCATCAAAATAATATCATTTTCCCCGGTCTTGCTGACAATCTTTTCCGTGATACAGTTTACGTTTTTTGAGCACCAGTCCAGAGGATCCACTGTCCAGAGCACCGGAAACATATTCAGCTCCTTCTCAAAGCTTTTGTCCCACGACCCATAGGGAGGCCGCACATACTGTACTTCCTCCCCGGTAATCTCCTTCAGAATTTCATTGGTTTTGATCAGTTCTTCCTTAAACTTCTCCCGATTGTTTTTAGTAAGTTGGATGTGACTGTATGTATGATTACCGATTATATGGCCCTCGGCCTGCATCCGCTTGATAATATCAGGGTGCAGCTGTGCATGCTCCCCCGTCACAAAGAAGGTGGCATGGACGCCTCTCTCCTTCAACCCGTCAAGAAGCTGCTCCGTATAGGATGGATGCGGCCCGTCGTCAAAGGTAATTGCTATTTTCTTCACATCTTCCGCCTCCCACGCCTCTTCTCCCTCCATCACCTTCACAAATCCGCTGTCTGCCGCTACCGTTTCTCCCCTCATACCGTATAACCCCAAAAAAAGCAATCCTACCATCATATCAAATAGCAGAATTGCTGTCAAAACCCTTTTCATATAAACCCCAGCCCTTATGTGATTCTTTTGATTCATTATATGCTTTATCTGGTCTTTAAATACACCTTCCTTTCAGATTACTCCAGCCGACACACAGCCCCATAGCACTTTTACTGTTTTATATGGCGAATACGGCCTCAAAGCCTCACAGTACGTCCTATGGTTATCCCGTTTTCATTAAATCCATCCACACGCACATAATACTCTCTCCCTTTGACCAGCGCTCCCACCTGCTGCTCCTTCCAAAATACCATATAGCTGTGATAAAGTTTGTCCGGACTGCTGCCCCATAAAATATTATAGCCTACGGCATCGCCGTCAGTGATTTTTACCATCATATCAAGATCATTTTGCCTGACCGCTTCAAACTCCGGCACCCTCGGCCTTGCCCCGTCTCCGGTGCCGAATGCCCGCAGGCCGGAAATGCATGGCTTCTGTCCATAGGGCACCTCCACCAATGTCAGCTTCAGGAAGCGTATGCGTGTGCCCTCCTCCCGCACCACCAGATCATGGGATAAGTCTGTCTCCGCCTCCGACTTGTCCTCTATGACAAAATAATGCTCTCCGTCCAGAGACCCCTCCAGCTTCCAGCGGGTCACATAATCCTTTTCCTCAATGTACCGGGCCTGCGTGGTACCGCGGATTCTGCCCGGCACTGGGATATCAATTCCGTCATCGGCAAAATTAACCTGAACAGCATTCACCGTATATGCATTTCCCAAGTCTACCTGCAGCCATTCTCCGCTTTCACCGGACGCTGCCTGCCACCATGTCTGTACATTTTCATCCGTTGCCTTTCCCGGCTCTTTTCCCTCTACACAAGAAGAGGCTTCTGCTGTTTTTCCATAGCTTAACAGATACCACTGGGGCTCCTTCCACGGATCCATCCTGCCATCCTCTGCCGCCATAGGCCAGTCCCCGTAGCGCTGGTTGCAGAAGAGCTCTCCGTCCTCGTCAAACCCTCCGGGCCAGATTCCCACACGCCGTTCGAAGTCATGATTTTTACTGATCCGCATAGTGGCTGTATGCCATAGGTTCCCATGTCTGTCCCGCATGGTAGAGCCATGTCCCGCACCCGGCAGGAAACCGCCCGGCTTATAAGAATAGGGATTGTTATCCGCCAGCGTAAAAGGCCCAAGGGGCGAATCCCCCACATAGACACCGTCCCCATAAATATTGTACTGCGTCCCCGCAAAAGCGTACTGAAGATAATACTTTCCCTCATGCTTATCCATCCATGCGCCCTCGATATAGGGCTTATCGCTGAGCATCCCCCTGATCAGCGGTATATATTCCTCCGGAACCTGCTGTCTCGCCTCCGGCCCCTGCATACGGAAAAATTCCTCCAGAGCCCTATCGATTTCCGCCTCGCTCTTCGGATATCTGCTATGGTCTTCGCCCACACGCTCATATCCTTTACTCCAGGCATCCCCAAAAATCAGCGCTTTGCGGTCTCCCAGTGCAAGCAGTGTTTCCGGATCCAGCTCCACCCCCCAGATGGGTGTGGCATTGGAGCAGCCCCAGTAAAAATATATCCTCCCGTCATCGTCACAGAACAAATTCGGATCCCAGAAGTCAAAGCTCCCCGGAATCTCCTCGTAGGGTCCGTTTAAAATATCCTTCGTGCGGTAATGATTGCAGACTTCCCCCCGTCTGGAGGCGCAGAAATACACATACTCGCCGATCACCCTTACGTCCGGCGCATAGTCGTACAGCGGCAGGTTCTCCGGGAGACGGTGGCTCTCCCAGTGAGCCATGTCCTCCGATACCCATACGCTCAGCGTCATAGATGCAAATATATAGTATTTCCCTTCAAAATAGATCATGGAAGGATCCGCCGCCTCCCTGCAGATCTGCATTTTGGGCCTGCGGGGATCCGCATTAAACTGGTAACGGTAATTGATATTGACGGGATTACAAAAATATTTCATAATGATATTCTCCTGCTTCTACAGTCTCAGCCCTTCCGTCCGGCAGGTATATCTCCGCCTCCGCCGGAACAGCCACAAAAATCTCCAGCCTGTCTCCTTCATATTTCCATTCCGACCTGATCTCCCCTGCTCTGGAAAGATATCTTCCCTGCACACCGCCAAGGCGCCTGTCCGGACAGGGCTGAATCCTGATTCTCTTAAATCCGGGGGCAAGGGGCCTGATTCCCAGAATATATTGATAATAGAATTCTCCCACGCTGCCGAAGGCATAGTGGTTAAAGGAAACCATATTATCGTCCGTTACCTTGTCCTCGTTTACGGTTCCGTCCTCCCGGATGGCATCCCAGCGCTCCCATGTGGTGGTCGCCCCCCGGTCAATCTGGTACATCCATCCCGGACAGCCTTCATGCAGCAGGATATCATAGGCAAGCTCTGTCTCCCCCGCTTCCACCAGCATTGGAAGCAGGTGCTCCGTGGCAAAAAATCCCGTTGTCAGTCCGTCCCTGCGGACATTTTCCACGTATTTCTTCTGAACCCTCCGGCGCAGCTCCCCCTCCGGAATCACAAACTTCAAGGCCATGATATAGGCTGACTGGTAATCATCCGCCACATCTCCGTCTTCTTTCACGAACATCTGCAGATAAGCATCCCTTGTAGCCTGATACTGGGTCCTGTAGCGCAGGGCATCCTCTTCCTTCCCGAGGGCCTCCGCCGTCTCACTGAGTACCTTTAGATCATGCACGATAAAGGCATTTGAGACGGGATTATTATGCTGGGCCTGCCATGCCATATCCCTGCCAAGGGCCAGCCAGTCCCCTAAAGATACCCCCAGCCAGAGGTTTCTCCCCTCCATCTTACGGATTTCCGCTTCCACAAATTTCTTCATGCTCTCATACTGTCCCGGCAGCGCTTCCTCATCCCCGAACTGCCAGTACATCATCTCCGGCAGGATGGTGACGGCATTCCCCCACCCCAGCATATTCACAAAGCCGATGCCTGCAGGGCCGGTCTGGGGCACGGTAGCACAGACATAGCCCTCCGAATTGTCAAGCTGCCCCAGCTCCAGATCACGCAGGAAATTTTTCCAGAAATCATCTGTGTCAAAATTATAGGCCCCCGTGAGCGCAAAGACCTGTCCGTCCCCGGTATATCCCATCCGCTCGTCTCTCTGAGGACAGTCGGTAGGCACCTCCACATAATTAGATTTCTGGCCCCAGACCTGATTCTCATACAGCTTCTGCACCTTTTCATTCCGGCAGGCAAAGAATCCCGTCCGCCTCATATCCGTATAAAGAGCGTAAGCCCTTATCATCCCCGGCCTATACTCCGCCCCGGCAAGCTCTGCATAGCGGAAGCCCATATAGGTGAATCTGGGGCGGTAAACCTTTTTCTCACTGCCCGCATGATAAATGATTGTGGCCTTTGCCTTTCTTAAGTTTGCGGTATACAAGCTTCCGTCCGGATTCAGGATCTCCCCGTGTCGGACAGTCAGGGTCTCCTTCTCCAGAAAAGCAGGATCTATCTCCACGATCCCGGCAAAATTCTGTCCGAAATCCAGAATCGTCTTGTCTCCGTCTCTGGATACCGCTTTCACGGGCATCTCCTCCTGCACGCGCACCTCTGTCAGGGTTTTTTCAAGCACAAAATCTGTTTTCCCACGAAATTCCGCCGGATGTCCTATCACACGGTTCCTTCCGTCCGCAAAGTAGATTTCACCATCGTATTCTCCCGCATATTCATAAGGAGATTCCAGCTCCTCAACATCCGCGCCGGAATGGATCAGCTTCTCCCTTCCGTCTGCAGAGCAAATCCGCAGAATCCATGAAACCGCCGGTTTCTCCCCGTATATCTGCGTCTTGTTCTCACAGAGGAATCTTCCGCAGTACCAGCCCTGCCCTAAATATAGGATCAGCTCATCCTCACCGGACGCAGGCCTTTCTGCCAGCAGGCTTGTCACATCATATTCCTGCCAGAGAACCCGTCTGGGATAATAGGTGTAGCCGGGCGCGAACATCTGCTCCCCCGCCTTTTTCCCGTTGATCTCTGCCTCGTACATCCCAAGCGCCGACACATACAGAACGGCCTTCGCAGCATTCTCTCCCTTGAATTTCTGGCGGAAAACCGCCACGTCTCCCTCCCGGTATTCCCGGTCTATGGTAATGAAATATTTCTTTAACTCCTGCATCCTGATCTCTCCTGTCTCTGGCTCCTATCTCTGGCTCTCATCCCTGCCCAGCTCCCGTTCCCGCCTCGGCTCCCCTTCCTGCCTCCGCTTCCGTTCCTGCCCAGCTCCCGTTCCTGCCTCCGCTCTCATCCCTGCCCCGGCTCCCCTTC
>CAXHOW010000056.1:0-9527 GCA_964018205.1 uncultured Acetatifactor sp. | reverse complement strand
ATGCACCTCCTCCTAAATAAGTCAATCCCTTAGGTAAATTTACATTTGATAACTTTTTACAATTCTTAAATGCTGACTCGCCTATATTCGTGACGCAGTCTGGTATATGTATCGATTCCAGATTTACACAACTTCTGAAAGCTTCTGGTCCTATACTCGTCAGATTCTTGGGCAAAGTCACCGACTTTAAGTTTACACAATTATAAAAGGCTCCACACCCGCCAATATGATGTGACTGAAACCCTATCGCAGTCACCGTATCAGGAATCACTACCGTCTCCAGACCAGAACAAGATCCAAAAAGACCCTGCGGGACAACCGTCACACCTTCCTCAAACAGAACGCTCTTCAGATTTGTACATCCTGCAAATGGACTGTCTGCTTCTTCATTTAACGCCTTTGGTATCATTATATTTGTCAGCGAGACACAGTTTGCAAATGCACCTCCTCCTAAATAAGTCAATTCCTTAGGCAAATTTACATTTGATAACTTTTTACAATCCCTAAATGCCGATTCCCCTATCTTCGTGACACAGTCCGGCATCACCACGCTTACCAGCTGCGTCCTCCCGGAGAATACAGAGCCGCCAATCTCAACCACCGGGTACCCGTCCAGCTCGCTGGGAATGACCAGTGACGTAGCGCTTCCATTGTACTTCTTGATGATCACCCCATCCTTATCCTGGTTCAGCTCATACTCAAACATGGGGATCCGCACTCCCCCGCTGTCATTTCCGGCACTGAGGGTCCCTCCGCTCCAGCCGCTGCCTCCCCACACGGAATTTACAGGGGTATAGTATCTGAAGGTTTCAGAAGCACTGCCGCCCGCGCTCAGGGAACACGCCGGCACCTCCTCGCCGTTCTCATAATGTCTCTGGACACGCAGAGGACTGTTCTTCTCATCGAAAAGCTTGCTGTTTACGTCTATCTCCTTCTTGCTGAACAGAGACTTCAGGGACCCCTTTGCCCCATAGGACGCATATAGGTGCGCAGAGAAGTCCGTGCAGTTGAAACCATAGTGCTCCTCGTCCTGAATAATGCTGGTCTTCACGGACGCCTTGCCGCCAGCCTTTGCGTACACATAGGCGTTCAGCACCGGCAGATCCGTGATCCCCAGCTTCGCCTGAATCCCGACCTGCCCGTCCAGCTTCATCACCATGGCAAAGCTCTTAGCCTGAAAGCTGCTGATGATGCGAACCCCTTTTGTCAGGCCTGCATCCACGCCTATCCTCATCCGCCCCTTCTGAACCAGCGAGGCAGTCCCGTCCACCTTGCCGTCAAAGGATACCACGAACCCTCCCACCCCCGGGAACGTCAGGTTCACCAGACGAATCTCCCCTATGTCTTCAAGGCCGCCCAGATCGGCAGTTCCTGAAAAGCCAGACTCCATATCCCCCTCGAACACTACCTTTGCGGAAACATCCGCAATGTTTACCGTAAAGTCGATCTTCGGGTTCTTGATCGTCACTTTCAGGCTGGCCTTTGTGCCGTTGCCCAGCTTGACTTCCTTGGATACGACGATGTCCGCACTGAACATCTTCGAGGAGCGGGCCCCATATACAGCTGCCACCTCCTCGGCGCTCTGGTACTCTATCCCGGTCTCCTCATCCAGAAACACCACCGTGGCCCCGTCCAGCGCCTCCACATCCGCGATGCTTCCATAGATGGTTCCCTGAGCCTCCGCAGCGGTATACGCCGTCCCGCTCTCGTCGACCTTTGCCGTGACCGTGGCAGTCCCGCCTGAGGCCGACACCGAGGATGCCACGTATACCGTGGGAATCCCGTTCTGGTACACTGCAAAGCGGGTCCCCTCCGAAAGTGCCTGCCCGGGGTCTTCCATGGCCACCGTCACGGTGCCCGACTCTTCCGCCTCCACCGTACACTGGCTCTGGATAACCACCACATCATCCGCGAATTCGTAGCTGCCGGCCTGTCCCGTCACTACATCCCCGCGCAAGACATTGGCGGCATCCTCCAGCATCGCCCCGGCTTCCTCCGCGGTGACCGGGGTACCGGGGCCGAACTTTCCGTCTATCAGGCCCAGCCAGCCTCTGGTGACCGCTACCTGCGCGTCGTCGGGGTACACGCACTCGGAAGCGTCAGGGAAACCATATGCCGTCCCCTCCTCCATCTGATAGCCGAGGCAGTAGTTCAGGGTGTGGGCGGCAAACTCCCTTGAGACCGCGCCGTCCGGCTGCACCTCCCCGCCTGCCTCCACGTCGATGACACCGAACTCCACTGCCAGCAGTATGTCGTAATAATGCTCGGAGCTGCCGTCAAGGTCCCTGAAATAATTGTCAGGGTAGTTTTCATCCTCCACTGCCATGCCGAAGGTCTCCACCAGCCGACTGAGCCATTCCGCCCTCGTAATCCCGCCTGCTGCCTGAGCCCTGATGGCCGGTGCGCCGGCCAGGCCGGCAAAGGGCACTGCCAGCATCAGTGCCAGCGAAAGCAGCAAGCGCAGAAGTCTTCTTCCGTATCTCCTCATCTTATCATCCTCTCCCATGAATATGTATCGTATTTCCCCATCGTCCTGCCCGATTCCAGAACCCAGACCCCTATTCCCCTCCTCCCTTGTCTTCAGGCCGACTATAAGAATGGTATCATTTTACCCCCCCGGGTCCCTTTGTCAAGCATAATCCTCCGAAATCTCCGTCAATACTCCTTGCGAACTCTCCGAAACTGTTATATGATCAGCGGAACAGCAGCGTGCCTGATATTACGGCAAAAAGAATCTGCCGAAGAGTGTTTTCGAAATAGGAATGCTGGCTGAACAGAATAGGTGACTATACAAATTTAGATTGGATTAAGGGGATTTGAGGATGCAGGAAAATCAGAAGGATTACACCAAAGCTGTGAGAATGATTAAGGAAGTCATTTTAAGCAGCCAGTATGAAGAAAACCCTAAAGATTTTAAAAGCCTATTGAGAAAAATCCTATTTCAGCGTATACTGTTATCAATGGGAAAGAATCTCCCATGGAAGAAAGGGATTTTCATCACGGGAAAGATAGATACTATAACAAAGGAATATATGGGGAATCCAGTAATTTTCGCTGACGCATTCAACCAATTCCTGTACCATGGGGATCAGAGGATTGACCCCACCCAGTTGACAGAGTTGGACACGACGGGAATTGTAATTCCATATGGGGCTGATAGTGCAGGTGTGCCGGAGCAGAAATACAGAGACGTGCTGAAGCTTCTGAATGCCATGACGGATGGTGATGCGGCATACTGTGTCATGGGTATCGAAAACCAGACGGAAATCCATTATGCCCTTCCAGTCAAGAATGGCGTTTATGATTTCCTCCAGTTATCCCACCAAGTCGGTGAAGCCGCTAACTCCCATAAACGAGCCATGAAGGAAAAAGAGCCGGAAGCAATACGGCTGGATCAGACGCAGAAAGAAGAAATCCCAACGGATGGGGAGTTTCTGAGTGGTTTTTGGAAAACTGACCGTCTTATCCCTATTGTTACCCTTGTAATATATTTCGGATCGGATGACTGGGATGCACCCCTCTCCTTAGCAGAAATGTATTCCAGTACCAATAACGTGATCCTTGCGCATGCACCGAATTACCATGTGAACCTAATCGCTCCAAAAGAAATGTCAGACGATGAGATTGGTGAATTCCACTCGAACCTGCGGGAAGTAATGCTGTATATCAAGTATTCCAAGAATAAGGCAAAGTTGGATCAAATTATTGAGGAAAATTCCAACTTTCGTAGTATGGAAAGGCAAGCAGCAGAAGTTATTAATGTTGTCACGGGATCAAAATTAAAATATCCCGAAGGGAAAGGAGATGTCAATATGTGCCAGGCGATTCAACAGATGCGAGAAGAGAGCAAAATAGAAGGCGCAATTTTAATGTGCAAAAACCTTGGGGTATCTTTGGCAGATACAATAAAGCAAATTGCAGAGATGTTCCATTTATCTGAAAGCGAATCTAATGAAACGGTAAAACAATATTGGTAAAAAGGAATGGGATGCGTGCCTAAGCGGAAACGCATCCCTTTTTGATTATCTCTTGTCTTAATCCCCACCACCCTCAACTTCGCCCCTGCCGGTTTCCAGATAATCCTGATATCGGAATTACGTAGAAATGCAAAAGTCCGATGATGACGATCACTTAAGACATGTCCGATTCCAGAACCCAGACCCCTATTCCCCTCCTCCCTTGTCTTCAGGATAACCATAAGAATGATATCATTTTACTCCCCGGCCCCCTTTGTCAAGCAGACTTCAAGCATAATCCTCCGAAATCTCCGTCAATACTCCTTGCGAACTCTCCGAAACTATTATATGATACTGATAGCCCATAAATTTGAGAAAAGAGGTATGAAGATGACTACCAACGAAAAGGCTCTGAAAATGCATGAACAGTGGAACGGCAAGCTGGAAACCGTCTCTAAGTCCCCCGTTAAGTCCCGGGAGGATCTGGCGATCGCCTATACCCCCGGTGTGGCGGAGCCCTGCAAAGTGATCGCGCAGGATAAGGAAGCCGCCTATCAATACACCATGAAAGCAAATACCGTGGCCGTAGTCTCTGACGGAAGCGCCGTCTTGGGGCTCGGCAACATCGGCCCCCATGCCGCCATGCCTGTCATGGAGGGAAAGGCTGTCCTATTCAAGGAATTCGGCGGCGTGAACGCTGTCCCCATCTGTCTGGACACGCAGGACACAGAGGAAATCATAAAGGCTGTCACTTGGCTTGCCCCCGGCTTCGGCGGCATCAATCTGGAGGACATCAGCGCCCCCAGATGCTTTGAGATCGAGGAGCGCCTAAAGGAGATTCTGGATATCCCTGTCTTTCACGACGACCAGCACGGAACCGCCATCGTTGTGCTGGCGGGCATCATCAATGCCCTGAAGGTTGTCGACAAGAAAAAGGAGAATTGCCGTGTGGTGGTGAACGGCGCAGGCAGCGCAGGCGTGGCTATCACAAAGCTCCTCCTTACCTACGGCTTTCCCGACATCATCATGTGCGACAAGGTTGGAATCGTCTCCAGATCCACGGAGGGCCTGAACTGGATGCAGCAGAAAATGGCGGAAGTCACCAATCCGGCCGGAGAGACAGGCACTCTGGCAGACGCGCTCAAGGGCGCTGATATCTTTGTAGGTGTGTCTGCTCCCAATATCGTGACTCCGGAAATGGTTGCTTCCATGAACCATGATTCCATCCTCTTTGCCATGGCGAATCCCGTGCCGGAGATCATGCCGGACATCGCCAAAGCCGCCGGGGCCCGGGTTGTAGGAACCGGACGCAGCGATTTCCCTAATCAGGTGAACAATGTGGTGGCTTTCCCCGGCATCTTCAAGGGCGCTCTGGAGGGACGTGCCTCCCAGATCACCGAGGAGATGAAGCTTGCCGCCGCCGAAGCCATAGCAGGACTGGTTCCCGAAGATGAGCTGAGCGAGGACAATATCATGCCGGAAGCCTTCAACCCAAAGGTCGCGGACCTGGTGGCGGAGGCTGTGAAATCCCACATAAGGCCGGACGCGCCGCAGTAGGACGCCGGCCGAAATCAACAGAAAGGAATGGGTTCAATGCTGGAGGACACGCTGACCCTTTATAAACTGATAGTGCTTTATATCCTGAACCGGGTCACTTTTCCCATCACCAACGCACAGGTAAGCGACTTCATCCTGCAGAAGGAATACACAGATTACCTTACCCTGCAGCAGGTCATCAGCGAGCTGACAGAGGCCCGGCTCATTTCTTCCGAGACCATCCGAAACCGCACCCACCTCTCCATCACGCCGGAGGGACGGGAGACCCTGCGTTTCTTTCAGAACCGGATCCATCACGGCATCAAGGCGGATATCAACACCTATTTCCGGGAAAACAATTTCCGGCTCCGCAACGAGGTCTCGGTGCTGGGGGATTATAATTATGTCCCTGCAACCAGAGAATACGAGACACGTCTGACAGTGAAGGAGGGGGATGTGAGCCTGGCGGACATAAGGCTCTCCGTCCCTACGGAAGCCATGGCACAGGCCATCTGCGAAAACTGGAAGGAAAAGAATCAGGACATCTACCAGTATCTGGTGGAGCAGCTCTTTTAAACCAAGAAACACAACAAGCTGCAGCCGGAAAGCCAAATGCAGCTTGTTGTGAACAAGCAATACGGAATTTCACTCTTTCGCACACGGAATCATCTATAAACGTCTACGGACTTAAGCCTCCTCCTTAAGCTTCCTCATATGCTCCCGTATCTTCGCCTCGTAGCCGTTCCCGGTGGGCTTATAAAATTCCCGCCCGTCCAGCTCATAGGGCAGGTACTGCTGCCTTACATAATGATTAGGATAATCATGGGCATATTTATAGCCCGTGCCCCGCCCCAGCTTTGCCGCCCCCTTATAATGGGCGTCCTGCAGATGGGCAGGGATGGGCAGGCTCCCCGTCTCCCGCACCGCCTCCATGGCCTGAAAGATAGCCTCGCAGCCCGCATTGCTCTTTGGTGCGCAGGCCACGTAGGCAGCGGCCTGAGACAGTATGATCTGCGCCTCCGGCATACCGATGCGCTCCACCGCAAGGGATGCATTGGTAGCCACCACCAGCGCCTGAGGATCCGCGTTCCCCACGTCCTCCGCAGCGCATATCATGATCCGTCTTGCTATGAAAGCCACGTTCTCCCCGGCATAGAGCATCCTTGCAAGATAATACACCGCCGCGTCCGGGTCGGATCCCCTCATGCTCTTGATAAAGGCGGATATGGTGTCATAGTGGTTGTCTCCCGTCTTGTCGTATCGCACCGCCTTCTTCTGGATGCACTCCTGCGCCACCTCAAGGGTAATGTGGATCTTGCCGTCCTCACTGCGGGCGGTGCTCATGATGCCCAGCTCCACGGCATTCAATGCATGTCTGGCATCCCCGCCGGAAATATCCGCCAGAAAGTCCAGCGCGTCCTCGTCAATCACCGCGCCGTAGGCCCCCATGCCCCTATCCGTATCATAGACGGCCTTTTTCAGAAGCTCCCGCACCGCCTCCTGAGGAATGGGCTTCAGTTCAAAAATAATGGAACGGGACAGCAATGCCCCGTTGACCTCGAAATAAGGGTTCTCTGTGGTGGCGCCGATCAGAACCACCGTGCCGTCCTCCACAAAGGGCAGCAGATAATCCTGCTGGGCCTTGTTGAAACGGTGGATCTCATCAATAAAGAGGATTGTCCGCCTGCCGTACATCCCTTGTATTTCCTTGGCCTTGGCCACCACCTCCTCCATGTCCTTCTTGCCCGCCACGGTGGCGTTGATCTGGGTGAATTCTGCGCTGGTGGTGCCTGCGATCACCTTGGCAAGGGTAGTCTTGCCCGTGCCGGGAGGCCCGTAAAATATCACTGAACTGATCTTGTCCGCCTTGATGGCCCGGTAGAGCAGCTTATCCTTCCCTACGATATGCTCCTGCCCTACCACCTCCTCCAGCGTCCGGGGACGCATTCTGGCGGCCAGAGGAGCTTCCTTCTCCATATTAGCATCACGCATATAGTCAAATAAGTTAGAATCCATATCCTCTTATCCTATTCTCGGCTGATCTGTTCTCTTTCTTTCAGTTCGCCATCAAATCTTTTGCCGCTTATTTTATTCCCCGCATCCTGCCGTCCCTTGCCTATCTGCCGTTCTTTCCTTTCAGTGAAACCTCATTCTCATGCACTGTCACCGACTTCAGGCTCCGAAGGAAGCTGGAAATCCGGCTGTAGCCGAACTGCTTAAAGTCAAGCTGCTTGTATTTCTTATGAAGCTCATCATTAAGGCTGGCCAGATTCTCCACCATGCCTCCGTTCTTTTCGATCATGCGGCAGATCTCCTGTTCCAGCTCCTCCTTGGTGAGCATGGAACGCCGTTCCACATAATACTGGCTGCTGATCTTCTTGATATTCAGATCCGGCAGCTCCTGATCGATCATGGTGCTGAGCTTCGAGTATCCGTAATTTCTTACATCAAAATCCGTAAATTTTTCATTCAGGCGGTTGCCCAGCTGGGCCAGATCCACTTGTCCGCCGTTTTCATTGATGAGCGCCAGGATCACCTGACGCACCTCGGAGATAGAAGTCACGTACTCCTCCGAGCCCTCTGTCTCCAGAGCTGCGCTCTCCCAGCTCCCCCGGGCTGTCTTTCCCTCGGCGGACAGTCTCTCACCGGCAGGCAGCCTCTCGCCCATGGCTGCCCTCTCGCCCAGAGACATACTCTCTCCTATATTCTGTTCCGCCACCAGATTCAGATGGATGAATTTATTGCAGGCTCTGGTCAGCGCCAGAGGCGTCTTGGACTCCCCCATGCCCAGCACGAACATATTCTCTTCTCTCAGCCGCATTGCCAGCCGGGTGAAGTCGCTGTCACTGGTGACCAGACAGAAGCCCTGCACCTTATTCTTGTACAAAATATCCATGGCATCGATCACCATAGCCATATCCGTGGCATTTTTTCCCGTAGTGTAAGAGAACTGCTGCACCGGCATGATAGAGTGCTCCAGCAGCAGCCCTTCGGACCAGCCGTTGCCCTTGGACCAGTTCCCATAGATGCGCCTATAGCTGGTCAGGCCGTATTTCTCTAATTCCTCAAATATTGTAACCGCGTATTTTGAGCTGATATTATCCGCGTCGATCAGCACCGCAAACTGCATTTTCTCGCTTGACATCGATTCCATGACTTCTTCCATCCTAACCCCCATCTGCCTGCCCCGCAGGCTTCTATGATTTCAGTTCCCGCCTTTGCCCCATGGACATCCATGATCCTGATCCTTTGTGTTCGTTCCCATAATCCCTGCTTCCATTCAGCCGCCTGCGCACCCCCGTCCCTTGTGCCCTGCCAGCCTCTGACACTGCCCTTCTCCCCAAGCAGCTCCATTGTTTTCATTATAGACCAAAAAAAGAGAACCAGCAAGCGAAAATCTTAGGCATCCTGCGAGTTCGGCGAATTCAGCCCCAATCCGGCTGAAAGCCCGCAAACAGCGGCAAAGCCTGCAATTATAGCGGATAACCTCAAAAATATTTCGCAATTGTGTTCCCAAGTGCTTCTATCAAGCAACGGCCTCAAATTTACACAAAGATATTTTGAAACAGAGAAATGAATCATTCGTCGGTTGTCAGATGATATTGATGAGCTGCTCCCAATCACGTTTGACAGCAGAGTCCGCATATATAAAAGATAAAAATAATCCATACCGTTTCCAAAAAAGACATCACTCCCTATATCTCAGCAATGTACGCACAAAACCGATGACAAAAAAGACAATTGCCAGCAGATGGCACCACTCCGCCCAGCTCTGGAGCGTCATAGGGATTGCGGCAATATCCCCCGGAAGCCTATAGTCAGTGTTTGATATCAGAAACCCAATGGCATTCAGCAGAAAACCCAGCGCCACGAACCTCGACAGCCTCCGCTTTATCCTCCTTCCGGTCTCGGCCGCACCTGTCCCGCTCCTTTCCTGCAGCTCGGCAATAATTCCGCCGACCCTTGCCACCTCCCTGAGCATACCCGCCAGAATGGCAGCCAGGATACACGAAAACCCCTTTGCCACATGACTGC
>CAXHOW010000055.1:0-11462 GCA_964018205.1 uncultured Acetatifactor sp. | reverse complement strand
CAATGTACCATTTTTATGGTTAAATTTTACAATATTTATAAGGATTTCCATTGGAAATCCTTATGGGAAGTTTGAGTCATTAACCGTTGTTATTGTCGGGGACTGGAATAGGATCTATGTACAGCCAGATTGGATGGCGGAAAATGTATTTGAGACCTCGGAGATTGAGGTAGGCATCAATATGCAGGGGGCGGAGTATACGATTTCTTATAGAAACGAGGGAGTGACCGTTATGCCGAGCCAGAGCACTATGGTCTTTGCGGCATGGAACACTGACAGGAAGACATT
Source organism: uncultured Acetatifactor sp. (assembly GCA_964018205.1). Taxonomy (GTDB): domain Bacteria; phylum Bacillota; class Clostridia; order Lachnospirales; family Lachnospiraceae; genus Acetatifactor. The sequence goes on along the minus strand of CAXHOW010000055.1, from coordinate 11,174 downwards.
ATGCTATTTATGTGAATGTGTAAATTGTTTCCTGAGCAAGGCTTTTACACCGCAGCCGCCGGCATATGGCTTGAATATTGATTTTGTCGGAAGCGATGGCGATGTGTTTTCGGCTGTGGTTGATTCAATGTCTGACGCACAGGAAATAATAAACAGCGATTACGAAATTATTTCTACAAAAATTCAACGGGTGTTGAAAGGTGATAATAAAATGCTCAATATGGATACTGAAATGAATGGTTCTGAAGTACAGATTCACTTCAATGAGCATCATGAGGCCGGAACGGAGGTTCCCGATTTCAGAGCGGAATATATAGAAGCCTTTATTAAAGAATGCAGCAGAATCGTGGGCAGACTGGGGTATGAAATGGAGGGAGAGACATAATGGCAGAAAGAAAATATATAAAGGTGACTGTTTGCGCTGTCTCCAGATCTTCAACGGAAGGCTGCATTACTCGGATTGGAAGGCAAGGGAAAACGGAAGTTATAAAGATGACACAGAATGGGCCGGATAAAGGAAAAGGAGCGACGGGGCTTTGGGGCTCCAGAAAGGTAAATTATGCTGACAGAAAGGTGAAGGAAGCATACCAGAAGGTTAATAGGATGTTGGGAGGGAGGTAATGTCTTCAGAAAAAGGGGAAACCAGAATTTTATTGGAGCGCAATGTACATTTTACATATAAATCAGACCCGGATATGGCATCTTTATGTCAGGGAGATGTATTGAGGGTTACAGAAGAGCTTTCTGCGGTGCTGGAGAATGTCCACCCATTTTTCCATAATGAACAGTACAAGTATTTTATGGTTTTGACCCAGAGCTGTGATCTGGTCAGAAGAGACGGAAAAAACTGTAAAACACCTTATATAACACTGGCGGCGGTTCGGAGCTATTCCGATTTTCTGGAAAGGATGCTTTTAAACGGAAAATATGCGGAAAAGGTTAACGGTCTGCTGCTGATGGATGAAAAAAACAGGGAAAGGGCGTATCAGCTTGTTGAGCGGGTATATAACAACACAGAGCCGGAGCGCGCTGAAGGCTCTTATTACTTGAAAGAACTGAAAAAAGATATACATAATAATGGATGAAGGAGGCGATTGTATGACGCTTTATGAGGCACAAAAGGGTGGCAGCTACTGCGTAGAGGGGTTGTGCGTGGAACCGGCCATCACCAGAAGGCTGCAGGCGCTGGGGCTCAACGATGGAACTATAGTAAATGTACTGAACAGAAAAAAGCATGGGGCTTTGATCGTGCAGGTAAGGGGCACCAGACTTGCTCTGGGAAAGCATATTTCCTCCAATATTCAGGTCAGTGAGGGTGAGGTTTTCTCTTCGAGTCCTGTGTCGGATGCGTCTGAGAGAGGGGCCGCTGAGAGGAAGGATGAAACCCATGAATCATAATGCAGGCATCGTCGGAAAAAAAGCGGAAGGAAACAAAAGAAACCACATCAATGTAGCCTGCATCGGCAATCCGAACTGCGGAAAAACCACATTGTTCAATGCGCTGACCGGATCCAGACTGAAGGTGGCGAACTGGCCCGGAGTCACAGTGGAACGGGTGGAGGGAGAGACCTGCTACGAGGATACGGATATCACCCTCATCGACACGCCGGGCATCTATTCTCTGACCTGCTATACCATCGAGGAGAAGGTCACAAGGAAATGTGCCATGGATGAGGAGATTGACGCTATCATAAATGTGGTTGACGCTTCTTCTCTGGAGCGGAACCTATATCTGACTTTGCAGCTGCTGGAGCTGGGCAAGCCGGTGGTGCTGGCGCTGAACATGATGGATGTGGTGAAGGAGCGGGGCATGGAGATCGATATGCACCGCCTGCCGGAGATGCTGGGAGGGATTCCCGTGGTTCCGGTATCGGCTGCAAAGCGCATGGGGCTGGATATCCTGCTCCATGCGGTGGTTCATCACTGTGAGGAGGGAATGGAGGAGTATATTCTGGATTATCCACCAGAGATCGAGGAAAAGATTACAAGCCTAACATCTCTGATGCGGGAGCGCTATCCCAGCCATTGTTCTGCTCGCTGGCATGCCATCAAGCTTCTGGAGGATGACGAGGAGGTCAGGCAGGATCATCCCATTTCCGTGGAGGGATTGGCGGACAGAAGCTATGAGAAGGAAATCATCCAGAGCAAGTATGCCTACATAGAGAAGGTGGTACATGAGATTCTTTTTTATAAAGGAAAGAAAGCTGCTTCCACGGACAGAATAGACAAGCTGCTGACCCATCCCATATGGGGGATCCCTATTTTCCTGCTGATTATGTGTCTCGTGTTTTTCCTGACATTTACGGTGGGAGACGCGCTGAAGGGCGTGTTCGAGACGGGGCTGGACATGATATCGGAAGGGGCGGCAGGTATTCTGGAGAGCATCGGGACGGCAGGATGGCTGCAGTCTCTGATCGTGGAGGGGATCATTGCAGGAGTGGGAGGGATTCTTACCTTCATCCCGAATATCTTTATCCTTTTCCTTGCGCTGGCGGTTCTTGAGGACAGCGGCTACATGGCCAGAGTGGCCTATGTGATGGATTCTGTCATGGGAAAGGTGGGGCTGTCCGGAAAGGCCTTCCTGCCCATGATTCTGGGATTCGGCTGTACGGTGCCTGCCATCATGGCCACAAGGGCGCTGGAGACGGAGCATGACAGGAGAAAGACCATGCTGGTGACTCCGTTCATGACCTGCTCCGCCAGACTGCCCATTTATGTGCTGTTTTCAGACATATTTTTCCCGGAATCCCCGGCGGTGGTAGCCTTTTCCATGTATGTGGCGGGAATGTTCATGGCCATACTCGTGGCGCTTATCGTTAACCGGCTGGAGAAGGGGAAGGTCAATGATTCCCTGCTGATAGAGCTGCCGGAATATAAGCGCCCCAATGCCAGAACCATCCGTATCTATGTGTGGAACAAGCTGAAGGACTACCTGTCAAAGGCAGGGACTACTATATTTATCGCTTCTATCGTGATCTGGTTCGTGCTGAATTTCGGCACGGCAGGGCTGGTGGAGGATCCTGCGGACAGCTTCGGTGCCATGCTGGGGCGCGTGCTGGTACCGGTACTGGCGCCTGCGGGGCTGGGAATGTGGCAGGTTGGTGTGGCGCTGCTTTCAGGCATATCCGCAAAGGAGGTGGTGGTGTCCAGCTTCGCCGTGCTGTTCGGTGTGGCAAATGCCAATTCCGAAGCGGGAATGGCCGCCATCATTGAGAATATCCATAGGGTGAATCCGGACTTCGGGCCTTTGAACGCTTACTGTCTTATGCTTTTCTGCCTGCTGTATATTCCCTGCGTGGCCACGGTAGCCACTATAAAGAAGGAGAGCGGCTCATGGAAGTTCACTGTGGGAACCATGGCGTTCCAGCTGGCTCTGGCATGGACGGTGAGCACATTAGTGTTTCAGGTGGGGAGCCTGCTCATGGGATAAACGCAGTGCCGCACATGGCCCGGGGAAGCATGAGGGGCTGCTTTTGCAAAGCGAACAGACCAAGGATTTTGAGGGGGCTTCAGGCGCTGCTGCCGGGCTGATGATGTATGATGAAGCAGCAGTGGCGCAATTGGATGCGATGTTTCAGGCTTTGCTGTCTGACGGAGTGATACGTAGGCAGCGGAAAAAGAGGTCGGGAAATGTTGAATATAGCGGTAGTTGATGACGAGCAGGCCCATAGGGACATGCTGACAAAATATATCGAGGAGTGGAGGGACAAGGAAGGCATTGAGGCCCGGATAGAAAGCTTTCCAAGCGGAGAGGCCTTTTACTTCTCATGGTGCGGGAACCAGTGCTGCGACGTGCTTTTTCTGGATATCATGATGGAGGGCGGGGCGGCGGGCATCAGGCTTGCGAAGAAGCTCCGGGAAAAGAAGCAGGCCGTCACGATCGTTTTCACCACGGGGATCCCGGACTATATGCAGGAGGGCTTTGAGGTGGAGGCGCTGCATTATCTCCTGAAGCCTCTTGACAAGAGAAAGGTCTGGGAATGTTTAAATAAGTGCCTTCAGCGGAAGGAGCAGGAGCGGAGGATGATCCTTCTTCCCGCAGAGGACGGGGTCATAAAGGTGGATATAGATAGGATACTGTACGCGGAGGCAGTGGGGCATTACTGTGTCCTGATCTGCACGGAGGAGACACTTCAGGTAAAGCTGGGAATCCGGGAGCTGGAGCAGAAGCTGCGGGAAGCCATGGGCACATCGGAAAAGGAAGGGGATTTCATGTTCACCCACCGCTCTTATCTGGTGAATGTGAGGAAGATATTGAGGATGGGCAGGCAGGATCTCACCATGGACAACGGACAGCTGGTGCCGGTGAGCCGCAGACTGTATAACGAGGTGAACGAGAGGTTCATCAAGCTGTTTGTGCGACAATAGGCGAATCTTGGTTTTGTCGCTGTCAGCTGCCCGGATGCTTTGTTTCTTCCCGTTTCCTGCATGCCGCTCTCCTTTCCGAATAAACAGACGGATGATGTGCCTGCATCTCACTCCTGTCCGCTTTCTTTTCTAGAACCGCTTCTGCACGAATGGTTCTTTTTCTGCACGAACGGCTCTTCGGCTATTTGCATATCAGAGCGGAATCAGTATCTCCGTGGCAAACACGTCCCCTTCATCCTGTCTGTTCTGGTAACCTTTATATTTTTTGATTACCTTGTCGATTCTCATGAGTCCGTAACCATGGCCGTCGGATGCCTTGGTGGATAAGTATCCCCCGATTCCCCGGCGATATTCTCCGTCTGCGGAGTTCATCACATAAATATACAGATTCTCCTTGGCTTTTGCCATATAAAACCGCACAAACCGTTTCTCCGGAGGTATCTTCAGACAAGCCTCCATGGCATTATCCAGAAGATTCCCGATCATGACGCTTAAGTCCATGTCCGAGACGGAGATCCCTTCCGGCACGGATACCGACGCATCCACCCGGATATCCTTTTCCCTCAGGATAGCCAGCTTGCTGTTGAGGATGGCGTCAAGCATGGTGTTGCCCGTCTTCAGCGCAATATCTACCTGATTATAATCCTCTGTCAGCTCCCTGATATAATTTTCCAGCAGACCGATCTGCCCCAGCTCCAGATAAGCCTGCATTGTCTGGAGATGATTCTTGAAATCATGCCTCCAGCCTCTGGTCTGACGGTACAGATTGTCCACCTCCTGACAGTGCTTCCTTGTAAGGTCGTCCTGATACCTTGCGATCCGGCGCTCCACCAAGCGGCGGATACAGAAATGTGAGCCCACAGCCATTGCGGACATTGCCGCTGCCAATATAATAATATCTGCAATCATAGAATTCATCTTTGTCGTCCCAATATATGTGATCTATGCGTAACAGTTCAGACACCCGTTGTCATTTCCCTGCCGGATGCATTTCTGAAGCCTCCAGCCATCTTGTCACGGTTCTTGCATATCCGCAGGTCTTTTCGCTCATGTTATTGCTATAATGAACTCCGAAATCCCGCAGAAGCAGCAGATGGTTTTCCTTGTATTTCACAAGGCGGTTCAGGAGCGTCTTTTCCTCTTTTTTGCCAGCCTCCCACGAGCCTCACTGGTAAGGATTTTGATCTCTTTTTTGTCCTGCTTCTGTTCAGTCTCCAGACTGTCAACCCTGGCCATGACTTCCATTAACTGCCTGTATAGGTCTTTTTAATAATTGCCGCCCATAACGCATCTCCTTCCCGAAAATTTAACAAGAACAGTATAACAGAATTGCGATAAATTTGCGAGTTATATTTTTGGGGGTGTCTGAACTGTTACATCTATGCAACATTGTCAAGTGATGAATTCAAAAATATACTTGACAAAGGCAATCGGGGGGTAAAATGGGGACAAAAAAGCACGATTTTGGAGGAAAAAGGATGAAAAAGAAAGTGATAACCCTATTTTGTGCAGCAGCAGTCTTTACGGCAGCCTGCGGGGATAAGGAGTTCGGAGGGAGCACTTCTGTGTCCGACCAGAAAGAGCAGTATACAGAAGAGGGTTCCGGCACAGAAAGCAGTGCAGAAAACGAGCCGGAAAGCAATGAAGAGGGCAGCGGTGAGGAGCTGCCGAACCCGGAGAGAGGCAGTGCTGTAGATGACGTACAGGGCAGTGAGGAAGAAAGCGTTCCTGAAGAATTTGATTGGGCGTCTGTTGATTGGGACAGCCCTATTGTACTATGGGGTTCTAACCATGAGTATGTGAATGCATATACTCATGGTATGATTTTAAGCATGTATAAGGCCGAGTTTAAGGGGGACAAAGATGTCTTGATGGAAGTGATAGAGGAGAATGAAGATAACTTGATTGAAGAAACAGCGGCATTGCTGAATGAAATCAGGAAATTATCCTATGATGAAGTGATATACATTCAGGAAACCTATACTTATGCGGAAGAAATAAAGAGTGTAGAGGAAAAAACCGCAGGATTCGACTGGGCATTAGTGGATTGGAAGCGTGAGTTTTTTCCTTCTGAGGATGTCGCGGTAGGAATGCAGGATATGAGTGGTTTGCTGTCTGCCGTTTTGTGGAAGGTACAGGACAAAAACGATATGACGATGGCAGAATATATAAGTCAACATCCACAGTTCTTTGGAAATAAAACCTATGACGATCTGGATGACGAAGCAAAAGCGGTATGTGAGGAGCTTCTCAAATTGTCCAAGGAGGAACTGAGGTATATGTCAGAGATGTACACACATAACGACTGATAAAGACAAGGGTAAAATAACGGAATGTGCCCGATGAAATCTGGCTGCTGTATGCATAAAGAACAGGAGGAAACGAAAATGGCAGGAAAAAGCGGAAAAGCAATGAGAGCATTGATTCTTTCCCTGCTTATATGAGGTGTGGATACCTGTAAGAAAATATAGATAGACAAGCGAAACAGATTTCAAAGAGCAGGGACAGAGTGGACGTGTTTGCCACGGAGATACTGATTCCGCTCTGATATGCAAAAAGCTGAAGAGCCGTTCGTGCAGAAAAAGAACCATTCGTGCAGAAGCGGTTCTTTTTTTGAGCATTGGTGTACAATTATGACAGAAAAGAAAACGGACAGGAGTGAGATGCAGGCACATCATCCGTCTGTTTATTCGGAAAGGAGAGCGGTATGCAGGAAACGAGAAGAAAGCTCAAGGAGGATTCCGAAGGAAAACTTATTTCAAAAACGGAAGGAGATCCTAAAGGAAATTTGGAAGGGAATCTAAAAGGAAAACCAAAAGGGAATCCGAAAGAAAATCCAAAAAGAAATTCGGAAGGAAATCCAAAAGGGAATCCGAAAGAAAATCCAAAAGGGAATCCAGAAGAAAATCCGAAAGGGAATCTGAAAGGAAATCCAAAAGGGAATCCAGAAGAAAATCCGAAAGGGAATCTGAAAGGGAATCCAAAAGCGAATTCGGAAGAAAATCCGAAAGAAAATCCAGAAGAAGACTCGAAAAGGAATAAAAAGAAAAAGCAGTCTGAACAACGGAAATATTCCATCCTCTCCAATATAATATATTTCCGTAAATATCTCTATAAGGAGTGCCCCAAGACCGTCATATATGACATAATCCTTGTGATTGGAAGGAGTCTGATCCCATTTCTGGGAATCCTTATGCCAGGCATTGTCCTTGGAGCCATGGAGCGGGGGGAGGTGCTGCAGGGATTGACACTGATCGCTCTGGCTGGAGCGGCAATGATAGCTAGCGACGCGCTGGTTCAGGGGATGAATGCAAAGATTTATTTCAGCGAGAATATCCTCCGCACCTTTTTGCTGAGCGATATGGTGATGAAGCAGATGAAGTGCCATTACAAGTACGTAGAATATGATGAACAGAAAAAAGTAACAGGACGTGCTTATCAGAGCATGGAGGGAGGAGACGGGGTCGTCAGCTATAGGATTCTGGATTATCCCCGGGATCTGCTTGTGAATGTGATCTGTTTCTGCCTGTACTCCACGGCGCTGTACACGCTGAAGCCATGGCTGGTGGTGTTTCTGCTGGTATTGTCCTTTGTAAATTTCGGGATACTGAAGCTGAAGAACCGGTGGCAGCTTGCTCTCCGGGAGGAGTTTGCCCAATCCAACAAGGAGATCCATTACCTGAATCATGCGTTCCGTGACAGCGGCATCGCTAAGGACATCCGTATTTTTGCCGTGAACGACTGGCTTATGGCATTCAGGGACAAGATTTTCAAAAGCAGGACAAGGCTGGAAAAGAGAAATAATCGGAAAATGCTTCTGGCGGACACAATGATGCTGCTGCTGGATGTCCTGCGCAACGGTCTTGCTTACAGTTATCTGATTTATTCCTGCCTGCAGGGCAATATTGCTGTGGCCGGATTTCCGGTGTATTTCGGCGCCATAACAGGTTTTTCCGGATTCGTCACTGGCATTGTGAATACTTGTTCCAGCCTGAAGCTGGCAAATGCGGATGCCGTCTGCGTCCGGGTTCATATGGATCTGCCGGAGACTGACGAAGGGGGAGAGGTGCCGGAGGCATTGCTTGTACAGCCCGCCGAGATCGAGTTCCGGGATGTGAGCTTTTCCTTTGGGGAGCAGAAGCTGTATGAGCATTTTAATCTAAAGCTCCGCCCCGGGGAGAAGGTTGCGCTGCTGGGTGTCAACGGTGCAGGCAAGACCACGCTGGTGATGCTTTTATGCGGCTTATATGAGCCGAATGAAGGCAAAATCCTGATCAACGGCGTTGATATCTCCACGGTGCCTAAGCGGGCGCTGTATGACTTGTTTTCGGTAGTTTTTCAGGAAGCCACTATTTTTCCTTATGCAGTGGGCAGTAATCTGTCCATGAAAAGACTAGAAAACACAGAGGAGGAACGGGCATGGAAAGCCCTGAGGCAGGCAGGGCTTGAGAAGGCATTCAGGGAACGGGGAATCCGCATGGATACCTTCATGACCAGTCAGGTCTTTCCCGACGGAGTGGAGCTGTCCGGGGGCCAGAAGCAGCGGTTCCTGCTGGCCAGGGCGCTCTATAAGGCCGGGCACATTTTGATACTGGATGAGCCTACCTCGGCTCTGGATCCCATTGCAGAGAGCGAGATCTATCAGGAATATGTAAAGATCAGCGGAGGGAGGACTTCGCTGTTTATATCCCATCGTCTGGCAAGCACCCGCTTCTCAAACAGAATCCTCTTTCTGGAGAACGGCAGGGTGACGGAAGAGGGAACCCATGAGGAGCTTATGGCCAGAGGAGGAAGCTATGCCCATATGTTTGAGGTACAGTCCCATTATTATAAAAAAGAAAGCGGGGTAGAGGAATATGCAGGATGATCTCACAAGCAAGATCCCTTTCCGGGATAATATAAGAAACATCTGGAATCTGCTGTCCCATGTGTATCAGATAGACAGAAGCTATTACCTTGTAAATGCGGTACGGCTTCTGATGGATGCGGTAAAGGGAGCGCTGACAGTGGTGTTCTCGGCAAGGATTCTGGAGCTGCTGTATAGAAAAGGCTCTGTGGAGGAGCTGGCGTGGGCCGTGGGGCTGATGCTGGCGGTTCCTTTCCTGCTGACCTTTGCCAGCTCTGCGCTGTGGCATGAGGTCATCGAGCCCAAGCGCAAGAATATCAGGCGGATATATGATGGAAACTTGTCTGCAAAATTCAGGAGCATGGATTATTCCCTGATCGACAGCCCTTACGTGAAGGAGCTGTCGGACCGTATGGGAAGGGCTCATAACTGGGGAGACGGCATGGGCGACCTGTTCTGGAAGCTTGACGATATAGTCTATGGTGTTTTCAGCCTGATCAGCTTTCTGGCAGTTGCCCTTCCGGTTTTGGAAATCATCGTAAGCTCCCGCAGCATATGGAGCTATCTGGGGCTGGCGGCACTGTTTATCGTCATTTGGTTCCTGACGAAGGTGTGGGTCAGAGAAAATGCCGCCTATCAGCAGGATTTACTGTCAGATTTTTCCAAGAATTATTCGGAGGAGGTCCGCAAGGAGTATACATGCTTTTCATGGTACTGGGTGTGGCGGGCATTAAGCGGAAATTATCATTATATCAAGGATATCCATCTCTACGACGGATATGACTTAATGCATAAATATACGGCGGAGAACATACGGAATTTTGAAAAGGTATCTCCGTGGAACAGTCTCCTGAAGACGAGCGGGAGGGTAGGGATGCTGCAGGGAACCACATCCCAGCTGATGGTGCTGGGAGGGTATCTGGTATCAGGCGCTTACTGCCTGCTGGGGGCGTTCTCCATCGGCAATGTAGTAAAGTTCGCAGGCTCCATCACCAATATCATGACGAGCGTCCAGAGCATGGGACGGCAGTATAAGGAGCTTGCCCTGACAGCCAGAAGGGAGGCCAGCACCCTTGAAATGCTCAGTGTGGGTGATGAGATGTATAAGGGGAAGCTGCCGGTGGAAAAGAGGCTGGATAATCAATATGAGATCGAGTTCCGAAACGTGTCCTTCAAGTATCCGGGCTCAGAGCAGTATGCCCTGAAGGATTTTTCCCTGAAGATACGGGTCGGGGAGCGCATGGCCATCGTGGGCATGAACGGCTCCGGCAAGACCACCATGATCAAGCTCCTCTGCCGCCTGTATGATCCTCAGGAGGGGGAGATTCTGCTAAACGGCGTGGATATCCGCAAGTTCCAGCGGGATGAGTATATGGGACTTTTCTCCGTGGTGTTCCAGGATTTCGGGCTGCTGTCTATGCCTCTGGGGCAGAACGTGGCTTCCTCTATGGAGGTAGACAAGAAGCTTGCCATGGAATGTCTGAAAAAGGCAGGGCTTTCGGAGAGGGTGGAACAGCTGCCCAAGGGGCTGGACACTTATCTTTATCAAGACATTGCGGACGACGGGGTGGAGATTTCCGGCGGGGAGGCCCAGAAGATCGCTCTGGCCAGAGCCCTTTATAAGGATGCTCCCTTTGTCCTGCTGGATGAGCCTACGGCCAGTCTTGACCCTCTGTCGGAATATGAGATCTACTCCAGCTTCGATGCCATAACGGGAGACAAGACGGCCATCTATATATCCCATAGGCTTTCCTCCTGCAGGTTCTGCGATGATATAGCGGTATTTCATGAGGGCAGACTGGTTCAGCGGGGGAGCCATGAGGAGCTGCTGAAGGACGAGAAGGGGAAATATTACGAGCTGTGGAATGCGCAGGCTCAGTATTACACATAAGAAAACATAGTGGGGCTGGAGGAATTCAGCAAGCGCCATGGCTTGCCTCATATCAACCCGGCATACGAT
>CAXHOW010000054.1:0-13571 GCA_964018205.1 uncultured Acetatifactor sp. | reverse complement strand
TATTCCGCCGACTCAATACCCTGCCGCAAACCGACGGGGCCAGACTAAATACACAGCAACGCCGGCGGCATTCATCAACTGTCCGTGCAGACAGCAGCACAAAGTCAACTTTGCGGACTTGACTCATTGCCCGCAGAAATGATTACCGCCCTGTCCCGGTTCAGGCATCAAAGCACCCGCCGTTCCCCGGGCCGCAGCCAGCCATGGTTCACGCACCGTCCCGCATCGTCGCACTCTGCGTCAATCCCTTCCAGATAAATTTTATAACTCCAGTAGAACCAACCCAGGGTATCCTTCATGCCCTCCAGGAATTCATCCGCTATGGCAGTATAGAGCCTATCCTTCTCTTCTTTTCCCATCTGTTCCAGACCGTCCGCCCGATTCTGAATATTCCATTCTCCCACGATCAGCGGAAATCGCTTCGCCGCTGCGTTTACCTTTTCTCCCAGACTGCGCAGGTACCTGACATATACCTGCAGATTCCTCTCCGTAAAAAGCATCTGATCCGGCGTCATCAGGTAGTTATGGGTATCCAGTACCACTCCCTCAAAATCGCCGCAGTTCAAAAACGCATCCCAGATCTCCAACTCAAAGGCATCGCTGAAAACCACATATTTTTCACTGCCCATATGTTTTCGAATCACCCGGTAGGCATCTCTGTAAAACTGCCGCAGATAATCCAGAGAACAATTGGTATTTTCCGTAGCCAATGCCTGATCCGCCGGGAGATACACCTGTGTCAGATTATGTATATTCAGCGCCTGCGCCGCCTTCGTGTCGCTGCACATGGGTTCGTTTAAAACACTGATCCCCCACATGGCTTCCTCCTGGCCGTATCGCTGCGCAATTCTCTCCAGCACGCTGAGGGTATAATTCCGATACTCGCTTCTGGTGGACCATAAGCATACGCCGCAGATTCCTGAATTATCCGTCCCGTTATGCCCGCCGGGAGCCGTGTGCAGATCCACAAGGATCTTCAAGCCGAATTTCCGCGCCCAGACAAATGCCTTATCCAGATACTCATGGCAATGAATATAGGGCCCCACATCCTCGAACAAGAAAAAGGGGACGGGGATACGGACTGCGTTAAAGCCCCTGACCGCAATGTCCTCAAAATCCCTCTCGCCGATAAATTCATCCCTATGAATCGTCAGCCGCTCTCTTGCCCTATCTCTTCCCAACTGAAGACACAGATAGGTTTCATCCATGGTCTCCGTCCCTGCGAACAGATTCTGATTCATCCATTTTTCCAGAACAAGCCACCCTCCCAGATTCACTCCTCTCAATTGCTCCATATGATTTTCCTCCCTTAACCAGCCACAAATCTCCGGCTGCTTTTTCCCGTACCATCAGGTACAGACAATCCGTTTATTCCTTCACGCCTCCAAGCGTAATGCCGGTCACAAAATATTTCTGAGCAAAAGGATAAGCGCAGAGAATCGGAAGCGTGCCCACAATGGTAACGCAATATTTCACCAGATTGCCGGTCATATTGACCAGTGCGTTTGCCTCTCCCGCCGAGGTAACAATTTTGGAGGTATCGTTCTGAATCAGCATCTCCCGCATAAACAGCTGCAACGGCCACAAATCCCTTCTTCTGGGAAGATAAATGGAAGCCGTATACCAGGAATTCCACTGGGTGATCACCGTAAACATGATAATGACCACAATGGTCGGTTTTACTAGAGGCAGCAAAATTTTAAACAGAATTACAAGAGGACTTGCTCCATCCAGCTTGGCAGACTCTTCATAGCTTCCGGACAGCTGCTCGAAGGCTGATTTCATCATGATGATAAAATAAGCATTCATAAGGCTGGGAAGAATAACAGCCCCTCTTGTATTCAGCAGCCCCAGTTCCCGCACCACCATATAAGTCGGAATAATGCCGCCGCTGAACATCATGGTAAACATAATAAAAACTGTAAGGGGCTTTGCCAGCCTGAAACCTTTTCTGGAAATCAGATACCCTGCAATTGCTGTCAGAAAAGAGCCTGCCACAGCAACCGCCAACACATAAGCAATAGTATTTATGTATCCCGTCAGAATGTCCCTGCTGTGCATTACCAGTTCATATCCCTCCAGCGTCAGCTTTCCCAGCGGCTTCAGCAGCAGCCCCGAGGAGCCCATCAGCAGATGCGGGTCGCTGACGGATGCCATCAGCACATGCCAGAGAGGCATAAAGCATGCCAGCGCAAACAGAATCATAAAGGTATAGTTGAAAACCAGAAAAAGGATCCGGGATTTTGAATGTTTTTCAATCATTATGTCCACCTCCCTATATAATCGACGTATCGGCATATCGCTTACTGAAATAATTGGAGAGCAGCAAAAGCAGCGTTCCCACCACGGAATTAAACAGCCCTACCGCAGCAGAATACCCATACTGCGCCTGTTCGATTCCCAGTCTCTGTACATGGGTACTGATCACATCCGCCGTGGAATAGATACTGGGATTATACAATAGTAATATTTTCTCAAACCCCACATTCAGAAGAGTACCGCATTTTAAAATCAACATGGTGACAATGGTAGGCATAATGCAGGGAATCGTCACATGCCACACCCTGCTGAGCCGTCCTGCCCCGTCAATGGCCGCCGCTTCCTGAAGCTCGGAGCTGACCGAGGTGATTGCCGCCACAAAAATAATGGAATTATATCCCAGATTCTGCCAGATATCCGACAAAAGGTTAATGGACCAGAAATAATCGGGATTGGTCAGCAGGCTCACCTTCTCGATTCCAAACAGCTTCACCATAATAGACGTCACAAACCCGGTGGTGGAACAAAATTCCTTTACCAGACCGCAGATAATCACGATGGAAATGAAATAGGGCATATAGCTGACCGTCTGCACCACCTTTTTAAACTTCAGATTTTTGATTTCATTTAACAGCAGCGCAAACACAATGGACAGCGGAAACGCGATCACCAGTCCCAGCAGGCTGATCACCAGTGTATTCCGTAAAAGAATCAGAAAATTAGGACCTCCAAAAAAATCCATAAAATGTTTCAGTCCTACCCAGTCACTTCTGAAGATACCTCTCTGCGGCTTAAAATCCTCAAATGCCATCATAAGCCCAAACATGGGTGCATAGTTAAAGATCAGAAAATAAAGAATCACCGGGACAGCCAGCAGATATAACCATTTGTTCATCAGCAGATCATGTTTCCATCCACCTTTGCGTCTCTCCTCTTTTGCCTTTTTCATAAGCATTCCCTCCTTTGCTCTGCCTGTTCTCATCAAGACATCCACTGTTTTCATCTTGAAATCTCTACAAGAAATATTTTATCTTACCTGATTATGAAAAATATATTACATTCGCCCTTTTTTTGGCACGAATACGGGTATCTATGATATAATACAGGAAACGGCCGAATGGCATAATTCTAATGAATCAAACATGAAAGGAAAAAACATGAATACTTATCATCTTTTTCAATATATCGCGGACCACCTGCAAACCAGGCTTGTTCTCCTTACAGAAAAAGGAATTCTTCAAGATAGTTTTCAATGTAAGGAAAACATATTTGACTTTTTAGCCGACTCGCCGGAATCCATGGACTTCTTTCTGGAAAAGGCCGATGGGCAGCTCCCTATCCTTTCCTCCGTAAACCAGGATTTCGTCTATGCCAGCGTCCGTCTGGAAAAACAGCTCCTGCTGCTGGGACCCGTGAGGCTGTACTCCCATCTTTCCTTCTCCCACACCCTGCATACCCCAATGCCTGACCTATTTTCCATGCTGCCCATCAGCATCTGTGAATTTGATGAATTTCTCCGGTCCGTCCTGCTTCTCCACAACCTTTTTCATGTACCGGCCGTTACAGAGCAGCAGTTGATAAGTGCAAACTGCTCCGACCAGAGCAACGAGGAAGTCCATAAATACTATTCCGATCTGGTCTTTCTTAACCGGGAAAGGGGTGTCAAGCATAATCTTTACAGCCAGGAGCTGCGTATGCTCTCCAGCATAGAAATGGGGGATCTGGCACTTTTGAAAAGTACCTTCACTGACGATACCCCGGAGCAAATGGGTACCCTTGCCCCGTCATTCGACCGCAATTATAAAAATATCTGTATCTCCGTCATCACGCTGATCAGCCGGGCGGCCATCCGGGGCGGCGTCAATCCGGAGCTGGCCTTTTCTCTGTGTGATTCTTATATTATGAAAATAGAAGCCTTAAAAATACTGGATGAACTGAAGCCTCTGGTGGAAGGGGCAAAAATACGCTTTGCCACCATGGTTCAGGATATTAAGGGCGCCCCGCAAAAGGACACCCCTGCCAGACGGCATCCGATCCTGGAGCAGAGCAAGGACTATATCTTTTCCCATCTTCACGAAAAGATCACCATGCAGGAGCTGGCCGGAGAACTCAATATCAGCCCCAATTACCTCTCGGAGCTGTTCCGCAAATACGAAGGCATCTCCTTTACGGATTTCGTTATCAGGGAAAAAATTGCGCTTGTAAAAAATATGCTGATTTACTCGCCTTATTCCTACATTGAGATCAGTTCCTATCTGGGTTTCTCCTCCCAGAGTCATCTGGGAAAACAATTCAAGGCCATCACAGGGATGACCTTGAAACAATTCCGTGACACTTATTCCACTACTGAATTTCACCTTCATGAACCGGAATGCTGATTGACTCCGTGCCGCAGCCCTGAGCGCTTATCTTTACGGATACCGCGCCCGGGACCTGTCCGCTTCGTACGGCGGCCATCACGCGGCCGTCATAGGTACGCCAGATATTGTCGTCATAGCTTCCCTCGGTGCCGGGTGCCGCCGACCCAAATCCGGCTAAGGTTCCCGCACCCTCCACCGAAACCTGGACTTCTCTGGCCTCCCAGCGGTTGGCAGTTCCTTTCTCATCCACCAGATCCACCGTGATAAACGCCACTGACTGCCCGCCTGCGGTCAGAGAATCACAGCTGACAGACACGGCAAGGGAAACTGGCTCTCCTGCGGTAGTCAATCGGCATCTTCCGTCTTCCCGCCCTTCCGAGTATCCTGCGGCAACCAGCTCACCCGGCTCATAAACCGTTTCAAAGAGCACATCATATCCGGCTTCTTCACCGGCAGGTTTTCTCCCCAGCGAGCGGCCGTTTAAAAACAGTTCCACCTCTTGTGAAGCGGAGAGAATATGAATTTTGGCCGGCTTTCCTTCCATGCCTGTAAAGGTCCAGCTGTCTATTGCGTCCCTGTACATCCAGGAATTCGTCTTACAGGGCATACCATAGCGCTCCGGGCGCTCCACGGCAATCCATGGCTCCCGGCGCAGCCCATACACAATCTCCCGCAAGTAGCTCACCGGCCTTCGATAACCATTAATGTTAATATCTCCGCAGTATGCCAGGCGATCCGGATACCACCCCTGCTCCCGGCGCTCCGGATTATAATGAAAGATTCCGATTCCTGCCTCTCCCAGATAATCATAGCCCGTCCAGGTAAAGTCGCCGATTACATGGGGATTGTCCTTTACAATCTTCCACAGCCTTGCAATTTCCGGCGGATAAGTCTCACTGCCCACCACCACACGATCAGGATGTAAGGTATGTTCATATGCATGCCGGGCGGTCAGATAATTATAGCCCACAACATCCAGCTCACAGGAAACCTCTTCCAGACACTGGGACAGCATGGGGCTGACGGAAAACGCATCCAGCATCTCCTGCTCCGTGCTTCCCATGACAGCATTCATTCCCTCACTGCCGCCGGATTCCCGGCTGCTGCCTGATTTCTGGCTTCCACCGGATTCCCGGCCGCTGCAAGATTTCTGGCTGTTGCCCGCTTCCGGCCAAGTCTCATTTCCCTTCTCTTCGTTATGACGGTTTTCGGGCTGTGTCTGCGCCTTATATGCTGTCTCACCATTCCTCTCTGCGCCGCCACCTGAAGCCTCCTGCCAGTCTCCCAGCCTGTCTACCACAGCCAGAAACCCGCTGAAAGCGCCTGTGACCAGTCTGGTGGAATCCAGACTGCGCAGATAATTGGCCAGCTGGCGGTTTTTCCTTCCGCCGCTGCGTCTTCCGATTTCCGGGATTTCATTTCCCAGACTGTAAAGAATTACGGAAGGATGATTATAGTCATTTGCTACCATTTTTTCCAGATCCTGCTCCCACTCTTCGCCAAAATCCAGGGCATAATCTCCGCTGTTCTTCGGCTGGTCCCACATATCCGTCAATTCGTCCATAACCAGCAGACCCAGCCTGTCACAAATGGACAGCATTGTCTTGCCCGCCGGATGATGGGCGCTGCGGATGCTGTTAAACCCCGCTTCTTTCAGCTTCCTCAAGCGGAATTCCTCCGCCTGCTTCAAAGTCGTAGCGCCAAGTATGCCATTGTCATGATGAATGCAGGCGCCGCGCAATTTTACTTCTTCTCCGTTAATCCGCAGTCCTTCTCTGGCATCCGCTTTGATTATACGGATGCCAAAGCTCTCCGCCGCCTGATCCCAAAGTTTCTCTCCCTCCCGGATTTCCAATATAAGCCTGTATAATGCAGGGTGCTCCGGACTCCATAGGCAGGGGGAATCCACTGTCAGCTTCATTCTGGAAACCGTCTCCTCCGCCGCCAGCAGGGAAACGGTATTCTCGCCCCCGGCCTCCTGGTTCCCCTGTTCATCCACGACCCTGCAGCACACTGTAACCTTGCCTGCATGGATTCCTGTATTTTGAAGCGCCGTCTCCACGGAAACCACCGCATAGTTCTCCCTGATTTCTTCCGTGGCGATCCTGATTCCCTCCGGCGGAACATGAATCATTCCGCCCTGGTGGAGATTGACGCTGCGGTAAATACCGCTTCCCGGATACCATCTGGAGCCATGCTCCTGGTTGACGGCAACCACCTTCAGCATATTCTGTTCCCCATAGCGCAGATACCGGTTCAGCTCTACAAAGAACTGGGAATAGCCGTTCTTGTTCTTATGTACCAGTTCTCCGTTCAGGTAGACAAATGCTTTGCTCATCACCCCTTCAAACTCCAGGACATTCCAGCTCTCCTTCCACTCCAGAGGCGCAAAAAATTCCTTTTGATATGTGTATGATTTCGCCGGGTAAAATCCGCTCTGGGTTCCGCTTCCGCAGTCCGGACTCCGCTTCTCCAGAATCATGGCATCCTGGGGCAGTATGACCTGTTTTCCCTCCGCTCCTCCGCCAAAAATCACCGCAAAAGGATCCGTCACGCCCGCAGCCACAGTCCAATCCTGGTTCCACATAATTTGCTTCACAAATATATCCTCCTCGTTCCGCTTCCAGACAGAAGCTTTTTTATAATCTGCTTTCAGGCTTTATTGATGGTATCAAGAATGCCCGCAATCTGCTCTGCCCCAAAAGCTCCTCCCGACATGGCGGCCACCTTGATCAGCGGCATATCCGTACCCATGGCGGCATAATCCATGGCTATCTCCTCCGTAGAATCCTCATCCTCCAGAAGCCGCTGCTTTTCTTCCTCGGACATGCTCTGCGGCATCTGGTAAGAGGACATCATTGCCTCTATAATGGGCTGCGCCTCAGGCAGCTCCATCAGTTCTCCCATGGTGATAAACGCATCGTAATGCTTTTTCCATTTGGCCGTGCTTTCCACCTGAATTCTTTCCTTTAACCGGATATCCCTGCTGGACGCGCCTGCCAGGATTTCATATTCCCCGCTCTCCGCATACCAGTCTCCCATTTCCTGATGCCAGAAAGCAAAGCTCCTCTTATTCAGCCGGAACTGCACCGTCTTTTTCTCCCCGGGCTTACAGGACACTTTGACAAATCCCTTTAACTCTTTTTCCGGTCTGGGCACACTGCTCTCCACATCCCGGATATACAGCTGCACCACTTCTTTGCCCTCCCTGTCTCCCACATTGCGGACAGACAGCGACACAAGGGCCTCTTCCGTATCCTTCATTCGGTTCCGGTCAATCTTCAGATCCGAATACTCCCACTGCGTATAGGATAGTCCATGCCCAAAGGGGAAACGCACCGGAAGCGCTTTCTTGTCGTAATAACGGTAGCCAACAAAAATCCCCTCCTCGTACACTGCATTTTCTTTCTGCGGAAAAGTAAGACTGCAAGGGGTATGAGCCAGCTCCATGGGATAGGTTTCCGCCAGCTTTCCACAGGGATTACTGATTCCGTAAAACAGCTGCACCATGGCTTCCGCCACCCCCTGACCGCCTGTATACATGGCATACAGCGCGTCTACCGTATCAATCCAGGGCATTTCCACCGGCGCCCCTGCAAACAGCAGGGCAATCACAGGTTTCCCTGTGGCTTTCAGCCGCCCCAGCAAATCTATCTGATTGGACGGAATCCGCAGATGCTTTCGGTCAAAGCCCTCGCTCTCCCAGCCGTCCGGAAGTCCGATCAGCACCACCGCTTTATCCGCGAATCGTACTTTCTCCAGAGCCTCCGCCGCAAAATCCTCATCCACCTCATCCTTCTTCAGCCGATAGCCCCTGGCAAAGGAGAACGCAATCTCCGGATAATCCTGTGCCAGAACCTCCGTCAGCTCTCTGTGAAAGGTGGGAATGACATGGCTGCTGCCTCCGCCCTGGTAGCGGACATTTTTTGCAAATCCTCCGATCACGGCGATTTTTTCTTTCTTATCCAAAGGCAGAACGCCGCCCTCATTTTTCAGGAGTATCGCGCTCTCGGCGGCAGCCCGAACAGCCAGGGCATGGTGGGCTCCCTCGTCATAGCGATATCCCGGCTTTTTATTTTCCTGTCCTTTTTTTATCATTGTGAGAATCCGCTTAACCGTCTCGTCCAGCCGTTCTTCGGACAGCCTTCCCTTCTCCACGGCCTTGACCAGTTCCTCCGTATATGCTTCTCCTGCATACGGCATCCTTAGGTCAAATCCCTCTTCTATTCCCTTTGCCTGGTCATTGGCGGCCCCCCAGTCGGACACCACCACTCCCTCATATCCCCATTCCTCTCTTAAGATTTCCCGCAGAAGATGATGGTTCTCACAGCAGTATTCTCCATTTACCTTATTGTATGCTCCCATAATCGTCCACGGCTTTGCTTCCTTTACCGCCGCCTCGAAGCTTGCCAGATAGATTTCCCGCATGGTTCTTTCATCTGCGGACACATTTACCGTCATCCGCCGGGTCTCCTGATTGTTCATGGCAAAATGCTTGAGACTGGCGCCGACGCCCTTACTCTGGACGCCAATGATGTGGCTTTTCGCCATCTGCGAGGAAAGATACGGATCCTCCGAAAAATACTCAAAGTTCCTTCCGCAAAGGGGACTTCTTTTGATATTGGCTCCGGGCCCCAGCAGTACGGATACCTCCTCCTGAAGGCACTCTTCCCCCAGCGCTTCTCCGATTTCCTGAATCAGCTCCTGATCCCAGCTATTGGCGATTGCCGCCGCGGAAGGGAAGCAGGTCGCAGGTATACTTTTATTGACCCCCAGATGGTCCGTTTCCTCTGTCTGCTTACGCAGACCATGAGGCCCGTCCGTCATCATGATGCCGGGAATTCCGTATTTTTCCATTTCTTTTGTAAACCAGAAAGACGCTCCCTGACACAGACCGGCTTTCTCTTCCAAAGTAAGATTTTGAATCAATTCGTCTAAATCTTTCATTTCGTTCTTCTATCCTTTCTCTCATCTTTGTTATCGTTTTCCCTTGTACCCTCTACCGAACCCTCCGGACAATCCCCTCGGTAATCCCATTCTCATTAAAGGCATCTATTCGCACATACACTTCTCTTCCCTGTACCAACGCGCCAATCTTCTGCCCGGTGCTGCCGTAAACCATATAACTGTGATAAAGCTTATCCGGATCATAGCCCCAGAGAATATTGTATCCTACCGCACCGCTATCCTCCCATGCAAGCTGCATATCCAGAGCCGTCAGTGGCTCTTCCCCCTTCAGGGAACAGGAAAACACTCTGACCTGATCCGGTTTTGCGCCGTTTCCCAATCCAAATACTCTGATTGCGCTGACACAAGGCTTCTGCCCGTAAGGAAGCTCCATCCCACGCAAACGCAGAAAACGGAGTTTTTTCCCGCCTTCCCATACGATAAAATCATGGGATAAATCTGTCCGCACTTCCGATTTATCCTCCAGAATCTCATATTCGGCCCCATCTCCTGACCCTTCCAGAATCCATCTCGTTTCCCTCTTTCTGCTGTCAAGATAACGGCGGTCCTCCCAGGATGCAAAAAATTCCATATCCGGCTCCGTCTCCACTGTCCAGTTATCCGCGAAGTTAATCTGCACCCCGTGAACATCCATTTCTTCTTCCAGATCAACTTCCACCCATTCTTCTTTTCCTCCATGCTCCGCCTGCCACCAGGTGCGAATATCTTCATCCGCCACGCATTCCCCGCCTGATCCTGATGACACCTTTACCGGTTTTCTAAAGGAAAGCAGCATCCAGTCCGGCTTCTCCCAAAGCCTGGCATCCGTCCTGACAGGCCAGTCGCCGTATCTCTGATCACATACCAGCTCTCCCTCTTCGTCAAAACCCGCTCTCCATAACCCCAGCCTGCGTTCAAAGCTGTGATTCTGCGAAATCCGCATGGTGGAGATATGCCAGAAATTCCCCTGCCCGTCTTCAAAGGTGGAGCCATGTCCCGCCCCTGTTATAAAGCCTCCCGGCTTATAGGAAAAAGGATTGTTTTTCGCCACAGTAAACGGCCCCAGCGGGGAATCCGCCACATATACACCATCCGAATATACGTTATATTCTGTTCCGGTAACCGCATACTGCAGATAATATTTTCCCTGATACTTTGTCATCCAGGGGCCTTCCAGATAAGGGCTGTTTCCAAACCATCTGCGCAGCTTTTTCATCATTTCCTCAGGATCCCCATAGTTTTCCGGATTTTTCCCCTCTTCCATATGTTCCCGAATCACCGCCTGAATAGATGCCTGAATTTCCTCTTCCGTCCTGGGCGGCACATGATCCTCTCCAATCCGCTCATAACCCAATTCCCCTTCCCGGGCTTCTATCAGTCCGAGCTTATCCCCAACGGGACGCATGGTGTCCGGCTCCAGCTCCACGCCATAGATTGGCTCCGCGTTGGAGCTGCCCCAGTACAGATAAATCCGTCCGTCTTCATCCTGAAACAGATTGGGATCCCAAAAAGGAATTGCTCCCCTGATTTCCTCAAATGGCTCTGTCAGGGGATCCTTCGTCCTATAGAAAGAACAGTCTCCTGTGGAGGAAGCGCAGACATACAGGTACTCCCCGATCATTCTCACATCCGGCGCATAATCATATATGGGTATATCACTCAGGAAATCATACCGTTCCCAGCTGACAAGATCCTTGCTGACATAAAAGCCGGCAGACATGGAGGGAAACAGATAATAGCTCCCTTTGAAAAAAATTATGGACGGATCGGCCGCCTCCCTATGAATCCTGCACAGATTCCCTTCTCTATCCCGTACCCGGAATAATTGATATTGATATTCCAGATTCACCGGGTTACAAAAATAACGCATCGCCTTTCCTCCTCGCCTTAAACTCTGTTACTCAGCCGACTTATATACAAAATCCACATAAAAAAGTGATATAAGAATCGTACCGGAAAATCTGCGATTCATATATCACTCTTAATCGTTTTTTATCAGAATTACCCTTTAAACTTTAACCGCCTTATTGAGCTGTTCGGACATTACCAGCATAAGCAGGACAAACAGGCCAAGATACAGCGGATAATATCCCACTGATATATGATCCGCAATCAGGCCGAATACCGGGGGCATAAATGTACTGCCACAGTATGCGCAGGCAATCTGAAGCCCTACCAGCGCCTGTGAATTTTCTTTTCCGAAATTGTCCGGCGTAGAATGAATGATGCAGGGATAGACCGGAGCGGCGCCCAGACCTATGACCACCAGGCCGGCCAACGCCAGCACTGGTGTTTTTAAGGGCATTATTATCATCACCACCCCGGCAAGCATGGTCCATATCCCGACCCTGATCATTTTCCTGTCACCGAAATGATCTGCCACAAATCCGTTCAGGAAGCGCCCAACCGTCTCTCCCAGATAAAACAAAGCCGTAAACCTGGCCGCGGCCTCCACTCCCACTTTCCGGAATCCCACCAGATAACTGCTGGCCCACAATCCTGCCGTGGCTTCAAAGGCGCTGAAGCCAAAGAATGCCAGAAGGATAAAGGGAACACCGTTTATTTTCAGCTTTTCCCTCAGCGTCAGGCTTCTGACAGCCGCTTCTTCCTCTTCACTCCCCTTTTTGTTCCAGAGCGGCAGCGACAGAAACACGATAATTGTCAGCGCTATCTGCACAAAAGACACGGCACGATATCCCATATTCCAGCCCATTCTGCGGAAAAGACAATATCCCATGATATAAGGGCTGACAGATACCCCCACTCCCCAGGAAGCATGGAGCCAGCTCATATGCCGGGAGGAATAATGCAGCGCCACATAATTATTCAGAGCCGCATCAATGGCTCCGGCGCCAAGTCCATAGGGGACCGCCCATACACACAGAAGCACAAAGGAATGGGAAAAGGAAAATCCCACCAATGCGGCAGCGGTCAATGCCACACTGACGGCAGTGACCATTCCTGTGCCCCATCTTCGGAGCATCTTCTCAGAAAAGAGGCTGGATACCACTGTCCCTCCTGTTATGATCATGGATATAATGCCTGCGCAGGAAAGGGGAACTCCCAGCTCCTGATGCATTACCGGCCATGCAGAACCCAACAGAGAATCCGGTAAGCCCATGCTTACAAATGCAAAATAAATAACGACAAGCAGCAACGAACACATTTTTCTCTTTCTCCTTTTTGCAAAATGACAATGCCGGATATTTATGCAATAAACTTTTCCATTTGTCCATTATGATTTCAGTTTATTTCGCCTGAAATTTTTGTAAGCAATACCGCCATCCCCTCCTTTGCGGGCAGGTCGATGCGCAGGCTCCCCTCGAATCCCTGGCTGGCACAGATGCGGCTCATGTTCCACACATCCAGCACTTCCGCCCTGAAACTCCCCTTTCCCGGCGCGTTTACATGAATTTTCCGCTGGCAGGATCTCCCCAGGTACTGTAGCCAGCACTTCCGGCTGCATAATGCCATGGGCAACATATCCAGAATCCTGCGGTTCCTCTCTTCCTCATCCAATTTCATCATAGCCATCGCAAAGGGAGTATCCGCGCCTTCCTGTTTCTTTCCGTTGGGATCCGTTTCAATCTTCCAGCAAAAAGGCTCCGCATTCTGGGGAAGCTCCTGCAGAATCTCCTTCAGAAAGGCAATTCTGGCAACGCTCTCTCCCTTTAACTTCCCGCCCTTAGACCACCACAGACGGTTATCCTCCGATTCATACGTCTCCCCGTGGCTGCAATAGCCGCCTCGTATGTACCCCATCCAGATTCGATGTACCAGTTCAAAGGCGGAAAGATTTCCCCAGTCAAAAGGAATGTCTCCCTCATACCCGCATTCATCAATAATGACCGGGATATTATATTGCAGGCGCATGGCCATTGTTGATCTGGTGTCCGCTGTCTGCAGAGAGCAGTGTGTCATCCAATCCGTTTTTGCTCATGTGAGATAAAGAAGTAAAAGAAGTGTAAAAAATTTTGCCGTTCCCTGTCCGGCTGACTGCCGGAC
>CAXHOW010000053.1:0-13767 GCA_964018205.1 uncultured Acetatifactor sp. | reverse complement strand
AGGTATATTATACAGTATTTATAAGTAACGTGCAATACAAAATTTGAATTTTGACAAAAAAATAAAGCCATTACTGGATTTGCGGGTTATCTCAAGATGGGAAAGTGTCAAACTCCCGGACGGATTTGTTACAAATATTAAAAAGAATTTAAGACAAAATCAATATTTTTTAGGCTTGTTTCAGGCATATGGGTGTGGTAAAATTATATCATAATTTGCCGTTTAGAGAGTGTGTATTTACATATTGGATAGAGTTTCCATGACTTTATGCGATTATGCCGGACTTGAAAGGGCAGATTGATCATTGTTTGGAGAAATCCGAAAAAAGAGAGGAGAGAAGGAATTTCCAATGAAAAAGAGAGCATTGGCAGCACTTATTATAGCGGTGGGCATTTTAACCGGCTGCGCAGGCGAGGAACTGCCGTCGCCGATAGAGGTAAGCCCTCAGCCGCTTAACACAGCAACGCCTGCACCGGCTGATACACCGGCTCCTTCACAGCCGGAAGTGGTAGAGCCATCTACGGAGGATGGCAAGATGGCCAATGGGGAGAACCATCCCATTCAGGAGAGAACCGTGGTAGACGGCAAGATGCAGAGCTATCTGACCGGAGAGTGGAAGGATGAGAATGTGGTCAAGAGAAGGAACATGGCGGTCATGATCAACAACATCCTGCAGGCTCTTCCCCAGTACGGCATCTCGCAGGCCAGCATCATTTATGAAGCTCCGGTAGAGGGCAGGATTACCCGTCTCATGGGTCTGTTTGAGGACTATGACGATCTTGATCATATCGGTTCCGTCCGCAGCAGCCGCGACTATTATATTTTTGAGGCGCTGGCCTACGAGTCGATTTACTGCAACTGGGGGTTGGCGAGGCCATGGGTGGAGGAGCTGATCAATTCCAATGAGGTGGACAATATCAGTACTGCGGTGGCCGGAATCAATAACGGAGCCAGCAATGAGACCTATGCCCGTATCGAAAGAGGCAATCTGGCTACGGAGCATACGGGATATCTCTTCATCAAGGGGTATGAGAAGGACGTGGAAAGGATGGGCTATAACAAGAATTACACCAGCCGTTTCACGCAGGCATTTTCCTTTGCGGATGACGGATATATAGCGACTTACGAGTCCTATCCTGACGCCACGATGATTTATCCCGGCGGAACCCAGAGCAATGCAGGGGGATACGGCAAGCATAATCCTTGCTTTGCCTATAATGCAGAAGATAGGCTCTATTATAGAACCCAGTATGGACAGAAGCAGATCGATGAGATGAACGGCGAGCAGCTGACAGTGACCAACGTGGTGTTCAAGGTGTGCCACGGTGAGGAGAGGGTTCCGGATAATGATCAGTATGATTACCTGAAGTTTGACGTGAGCGGCACGGGAGATGCCTATGTGTTCACCAACGGCAAGGTAATCAAGGGAACATGGGAGCGCAAGGATGAGAGATACAGCCCTAATATGTTTTATGATGAAAACGGAAATGAAATAGTCCTGAATCAGGGAAAGACATGGATATGCTGTATCTGGAAGGAATATGAGAATTTCATTTCCTATGAATAAGGATTTTGGCAAAGGCGCAGTCTGGTGTTTCGGACTGCGTCTTTTTATACCGAAGAACGGGAAGTGGCTGACAGGGGAGCGAACGAAAGGAAGGCGGATATTGGAGAGAGAAGAAGGCACTGGAAAGAGAAGGATATTTTCCAAAGGGAGAGTCATCTGTCTGGGCATTGTGGCGCTGGTGGCGGTGCTGAACGGCGCGGCATGGAACAGCACAGCCTTCTGCGACTGGTATATTGCGCATATTTTTCCCATATGGGTCAAAACCTACGGGAGAGTGACAGGGCTTTTTCCCTTTTCTGTGGGAGAATGGATGATTGCGGCAGGCTTGGCGCTGACAGCGCTGGCGCTGGTTCTGGGCCTTGTGTGGACGGGAATCGGTCTGGTGAAGAGAATTCGTCAATGTCTGCGCAGGATATCCAGAGGTTTGGGAGCCGGAAAGGGCAGCGTTTCGGAGCCCTGCAAAAAGGCTGGGGGCAGATGGGAAAAGTCCTATAGGGGCTTTCGGGGCTTCAGCAGAGGATTTTACCGTTTCTTTGGGTGGACGCTGTTGACCGTATGCCTCGTTATGACGCTGAACTGCTTTATATTGTACCATGCTTCTACCTTTTCAGAGCATTATTTCGGAGAAGATGACGGGGAATATACACTGGAGGAACTGATTGCGGTTTATAATATGGTGGCGGAGAGGTGCAATGCTCTGGCACAGCGCATGGACAGGGACGAGACGGGAATGGTTCTCTATGGGGGCGGCATGGGGAAGAAAGAAAGTCTGGCTGACATGGCGGATAAGGCAAGGGAGCTGATGGTGCGGCTTGGGGAGGATTATCCGCAGCTGAAGGGCTACTATCCCCGTCCCAAGGCATTGCTGTCCTCGGATTTCATGTGCCAGCAGCATATGCAGGGATATTACTTTCCGTTCTCCATGGAGGCCAATTACAATGACGTCATGCATATTCTGAACATTCCTTCTACCATGTGCCATGAGCTGGCCCACCTGAGGGGATATATCTATGAGGATGAGGCAAATTTCATAGGTTATCTCGCCTGTGTGCAGTCGGAGGACGAATTCTTTCAATATGCAGGGTACCTGAGTGTACTGGTCTATCTGAACAACGACATATATTATGCGTGGCGGGACAACCGGGATGTCTATGATGAAGCGGTCAGGCAGATTGTGCCCGTGACAGTGGACGACCAGATATGGGAGGACAATATCTTTGTGACGCAGGAGGAGTGGGACCGGATTAACGGAAAGGCTTTGCTGGACACGGAGCTGGTGGACAAGGCGGCAGATGCATTTATTGACGGGAATCTGAAGCTGAACGGAATCTCTGACGGCAAGGTCAGTTACAGCCGCGTGGTCAGGCTGCTGCTGCAGTATTACCGGCAGACGGGACTGCCGGAGTAAAAGATGCCGGGACAAGTGGGCGGAGATGTGGCCTGAGATATTCGGGGGCATTTTATACCACAAGTATTATTGCCATAAAAACGATGCTATGTTAAAATGGGTTTTGCATAAGAGGGATGGCTTCGCTTTGCGGAGCAGCTCTGTTTGGCGGGATAATCCTGCTTGGTGGGACGGCCTGCCTGACGGAGATTAAATCATCATGTCGGTGATGACGGCGGCAATAATCCATTGGTATATGCAAGTTCAAATCTTGCCCTTATGCACATGGCATAGTGACGCCTACAGCAATCTTTTGGATATGACTGTCACTCATAAACCCAAAGGTGTCATGGAAAAGCCAAAAACATTACTATGTGGCGCTTACAGCAATAATTCTTCCAGGATAGAAAATCATTGACTTAAAATCAGTGAGATGAAGAAAAAAGCGTCATGGACAAGAAGCAAGAGCAGAGTGTGACCCTGACAGCAACACACAAGACGGCATTCTCGCAACAGAGGGTGATACCGGGGTAAATGAGGGCCTGAAGGTGCACGGGTGGTTCGACTCCACCGCAGGAAAAAACGGGTCATGTAGATTATGCTCAAGGCAGATTAAATGCCTGAAACGAAGGGTGGGGGTGTGGCAATGAGTTTTGCGGATTTTTTGAGGAGAGAAGGTAATTTTACAAGGACGGAGAACGGTGCAGTGGCGCTGAATACCACGGGGGACGCATGTCTGGATCTGTTTTCCACGGTGGGCGCCCTGAGGGAGGCGGAGGATGCGAGAGTGGAGGCTCTGTTTGCGGAGGCATATAGGGAGAATCCGCTGTTCGCCACAAAGATCGTCTTTTATGCAAGAGATATCCGGGAGGGTCTGGGAGAGCGGAACACCTTCCGCAGGCTTCTGCGCTACATGGCGCAAAAGCATCCTGAGGCGCTGGCGGACAATCTTGATCTGGTGGGCGTATACGGAAGGTATGACGATTTGTACTGCCTGATAGGGACTCCGCTGGAGGATGCCATGTGGGCGGCAATGAAGAAGCAGTTTCAGGAGGACATCAGCAATCTGCATGAGGGAAATGCAGTCTCCCTGCTGGCGAAATGGATCAAGACGGCGGACGCAAGCTCTGAGAATACCAGAAAGCTGGGTATACTGACGGCTCAGAAGCTGGGTTATCCGGTGTACAATTTCAAGCGTATCGTTCGCAGCCTGAGAAAGCAGATCGGGGTAGTGGAGGCGCTTATGTCCGCCAACCGCTGGGAGGAGATCAGGTATTCCGCTGTGCCCAGCCGGGCCATGATGATCTACCGCAACGCCTTCCGCAGGCATGACGGAGAAAGGTTTCAGGCATACATCAACAACGCTGTGGCAGGCACGGAGAAGATAAACGCCAAGGCGCTGTATCCCTACGATATCGTGGAGAAGTTTCTGTACCATAGGGAACGGGGAGAGGGCGCGCAGGTGCTGGAAGCTCAGTGGAGCCAACTGCCTTGCTATGTTGAGGAAGGCACAAATGCCATTGTCATGGCGGATGTATCCGGCTCCATGATGGGCAGACCCATGGCTACTTCTATCGGACTGGGCATATACTTTGCGGAGCGAAACAAGGGCGCTTACCACAATATGTTCATGACCTTCAGCGGCAGGCCGGAGGTGGTGCTGCTGAAGGGAGAGACTCTGGAGCAGAAAATCGCAAACATGAGCAAGGCGGCATGGGCCATGAACACGGATCTGGAAGCGGCTTTTATCAGGGTCCTGAGCATTGCGCTGGACAATCGGGTGCCTCGTGAGGAGATGCCTAAGGCAATCATCGTCATATCCGACATGGAGATCGATTACTGCGGCAACAAGGACTGGACCTTCTATGACAAGACAGCCGATAGGTTCAGAAAGTACGGATATGACATACCGAATATCATCTTCTGGAATGTGAACAGCCGAAACGACGTGTTCCATGCGGATGCCTCCAGAAAGGGCGTGCAGCTTGTGGGCGGCCAGTCTGTGACCATATTCCGGCAGCTGATGGGATGCATCGGCAAGACCCCCATAGAGATGATGGAAGCAGTGATCAATGGGGAGAGGTACAGCAGCATCACGATAGCGAAGAAGGCACAGTGAATCGCCCCGCTGCCGGCAGCAGATTAGGCCTGTGAAGAAATAAAGAAAGCCCCGTCCGACGCTTGGCTGCGCCGGACGGGGCTTTGTAATTTGTCAGGGAAATCTGCGTTTTCCGCAGATGCGGCAAGATATTCAATGCTGATTCAGATGCCTGCTGTTTTTGCTTTCAGTTCAGCAATCGATCCGTAATGCAGAATATTGAATTCGGCAGGAGCGATTGCATCAAGCAATTTGATATGTTCCTGCTCCCATGCGGAGATTTCCTGTTCCGTAAGAGAAGCGCCGATTCCCCGGCAGGCCTTCGTTCTGCCATTCCAGCCTTCGCGGGTGAAATGTACATTTTGCATAGTCTGCGGAATTCCTGCCCCAGTCGAAGGCTTTTCCGCCATCTATATTTTTGTCTGTTATATTCATAAATTTGAAGCTCATGAATTCGGTGGTAACTGTTGGTTTTGCTGGAAAATCTTCTGATTTGCGGCTTTGCATGAAAAAAGCAGGTGATGGGAATCGAACCCGTTAAAAAAACCCCCATGGATGCGGCAGATAAGGGATTCCTGCATTCCCGTGACAATTTTCATGACAAATTCTTGAAGATGGCGTTGCGGAGCCTCTCTGAAGCCTCCCGCTGCCGTTTAAGGTTCTCGTCCCCCATCGCATGGCGGTATACGCCTTTCATGACATGGTCGGTCTCCCAGCCCCCGAAACGCATGATGTCCTCTTCGGGCACGTTCATCGCGCTCATCTTGGAGGCGAAATAGTGGCGGAGCTTATGCAGGGGGAAACGGGGGATGCCGAGCATATCCTCTGTCTTCTTCAGGTAGTTCGTGATGCAGTTGGGGTGCCCCTTATAAATATACCCCCGCTGCCTTATTTTGTCAGCAATCTCGGGAGGGATCACGATATCCCTTGTGCTGGCGGTGGTCTTTGTGGTCTTCGTGACCCACTCCTCATTCTCGTTCAGCACTTTTGCCTTGCAGATCCTGACCACGTCCCCGTCTATGTCTTCCGGCGTCAGGGCGCATATCTCCGACCGCCGCAGCCCGTAGCAGGCGAGGACGAGGGGGATCTCATACTTTGAGCCCTCTGCGTGGGCCAGTATTCTCTGCACCTCCTCGTCAGTCGGGATATAGGGATCGTTCCTGATCTTCTGGGGCAGGGTGGTGCAGACCTTAAGGCTGGGGCGGAAAGTCCCCATGACGGCGGAGATGAAGCCGTGGTGGTTGCGCACGGTCTTCGGGCTGCGGCTCTCTGTCAGGCGGTTGACCTCGGCCTGGATGTCAAGGGCCGTGATGTCATATATGTTCTTCTGCAGGAACTCTTTAGATATGGTGCGCATTGCGCTGCCGTACCCCCGTATGGTGGTGGGTGAGAGCACGTTCCTCTTGGCCGCTATGTATTCAGCCCCTGCGGTCTGGAACGACATTGTCTGGTGTTTTTCCTGCACCTTCTCCAGCTCGGCCGCCATGGCCAGCATGGCCTCTTTCTGGGTGGGCTTTGCGTCAAACGTGACGGTGTACATCTGCCCCTTGTACATCTTCCTGATGCGGTAGGAGCCGGACGGCAGTTTCTCGATCTTCATGGTATCATCCTCCTTGGAAAGCGTATGAAAATAACAGCCGGCGAAAAATCGCTTGCAGACTGCTCCCGGAGATGATACAATAAATTTGTCTATTGGGTATCCCTCCGGGGTATATCTAAAGCCGTTCGGTGCGCCAACACCGGGCGGTTTTTCGAAAGTTATGGTTGTAAAAAGTGCTTCCATGGTATATAATATGCTTAACAAGACAGCCGGAAGATAGATAAAGCCTATCCGTCCCGGCGAGAATATTCAGCTAAGTGAGCCGCCTATTTCCGACCAAGAAGCAGGGCGGCTTACTTATTTTTCAGATTCCGAATCGCCACGATCAGCAATGCCACGGTCAAGATAACCATGAATTCCTCATATGTACTCATAAGCACCGCTCCTTCCGCAAGACTCGGAACGAATGGCCGCACGCCCTCCCGGCTGCCTTGGTAAGCATATTATATTGTCATGGTGCGGAGTTGCGGCGTCGCAACGGGCATTTCTATTACAGATACTCTTCAAAATATTTCAGGGTACTGTATTTCAGTATATTCAGGCTTCGGGGGTTGTCCCGATGCCGCATTGCCCTTTTATACTGGTTGACATATTTCGCCAGGCCATAACGGATTTTGTTTTCTTCCCTCTTTATGATTGCGAATTCCTTGCTTTCTATGGACGGCTTCTCATCAGAGAGGAAAAGGGCATCTGTAATTAAGACGGACTTTGTATAGTCTAGGCCGGCTTCCCCGATTGTATGGAACGCATACTGGTGCTTTATATGATGTCGGAAGGGAACGGCAAAGAGCAGGCCGTCAAGCTTTATGGTAAGGCATGCATAAGGCCGATTCTCTTTTTTGAGTATTTCGCTGCAGTGCGCATAGTTTGCATAAAATTTTTCGGAAAGTATTTTTAGCTGCATATCTGCTCCTATAAAAATACCCCCTGCGTGTGCAGAGGGTACAATGCCATTGAGCCTTTTTTTGTTTAAGCTCCTTGCGCTCTACAAGGAGAATCATCCATTGAGCCGTCTTTATTTTAATGTCGCCCTGCCCTGAGGCGACAATCATATTGTACCCTTATTATATGCAATTATTTAGAAAAACACAAGTAGTATGATAAAAATATTTATTGTAATGGATAAAAAATTTGCATAGCCGATAATTTTATTAAAACGCCATAGCGGTTTAACCTATATTGATTCAAACACTCCAAAATAAGGTTCAAAATAAATCACATAGTTATCAATGCTTACACTTTTCTCATACTTTGATCTATAATATTTCAGAGCATCCGCCAGAAACTCTTCCGTCACGTCAAGGTATTCAGCCGCCTCTGAAAGATTCTGGCAATGATGCCGATACGCATTGATTATACCGATAAGTCCTACAAGCTTATTATAGGCATATATACGGCCACGGAGTTCTTGCTTTCTGTTAGATACAGAGGACTGGTCAAGTATATCACCTATTCCGGTATAATAATGCCCCAGTTCCTCAGCCATGACACATTTCTTTTCTGTTTCTGTAAGTCTCCTGCTGATGGCTATTCTGTTCCCCTTTATGCGGCCGCTGTGGGCCCAGAGGTTCTTTTCTCTGGTTATTAAGCTGTTGCCATCAGCCTCTGTAAGCAGATCTTCATAAGTAGTCAAAACATCATCCCCTTTATTTATCTCGATCATTCATCTGTTCCAGTTGATATTCTCAGAGTCAATGTATTCCCATTTTTAGAAATTTTCATCATCCATGATATCTTCATCATGCAGTATTTCTTCCTCTGTGGCATCGTCGAGGGCGTGGGCGGCATTGACATAGTTGGGACTATTCTTCTCAAAAAGCAAAACTTTGGTTTGTTCATGATATTCATCATAAAGTTTCTCCAGTTGCAATTTGCAGAATCGGTGGGAACTTTCGATAAAATCTGAATATTTTTCACTGCTTATTTTAAAGAAAGCCGTACCATTTGAAAAACGATATAACTTTTCATCATCTAACCACTCATATGTCCAACCTAAACTTTGCATCTGGTAGTAAAAAGCATTGATATGGCTTTCAAATTGGCCTGATTCTCTATTCCACCGTTTCTCAATAGGTTCCCTTTCCATCTGGACATCAAAACCCATAAGCCATGCTTCGCTGACATTCAATGCCATACCTAAAATAGTAAGTTTATCTTGCCCGGGTTCTACTTTTCCATTAACGTATTGGCTTAAATCATTGCGACCTAATTTAATATTAAATTTTTTGCAAAATGGCTTGCATTTTTCTAATATATCAACTTGCCTTAGTTGTCTTTCCTGCATTATTTGCTTTAGCCTAGTAGCAGTGCTTTCTTTTTTCATATCGTGTACCACCTTTCTGACTGTACTATAGCATGAATTGAACAAAAGTTCAAGCGTAAAATATAAAAAATACAAAATAATTGAATAAAATATATTGACACATCGTAAAAGGGATGTTAATATTAGGGTGTTCAACAAAATTGAACAAGGAGGTGATTGATTGGCATACGATTATAGGAAACTTCGTGGAAGAATTATTGAGAAGTATGGTACACTAAAAGATTTTGCGATAGAAATGAATTGGTCAGAAAGGACGTTAAGCCTTAAAATGAATTGCAAGGTTTTTTGGAAACAGCCAGAAATTATGAAAGCGGCAAAGCTTCTTGAAATTCCATCAGATGAGGTAATGGAATATTTTTTTAATCAAAATGTTCAAGCTAGTTGAACGGCAGAAGGAGGTGAAACAAAGGTTGCTGATTTCTTCGGCAAACCGATTGAGTATTTCTTGGAGTAGGAGGGAGGTGAGGGAGACGTTTGTATCTAAGAAACATTGGAGAGAGTTAGAAAAGAGAATAGCTGACCTTGAAAAGAGAGTTCAAGATCAGCCACTGGAAAAAATAGCTGCGGAGTTGACTATCAAAATAAATAAAGCTATTGATTCAATTTCTCATACTCTTCAAGAGTGACAGCAGATGCCAAAACAGCAAGTCGGAGTAGTGTCTTGGTAAACTCATTTCCAACTGAATCATCGGGAAGTGTTTTTGTCAGTCGCTCCATAACGGTAGCTTGCAGCTTTTCGGAAGTTTCTTTATCAAGCATAGCATTTTCTCCTTTCTGTGTACTTGGCCATGGCAGTGGCTTGTACCAACAGTATAAGAGGGAAAGCTGAAAATGGCAAGGGACTTTGCAGACAAGGAAACGGATATTGGTGTTGGAGGAGGGAGGTGAGGAGCATAGACAGACAGTCAGGACGTTGAGACATAAACTGGGCGGCATCCGCCGCCCGGCGGCTAAAACGGCCGCGCCCCTTAGAGGCGTGAGGGTCCGAAGCCCCTATAAACTGTTGACGGGCCGCATTGATGCGAAAGTACCTGCCACGGAGGGATACACGCCTATCCTGCCGTGGCAGGCCGGAAATTTATAGACAGTGCCACGCCCCGGTGAAGTGATCCGGCGTTTGAAAGGTTGCGCGAGAGCATCCTGCATATCGGAAGGCCGGCACTCTATAAGCTGCGGGGCGTGACGCAGACGGGTGCCTGCCCAGGGTATGCAAAATGGGGGACGGGGAACTGCTGGACTGAGCTCGGCAGCAGGCAGGGAGGCTATGAGAATGCATAGACAGACAATCAGGACGTTTATAGAGGTCAGGGACGGGGTCGTGAAGGTGCTGCATACGGACCCGGTACTGCGGCCGCAGGCCAGGGGAGGTGACAAATGTGCCGCGGGTATCGATCAACAAGAAGAAATACCTACAGACAGACCTGAGGGAGTGGATGCTGGGCAGGATGGACACCCTCGGGAAAAATCAGGAGTACATGGGCAAGAAGCTCAACATTACCCAGCAGGCATTCGGCAGGCGGCTGAGGGAAGGGCACTTTGACAATGTGCAGCTGTACGTGATCTTTAAGGAGCTTGAGGCTACAGATGACAAGATCCTGCAGCTGATGAAGATGTAAGGAAGGCCTATGCGACATACGGGCAGGAAGGAGAGGATACATATGGGAATCAAGGAATACAAGGTAAGGTTCTGGAAGAGTGATCAGGACGGCATGGAAGATTATGCGGAATGCGACACCATGGAGGAGGCGCAGGAGATATATGACAGCCTTAGCGGGATGGCAGAAATCCAGAAGTACGTGGAAGAAATCCATGACTATGAGACGGTTGTGTACCCGGCATTCGAATTCTGATACGGGGAGGGTTAATACATTGCGCAGGGTGTTCAATGCGAGCAACGTCCTCGGAGCCATAGCTTTTCTGGCGATGGTCGGCGCGACTGGCGCAGAGGACAACCTGATATTAGGGCTCCTGCTCACGGCGGTATTCGCAGTATGTGCGCATCTATCCATCAGGGAGGACGGCGGAAAGAGATAGGCCCCGCAGCCGGCAGGGCTTGGAGCCTAGGTACTAAAAATAATGTCTATATGTCCATTATAAGGGCACGGAAAGGAGAAATCAAGTGGAAGCAATGAAGATTAATAAGCTGGAGATTGAGAATGTCAAGCGGGTCAAGGCTGTTAAGCTGGAGCCTACGGCAAACGGCCTGACGATCATCGGAGGGAACAACAACCAGGGGAAGACGTCGGTCCTTGACTCTATCGCATGGGCCCTCGGAGGGGACAGGTACCGCCCGTCCGTGGCACAGAGGGAAGGCTCTGCTATCCCGCCGACCCTGCACATTGTCATGAACAACGGACTTGTAGTGGAACGGAAGGGGAAGAACGGCGACCTGAAGGTAACGGATCCTTCCGGGAAGAAGGGAGGGCAGCAGCTTTTAAATGAGTTTGTGGAGCAGCTTGCCATTGACCTGCCGAAGTTTCTGGAATCGTCCAGTCAGGAGAAAGCGAAAACGCTCCTGCGGATCATTGGTGTCGGGGATAAGCTGGCAGAGC
The DNA here is from genome assembly GCA_964018205.1 of uncultured Acetatifactor sp. Lineage (GTDB taxonomy): Bacteria > Bacillota > Clostridia > Lachnospirales > Lachnospiraceae > Acetatifactor. The sequence continues at coordinate 2,240 of CAXHOW010000053.1, read as the reverse complement.
TGGAAAAAAAGGAAAAGGATCTTTACAGCCAGAGACTGACAATCGGCCAGATCGCTGACCAGAAAAAGAAATATGCCAAAGAGCAGCCCTATTACCCGGACGCGCCGAAGGATATCGTGTCACCAACGGAGCTGATCAGACAGCAGCAGGATATCCTGGCAAAGAACGGAGAGAACCAGAGAAAGCGTGACAAGGCTGACAGGTACAGGCAGTCAGTAGCGCTCATCAGCAGAGAGGTAGAGGCGCTGCAGGACCAGCTGGCAAAGAAGAGGCAGGAGCTGGAAGAGGCACAGCTGAGCCTGAACACAGCAATGATGGAGGCGCAGGACCTTGATGACCAGTCAACAGCAGAACTGGAGCAGAGCATCTCCAACATTGAAGAGATCAACCGCAGAGTTCGTGCGAATCTGGACAAGGACAAGGCAGAGGATGACGCACTGGCATACAAGAATCAATACGACAGCCTGACCTCACAGATCAGTCAGGTAAGGAAGGACAAGACAGACCTTCTGGAGTCGGCGGAGCTTCCGCTCCCGGGACTTTCGGTAGAGGACGGCGAGCTGGTTTATAATGGCCAGAAATGGGACAACATGTCCGGATCCGGCCGGCTGAAGGTGGCGACTGCCATTGTGAGGAAACTGAACCCGAAGTGCGGCTTTGTGCTTCTGGACAAGCTGGAGCAGATGGATCTGCAGACGCTGCGCGAGTTCGGCGCATGGCTGGAGCAGGAAGGGCTGCAGGCAATAGCGACAAGGGTCAGCACAGGGGAGGAGTGCTCCATCATCATCTCCGACGGCTATGTGGAGGGGCAGGGGCATCCTGCCATGGAAGACAAGAGAACAGAATGGAAGGCAGGTGAGTTCTGACAATGAGGAAAAACCTGAAAGAAGCCCGCCAGAAAGCGGGCATGACGCAGCAAGAGGTGGCAGACAAGATAGGGATAAGCCTTGTGTACTATCAGAAAATAGAGCAAGGGAGCCGGACGGGCGATTTTGAGATATGGGACAGCCTTGAAGATTTGTTTAATGTTCATCAGCGGAAACTGCGTGAGATTGAATAAAATTGTCTCTGCATAGCAGGTAATCAAGAGATACATCAAAAATATCTGCTATTTTAACCAGACAATCCAAAGATGGTGAACGTTCTGATTGTTCGTACTTTTGGTACGCATTTAAGGATATTTCAAGTTTATCAGCCATGTTTTGTTGGGTAAAGCCACATTTCATGCGGACTTCACGAAGTCTTTTGCTGAACATAGTACACCTCCTAAAAATATTTCTTGACATTACATACAGATTGTACTATACTGCAAGAACAAAGAATACATACAATTTGTATGTAATTGTAAAGGAGGTAACAAATGAGCGGAAGATTAGAAAAGCTAGTGGAAAAAGCCCAGGCAGTTGATTGTGGGAGGTATTCGCTGAAATGTACAGACTTTTTAGAACTGGCAGAATGGACTCGTTATAACTTTATTGAGGGTTTATTCATTATGTTCCGGATTGGTTTTATGAAAGGCCAGAGGGCTGAAAAGGCAAGGCGGAGAAAAGGTGAAAGGAGATAACATTGGTGAAATGAATGATTTGAAAAAGACAACTATTACCACATTGGAAGTGGCACAGATGATGGAGATTGATCATTCCGATATCCTGAAAAAGTTGGAAGGACGCAAAGATAGAAAGGGCTATCTACAAATCCTTAACGAAGGACAAATGTCCGTGGTTGATTATTTTGTCAAGTCGTCCTATCGCGATGCGAAAGGAGAGATGCGCCCTTGCTATGAGGTGACAAAACTTGGCTGTGACTTCCTTGCTAATAAGTTTACAGGTGAAAAGGGAGTGCTGTTTACGGCAAGATATGTTCGCCGCTTTTATGAGATGGAGCATCAAATGGATCAGATTCCGCTTACAGAGCATCCTGGAGAAGTGGCAAGGCTTATTAATGCCACAGCAAGACTGATGGAACGGCAGGGTTCTGCTCCGTTTAAGGTAACGGAGAATGCGCAGTTAATCTGTAATCAGTATGGCATTAAATTGATTGATAATTTTGTGAATTCACCACAGTATGAACAGATGAATATAAAAGATTTTTTACAGTAGAAAGGAGTGGATTTTGATGGAGATTATTAGGGGAAAAAGACCGGGGGCAAAAAAGGTAGTCGTATATGGCCCGGAAGGCATCGGGAAAAGCACGTTTGCCGCAAGGTTCCCGAACCCGCTGTTTATTGATACGGAAGGCAG
>CAXHOW010000052.1:0-14990 GCA_964018205.1 uncultured Acetatifactor sp. | reverse complement strand
AAAACAAGCAACAAACACCGAAAATATGCGGTGTTTGGAAAACAATTTGTAACGAGGTTCACGGATTCAGGTATATGTTAGGCTCGGAGACGCTGCAGAATATCCGCCACACGACTACAAATATCCATAAGATGGCGCTGTCCCATATCGTTGCGGCGGATTATAATACAATGATCACCATTGTGGCACAGATAAAAGAAGAAGAAAAAGTATTGGAAGCATATTTAAAAGAATATGAAAACTATGTCGCAGAGACGGAAGAAGAGGTTTATGCTCAGCTTTTGGAGAACTATGATTCATTTAAGCATGCTTTGGTCTATCTTGTATGCGCAAGTGCGGACAGCAAGACTCAGGATGCTTATGCGTATGCAAATGGTGACGTTGCAAGCTTCGGCGCTGCCATAGCAGACAATGCAGATGAGCTGTATGCGGCTGTAAGCGTAAGGACAGCGGATGCAAGACGAGGGCTTTTGTATGTCTATATCGTATCATTGGTCATCGCTGTGGCATCTGTTGCAATATGCCTGATACTGGTACTTGCCGCCATCCGTGTCATCAAAAAGAACGTGATCACACCGATCAAAGGGACGGTGGATACCCTTCAGGAAAGCTCGAAGAAGCTCGATGCGGTGACAGGAGAAGTGCTGAAGCGCACCCGTACGTCGGGCAAAAGTGCCGGAAAGCTCTCCTCCCTTGCAGGCTCTCTGTCCATGGCGATCCAGAAGGTGGCAAAGAATGCAGAGAATATTAACGGCAGCGTTGCAGGCGTAAACGAGGATGTCCGTGATATGGCAGAAGAATGCAGCGCCATTACGGCGTATTCTGCTGCGATGAAGATACGGGCAAACGAGATGGAGGCAGCGGCACAGACGAACACGGAAGTGATTCAGAGGAAGACGGCTGATATACTGAAAGCGCTTGAGGAGGCGATTGAAAACAGTAAGAGCGTGGATCAGGTAACCAGACTCACAAAGGATATTGTGACAATCTCGTCAACGACGGATCTGATCGCCCTTAACGCCTCCATAGAAGCCACGCGCGCCGGTGAAGCCGGGAAAGGCTTTGCCGTCGTTGCGTCTGAGATCAAATCCTTGGCAAATTCCTGCAGCGAGACTGCCGTGCGTATTCAGGAGGTCAATCAAATTGTTACGGATGCAGTGCATAACCTGTCAAAGCATTCTCAGGACATGGCAGATTATCTGAGTAATACTGTCCTGACGGAATTCCGGGAAATTACCCGTTCCGGAGAGCAGTATAAAGAGGATGCCGATTATGTAAAGGAAATGATAGATGCATTTAACACCAGAACCGACCACCTTAGGTATTCCATGACCGAGATAGCCGGTTCTATAGAAAGCATTACAAAAGCAATAGATGGCGGCGCTGCCGGTATTTCCGGAGTTGCAGACAGCACTAAGAGTCTTGTGGAGGATATGGCGGATATTACAGGGCGTATGGATACAAACCGGGAGATTGTGGAGGAACTGAAAAAGCAGATGGAAGTATTCGCTGATTTTTAAAGCATCCCCTGCTGTGGCGATGCGGTGACGAGAGCGCTGACTGGTGCGGCCGACTGGATGAAAAAGAAACAAAGTGTTTGAAAATGCGCAGATTTATGGTACAATAGCAACGAACATTATGCAGCAGTATAACGATACCAATAGGAGGTTGCTATATGCCACAGAGAACTGATATTCATAAAGTACTGATCATAGGCTCCGGCCCCATCATCATAGGGCAGGCCTGCGAATTTGACTATTCCGGCACTCAGGCCTGCAAAGCACTGAAGAAGCTGGGTTATGAGATCGTATTGGTGAATTCCAATCCTGCCACCATCATGACGGATCCAGAGATGGCGGACGTCACCTATATCGAGCCGCTGAATAAGGAACGTCTGGAGCAGATCATCGCCAAGGAGCGTCCGGATGCGCTTCTGCCGAATCTGGGAGGACAGTCGGGACTCAATCTGTGTGCAGAGCTTGCCTCAGCCGGTATTCTTGAGAAATATCAGGTAAAGGTGATAGGCGTGCAGGTGGATGCCATCGAGCGGGGCGAGGACCGCATAGAATTCAAGAATGCCATGAATGCTCTGGGCATCGAGATGGCCAGAAGTCAGGTAGCCTACACCGTGGAGGAGGCGCTGGGGATCGCGGACGAGCTGGGATATCCTGTGGTCCTGCGTCCTGCCTATACCATGGGCGGGGCCGGCGGCGGTCTGGTATATAATAAGGATGAGCTGCGCACAGTCTGTGCCAGAGGCCTGCAGGCTTCTCTGGTAGGACAGGTGCTGGTGGAGGAATCCATCTTAGGGTGGGAAGAACTGGAGCTTGAGGTAGTGCGGGACGCAGACGGAAATATGATTACGGTCTGCTTCATTGAGAATATCGATCCCATGGGGGTGCATACGGGAGACTCCTTCTGTGCGGCGCCTATGCTTACGATCTCCAAGGAAGTGCAGGAGAGACTGCAGACGCAGGCCTACCGCATCGTGGAATCTGTGCAGGTCATCGGCGGGACCAATGTGCAGTTCGCCCATGACCCGGTAAGCGATAGGATCATTGTGATCGAGATCAATCCCCGTACCTCACGGTCTTCCGCCCTTGCTTCCAAGGCCACGGGCTTCCCCATCGCTTTGGTCAGTGCCATGCTGGCAGCAGGGCTGACCCTGAAGGATATCCCCTGCGGGAAATACGGAACTCTGGACAAATATGTGCCTGACGGAGATTATGTGGTAATAAAGTTTGCCCGGTGGGCCTTTGAAAAGTTCAAGGGCGTGGAGGACAAGCTGGGCACCCAGATGCGGGCCGTAGGCGAAGTCATGAGCATCGGGAAGAATTATAAGGAGGCCTTCCAGAAGGCAATCCGTTCTCTGGAAACAGGAAGGTACGGTCTGGGCCAGATACCGAAGCTGGAAGAGAAGACCAAGGGGCAGCTTCTGCGGATGCTGGCAACGCCTTCCAGCGAACGGCATTTTATTATGTATGAAGCCTTGAAGAAGGGGGCGTCTGTGGAGGAGCTCCATGAGATTACCCATGTGAAGGAGTGGTTCATCAGCCAGATGAAGGAGCTGGCGCTGGAGGAGCTGGAGCTTCTGCAGGGCAAGGGCGCGCTTCCTGCTGACGAGCAGCTGATCAGGGCCAAGAAGGACGGATTTTCAGATAAATACCTCAGCATCCTGACAGGCGTCACCGAGCAGGAGGTCCAGGAGCGCAGGCTTGCTCTGGGGCTGGAGGAGGCATGGGAGGGAGTCCATGTCAGCGGGACGCCGGACAGCGCCTATTATTATTCTACCTACAATGCCCCGGACAAGAATCCTGTCCGCAGCGACAAACCAAAGGTCATGATACTGGGAGGCGGCTCTAATCGTATCGGGCAGGGGATCGAATTCGACTATTGCTGTGTCCATGCTTCTCTAGCGCTTAAGAAGCTGGGCTTTGAGACCATCATTGTGAACTGTAATCCCGAGACAGTATCCACGGATTATGACACCTCGGACAAGCTTTATTTTGAGCCGCTGACGCTGGAGGATGTGCTGAGCATCTACAAGAAAGAGCGGCCCATGGGCGTCATAGCCCAGTTCGGCGGCCAGACACCTTTAAATCTGGCGGCAGATCTGGAGAAGAACGGTGTGCGCATTCTGGGCACTGCGCCTGACGTGATCGATCTGGCGGAGGACAGAGACTTGTTCCGGGCCATGATGGACAAGCTGGAGATCCCCATGCCGGAGTCAGGCATGGCAACGACCGTGGAGGAGGCGCTGGATATCGCCCGCCGGATCGGCTATCCTGTGATGGTGCGTCCTTCTTATGTGCTGGGCGGACGGGGCATGGAGGTGGTGTATCACGATGAGAGCCTCACCGACTATATGAAGGCTGCGGTGGGCGTGACGCCGGACAGGCCTATCCTTATCGACCGTTTCCTGAACCATGCTACTGAGTGTGAGGCGGATGCCATCAGCGACGGAACTCATGCCTTCGTGCCTGCGGTCATGGAACATATCGAGCTGGCGGGAATCCATTCCGGCGACTCGGCCTGTATCATTCCCTCAAGACATATCTCGGAGGAAAATGTGGCCACCATTAAGGAATATACCAGAAAGATAGCGGAGGAGATGCATGTGCGGGGGCTGATGAATATGCAGTACGCCATCGAGAACGGCAGGGTGTATGTGCTGGAGGCAAATCCCAGAGCGTCCCGGACCGTGCCTCTGGTGTCAAAGGTCTGCAATATCCGCATGGTGCCGCTGGCAACGGAGATCATTACTTCCGGCATCACCGGCAGGCCGTCTCCCGTGCCCGGCCTGAAGGAGAGTTCCATCCCTTATTACGGCGTGAAGGAGGCTGTTTTCCCCTTCAATATGTTCCCGGAGGTGGATCCGGTCCTGGGGCCTGAGATGCGGTCTACCGGAGAGGTGCTGGGACTGTCGTCCTCCGTGGGCGAGGCATTTTTCAAGGCGCAGGAGGCCACCCAGACAAGGCTTCCCTTGAGCGGCACAGTATTGATCAGCGTGAACCGCAGGGACAAGGCCGAGGTGGTGGAAGTGGGCAGTGCCTTTCAGGAGGCAGGCTTCAGGATCCTTGCCACGGGCAGCACCTGTGCGCTGCTGCAGGAGGCAGGCATCCCGGCCGCTCTGGTGAAGAAGCTCTACGAGGGCAGGCCTAACCTGCTGGATCTGATTACCAACGGAGAGGTGGATCTGATCATCAATTCCCCTGTGGGAGACGACAGTGAATATGACGACAGCTATTTAAGGAAAGCGGCCATCAAGGCCAAGATTCCCTACATGACCACCATCGCTGCCGCCAAGGCCACGGTGGAGGGCATCCTCTATGTGCAGCAGACCGGCAGGGGAGAGGTGCATTCCCTGCAGAAGCTCCATGGAATGATCGGATAACTGTATGAAGCTATATCTTGCAATGATTGACGGATAGGGATTGAGCATATCAATCCCTATCGTAAGTTAGAGGAGGATCATCATGAACAGAACTAAGGATAATATGCAGCCTATTGACTATGCGAAGGCGGCCTGTGAAACAATGATGCGAAGGTTTGCCCCGGAGGAGCTGCCTCCCAAGGGACATTTCCATTATCATCAGGGAGTATTTCTCTCGGGAGTGTACAAGACATATCTGTTTTGCAGAGAAAATGAGTCTGATGGGACGGACAAGGGAGAGAGATATTTCCGATACGTGAGGGGATGGGTGGATTCTGTAATAGACGAGAACGGCGTGATCCGTGAATATGACCCGGGACAGCTGGATGATATCCAGCCGGGGATACTGCTGTACCCGCTGCTGCAGCGCACTGCAGAGGCCAGATACCAAAAGGCTCTGGACACCCTGCTGGATCATATATGGAATTTCAGGCGCAATGAAATCGGCGGATTCTGGCATAAGAACCATCTGCCGAATCAGATGTGGCTGGACGGATTGTATATGGCCGGGCCCATCAGTGCAGAGTACGGGTATCGGTTCGGGAAACCGGAGTTCATCAACTGTGCCATAGAGCAGGCGCTGCTCATGAGGAAGATGACCGAGGATAAAAGGAGCGGCTTGTGGTATCATGCATGGGACAGCTCCAGAGAAGCGGAATGGGCGGATGCCGAGACAGGCCTTGCGCCGGAATTCTGGGGCAGATCCATCGGCTGGGTTCCGGTGGCAGTGCTGGACGAGCTGGACTTTGTCTTGGAGGAGCATCCCAGATACGAGGAGATGTGTTCTCTGGTGCAGGATCTGCTGGAGGCGGTCTGCCGCTATCAGTCCGAGGAGGGACGCTGGTATCAGGTGGTGGACAAGGGAGGACAAGAAGGAAACTGGCTGGAGAATTCCTGCAGCTGTCTGTTCGCTGCCGCCATCTGCAAGGCAGTGCGCAAAGGGATTCTGGGCAGAGAGTATTTGGAAAAGGCAAAGGCCGGATATGAGGGCGTGATTCGTAGCCTTGCGTGGGAGGGAGAAGATCTCCTGATCGGGAATGTCTGTGTGGGAACCGGAGTAGGGGACTATAAGCATTACTGTGAAAGACCGGTGTCCGTCAACGATCTGCACGGCGTGGGGGCTTTCCTCATAATGTGCGCCGAGATGGCCAATACGATTCGGAATTTATAACAGCCCCGGAATGGAAGCGCCCGGGAGAAATTTCAGACGCAAGTCGGCTGAAATTTGCTCCCTTGGAGAGGGTGCGGGAGTGCAGGGGCGGAACTTATAATAAGAAAGGACAAACAAGATGATATATCATGTTGCAAAAACAGGGAACGACCATAACTGCGGCAGCCGGACCGCCCCCTTCCTGACGATCCAGAGGGCAGCGGAGACGGCCGCCTGCGGCGACACGGTGATTGTACACGAGGGAGAATACCGGGAATGGGTGCGCCCTGCGCGGGGCGGAGTCAGCGACAGCTGCCGGATCACCTATATGGCGGCGCAGGATGAATATGTGGTGATCAAGGGCTCCGAGCGGATCACCTGCTGGGAGAGGATGGCCGGGGCAGAGACAGTGTGGAAGGCAGTGCTGCCTAACAGTATGTTCGGAGACTGGAATCCTTATAAAGAGACGGTGTGGGGAGACTGGGTGGTGGACCCGAAAGACCATGCCGTGCATCTTGGAGAGGTGTATCTGAACGGGAAATCCTTTTATGAGGCCCTGAATCTGGAACAAGTACTGCATCCGGTGAAGAGAGAGGCGAGTCCTTATGAGACATGGATGGGCCGCAGGGAGAGGATTCTGGAGCCGGAGAGGACTGTTTATCAATGGTGCTGCGAGACCGACGATGAGCAGACCACTATTTATGCCAACTTTCAGGGGGCGGATCCTAATAGGGAGCTGGTGGAGGTCAATGTCAGGAAATGCTGTTTCTTTCCGGAGCGCATAGGATGCAGTTACATAACAGTAAAGGGCTTTGAGATGGCTCATGCCGCATCCCCCTGGGCGCCTCCCACTGCTGCGCAGTTCGGGCTGATAGGGCCTAACTGGAGCAGGGGCTGGATCATCGAGGAAAACGAAATCCATGATGCCAAGTGCAGCGGCGTCTGTCTGGGCAAGGAGATTTCCACAGGGGACAATGACTTTACCCGTGCAGGCTTAAAGCCCGGGTATCAGTATCAGCTGGAGGCAGTGTTCAGGGCCGGACAGCAGGGCTGGGACAGGGAGCATGTGGGTTCCCATGTGGTGCGGCATAATGTGATCCGCAGCTGCGGGCAGAACGGAATTGTAGGCCATATGGGCTGTGTCTTCAGTCGGATATACGAGAACGAAATATATGATATTGCTATGAAGCATGAATTTTACGGCCATGAGATAGCGGGCATCAAGCTGCATGCAGCCATTGACGTACAGATACTGCGCAATGACATACATGACTGTTCTCTTGGCACATGGCTGGACTGGCAGGCACAAGGGACGAGAGTGGGCAGCAATGTGTATCACGACAACGATAGGGATCTTATGGTGGAGGTGACTCACGGACCTTATCTGGTGGACAATAATATCTTTACCTCACCTTTTTCACTGGTGAATGCTGCTCAGGGAGGAGCCTATGTGCATAACCTGATCTGCGGTTTTATCCAGCATTATGATGTGAGAGACCGGGCCACGCCCTATCATCTGCCTCATTCCACGGAGGTGCTGGGTACGGCTGTGGTGTACGGCAAGGATGACAGATGGTATCAGAATATTTTTCTGGGCGGGGAGGAGACGGGTGCTGATTACGGCACAGCATGGTGCGACGGCTGTCCCGTCTCGGCGGAGGAATATGTGCAGAGGATAGCGGACGCAGGCGCAGGGGATATAGAGAAGTTCCTGCCCATACCCCAGCCCGCCTATATTGACGGCAATGTCTACCTGCATGGAGCAAAAGGGTTTGAGAAGGAGCAGCACCGCTGCATCGCCGCCGACGATCCTCAGGTGAAGGTAGGCCGCGGAGAGGAGGGGCTGTATCTGGAAATCTCCCTGCCGGAGGTCGTTTTTGCCGTGGATACGGAGGTGATCACCACAGAGAAGCTGGGGATCGTGCGGATTCCGGAGGCGGCATTTGAACAGCCTGACGGAAGTCCTTTGGCGCTGGATTCGGATCTGGCGGGAGCTTCACGGGGAGACAAACCCGTATCAGGGCCTCTGCAGGAGGTGAAGCCGGGAAGGAATAAAGTGTGGCTGCGTTCTTAAGCCATCAGGCGATATTGTGGTCTGGAATGTGGGAGATCAAAAAAGCGGGGGAATCGGCAAAAGCAAATTTCAGAAAGCTGCATATACAGCGGTTTGGAGATTCCGGGAGTATATTGCATATAAGCGGAGGAAGGAATGGATTTCAAGCTACAACGAGGGCAGCATTGCCTGATCAGGATAGATGAGAGAGAGTCTGAGGCGGTAAAAATCGCTGCCTCCAACTTGGCTGTGGATCTGGAGAAGGCGCTGGGCATTGCGGCGCAGGTGTGCCGGATAAAGGGGAAATCGGCCGGAGAGCCGGATGCTGTGGTCGGAGCATCGGGAGCTGTTGCCGGAGCATCGGGAGCTGTTGCCGGAGCATCAGGATCTTTGGCTGGAGTATCAGAGGCTTCGGCCGCAGAGCTGGAGATGCCGGAGGCTTTGGATGGAAAGGCAGGGACTTCGGAGGGAGGTTCGGAGACGCCGGAGATTCTGGTGGGAACCATGGGCGTATCGGCGGTGACGGAGGATCTGGCAGATCCTGCCCTGCTTAGGGACGAGAAAGGCAATCTGCGCAGGGAAGCCTATCTGTATAAGGTTTATTGCGGCAGGCTTGTGATCGCTGGCACGGACAGAAGAGGGACAATTTACGGAATCTATGAGCTCTGCGAAGCATTGGGAGTCTCCCCATGGTATTTCTGGGCGGATGCGCCTATAAAACAGAGGGACACGTTCGTTCTGGGAGCCGATTTTGTAAAGGCAGATTACCCTTCTGTGGAATACAGAGGGATATTTATCAATGACGAGGAGGAGCTGGAGGCATGGGTGCAGGGCTATATGGGGGAGTCCACCATCGGCGTAAAGACCTATGAAAGGGTGTTCGAACTACTGCTGCGTCTGAAGGGAAATTACATATGGCCTGCTATGCATGTGAATTCCTTTAATCTGCTGCAGGAGAACGGTGCGCTGGCGGATCGGATGGGCATCGTGGTGGGCACCTCCCACTGCGATATGCTGATGCGCTCCAACAATAGGGAGTGGATTCCGTGGACTCAGAGGAAGGGCTATACCGACGCAGTCTACGATTATTCCATTGAGGGAAGGAACCGGGAGATTCTGCGGGAATACTGGAGGGAGAGCGTAGAGCAGAACAAGGATTTTGAGGTATGTTATACTCTGGGCATGAGGGGCATCCATGATTCCGGCTTTGAAACGAAGAATCTGGAGGGCAGGACAAAGGAGGAAATCCGCAGCGCAAAGGTCTCGCTCTTGGAAAAAATCATAGGAGATCAGCGGGAGATCCTGCGGGATGTGCTGGGAACCGAGACTATGATGACGTTCATCCCATACAAGGAAGTGCTGGAGCTGTATGACAACGGCCTGAAAATACCGGAGGACATGACGCTGGTATGGGCAAATGACAATTACGGCTATATCCGCCGTTATCCTTCGGAGGAGGAAAAGGAGCGCAGGGGCGGCAGCGGTATCTATTATCATAATTCATACTGGGCCCCGCCCAGTATGTCCTACGTGTTTCTCTGCTCCATTCCTCTGGCACATACGAGGAATGAGCTGCAGAAGGCATGGAACGAGGGAATCCGCAAGCTCTGGGTGCTTAACAGCGGAGCCATGAAGCCTCTGGAGCAGGAGATTACTTTTTTCCTGCGGCTGGCGTGGGAGATAGACAAGCCGGGGGCGCTGACGGAAAATGTGGAAGCATGGGTGGAGGACTGGATCAACCGCACCTTTACCGGCGGCATAGGAAAAGAGGTTTCCTGTCTGCTGAATGACTTTTCTCAGCTGACCAATGTGCGTAAGCTGGAGAACATGGATACGGATGCCTTTTCCCAGACGGCGTACGGAGACGAAGCGGTGGTGCGCATCCACAAGTATGAGGAGCTTTTCCGGCAGGGAAACGCCTTATATGAGAGGCTGCCAGAGGCGGAGAAGGACGCCTTTTTCCAGCTGGTACTGATGCGGATTCAGGCGGCATATTTCACCAATCTTTCTTACTATTATGGGGACAGAAGCACCTTGATGTACGACCGGGGCAATATGCAGGCCGCAGCTCTTTATACAAGGAAATCCAGAGAGGCCGAGGATGCCAGAAGGAGGCTGCTGCATTATTATAATCATGTATTATGCGGCGGGAAATGGAAGGGAATCCTGAATCCGGAGGGCTTTCCGCCGCCGCGGGCCGCTATGATGCCGGTCTGCACGCCGCCTCTTGAGATCGGCGGCAGTCCGACCATGGGAGTGAATATCTGGAACGAAGGAGAGGAGCTGGTATTTGCTGCGCCCGGGGAAAAGTGGATCGAAATCGGAAACAGAGGGGGCGGAGAATTCAGGGCAAGTCTTCAGGCGCCGGAATGGGTGAAGCTCTCCGAGGAGCGGACAACGGTTTCCGGGGAAAAGAGGGTTCTGGTCAGTGTAGAGGATGTTTCGTCAGCCCGTAAAGGCGAGCTGGTGGTGAAGAATCTTGAGGACGGGAGCTGCCGCAGTATTCCGGTACGGACGGAAAATGTGGCAGCTACTGCGAGGGACGGCGGCGGGCAGGCAGAGGGTAGGCCTGCTGCGATTGAGGAGGACGGCCTGATAGCGCTGGAAGCCGGGCAGCTGCAGTCAGGGCTTCAGGACCGGGGAGACTTTAAAGTGATTCCCAGACTGGGCCGCATGCGGGGAGATCTGGTGGAGGCCCGGGTTCAGAGAGAGCCGGGAGATGCGTCAGCGCAGCCTCTGTGCTATAGTTTTGTGGCTGCGGGCTGCGGCGACTTCCTGCTGGAAATCCATAGGTTTCCTTCCCTGAATTCTGTAGGCAGGATACGTATCGGCGTGTCGCTGGATCAGGGGCCGGTGCAGATCGCAGAGTCCTTCTCCAACGATGAGTGGCGGGGGAACTGGAAGAAGAATGTGCTTAACAATGTGGACCGTCTGTACCTGCAGCTTACCGTGCCGGAAGCCGGGGAACATAGGCTGTTCCTATGGGCGGTGGATCGGTATTTTGCGTTTTCCCGGCTTGTGATTTACACCGGCCCCAGAAAGGAAAATAATATGGCAGGCATCCGGGGAGAACAGTCGTTGCCTATGGAATGGGATATGACGAAATGGTGTGATGACTTCTACGGAAAACAGGAGCTGCTGCCCAGACCCATGTTCTATACCGCATATAGAAAAGCCGGGGACGGTCTGGCGCTGACCTGCAGGGTGGCTCAGGCGGAGCGGTACGGCAAAAGGGTGGAGCCCTGCTGGTATCTGGAGCAGGGGAGCCGTGTCTGCAGAGAAGAAGGAGGAGCGGTGAGAATCGATGCGGCTGCAGCGCTTGCCGGAAGCCGTAACGCATGGACGAAAGACGCAGGACAATCCGGACTCTGGCGGCACTGTGCCAGCGAATCCTTCGGCCAAAGCGGCCTTGCCATGTACATCAGGACACCGGAGCGCAGATGGGAGCCAGACAATGCACCCAGTCTGAACTATAGGATGCTGTGTAAGGGAGGAGTATACACCTTCTGGATGCTGTCCAAGTTCAATGTGCGGGAGGAAGGATCCTTTGCTCTGGGCATAGACGGAAAAACCATGCCGAGGGAGCTGCTTTACGGAAAGGGCAATCTATGGCGATATGAGGCGGAACAGATTTACAGATGGGTGCCGGTGACGCGCATGGAGCTATCTGTCGGGGAGCATCTGCTGCAGGTGTATGCCCTCGCTTCCGGTATGCGGTATGACAGATTCTATATTACCGGAGGAGAGGAAGAGCCGCCCATGGATGAGGAGTGGTGACTTTCTTATAAAGGAATCATTCCATAAAAAAGATGCAAGCTCTTGGTAGTTCAATAGACATTGCATTTTTTCGATATGGCATATTCAATTATATATCTGCCACGGCTGCTCACCGTGGCAGTATGTCATGTATCTTGAGAATTTCAATCACTGTATCCATTTCGTCATTCAGATCATGGATGTCACGCTTGATGTCTCTTTCCGCTATTTTCAGGTCAAGACTGAGATCGTCAAGCTTTCTGGTATTGCGTTTCTGGAGGACCTCCACCACACCGAGTCTGCCCTCGATTTTGTCAAGTCGCTCATCGATTTTGTCAAGTCGCTCATCGGTTTTGTCAAGTCGCTCATCGATTTTGTCAAGTCGCTCATCGGTTTTGTCAAGTCGCTCATCGATTTTGTCAAGTCGTTCATTAATTTTTCCGAGTTCGCTGTTGATTGGGTGTAAGCTTTCCTTCAGTTTCATATTGATCATTTCCGATATTGCTTGTAATAACTGTTCATTGTCCATGTGCTGTCCCTCCCAGTGTAATGAGTATACCATATTCAAGGTGCAAAGTCTATTAGTTATCTAGAGTAAGTAAAGCAGATTATCAGTAAGGTTACTTTTCACGGGGGGTGGTGGGGATGCCTTGTCTGGGCGTCCGGTTTCCTGCCGGTCTTTTCCCTGTTGTTCACGATTTTCTTGCGGGAAAAAGAGAATCCGTCCCGCTCTTTCTGCAAAATGATCTTGTGGAACTTAATAGGGTTGATGATAATATCGTGATTACAAAAGTTAAAAAAGAAAAAGAGCTTACTTTGGAAGATATATTTAAAGATTATGACGGGGAATATAAAGCTGAGGAATTTGATTGGGGTTCTCCTATTGGAAAGGAAGTGTGGTAATGTATAATCCGAAACAAGGTGATATTGTATTCTTGGATTTCAGCCCACAATCCGGACATGAGCAAGTGGTAAGAAGACGTGGAGTAGTCTGGCATATCCCAAGAACTCCATGCCCTCGGTAGTCAATGCAACTCCCGCCCGGCAACGATTAAAAATGGTAATCTTCGCTTCATTCTCTACTTCTTTGATCGCCCCGGAAAGACTGGGCTGTGAAATGAACAATTCTTTTGCTGCCTCTGTGATAGAGCCCCTTTCCGCCACCGTTATCATATATTTTAATTGCTGTAACGTCATATCCATTCCTCCAATCATGTCCCTATTATATAAGTGATACTAACCAAATACAAGCCTAAAACCAATATACTATATTTAAAAATTCTTACTTGCTTTCACATAGAAAAAATGTAAGCTGTGTCACACAGAATTAAAACATAATTTTAAGGAGGACTCAATAATGCTTCAAATATCCGAAATCGTAAAGAAAACCGAAGAAATGTTTGACCTGTTCAATAAGCATTTTTACCATGAAGAACTTACCCGCCCGGCCATCACCGTATCCCCGGACGGCGGGCGCGGCGCATATGGCTGGTGCAGTATCCATGAAATCTGGAATGCGAATAACGAGCTTTACCGGGAGATTAATCTTTGCTCCGAGTACCTAGACCGCCCCATTACAGAAGTAGCTGCCACACTTCTCCATGAAATGAGCCATTTATACAATCTACAGCATGATATCCGGGACGTGAGCAACAACGGCTATTACCACAATATGAAATTCAAAGCCACCGCCGAAGCCCACGGCCTACATATTGAGAAACATCCCAAATACGGCTGGACGGTTACGACCCTGGCTCCGGAAGCCGAAACATGGATCATATCCACCCTGGGGGATACCGGCATCCACGCCAGCCGCCTGCAGGCAATCGGAGGCTCCAAAGGCGGGCGCAAGAAATCCACCAACCGAAGCATCAAATATATCTGTCCCTGCTGCGGCATCATCATCCGGGCAACCCGAGAGGTAAATGTAACCTGCGCAGAAAAGGCAGCCGCCAAGGCGCAGAAGAAAGCTGTGCAGGAAGAAGCAGCCGAAGCACCGGCCCCGGAGGAAACGGCACTGGCCATCATCCCGGAAGAACCGCCAATCATGCAGGCGGTAGAGCAGGAGGAAGCCACGGCAGAACCGGAAACTGCAGAGAATACGGCAGAGCAGGCAGCTGAAAGCCCCGAACCGGCAGAGGGAGCCGAAGCCAATCAGGAAGCCGGCACCATGGAAATCAGCTACATTGTAACCGGCCCCTGCCGCAAAGAGCTGTCAACCGCAGTAGGCGACTTCATCGGAACGGCTCCAGTATACCAGAAAGCCCCCACATACGCTTTCGCCATCGGCAACTACATCATTGACCGGAACGGCACACTCAGCGGCGAGAAGAACGAAGAATTGACAGAGGCACTTGCAGCCCAAGGCTTCACCGCAGCATAAAAAAATACCAGCCCCGCTCCGGCGGGGTTTTTGGTGCATACATATTTTCCAAGGCAATTCTGTATATAAAATTATCCGCTAAAAGGTTCTCGCGGCATAATGCCGGAATTATTGGATTATCCCCATCATTGTAATGCTTCTTACTTTTATTCTTTTAAAGTGTGTGTTTTTGATCGGCTATGTGCCGAGCGAGTCCATGGAGCCGACGCTGGGAAGGGGCAGTTATATCATCGGCTGCCGGATATATTTCAGTCTGGAGACAGGAGTTATCATCATATTCCGGCACGATGGGAAACTGCTCGTGAAACGGATTGCGGCAGTGGGTGGTGATACCGTGGAGAAAAATGGTATCAGCATGACAGTACCGGAAGGCTGCTACTATGTCCTTGGGGATAATGCAGATAGTTCCTATGATTCGCGGTATTGGATAAATCCATTCGTTGATGGTACGGATGTGGTGGCAAAATTAACTTCTTAAAAGTTAGAGAATTGACTTGACAATCACTTTTCTGCGTATTATACTGTACTTGTTTATACAATACAGTAAAAGACGGTAAGGCGGTGACGGTTTGGAGATTGTTGTAAGTAATAAAGCAAGTCGTCCTCTGTACGAGCAGATTGTATCACAGATAAAAACACAGATTATGAGCGGCGAACTGAAGGCTGGGGAAGCGCTTCCCTCTATCCGCTCCCTTGCAAAATCGCTGCAGATCAG
>CAXHOW010000051.1:0-15413 GCA_964018205.1 uncultured Acetatifactor sp. | reverse complement strand
CCTCCTTGGAAAGCGTATGAAAATAACAGCCGGCGAAAAATCGCTTGCAGACTGCTCCCGGAGATGATACAATAAATCCAGTGAGGGATATCATCTTCGGATATATCTTAAGCCGTTCGGTGTTGGTAGCACCGGGCGGCTTTATGATTAAAAGAGATATTTTTAAAATCAGGTAATTGGTCATGTCCTTATGTACGGCATTATTCTTTTACTTAGAATTCCAGTAGGCTTCAAAATCTACCTTCTTATACAAAGTATCTAAATTTTCTTCGTTTAATGAATCATATAACTTTTTAAATCCGAGCTTTTCATAAACTTTTGAAAACATACCTTCTCGGCATTCCAAGACAATTAGGTTTCCGCCAACAATCATTGAGGCTAGGCTGATAGCGCTATAACATTCATTCAGAATAGTATTTCCTGATAATTGCTGAGCTGAATAACAATCGCTTCTTCCTAATTGGCCGATAAGATAAGCAGGTACGGATTTTAGTTTATCTCTGCCGGGATATGATCCTAACATTTTTCGCCGTTTTTTTGCAGAAATCTCTGATATATCCACGGATTTTTGGGCAATTGTAAAGTATCCTGCAATTACGAAATTATTATTTTTTAATTCTGCGGAATCCAATATGAGATAAGTCTTTCCTAAATTTGTATTTTCATATAAGATTGCTTTTTCCTGCAAAAAGTTCTCTAAATCAGCTTCGCGTTGACAAGAGAACTTTTTGAATGCATTATTCAGTTTATCCTGATTGTACTCTTTGCTTAAAAGTTCTCCTAAAGGTATAACTTTGTATATTATTTCAGTCATTCAGTGCAGCCAGAATATTTTTTTTCAATTCATTATCTTGTGATAAACGCACAAGATTAGATTTGAAATCAGGCTGCAGCGTAGGCGTTACTTTTTTGGACATTTCTGCCACAAATTCATTTGCTTTTTTCTTATCAACGGAAAATTGCTTGGTAAATGTCGATGTCGCCATATTGCCACCTCCTTCTTGAAAAAGAGAAACAATCAGAAAACCTAAATACACCTTCACTATAGCATTATTTTAGCACAAAAACAAGGGACAAATGTTCTTTTTCGTAAATATTTTATGCAAATAGGCATGTATTTATTCTGTTTTCAAGGTGCAAATTGTTTTTGGCTTCTTTTTTGTGTTCAAAATTTTCTTCTCAGTTCTACAACTTTCCCGATAATGCGCATAGTTTGCATAAAATTTTTCGGAAAGTATTTTTAGCTGCATATCTGCTCCTATAAAAATACCCCCTGCGTGTGCAGAGGGTACAATGCCATTGAGCCTTTTTTTGTTTAAGCTCCTTGCGCTCTACAAGGAGAATCATCCATTGAGCCGTCTTTATTTTAATGTCGCCCTGCCCTGAGGCGACAATCATATTGTACCCTTATTATATGCAATTATTTAGAAAAACACAAGTAGTATGATAAAAATATTTATTGTAATGGATAAAAAATTTGCATAGCCGATAATTTTATTAAAACGCCGTAGTGGTTTAACCTGAAGTCTTTTACTCTGGCTGATTCCCAGTCAAGGACGGAATCAACATGGTTTTTGCCGTCGCAAACGAGTTTCTGCTAATTACGTTTGCAATACTTTATATATCTAATCCAATATGGGATATACCCAATGCACTGTTCTATTGAAAGAGCTGAAAGATTCTTAATGGTGGAGAAGCCTCTCAAATATTGCATGGAATTAGACGATTTTGGCTGCCTTATCTCAACTTCGTAGCTTTTTATAATACCATATAAGCACCATAAATACCAAATTGTGAGCAAACTATAGTTAACAATTTTCATGGAAACTCCTTTGTATGGTTAAAATTTTCGCCTGAGCTCTATAACCTTGCCGATAATTCTAACTGGCTTTTCTATAATTTCCCGATTTGAGAAATCCAGTGGCTCATATGTAGGATTATTAGCAATCAGCTCAATGCCATCCTTATATTTCCGAAGACGCTTACAAGTTGCATCTGTGCCATTTATTGTTGCAATGACAATATCACCGCTCTCGGCATCATCCTGCTGGCGGACGATGACAACATCCCCATCGCAGATATTCGGAATCATACTGTCTCCTTTGATTTTTAGCCCGAAAAAGTTTCCAGTGCGCGCCATCTCTTCGGTAATCTCTTCAGTGTCGATGATTTCCTCCACGGCCTCGATGGGGATGCCGGCGGCCACGCGGCCCAGGACGTTGATGATAGTACCTTTTTTCTTTTCAGATTCTTTTTGAGAAATCAGTGTAACCTTTTGCTCACCATCCATTATTTTTAAAAGTTCTTCAAGTTCCATATTCATTGCGGACGCAATTTTCATAATAGAAGGGAGTGTCGGTGCTATGGGTTTATTGTTCCTTGGATTTATTCCGTTTTCTATCATGGATATGTAGCCTTTGCTCAATGAGCAGCGTTTTGCGAACTCGTCCATGCTTAAATCATTATCAGTGCGATACTGTTTAACTATGTATCCAAGAGTCATAGATTGTACCTCCTTGTTTAGTATATTGTACAATTAAAAAATAAAAATGTCAACATTTTTGTTTAGCATACTTGACAAAGAGAAAAAGAGGTGATATGATACGAATAGTTCAACATATTAAACACGAAAGGAGGGGAATAAAATGCAATATAAAATTCGTGAGCAAAGAAATAGACTTGGGATATCACAGACTGAGTTGGCGGAACGCTCGCAAGTATCAAGAACGATAATTTCTGGGCTTGAAAATGGCAGTCTTAAAGTTACTACTACAGAAACTCTGCTAAAGATAGCTGGGGCATTAAAGTGCAAAGTAACAGATATTTTTTTGGAGTAAAAGTTCAACATACCAAACGAAGGAGGTGAGATAAACGCAAAAGAGAGTGTATGTTTCTGAAAGAATAATTAATATTGCCCAGCTGGAAAATCTGCTTCGTGAGGAACAGATGCTGATTGGTCAAATGAAAAAAGAGGTGTCGGTTTCAGAACGCTTTCAAACGCTATTGAATCAACTGGAACAGGTCAACAAAAAGGCAGTTAAATTTGAGTTCTGTATCGAAAGGAGGAAAACGCGGAGTCAGTAGCCTTGTTTCCGCAAGTCTATAATACGGTCAAATTCATCGGAATATTTACATGAAGAATTAGGGCATCTTAAATATTTTTCGTTCTCGGTTTGCTCATATATAGGCTTATGGCTATTCTCTGTAATTGAGCAGACGGCACTTTTGAACTTTGCTTCATAAGGATTTTGGGTGCTATCTGAAAGCTGGTATTTTCCAGTCAGCCATACGTTCATTTTTAGGTAAGGGCAGACAAAAGATTTTGTTATTGTCGTGTAATAAGCCATATGTTTCTTTCTCCTAAATATTTTTCGATGTAGCAGTGCTGATAAGGAGATTATAGCAGAGTGAGACGTAGGAACGCAAGCCAATTGAGTATTTTCTGGAGTAGGGAGGTGAGGGAGACGGGAAAGAAAAAGAGGAAAAAGAAAAAGACCGCTTCTGGCGGGAAGCAGTCTGTTTCTCAAAAGGAACTCTCATATTTAAGAAAATATGCTGATAGTTCGGTTACTGCTGCTTTTGGAGGTCATAAGCCTTTAGCGCAGTGAGGATAAGCGTGTTGATGATGTTTATTTGGGCCTCGCTGAAGCCTGCATTCTTGATAAGTTCCTTTGATTTCTGGTCGTTTGAGAAATGGCTGTCAAGAAAGTTCCCAAGATCATCAAAGTCTACTGTAAAAGGTTTTTCCATAGTTTTCTCCTTCCATTCATACTCAGCCATGGCAGTGGCCTGTAAGTATAGTATAAGGGGGATGGGAGGGAAAAGCAAGTCGCGGGAGCCAGTATAGGAGGGAGGTGAGGAAAGGATGGAAAAAATCACAAAAGAAGATGTTTCCTTAAGAGTCGCAACTGCATTGCTAAATTTTTTGGAGAGAGCGACAGAAAAGAATGCAACACCTGATGAAATAAAAATAATACCAGATGTTGCACGAGTGTTGTTAGACTACCCTATTCGCTCTTTGTAAGTATTTCGTAGACTTTGTTGAAAATCTCTTCGTACATTTCACCAATGTCTCTTCCGATTTCTTTATATGCATTACCGGAGTTGGCATTATTAAGATGTGCGATTGTGATTTCTTTAGCAACGTCTACCGCATATTTTTTTGTATCAGACATAAGGCTTTCCCCTTTCCTCTTTACTCAGCCATGGCAGTGGCCTGTAAGTATAGTATAAGGGGGATGGGAGGGAAAAGCAAGCCGCGGGAGCCAGTATAGGAGGGAGGTGAGGAAGACGTTTGTATCTAAGAAACATTGGAGAGCGTTAGAAAAGAGAATAGCTGACCTTGAAAAGCGGGTTCAAGATCAGCCACTGGAAAAAATAGCTGCGGAGTTGACAATCAAAATAAATAAAGCTATTGATTCAATTTCTCATACTCTTCAAGAGTGACAGCAGATGCCAAAACAGCAAGTCGGAGTAGTGTCTTGGTAAACTCATTTCCAACTGAATCATCGGGAAGTGTTTTTGTCAGTCGCTCCATAACGGTAGCTTGCAGCTTTTCGGAAGTTTCTTTATCAAGCATAGCATTTTCTCCTTTCTGTGTACTTGGCCATGGCAGTGGCTTGTACCAACAGTATAAGAGGGAAAGCTGAAAATGGCAAGGGACTTTGCAGACAAGGAAACGGATATTGGTGTTGGAGGAGGGAGGTGAGGAGCATAGACAGACAGTCAGGACGTTGAGACATAAACTGGGCGGCATCCGCCGCCCGGCGGCTAAAACGGCCGCGCCCCTTAGAGGCGTGAGGGTCCGAAGCCCCTATAAACTGTTGACGGGCCGCATTGATGCGAAAGTACCTGCCACGGAGGGATACACGCCTATCCTGCCGTGGCAGGCCGGAAATTTATAGACAGTGCCACGCCCCGGTGAAGTGATCCGGCGTTTGAAAGGTTGCGCGAGAGCATCCTGCATATCGGAAGGCCGGCACTCTATAAGCTGCGGGGCGTGACGCAGACGGGTGCCTGCCCAGGGTATGCAAAATGGGGGACGGGGAACTGCTGGACTGAGCTCGGCAGCAGGCAGGGAGGCTATGAGAATGCATAGACAGACAATCAGGACGTTTATAGAGGTCAGGGACGGGGTCGTGAAGGTGCTGCATACGGACCCGGTACTGCGGCCGCAGGCCAGGGGAGGTGACAAATGTGCCGCGGGTATCGATCAACAAGAAGAAATACCTACAGACAGACCTGAGGGAGTGGATGCTGGGCAGGATGGACACCCTCGGGAAAAATCAGGAGTACATGGGCAAGAAGCTCAACATTACCCAGCAGGCATTCGGCAGGCGGCTGAGGGAAGGGCACTTTGACAATGTGCAGCTGTACGTGATCTTTAAGGAGCTTGAGGCTACAGATGACAAGATCCTGCAGCTGATGAAGATGTAAGGAAGGCCTATGCGACATACGGGCAGGAAGGAGAGGATACATATGGGAATCAAGGAATACAAGGTAAGGTTCTGGAAGAGTGATCAGGACGGCATGGAAGATTATGCGGAATGCGACACCATGGAGGAGGCGCAGGAGATATATGACAGCCTTAGCGGGATGGCAGAAATCCAGAAGTACGTGGAAGAAATCCATGACTATGAGACGGTTGTGTACCCGGCATTCGAATTCTGATACGGGGAGGGTTAATACATTGCGCAGGGTGTTCAATGCGAGCAACGTCCTCGGAGCCATAGCTTTTCTGGCGATGGTCGGCGCGACTGGCGCAGAGGACAACCTGATATTAGGGCTCCTGCTCACGGCGGTATTCGCAGTATGTGCGCATCTATCCATCAGGGAGGACGGCGGAAAGAGATAGGCCCCGCAGCCGGCAGGGCTTGGAGCCTAGGTACTAAAAATAATGTCTATATGTCCATTATAAGGGCACGGAAAGGAGAAATCAAGTGGAAGCAATGAAGATTAATAAGCTGGAGATTGAGAATGTCAAGCGGGTCAAGGCTGTTAAGCTGGAGCCTACGGCAAACGGCCTGACGATCATCGGAGGGAACAACAACCAGGGGAAGACGTCGGTCCTTGACTCTATCGCATGGGCCCTCGGAGGGGACAGGTACCGCCCGTCCGTGGCACAGAGGGAAGGCTCTGCTATCCCGCCGACCCTGCACATTGTCATGAACAACGGACTTGTAGTGGAACGGAAGGGGAAGAACGGCGACCTGAAGGTAACGGATCCTTCCGGGAAGAAGGGAGGGCAGCAGCTTTTAAATGAGTTTGTGGAGCAGCTTGCCATTGACCTGCCGAAGTTTCTGGAATCGTCCAGTCAGGAGAAAGCGAAAACGCTCCTGCGGATCATTGGTGTCGGGGATAAGCTGGCAGAGCTGGAAAAAAAGGAAAAGGATCTTTACAGCCAGAGACTGACAATCGGCCAGATCGCTGACCAGAAAAAGAAATATGCCAAAGAGCAGCCCTATTACCCGGACGCGCCGAAGGATATCGTGTCACCAACGGAGCTGATCAGACAGCAGCAGGATATCCTGGCAAAGAACGGAGAGAACCAGAGAAAGCGTGACAAGGCTGACAGGTACAGGCAGTCAGTAGCGCTCATCAGCAGAGAGGTAGAGGCGCTGCAGGACCAGCTGGCAAAGAAGAGGCAGGAGCTGGAAGAGGCACAGCTGAGCCTGAACACAGCAATGATGGAGGCGCAGGACCTTGATGACCAGTCAACAGCAGAACTGGAGCAGAGCATCTCCAACATTGAAGAGATCAACCGCAGAGTTCGTGCGAATCTGGACAAGGACAAGGCAGAGGATGACGCACTGGCATACAAGAATCAATACGACAGCCTGACCTCACAGATCAGTCAGGTAAGGAAGGACAAGACAGACCTTCTGGAGTCGGCGGAGCTTCCGCTCCCGGGACTTTCGGTAGAGGACGGCGAGCTGGTTTATAATGGCCAGAAATGGGACAACATGTCCGGATCCGGCCGGCTGAAGGTGGCGACTGCCATTGTGAGGAAACTGAACCCGAAGTGCGGCTTTGTGCTTCTGGACAAGCTGGAGCAGATGGATCTGCAGACGCTGCGCGAGTTCGGCGCATGGCTGGAGCAGGAAGGGCTGCAGGCAATAGCGACAAGGGTCAGCACAGGGGAGGAGTGCTCCATCATCATCTCCGACGGCTATGTGGAGGGGCAGGGGCATCCTGCCATGGAAGACAAGAGAACAGAATGGAAGGCAGGTGAGTTCTGATGGAGATTATCAGAGGGAAGATGCCCGGGGCGAAAAAGGTGGTCATCTATGGCCCGGAAGGCATCGGGAAAAGCACGTTTGCCGCAAGGTTCCCGAACCCGCTGTTTATTGATACGGAAGGCAGCACAAAGGACATGGATGTAGCAAGGACCCCGGCCCCGACTTCATGGCCCATGCTGATTGAGCAGGTGGAGTATGTACGTGCCCACCCTGAAATCTGCAGGACCCTGATAGTGGATACCATAGACTGGGCAGAGCAGATGTGTGTAGAGCATATCTGCTCAAAGCACCAGAAAGACGGGCTGGAAAGCTTCGGATATGGCACGGGCTATGTCTACACAAAAGAAGAGTTCGGGCGCTTCCTGAACAGGCTTTCTGAAGTCATAGACGCAGGCGTCAACGTGGTTCTCACTGCCCATGCACAGATGCGGAAGTTTGAGCAGCCGGACGAGATGGGGGCATATGACAGATGGGAGCTGAAGCTGGGCAAAAAGACCACTTCGCAGACATCACCGCTGGTGAAGGAGTGGGCGGACATGGTGCTGTTCGCCAACTATAAGACCTATTCCGTTGCAGTGGACGACAAGGGGAAAAAGAGGAAAGCCCAGGGCGGCTCCCGGGTGATGTATACCGCCCACCATCCCTGCTGGGACGCAAAGAACCGCTACGGGCTTCCGGAGGAGATGCCATTTGACTATGAAGGCATCGCGGGTATTATCGGGGCACCGCACCCGGAGGCAGCACCGGCCGCCACACGGGCGCAGGAACAGGAGGAGCCTGTGGACAGCCCTGCATACATACCCGGCTCCGGGGATGCAGGCAGCGGGACGGCTGACAGTCCCGGGGGCGGCCTGACGCAGGCAGCGGCGGCCTCAGGATCCGTGCAGCAGGGCGGGCAGCAGTCCCTGATCTGGGTGAGCGACCCGGCCAACATCCCGCAGGCCCTGAAGGATCTTATGCTGGCGAACGGGGTCTGCGAGTGGGACATCCAGAACGTGGTCGGGGCGCGGGGATACTACCCTGCTGACACCCCGGTCGAGAAGTATGACCCAGGCTTCATCCGGGGAGTCCTCGTGGGGGCGTGGCAGAAAGTATATGCGATGATAAAGGAAATGAAGGAAAGCGGCGAGATACCGTTCAACTAGGAGGTTTGATATGGAAAACATGACTGAAAAGGAACTGGACTGGGATGACACGATAGAGAAAGAAGGGAGCGAATTCGTGCTGCTTCCGGAAGGGGACTATGATTTTACGGTGGAGAGCTTTGATAGGGGCCGGCATGAAGGGAGCGAGAAGCTCCCTCCCTGCAACAAAGCGGTGCTGAGGATCCGGATTGACGCTGTACAGGGAACAGTCTATATCAACCACAACCTGTTCCTGCATACCATCACGGAAGGGATGCTTTCAGCGTTCTTTTCCAGCATCGGCCAGAAGAAAAAAGGGGAGTCGATGCGCATGGACTGGACGCGTGTCCCCGGTTCCACAGGACGGGCAAAGGTGGGGATCTATACTTACCAGAAGAACGGGGAGACACGCCGGATAAACGAGATCAAGCGTTTCTACCCGAAGGGAAACGCGGGACAGCAGGGCCCGGCCTATAAGGCAGGTGAGTTCTGATGGAATTAAGGCCATATCAGGAAGAGGCAAGAGAAAGCATTTTCTCCGAGTGGGGGAAAGGCATACAGAAAACTCTTCTTGTGCTCCCCACGGGGTGCCATGCGAAAGGCGAGAGGCTGCTCATGGCTGACGGATCTTTCAGGGCCGTGGAAGAGATCCGGACGGGGGACAAGCTTCTGGGGGCTGACGGGAAAGCCCGGCATGTGCTTGCGGCCATATCGGGCACCGGGCAGATGTATAGGGTCGTTCCGATAAAGGGGGAACCGTTCACGGTGACAGGTGACCATAAACTGACACTGGTAAGGACAAATGAAAAACGAACCCCCAGGTATCCGTCGCAGGACAGGGGTGGGGAGGTCATTGATGTCCCGGTGGAGGAATATCTTGACTGGAGCAGGAACAGGAAGCATCTGTACAAGCTTGTCAGAAGTGGCGTCATAGAGAGTTTCCCCGGATATAAAAAGGATGAGCTTCCGATATCCCCTTATTTTCTGGGGATACTGCTTGGAGACGGAGAAATAAAAAACGGCATTTCCGTGACGACGCCGGATAGGGAAGTTGTGGACGAACTGGGGCGGCAGGCGAAAAAATATGATATGCATCTGCGGGCCACGGATGCAGGGCAGGCGAGAACATATCATTTTGTACAGAACGACAGATCCGCACTGGGAAAAAACGGCAGCAGACTGCATCAGGATCTTGCCTCCATTGGAGTGAGGAGGAAAGGGGCATCGGAAAAAAGGGTTCCGCAACGCTATAAGACTGCGGACAGTTCCGTCAGGCTGGAGATTCTGGCGGGCCTTATGGACTCGGACGGCTCATACAACGGCATGGGCGGATATGACTTCATCTCGAAATCCAGAGGCCTGTCGGACGATGTGGCATATATGTGCAGGTCGCTCGGCTTGGCGGCCTACGTGAAGGCGTCAGTGAAAAGGTGCGGAGACTTTGAAGGCGTTTATTATAGGGTGAGCATAAGCGGCGACTGCAGAATCATACCATGCAGGATCCAGAGGAAGAGATGCCCTATCAGACGGCAGAAAAAAGACGTACTGAGAACCGGATTCTCAGTAATAAAAGCTGATATCGGGGAATATTTTGGCTTCACGGTCGATGGGGACAACCGCTATCTTCTGGATGATTTTACCGTCACCCATAACTGCGGAAAGACCATCGTGTTCGCCAAGGTCACGGAGGAATGCGTGCGCAGGGGAGACCGTGTGCTCATACTTGCCCACCGGGGGGAGCTGCTTGATCAGGCGGCAGACAAGATCCGCAGGGCGACGGGGCTCTGCTGCGCTACGGAGAAAGCGGAGCAGACATGCCTCGGCAGCTGGTTCCGTGTCACGGTGGGATCCGTACAGTCCCTTATGAGGGAGAAGCGGCTGGGACAGTTCCCTGCAGATTATTTCGGCACCATCATCATTGATGAGGCCCACCACTGCCTGTCAGATAGCTACCAGCGCGTGCTGGGGCATTTTAAGGACGCAAGGGTACTGGGTGTGACAGCCACCCCTGATAGGGGAGATATGCGTAATCTCGGAGAGTTCTTTGAATCGCTGGCATACGAATATACCCTTCCTAAAGCGATCAAATCCGGATACCTGTCGCCGATCAAGGCGCTGACCATACCGCTGAAGCTGGATTTGACTGGAGTCGGCATTCATGCAGGGGATTTCAAAGCGGGCGATATCGGCACGGCGCTGGATCCGTACCTGCACCAGATCGCCTCAGAGATGGCGGAACACTGCAGGGGAAGGAAGACAGTGGTTTTCCTCCCGCTGGTAAAGACCAGCCAGAAATTCTGCGGCATCCTGAACGGGAAGGGGTTCCGGGCGGCAGAGGTCAATGGGGACAGTGCGGACAGGGCGGAGGTGCTGGAGGCGTTTGACAAGGACGATTATGACGTACTGTGCAATTCCATGCTGCTTACCGAAGGCTGGGACTGCCCCTCTGTGGACTGTATCGTGGTGCTGCGGCCGACGAAGGTGCGGAGCCTGTACAGCCAGATGGTAGGCCGTGGGACGAGGCTGCACCCGGGTAAGGATCATCTGCTGCTGCTGGATTTCCTGTGGCACACGGATCGCCATGAGCTGTGCCATCCTGCAGACCTGATCTGCACGGACGCGGAAGTATCAAAGCGGATGACCGTGAATCTGGAGGAAGCCGGAGGATGCCCCGTGGATATTGGGGAGGCGGAAAGGACAGCATCTGAAGATGTCGTGTCACAGCGTGAGGAGGCCCTTGCAAAGCAGCTGGAAGAAATGAAGCGCAGGAAGGGGAAACTTGTAGATCCCCTGCAGTTTGAGTTTAGTATACAGGCGGAAGATCTATCCGAGTATGTTCCTTCCTTTGGATATCAGATGGCTCCTGCAAGTGAGAAACAGCTGAATACATTAGAAAAGTTCGGGATATGTCCTGACAATGTTGAGAATGCAGGAAAGGCTGAGCTTTTGATTAATAAGCTTATCAAGCGTAAAGAAGAAGGATTTACAACACCGAAACAGATACGTTTTCTTGAAGGAAAAGGATTTGACCATGTTGGCACATGGAAATTCGATTCCGCTAGAAAATTAATTGACCGTATAGCGGCAAATGGATGGAGGATTCCGGCAGGTATCACCCCAAAAGATTATATACCAGATACAGAGTGATGGTGGATAGATGAGAAATAATCTGAAAGAAGCCCGCCATAAAGCAGGCATGACACAACAGCAAGTGGCAAAGGAATATGTTTTAGATGGGAAATAAGACAGATATTCTTGAAATTTTAAATCACATAGACCCCGCAGGACTTGACTACCAGTCGTGGGTAAACGTCGGCATGGCACTGAAGGAGGAGGGGTATTCCCCTGGGGACTGGGAGCGCTGGAGCATGCGTGACAGCAGGAGATACAATCCCGGGGAGTGCCGCAGAAAATGGGGCAGCTTCAGCGGAAGCTCTGGTACCCCGGTGACGGGCGGCACCATCGTGAAGATGGCCATGGAGCGCGGCTGGAAGCCGGCAGGCGGGGGCCGTGAGCTTGACTGGGGCGAGACCATATCCGCAGAGGAAGGCGCTGTCATAGACCGCAACTGGATAGAAGGGAAAGAGGTCACGGAGCCGGGAGACGGATGGGACGGAAGGAAGGAACTCATAACCTATCTTGAGACGCTGTTCGAGGCATCCGAGACCGTAGGCTTCGTCACCCATTCCTTTGAAAAAGACGGTAAGCATATGCCGTCAAAGGGGGTATACGACAGGACTGCCGGGCAGCTGATCCGGGAGCTTGACAAATATAAGGATATTGGGTACGCAATCGGCGATTACAACAAGGAAGCAGGGGCATGGATCAGGTTCAACCCGCTGGACGGGAAGGGCGTGAAGAATGAGAACGTGACGGAGTTCCGCTATGCTTTAGTGGAGTCTGACGACATGGAGATCGAGAAACAGAATGCTGTCATCAGGGAACTGGAACTGCCAGTAGCATGCTTAGTCCATAGCGGAGGCAAGAGCTTGCACGCCGTCGTGCGTGTAGATGCAGCAGATTATACGGAGTACCGAAGGCGTGTCGACTATCTTTACAAGGTGTGCGAGAGGAACGGGCTCAGGATCGATACACAGAACAGGAACCCATCCAGACTGTCAAGGATGCCCGGGGTCATGAGGAACGGGAGGAAACAGTTCCTTGTAGACACTAATATCGGGAAGGCGTCATGGGATGAGTGGCATGAATACATAGAAAGCATCAATGACGACCTGCCGGAGCCTGAAAGCTTGGAGAGCGTATGGGACAGCCTGCCGGAGCTGTCGCCATGCCTGATTGAAAACGTGCTCAGGAAAGGCCACAAGATGCTGCTGGCGGGGCCGTCAAAGGCCGGAAAGTCGTTCCTGCAGATCGAGCTCTGCATTGCCATGGCAGAGGGCAGGAAATGGCTGCAGTGGCAGTGTGCGAAAGGGAAGGTGATGTATGTGAACCTGGAGCTTGACCGTGCCAGCTGCCTGCACCGTTTCAGGGATGTGTATGAAGCGCTTGGATGGCAGCCTTCCTGTCTGGGAAACATCGATATCTGGAACCTGCGAGGGAAGTCATGCCCGATGGACAAGCTGGCGCCAAAACTGATACGCAGGGCAGTCAAGAAGGATTATGTCGCCATTGTCATAGACCCTATCTACAAGGTCATCACCGGCGACGAGAACAGCGCGGACCAGATGGCGGCCTTCTGCAACCAGTTTGACAAGGTATGCACGGAGCTGGGATGCGCGGTCATCTACTGCCACCACCACAGCAAGGGCAGCCAGGGGGCGAAGCGCTCCATGGACCGTGCCAGCGGGTCGGGCGTGTTCGCACGGGATCCCGACGCGCTCCTCGACCTGATCGAGCTGGAGACGACAGAGGCTCTGATGAAGCAGGAAGAGAACAAAGCAGTCTGTGGGGCCTGCAGGAGGTACCTTGATAGGCATTTTCATGGATGGGAAGAGGAGGTCTCTCCTGATGACATGCTGAGCAGTGTGCAGATGCTGGATTACTGCAGGAAAAAGCTTCCGGCTGGACAGTACAGTGACCTGAATGCGGTATGCTTCGCAGTGGCGGAGAAGGTCAGGACGATGACGGCATGGCGGATAGACGGGACCCTGCGGGAGTTCCCGAAGTTCGAGCCGGTGAACGTATGGTTCGACTACCCCGTGCATAGGATCGACGATATAGGGAGCCTGAAGGACATCCAGCCGGAGGCTGAGAAGCCGCAGTGGAAACGTGCGATTGACAAACGGAAATCTCCTGACCAGAAAAAGAACGAGAGAAAGCAGTCTGTTGAGTCGGCATTTGAAGCCTGCGGTATTGAGGGAGACATAACTGTGCAGGCCATGGCGGAATACATGGGCGTCAGTGAAAAAACGGTCAGGAACCGTCTGAACGAGCACGGGGGATTTGCCGTGGAGGAAGGGAAAGTAAGGAAAAAAACATAGATTTTCTTTTCCCTCATTCAGGGAAATCAGGGAAAAAAACAGAAAATTTCCTTTCCCTGCAGGAGGGAAAGAAGGAAAAAACACGTTGTTTTCCTTCCGGGCGGCAAGGGAAATTCGTAGGGAAAAAAACAGAAATTGTGTTATTTTCCCTAGGGAAATTTTGAGGGAAAAAAACACTATATATTCTATATTCTGTTTTTTCCTTCCCTGTGGTCAGGCAGGGGTAAGTAGTCGTGCGACAGCTTACGCACGACGACTCCTTCCCCTGATTGCCTGACAGAAGATTTTTTCACAAAACGAACGGTTTGACGCTTTAAAGGAGTAAAGAGATCGGAAAAGAGAGGAGCTATGTGGAGATGGGAAGAAAAGTGCCAAAAGATAAAAGACTGTTGGTGGCTCGTGATATGCCGCCAGTGTACCGTACTCAGCCGGGACAGAAATATAACTTTGAAAATGATGATGTCCTTAAGTGGATAGCGAAACGTCCCGGATTGCTGGTGTATGTGTTTGACAAGTTGGCACAGGGCGGGCATATCGAGTATGATTCTGACACTGGTAGATGGCAGGGTGTGGATTATGATGGCAACTGAGTTTTTTATGGCAATGGATCCGCCGACCTGCACATATCAGGAGAAGCAGGTAGCGGTCATCAAAGGGAAGCCGGTCTTTTACGATCCGCCGGAAGTGAATGCTGCAAGGCTGAAGCTGACAGGATATCTGGCAAAGCATAGGCCGGCGATGCGGTATGAATGCGGAATACGCCTTGTGGTTAAATGGTGCTTCCCGAAAGGGGTGCGGCATAGGGACGGTGAGTACCGTACCACGAGGCCTGACACGGACAACCTGCAGAAGCTCCTAAAGGACTGCATGACGGCCGCCGGATTCTGGAAGGATGATGCGCTTGTGGCAAGCGAGATCGTGGAGAAGTTCTGGGCGGACATCCCGGGGATATATATCCGGGTAGAGGAGCTGGGATGAAGGACAAGGTTTATAGGATCGTTGTGGATGTATGGAGACTCGCTGCGCAGTTCGGGTTCCGTAAGATGGGCAGCGCCGACTGGGAGGCTTTTGTCGCAGGTGCTGAGAGGCTGGTCAAGGGATGCCGGGATCGGGATACCGGCGATGCTGCTGCGGAGGCACTGTGCAGGGACCTGCTGGATGCCTTCCAGAGTTTTTACCAGCGTATCAGGAAACAGCAGGAAATGGACCATGGTGGACAGGACTAAGGGAAAGGCCCCATGGGGGGCATACTCGGCGGTGCTCTGGAGGTTCTATAGGTCAGGGGACCGGAACGCTGAGAAGGAGTACGGCAGCATGGAGGAGGCAGCGAGTGCCCAGAAAGCCATGCTGAATAGGATGAGCCATAGGCGCATATATGACGTCAGGATCACCAGACGCAGGAATGTGCTTTATCTGGAGAGGACGGGGGTGGGAAGATGATGGACAGTTTGCTGCAGGCGATCTCAGGGATGGGGTATCAGTCTGAGGCGGTCGCCGGCGGGCTGGACGAGGAGTGCGTCACGGACCGGTATGCCGCGGCGGCGTTCGGCTGGAGGACGGCAGTGGAGATGGTGACGGAGGCCATCGGCAGCCATGGCAGAGACGGGTGG
>CAXHOW010000050.1:0-15527 GCA_964018205.1 uncultured Acetatifactor sp. | reverse complement strand
AATGGGAATTTTTTGACCTTCCCGGCGAATGGGGCATCTCCTATACGCTGCAGAGCCTTGCGGCAGGCGCGCCGCATCCCGGTTCCGCGCCGCACTCGGATTCTGCGCCGCACTTCGGCCAGCAGGCGGATTCCGGCCGCCAGACCCGCCGCGATTCTAATCCCGGCTCCCTGACCTTCCGGCTGAAGCCCTTCAGCTTCAAGCATACAGGACTGTTTCCGGAGCAGGCCGTAAACTGGGAATGGTTTTCCGGCCTTATCCGAAGCGCCCGCAGGGATACACCCGTCAGGGTGCTGAACCTCTTTGCCTACACCGGCGGAGCCACGCTGGCAGCGGCCGCCGCCGGCGCAAGCGTCACCCATGTGGACGCCTCCAAGGGCATGGTGGGATGGGCAAAGGAAAACGCGCAGGCCTCCGGGCTGGGAAACGCCCCCATCCGCTGGCTGGTGGACGACTGCGTCAAATTTGTGGAACGAGAAATCCGCCGGGGCAGCAGATATGACGGCATCATCATGGATCCGCCCTCCTACGGCAGAGGGCCCAAAGGAGAAATCTGGAAGATGGAGGAAAACATCTGGTCCTTTATCGGGCTGGCAGCGCAGCTGCTCTCCGAGGATCCCTTGTTCTTTCTGATCAATTCCTATACCACCGGCCTTCAGCCCGCAGTCCTCTCCTATATGATGAACTGTGAACTCACCAAGGCATTCGGCGGTCATGTGGAGGCGGGAGAAATCGGCCTGCCCGTGACGGAAAGCGGTCTGGTGCTGCCCTGCGGAGCGGCGGGACGCTGGGAACGCCGTTAAATTCCGCAAAAGCCCCCTCATATCACATACCTTCTAAGCAGGGGAATCTGATACAGCACCCATGCCGTCCCACCGGCAAGGAACAGCGTGCCCAGAAAGAAAAGCGGCAGCGATATGCCCAGCCCGAAGGACAAGGGTGTCACATGGAGGAACTTGTAAGCCAGATTCAGGAACACCGGATGCACCAGATATACCGCAAATGAGAGCTGCCCCAGCCGCTTTAAGGAAGCCTCCCCCCTTTGGGAGGCCTTCCGCCGGGAAAGCTTTGCGCCGCTAAAAATCAGCAGGGCCAGAAGCACTGTCAAGGGATAATTATAGGCCATCACCAGTGTGATGCCTCCTGACAGCTTACCGTATCCCATGCCCACCGCAAGCAGGACGGCCAGAACCTGCAGAATCGTCCCCTTTCGGCTTGTCCTGAGATGATGTTCGGCTTTCCCCGAATTTCCAAAAGCCCCCACTTGTTCCTGCCCGGAACAATCCGCCGGAATCCCCGTGACAAATAAATATCCGCATACATAATAAAAGAAATATATCCCCTCCTCCGGCAGGCGGTCCGCCCATTCCAGCCCCAGCAGCCTGCACAGACAAGGAAGCAGGCTGCAGACTGCAAGCAGCAGGGAAAGCACCACGTATACCGTCCATCTGGGCACTCTTGCAAGGATCCATCTGATGGCAGGGGTAAGCAGGTATAAAAACAGTATCCAGTACAGATACCACATATGCGACCAGCTCTCCCCCCGCAGCACCATCAAAAAACCTCTGCCCACCATATCCGGACGGAAGCTCCTCTCCGTGGCGATCTGTTCCAATAGGGCATAGGGTACTCCGAATCCGAAAAGGGCCAGCAGGATTCTTCTGCAGTATTTCGTCAGCATCCTCCTCATGCCGATCTCCCTTGCCGGATTCAGGAACAGATATCCTGATATCATCAGAAAAATAGGGACACACCAGCCGATCACGTCAATCATTGCGTAAAACACCCTATGCTGCGCCGGATACAGACTCATATCCGTGATATCCATGGCTCCCGTGACGGTATGGAGCATCACCACCGCACAAGTGGCCGCCACCCTTAATCTGTCTAAAAAAATTGCCCGTTCCTTCATCTTTGCTTCTTTCCCCATGGCATCCCGCTTTCAGGCCGATGCCCTCCAAAGGAGCTTGTCATGGTCTCAAGTTTGACTATATTATATCCCCCGGCCCATCCTCACGCAAGAGGCACAATAGAATCTTAAGGATTCCCGGGCATCCCCGCATCAGACCTGACAAGAATTCTTAACATTATCTTTACGTTCCTTTTATTGCCTTAATTCTCCAAAAAATATATAATGAAGCTGGTGTCTTGTTCATACATGCACCCATAGGGCGAATAGACGCTCCATGCACCGGCTGACGAAGGAGTATTCTATGCTGAAAAAACTGCAGATCCTGCGCAAAAGGAACGAATGTCTCTACAGTGTACTTTTTTCTGCCGTATGTATGGCTGTATCCATGGCTGCCGCAGCCCTCTATAGCGGCGCCGCAGGCCAAGATCCTGCCAATGTCACACTGCTCTTCATTTTCAGTCTTATCGTCATTTCCTGCAACACCGTAAACTGCCTCTA
Source organism: uncultured Acetatifactor sp. (assembly GCA_964018205.1). Lineage (GTDB taxonomy): Bacteria > Bacillota > Clostridia > Lachnospirales > Lachnospiraceae > Acetatifactor. The sequence continues at coordinate 13,117 of CAXHOW010000050.1, read as the reverse complement.
TGGCATCCTCTGCTCCCTTCTCGCCGTGCTTTGGCTCAAGTGGAGTCAGGCCGCCTCGCTTGGAAGCCTTTTTGTCTCATTTCTGGGCATGGCGGCCATCACCGTATTCATCAATACCTTGATCTCTCATTCCGCCACTCAGGCAAGCCTGATCGCCGAGCGGGAAAAACAGCTGGCGGAGGCAGAAACGGAGAAGACCCGGGCTAACCTTCTCCGCGCCATTTCCCACGACCTGCGGACGCCCTTGTCCGGCATACTCGGCAACTGCCTTATTTTTCTGGAAAACCAGCCTCTTTTAAGCGAGCCGGAAAAAAGACAGCTTGTCACCAATATCCGGGAATCCTCCGACTGGCTTATCAACATGGTGGAAAACCTGCTTTCCATTACACGCATCAGGACAGATCGCCCTACCATCAATACCAACGACGAGGTTGTGGAGGAGGTGATCGGTGAGGCTCTGCAGAAAATGGAGAAACGGCACCCCGGCTGTACCATACGCGTGAAAATTCCGGACGACTTCATCATGCTTCCCATGGACGTGGTGCTGATAGAGCAGGTGATCCTGAACCTGCTGGAAAACGCCGTCCTCCATTCCGGCAGCAAGGAGCCTGTGGACATCATCGTAGAAGACGAACCGGAGCAGGTGTCCTTCACTGTCAGGGACTACGGAAACGGCATTCCGGAAAATATGCTGAACAGCTTGTTCGAAGGCACCTATTACACAGCTGTCCATGCATCGGACGCCCAGAAGGGCATGGGTATCGGACTGGTCATATGCAAGACCATCATCAACGCCCATCAGGGAACCATCCTTGGACGGAATCACCGGCACGGTGCGGAATTTATCTTTACCCTCCCGAAAAAAAGCTCTTCTGATTGATACGGTACTGGAACAGCATATGCCCATGGAATGCCCGGAACGATTTACGGACGCCTGCTCTTGCGGCCGGAAATCGTCCCAGATCGTCGGGGATGGAACGGGCGTATGCGGTACTGGAATAGGAGAATTCAAATGAATGGACGACTCAGCATATTGGTAATCGAAGATGATAAAGCCATCTGCTCTTTTATCACCACTGCCTTGAACGGCAATGGCTACCGGGTCATAGCCGCGCTCACCGGCAAGGAGGGTCTGAGCCTCACGGCCTCCCTCTGCCCGAACGTAATCCTGCTGGATCTGGGTCTTCCGGACATGGACGGGTGCGAAGTGCTAAAAAAGCTCCGAACATGGAGCCATACTCCCATCATTATCATCTCTGCCCGCAGCGAAGAGCAGGAAAAGGTCAAAGCTCTGGACATGGGCGCAGACGATTACATCACCAAGCCCTTCGGCACGGCGGAGCTAATGGCAAGGATACGCACTTCCCTGCGCCACAACAGCGGCAATTCCCCGGAAACAGTGTACAAGGCCCTTGATCTGGAGATCAATTTTGAGAAAAGGCTTGTTCTGCTGGGCGGGGAGCAGATCCACCTGACGCAGATCGAATACCAGCTTCTCACCCTGCTTGCGAAAAACTCCGGGCGTGTGCTGACCTACAATTTCATCATGAACGATATCTGGGGGCCTTATACGGACGGCAACAACCAGATTCTCCGCGTAAACATGGCAAATATACGCCGGAAAATCGAGCAGAACCCCGCCCAGCCCCGGTATGTGTACACGGAAGTAGGCATCGGCTACCGTATGCGGGAAAGCGACGACACATGACCCGCTCCAAACAAATGCGGCAGAGCCCGACTCTGCCGCATTGTCCTTTACTTTTTTAATTTCCCATAGACGAGAACATATCCCAGATTTCCTCCGCCGTTCCCCTTCCGTTGAAGGATGCCAGCACGCCGTTCGGATACAGCACTCTGAAATTCCCTCTGGGCGTTGCGGTATCCCCCTTGTCTTCATAGACAAGCATACGGCTTTTTACGCTCTCCAGACTGAAATCCTCCAGCGCAAACACCGGATCGTCGAAAGTCTGCCTATATTCGTCGGGCACCGTCTCTCCGTAAGGGATTTCATAAAGGCGCTCGTCATAGGTCTCCGGCTTTTCCACATCGACCGTTTTCACGGTTCCGTCCGTCATTTCCAGATGCAGCATAATGGAATCCATCCCCCTGCTCCAGCAGACTGTAAGGTTCTCCTTGTCCAGATCCAGATTGCTGTAGGCTCTGGTAAATCCGTACCCCTCCGGCAGCGTCTCGGGCACATAGGCCCCGAGCATGTCCAGGCTGCGGATCTCCTGCTCGGTGTAATCTTTGGCATTCAGCCTGACGCATCCGGTCTCCACATCCGATTCATCCACAAAACATCCTTCCCACTCTTCTCCGGAATCGCCTCCCGGCGCGCCTTCTCCGCTAACCGCCGTCTGGCTGCCGCCTTCCACAGCGCCTGCGCTGTCAATGATGTTTGTGCCGCTGCTCTGCTTTAGGCCGTTTTCATTCCCGCCTTCTTGTTTACCGCCAGCCTCCTGCTGCTCCTTGTCATATATCAGTTTTTCATCCGCTTTTCCTGCGTCTGCACTGTTCGGATCTGTGCCTGCTCCGTCCGCCGCCGTGTCCATGCCATTCGGCACATCCTCCGGTACACAGCCCTCCGCGCCTGTCTCCGGCTCTCCTCCGGGTGCGCCAGCTCCGTTGTATTCATATGCGGATCCTGCCTGATACATACTTCCGCCGGAGGCTCCGTCGCTGCTATTCTCCCTCAGCATCCAGTACCCTCTCCAGCTGGCTGCCCCTGCCACCATGAGACATATCGCCGCAGCCCATGCGCCTGCGGTCTGCCATATAGGCCTCCTTCTCTTATGCCTACGGGACTCCCGCCCGACTCCGACCTCTGGAGCATCCGCCGCTGACGTCGCTTTCCTATTGTACGCATCCGCTTCGGAGCTGCTGCACCTCTCCAGCAGCTCCTCATCCACGCCCGACAGCGCCTCCATAATCCGCAGAGTGTACTCCTGCATCCTCTCGTCACGACTTTCCAAACCATGCCCTCCGGCATCCCCTGCCATATTCCCGTCCTTCCGCTTCCTCCCGCTGAGCCTGCTCATAATATCACCCCCTCTTCCTCCAGATAGCTGCGGAGCTTTGCCCTTGTGCGGAACAAGCTTGTCTTTACCGTGTTCAGCTTCATCCCGTAGCGCTTTGCGATATCACTGTATTCATCCACATACCAATAGCGGCGCAGAAATACGTTACACTCCCTTTCCGGCAGAGAATGCAGGAATCTGTTCAACAGCCTCTCCAGCTCCGCGGCCTCCGCCAGCTCCTCCGTGCCATGTATGTCCGGCACACATTCCGCCAGTTCATCCAGCGCCAGCATCATTTCACCGTTTCCTCTTTTCATAGTATGCCTTTCCTTCCATCTGTCCAGAGAAAGATTCCTCGTTATAGTGCCCAGAAACAGCCCGAGACGGCCGGGCCTCTTGGGCGGAATAGCGTTCCATGCCCGCAGCCATGTGTCGTTCACACATTCATCGGAATCCTCTTTACTGAACAGAATATGCCATGCAATACTGTAGCAGTATTTCCCGTAGGCCTTCTGGGTCTCCGTGATCGCCTGCTCGTTTCTGTCCCAGTACAAATCCAATATCTCTGTATCTCTCAATCTCCATCCTCCCGTCTGCTGCCTTGTCTTTTGTGGCTTTCCCTGCACCTTCCCATGCGCTTCTCCATAACATAACAGACGACATCCGCCCTGAAAGGTTTCCTTAAAATCCACAAATTTTTGACCGATTTCCTTCTTTATCAGCCTTCCTTACAAAGAAAAAGAACTCCGTCCCTTTTTTAAAAGAGAAAGAGTTCCAGAAAAACAACCTGCCATGCCCCTACATCAGCGGTGCCAGAAACCGCATGACCCTTCCCAGTGCCCGGTCAGTCAGTTTCATCTTCTTATAATCCTCCACCTTCATTTCAATGCATTTTTTCAAGGTGTCCTGAACATCCTGCTCCATCACCGCTATCTGGGAATTCTTATACAGCACCAGACCGCATTCAAAATGATGGTATAGGCTGCGGTAATCCAGATTCACCGTGCCCACCACCGCCTTCACATCATCCGACACAAACACCTTGGCATGCACGAAGCCAGGCTCATATTCACAGATTCTCACCCCTGCCTCAAGCAGCTGGTTATAATAGGTCTTTGCAAGCACAAAGGCATACTTTTTGTCAGGGATATGGGGCATGATGATCACCACCTCCACCCCCCTGCTGGCAGCATAGGTCAGGGCCATGATCATCTGATAGTCCAATATCAGATAAGGTGTCATGATATGCACATAGGTGTGGGCCGTGTTGATGATATCCAGATATACCCGCTCTCCCACCCGCTCCGGCCCCAGCGGACAGACGCTGTAGGGGATCACATATCCATCGCTGGGGCATACGGCATCTTTAGGCAGAACGTACTTTTCGTAAGTATCCTTTCCCGGCTCAGACTCGTTCCACATCTCCAGAAACATATAGGTAAAGCGCTCCACTCCGTCGCCCCTGATCATGGCCCCCGCATCCTTCCAATGGCCGAAGCGCTTCTTTTCGTTAATATACTCGTCCGCCAGATTGATGCCGCCCGTAAACGCCACCCTGCCGTCGATGACCAGTATCTTGCGATGGTCACGGTTGTTGTAATGAGGGGAGAAAATGGGTCTGATGGGGGCGAACATCTTGCACCGGATGCCCTCGTCCTCCATCCGTCTGGGGAAAAAATTAGGAAGGTTCCACAGTACGTTCGTACCGTCACACATGAACCGCACCTCCACGCCCTCCTGTGCCTTTTCTCTCAGAATTTCCAGAATGGTGTCCAGCATCCTGCCCTCATGAACGATAAAGAACTCCAGAAAGATAAATCGTTTCGCCTTCTTCAGCTCTTCCACCATGTCCACAAACTGACCGTCACCTAAGGAATAATATTTCACCTGCGTGTTTTCATATACAGGGCTGTTGTCCCTCTGCTCCAGATAGAAAGCAAGCTGTCCCATATGGGGGCTTTCCTTCCGCAGCCGACTCCTTGTCCCTTCCCTGACCGACACGTATTTCTTGGTATATTCCGAGAGATTCTTAAGCCTGCCGTACATCACCTTCGTGCCCGGCTGAAATGTGATGGTCATGTAGAAGATGGCACCGAAGACCGGAAAAATCGCTATGGGAAACATCCATGTCAGTTTCATGTCCGGATTTCCAGACGCATTAAAAATATACACCAGCGCAAGGGCACTGATGCACAGAAACAACGTATAAAACAGCAGATTATAATTCCTCAGCAGATAATATCCTGCTGCCAGCAGGATCAGCTGCGCCAGAAAACCCAGCAGGATCACTGCCGTCCTGCCGTATATGACCGTCTTGATTCCTCCGAATCTTCTGTCGCCCTTTTCGCTTGTACTCATCCCATACCACCTTCCGACATTCCGGAGAGCGTGCTGCCGGTATCCCTATCAAGTTTTACCCGAAAGGCTGCTGCCCGGTTCCAGGAAACCATTGAGATTTTCAAGGCACTTATAGAGAACCTCCATCTCTTCCCTGCTCAGATCCTTAACAATGGCTTTGATCATTTTCTTATGAAAATCCCGGTGATGAAAAAAAGCCTTTCTCCCCTTCTCCGTAAGGGTCACATGCACTACCCGCTTATCCTTCAGGCTGCGCTCTCTTCTAATATAGCCTTTTTTCTCCAATCCATTCATATTTGTGGTCAGGGTTCCGACGGTGACGGAGAGCTTATGGGCGATCACTGACATATTTCTGGGTTCTTCCACGCCCACAGCCTCTATGATATGCATATCGTTGTTGGTGATGTCCTTATATTCCTCCGTGATGACCGCTTTCGCCTCCAGATCCATCACATGGTTGAACAAGCTCACCAGCAGTTCGTTTATGGAACGTTTCGTACTCTGTGCCATTTCGCTGCCGCTATCCTCCTTTGACCGTAAACCCCAAACCGCAACTATTATGAATGTACCATTTTTTTCGAAAATGTCAAGGACAACCTTTTCTCACCCCTCTCTCCGGATGACTGTCCACGGCTGATTTCAAGCGTTTCCTCACCACCGCAGGACGCAGGCACCGTAGGTCAGTCCCGCCCCGAAGCCGGAAAGCACCAGAGTCATCCCCAGTGTTATCCGCCCCGACTTGTTCAGCTCATCCAGCAGAAGCGGTATGGCGGCGGAGGAAGTATTTCCTACCTTGTCCAGATTCATGGGAAAACGCTCCATATCCGCCGACAGCCTTTTGGAGATGGCTTCGATGATCCTTTTGTTGGCCTGATGGAGCACAAACAGATCCACGTCCCCGACACCCATGCCCGCCTTTTCCAGCGCCTCTCTGATAACCTCCGGCACCTGACGCACCGCAAAGGAAAAAACCTCCCTGCCGTCCATCTGTACATAGGGGTTCAAAGGCTGCTGACGGAAAAAGGGAGTTTCCGCCTGTCTGCCCACACAGGATAGCACGGAGCCCCGGCGACCGTCGGAGCGCTGCACGAATCCCAGAATACCTCCTTTGTCCTCCTCGCATTTCTCCAGATACACTGCGCCGGCACCGTCCCCGAACAGAATGCAGGTTCCTCTGTCTGTCCAGTCCACGATCTTAGACAGCACCTCCGCCCCTGCGATCAGGGCATTGCGGTAGATGCCCGCCTCGATATAGGCCCAAGCCGTATGCAGTGCAAACAAAAAACCCGCGCACGCCGCATTCAGGTCAAAGGCCACGGCATTTACCGCCCCGATCTTCTCCTGCACTTGACATGCTGTGCAGGGCAGGGCATCCTCAGGCGTGCATGTAGCTGTCAGGAGCAGCTCCACATCCCCGCTTTCCCTTCCCGCATCCTCCAGCGCATGGCTGCAGGCGACGGCGGCCAGCGAGGCCACTGTCTCCCCGGCGGACACATACCGGGCACAGATGCCTGTGCGCTCCCTGATCCATTCGTCCGAGGTATCCACCAGACTTGTAAGTTCTTCGTTGGTGACACGCTTTGCGGGAAGTCCGCTCCCGGTTCCGATTATTCTAACTGACATCTATGTAAACCATCCTTTCCGGCTCGAAACTCTCATGTCTTTTCCTGCAGCGGCTCCGCTGCGCTCTGCCAAAGCTCTCCCGAACGCGCCCGTTGCGCCTGCTGCGTCAGAACCTGCGGAACCGCTCATATCTCCGGGCGGCGATTTCCTCCCCCGTCATCCCCTTGAACCGCTCCAGAAACTCCTTGATCTGTCCCTTCAGATATCCTCCGATGGCGGCTGCCGTGGAGCTGTCTGCCCCGCCGAACTCAGGGATAATCTTTTCGATGACGCCAAGCTCCTTCAGATCCTGCGCTGTGATGCGCATGATCTCGCTGGCCTCCTTTGCCTTTGAAGAGTCCTTCCACAATATGGAGGCAAAACCCTCCGGGGACAATATAGAATAAGTGGCGTTCTCCAGCATCCACACCTCGTTGCCCACTCCCGTGGCAAGGGCACCTCCGCTGCCTCCCTCTCCGATGAAGATGCACAGCACCGGCACCTTCAGGGCCGACATTTCCATCAGGCTCCGGGCGATGGCCTCGCCCTGCCCTCTTTCCTCCGCCTCGATGCCGCAGAAAGCGCCAGAGGTATTGACAAAGCTGACAATGGGACGATTGAACTTTTCTGCCTGCTTCATAAGGCGCAGCGCCTTACGGTAACCCTCCGGCATAGGCATACCGTAATTCCTCTCCTGACACTCCCTGATATCCTTGCCCTTATGCTCGGCTACCACCGTTACCGGCTGTCCGTCCAAAAAGCCGATGCCTCCTATAATGGCAGGATCGTCACGGAAGCTCCTGTCCCCGTGGGCCTCCACGAAGGAGTCAAAGATATGCTCCATATAGTCGCAGGCGGATGCCCTCTCCACCCTTCTCACCGCTTTTACCTTTTCCCATGCATTTCTGGGACGCTCGGTCCATGACTGCTCCTTCAGTACCTCGCTCAGAGTAAAATGATTATCCTTCCCCGGCAGGAAGCGGGCATATTCTCCCTCTTTGCACTGATGGGCCTTTATCAGAAAATATATGGTCTTTTTCAGATTCTCCCTCTTCACGATGCCGTCGATGATGCCATGCTCCACCAGAAACTCCGATGTCTGGAAACCCTCCGGCAGCTCCTGCCCGATGGTCTGCCTTATGACTCTGGGGCCTGCAAAGCCCACCAGCGCCCCCGGCTCCGCCATGATCACATCCCCCAGCATGGCAAAGCTTGCAGTGACGCCTCCCGTAGTGGGATCGGTGAGCACGGTACAGTACAGAAGCCCTGCCTCCCCCAGCTTCCGGACGGCAGCGGCAGTCTTTGCCATCTGCATCAAGGAGACGATTCCCTCCTGCATCCTTGCCCCGCCGGAACAGCAGAACAGAAACACCGGCAGCCTCCTCTCGATGGCCCGCTCCATGGCCGCAGTGATCTTTTCTCCCACCACATGCCCCATGCTTGCCATGAGGAATCTGGAATCGCAGATGCCCAGCATGATGTCCTCACCAAACACCTTGCACTGTCCCACGGCCACTGCCTCCTCCAGCCCGGTCTTTTCCCTTGCTTCCGCCAGCTTTTCCTCATATCCTTCATAGTCAAGAGGGTTGGATACGGCCATATCCGTGAACCATGGCTCAAAGCTGTGGGGATCCGCAACCATGCGGATACGGTTGTTCATCCTGACCCGGAAGTAACCGTTGCATTCATAGCAGATATACTTTCTCTTTACGACCCTCTCCCGGTCTACTAATTTCCCGCACTTCGGACAGCGGATCCTATACCCCTCACCGGAACGGGGCTCCCCTGACTCCCTGCGGCTCTCTTCAGGAGCCTTCTCCTCCGGAGCAAAGTCAGACATTCTGGTGATCTGCCCTTCAGAATCCGTCCACTTTGTAAAAAAAGATGAACGCTTCTGCTTCAATATAGAATATTTTCCTTTTTCTGAGCGTTTCAGTAACCTATTCATCTTTTATGCCTCCTATTCCAGTTCCGCAGGCCTCCTCCGATGCCCTCTCCCGCAGATCGCTATTTCCCGCCAAATGCCTGCGGCCAATAGCGATCTGGGGCATCTACGGATACCTGCTGTTTTCCAGTTCCGCAGGCCTCCTCCGATGCCCTCTCCCGCAGATCGCTATTTCCCGCCAAATGCCTGCGGCCAATAGCGATCTGGGGCATCTACGGATACCTGCTGTTTTCCAGTTCCGCAGGCCTCCTCCGATGCCCTCTCCCGCAGATCGCTATTTCCCGCCAAATGCCTGCGGCCAATAGCGATCCGGATTAACCTATGGCAAAGGTCAGCTCCGCCTCCGCCGCCACCTTGCCGTTTACGGTGGCAAGTGCCTTGCCTACCCCTACCGGTCCCTTTATCTTAATGATGGTCATCTCCAGCGTCAGCACGTCACCGGGCATCACCTTCTGACGGAACCTTGCCTTGTCTATCCCCGCAAAATAAGCCGTGCGCCCCTTCCACTCCGGCTGGGACAGAATAGCCACCGCCCCCACCTGAGCCAGAGCCTCCACGATGAGCACCCCCGGCATCACGGGGTTTCCCGGGAAATGTCCCTGAAAGTAGGGCTCGTTCATGCTGACGCACTTGCACCCCACTGCCCGCACTCCCGGCTCCAGCTCCTCTATGGTGTCTATCAATAAGAACGGATATCTATGGGGAATGATATCCATGATTTCCTTCGCTGTGTACAATGACATAATCCCGGCCTCCATATCTTTTTTTATTCCGCCAGCCTCACTGCCCCTTTATCCTGCCGATCAGGATACTGGCATTATGGCCTCCGAAGCCCAGAGAATTGCTGAGGGCATAAGGTACCTCCTCCCGGTAGCTTTCCCTGCAGTAGTTCAGGTCAAGCTCTCCTTCAGTCTCCACAAGGCCCACGGTTCTATGGATAAAGCCCTCCTGCATCTCCTTTACGCAGGCAATGAACTCCACCGCCCCTGCCGCACCCAGAAGATGCCCGATCATGGACTTGGTAGAATTGATCTTGAGCGCCCCCGCATGGCTCCCGAAAGCCAGCTTGATGGCCCTTGTCTCAAACAAGTCATTCAGGTGCGTAGCCGTGCCGTGGGCATTGATGTAGGTCAGCTCCTGAGGCTTCACACCCCCGTCCTCCAGAGCGTTTGTCATGGCTCTGGCAGCCCCGGCGCCGTCCTCCGCCGGGGAAGTGATATGGTAGGCATCGGAGGAGCAGCCATAACCCAGCACCTCTCCGTAAATATGGGCCCCTCTCGACACGGCATGCCCCAGCTCCTCCAAAACTACGATCCCTGCCCCCTCTCCCATGACAAATCCGCTCCTGTCCCTATCGAAGGGTATAGAACATCTAAGGGGATCACCACATTCCGACAGCGCATTCAGCGCACAGAAACCCGCGATGCCCAGAGGCGTTATCGCGCTCTCTGCTCCGCCGGCCACGCAGGCATCCATCTCCCCGTACTGGATGGAACGGAACGCCTCCCCGATGGAATGCGTGCCGCTGGCGCAGGCTGTGACCACATTCAGGCTCTTTCCCTTCAGGCCGAAGGCAATGCTTACATTGCCCGCTGCCATATTGGATATCATCATAGGCACAAACAAGGGGCTTACTCTGGCAGGGCCTTTCTCGATCAGTCTGCCGTATTCCCGCTCCATGGCCTGCAGACTCCCGATACCGCTGCCTACACAGCAGCCTACCCTATAGGCATCCTCCTTCTCCATGTCCAGCCCTGCGTCTGCGATTGCTTCCCCTGCCGCCGCCACCGCATACCGGCAGAAAGGCTCCATACGTCTGGCCGCCTTTTTGTCCATATATTTTTCAGGCTCGAATCCCTTGACCTCCGCCGCCAACCTGCATTTATAGCCGGAAGCATCAAAGCTTGTAATGGGTGCGAAACCGATTTTCTCCTGCTGAATACCGGCCCAGAATTCTTCCACGCCGATGCCGATGGGTGTCACCGCACCCATGCCAGTAATCACGACTCTTCTCTTCATCCTCGTCTCCAACCTCTATATTCTCTTGACATCCCCTGCCATTATGCGCAGGTCATGCCGCCATCCACACAGATCACCTGACCCGTGATATAGTCCGCGCCTTTTCCGGCCAGAAAGGCCACGGTTCTGGCCACGTCCTCCACGGTTCCCATCCTGCCCGCCGGAACCGCCGCAAGGATGGCTTCTCTGGTCTTTTCCGGCAGCGCCTCCGTCATCTCCGTGTCGATGAACCCCGGCGCTACGGCATTGGCCCTGACACCCTTGCCTCCCAGTTCCTTGGCCACGCTCTTTGTCAGTCCGATCAGCCCCGCCTTGGAAGCGGAATAATTGGCCTGCCCTGCGTTTCCCGTCACCCCCGACACGGAGGAAATATTGATTATCCTGCCGCCCCGCTGTTTCAGGAAACACTTCGAAAGATGCCGGATCGTATTGAAAGCTCCCTTCAGATTCGTATCCAATACCTTGTCATAATCCTCCTCGGTCATGCGCAGGATCAGATTATCTCTGGTGACTCCCGCATTGTTCACCAGAATGTCCACATGGGCATATTTTCTGACAATTTCCTCCGCCATCCTGCCACAGGCACCGTAATCTGACACATCACAGCAGACAGCCTCCGCCTGACCGCCTGCGTCCAGAATCTCCTTCACGACCTCTTCCGCACGTTCTCTGGAACCGTTATAATTTACCAGCACTGCGGCGCCCATCTGCGCAAGGGTACGGGCGACGGCCCTGCCGATTCCCCGACTCGCTCCCGTCACCAGCGCCACCTTGCCTGCAAGCTCCTTTTCACACATTGTTTCCTCTGCCATACTAACTACCATCCCTTTCCACAGCCTGACATCCGTCCTTTCCCGCAGTTTTAGTCACAGAAAACCAGACTCTTCTCTGCCGCCTCCAGCTCCTCCACCGTGCCGACGTTGATCACCTTCGCCTCCCGGCTCATCCTTTTCAGAAATCCCGCCAAGGTCTTGCCTGGCCCGATTTCAACAAAGGTATCCACACCATCCGCCAGCATCAGCTCCATGGTCTCCCGCCATCTCACGGTGCCGGACACCTGCATGGCCAAAAGCTTCTTTACGGGTGCACTCTCCCTCACATAGGCAGCCTCCACATTGCATATGTAAGGAATCTTCGGATTCCGCACCGTAACTCCCTCCAGCTGGGCCGCAAGCCTTTCCCCTGCCCCTGCCAGAAGACTGGAATGGAAGGGGCCGCTGACCTTCAAGGGCACACAGCGCTTCGCCCCTGCCTCTTTAAGCTTTGCCGATGCTGCCTCCACAGCCTCCGCCGCCCCTGTGATCACGATTTGGCCCGGACAGTTGTCGTTGGCGATGGATACGATTCCATCCGTCTCCTGACAGATCCGGCCCACCGTCTCCGCGTCCAGCCCCAGAACCGCCGTCATGGCTCCTCCCTCAGGATACGCCTCCTGCATATAGAGGCCCCTGCAGCGGATCAGCCGAAACAGCTCCGGCAGCTCCATCACCCCTGCCGCCGCCAGAGCGCCGTACTCTCCGAGGCTCAAGCCTGCGGCACAGTCCGCACGGAATCCCTTCTCCTCCATCACCTTCAGTATCGCCACCTCCGTGGCAAGCATGGCGATCTGGGTATATTCCGTGATATTCAGCCTTTCATTCTCCTCAAAGCAGAGTCCCGCCACATCCAGACCTGCCGCCTCCGCCGCCAGCTCATACACCTTCCGGGCCGTGCCGAAGGCCTCATAAAAATCCTTTCCCATACCGCAGTACTGCGCGCCCTGCCCCGGAAAAATAAATGCTGTCCTGCCCATCCCTATACCTCTCCTATACACATTTTATACACCATTGCAAACCCATTAACTCCCCGCCGCAATCAACGTAGTCATAACTCCTTAACGCTACAACCAACGAACCATCAGACCCACGAAGGAATATCCCCGCACAACAAGCACCCCAAAATTACCCCCCCTCAAAGGCCTAACTCAATTATATACTAACACTTTCCGCAAATCAGGCATGGGGCACCGGGGTGCCTTGTGAGGAACCTCACGGAATGTGGAGGGGAGACCTCGGCGAGTCGCATCCAATGATGCGGCTCGCCGATGCCAGGGCTCCCCGGAACGCCATGGAGTGACCGAACAAGGCACCCCGGTGCCCCATGCCGTCCCCAGAAGAGCCTAACCCCTCCCCAGAAG
>CAXHOW010000049.1:0-16524 GCA_964018205.1 uncultured Acetatifactor sp. | reverse complement strand
TCAAATTCTTTCAACATGGCAGAGGTTGCCCGCCCCATTTCCCGCAGATCATTCTGATTCGTTCGATCTAAAGCCAAAGCGTCGATTTCATCAAACATAACAATTACCTTATTCGGTTGAACAAAACTATTTATTTCCTTGAACAACATGGATAAATTTTTTTGTGTCTGTCCCAGCTTACTATCAATCACTGCTGAAAAGTCCACCATAAAAATTTCTCTGTTCAATATTCGTGCAAGTTGCTTAACTGCTTCCGTCTTCCCTGTTCCTGGTGCCCCCTGAAACAAAAACTTATTAATTCCAATATGATGTTCAATCGCATTTACTACACCCAATAAATCACCGGTAATTACATCCGGAAGTAACAGCATATCTTCCTTCCCACCAATTTTTTCAAAAAAGGGAGAATCATTCTCCGACATCTGCGGTACAAACGTATTCACATTGGACAATAAGGACATAATATACTCTGAAAGCTGATAATCCCCAGAAGCATCAAATCCTTTAGCAATTTCATAAGCTTCATTCCGAAAGCCCGCATCATTCTTTTCTGTATAATATTTTATTAAGCTTATCACATTTTTTTTCTTCATGATACGCACTCTCCTTCTCATTTTCTCTATGCTTTAGTTATAACACTTTGGGACATATTTGTCAATATTGGGACAATAAGCAAAAAACCAAAAGAGCATTTACGCACAATCTTGTAAATGCTCTTTTGGTTTTTCTCTATGGAGTACAGTCAGCCCACATCCCCCAGCAGCGGCTGTTCATGCTCAAATAATGCCAGATTAATGGTATACACATCATAGACCTCTCTGTCTATGAAATATTCTATGATCAGATCGAACTTGCTGCTGGGTGACAGCGCCAGCTCCGCTCTGGACAATAGATCCTTCGTCTCGTCCAGATTCAGCCGCAGGGCCACGGCCAGAGCCACAGCGGTCATCTTCTTGGGACGGTAATGGGCATTGCAGCGTATTTTAGAAAACAGCTTTCTGTCCAGATTGGCCCTCTTATATACCTCCACATCCGTCATGCCCCTCTCATCGATCAGACGCAGCAGACGCTCCTGAAAGGTCTCCCCCAGCTGCGCCACCACATCCTCCAGACTGCGTTCCATCTTTTGCGCCCTGCCCCGAAACAGGGCAGGCTCCCGCTTCTGACTCCGATCCTGCTCAGGAACCGCTGAGGCGACGGCGGCGTACATGGCGGGCGGACGACATCTTTCAGGTTCCGGCCCCGGTGTCTCCTCCTGCTCAGGAGCCCCAGCGGCGGCGGCAGTGCGCATGGCGGGCGGACGACATCTTTCAGGTTCCGGCCCCGGTGTCTCCTCCTGCTCAGGAGCCCCAGCGGCGGCATACACTGCGGGCGGCTGATCCATGGCGGATCCAGAGGCACATTCCTCTGCCGGCTCACGCTCCGCCTCCTCTTCCAAGGCTTCCGACATAGACGCATTCATTCCCTCAGATCCAGAGTCTCTCCTCTGAGAGACCGGCATGGAAAATACCGCCCTATCTTCGGAATACTCCTCCGCCATCCGCTCTGTTACATAACGTTCGTCAATATAGGAGTCCACTCCCTCAAATATGCTGCCTGAAAGGGTAAAGGATTCCTTGTCAAAGAGGACCAGATAGACTGTCATCTCCGCCCCTTCAAGGAAACTTCTTATCTCCGACACCGCTATGTCCAGCGCTTCCTGCTTCGGAAATCCGTAGGATCCCGCAGAAATCAGCGGGAACGCAATGCTCCTGCAGCCATATTTCTGCGCAAGCTTCAGGCTGTTTGCATAGCAGAGCCTCAGCCTGTCTGCTTCCCCGTGCCCTCCTCCCCGCCATATGGGGCCTGCGGTATGCACGATATATCTGGCATTAAGAGAAAAGGCGGAAGTAATTTCCGCCCCTCCTTCTTCTATCTTTCCGATTTTTTCCCTCTGGGCCAGAAGCCGCTTAGCCCCTGCTTTTCTATAGACGGCGCTGTCCGTTCCCCGCCCGTACCCCGGCTCCGGGGCGGCGGTATTGACGATGGCATCCGCCTTCATTCTGGTTATATCATTCCTGATTATCCTGAACGGCACCTATACTCTTCTCCTATCTTAAAGCTCCGTCTCTTCCGAACAGCGTCCATATAAGGGTATACGCTCTGTCGCTCTTACGCCTGAATCTATACCCGGCTGCCTTCCTTCCGGGACTGTTCTTATGCTCCGTCTCCTCTGCAGCATCCGCCGCATCGCACTTACTTGAAATACGCCACACCTGACCTGAACAGCCCCATATCCTGCTCGCCGTAGATGTTCATGGCAACGCCCCTGCCGATCCTCTCCGCATGAGCCATCTTGCCGAAGCACCGGCCGTCGGGGGAGGTGATGCCCTCGATTGCCATGTAGGAGCCGTTTATATTATACTCCTCGTCCATGGACACATTGCCCTCCTGATCAGAATACTGGGTGGCCACCTGTCCGTTTTCAAACAGCCTGTCCAGCCATGCCTTGGGTGCCACAAACCGCCCTTCTCCATGAGAAGCAGGGACACAGTACACCCCGCCCAGCCTTGCCTCCTGCAGCCATGGCGACTTGTCGGAAACCACCTTGGTGTACACCATCTTGGAGATATGCCTGCCTATGGTGTTGAAGGTCAGTGTAGGTGAATCCTCCTTCTGCCCTATGATCTCGCCGTAAGGCACCAGCCCCAGCTTTATAAGGGCCTGAAAACCGTTGCAGATTCCCAGTGCAAGCCCGTCCCGCTTGTTCAGCAGATCCATGACCGCCTCCTCCATCTTGGCGTTCCTGAATGCGGTCGCAAAGAATTTCGCGCTGCCGTCCGGCTCATCCCCCGCCGAGAAGCCGCCCGGGAACATGATGATCTGGGCCTGCGCTATGGCTTTTTCGAACTCCTCCACAGATTCCCGGATATCTGCCGGGCTCTGGTTCCGGAATACCTTTGTCACCACATCCGCGCCTGCCTCCACAAAGGCCTTTCCGGTATCATACTCACAGTTCGTCCCGGGAAATACCGGGATGAATACCGTAGGCTTTGCTGTCTTGTGCTTACAGACATAGATTTTCCCTGCCTGATGACAGCCACCTGCTATAGGTACGGTATCCTTCACTGCTTTTGTAGGATATACCTTTTCCAGCCGGGAAGTCCATGCGTCCTGTGCCTCCTTCAGGCTCAGGGAAACATCCCCGTAAACAAAAACCGGCTCCTGCGTCACGGTACCTATATATAAATAATCAAATTCCGATTCCTCTATCAGACCCACGGCTTCCTCACACACTTCCGCAAGGATGTCCCCAAGAGCATTTTCAAACAGACTATCCGCTGTCAGCTCCTTGCATATTTCCGCTCCCAGCTTGTTTCCGAAGGCCATCTTGGCCAGAGCTGCCGCCGTGCCCTTGGCATCCAGCGCATATGCCGAGATCACCAGCCCTTTCCGCATCAGGGAAGTGACAAAATCATACAGCTTTGCTGTCCTGTCATAGACAGGTATGTCAAAGTCATCCTTCTCGATCCGAAAGCGGATGAGCCTGCTGCCTGCCTTTTTCAGCTCCGGTGTCACGATATTTTCCTGCTTCGCCATATCCACCGCAAAGGATACCAGCGTAGGCGGCACATCAATGTCATTGAAGGTGCCGGACATGCTGTCCTTGCCGCCGATAGAGGGCAGACCGAAGCCCACCTGCGCGTCATACGCTCCCAGAAGCGCCGAAAAAGGCTGGCTCCAGCGTGACGGCTCCGATGTCATCCTGCGGAAATATTCCTGAAAGGTAAATCGTATCCCGGAAGCATCGCCGCCGGAGGCCACGATCTTTGCCATGGATTCCACCACTGCGTAAACCGCGCCGTGGTAAGGGCTCCATGAGGACAGATATGGATCAAACCCATAGCTCATCATGGTAACCGCATCGGTGCTGCCCTCCAGCACGGGAAGCTTTGCCACCATGGACTGGGTTTCCGTCAGCTGATGCTTTCCGCCGTAGGGCATCAGCACGCTGCCCGCTCCGATGGAGGCGTCGAACATCTCCACCAGCCCCTTCTGGGAGCATACATTCAGATCGTTCAAAAGCGTAAGCCATGCCGCCTTTACATCGCCCTTCTCCAGTGCGTCTCCCACCGCCGGCACCGCCGGCTTTTCAAAATAATTCTCCTTCTCATCGGGAATCTCCACCTTCACGGAAGCCTCCTGATGGGCCCCGTTGGTGTCCAGAAACGCCCTCTTTAAATCCACGATCCGACTACCCCGCCATTTCAGGATCAGTCTGGGCTCCTCTGTCACCACAGCCACTTCCACCGCTTCCAGATTCTCTTCCTTTGCGTAGTTCAGGAACCTTTCTACATCCCCGGGGGCTACCACTACCGCCATACGCTCCTGAGACTCGGATATGGCCAGCTCTGTGCCGTCCAGACCCGCATACTTCTTGGGAACCTTGTCCAGATCCACCGTCAGGCCGTCCGCCAGCTCTCCTATTGCCACGGACACGCCGCCGGCTCCGAAATCGTTGCATTTCTTGATGAGACGGCTGACCTCCTCCCGCCGAAACAGTCTCTGTATCTTTCTCTCTGTAGGGGCATTTCCCTTCTGCACCTCCGCTCCGCAGGTCTCAATGGACTGCTCCGTATGCACCTTGGAGGAGCCTGTCGCCCCGCCGCAGCCGTCCCTGCCCGTGCGTCCTCCCAGCAGGATGATGATATCCCCCGGATCCGAGGTGCCGCGGACCACATTCCTTCTGGGCGCCGCACCCATGACCGCGCCGATTTCCATCCTCTTGGCCACATAGCCCGGATGATATATCTCCTTCACAAAGCCGGTGGCAAGCCCGATCTGGTTGCCATAGGAGGAATAGCCCGATGCCGCCCCCTTCACCAGCCTCTTCTGCGGCAGCTTGCCCTTGAGGGTGTCCGCCACGGGAACGGTGGGATCCGCCGCCCCCGTGACACGCATGGCCTGATATACATAGCCTCTGCCGGAGAGGGGATCCCTGATAGCGCCCCCCAGACAGGTGGCTGCTCCTCCGAAGGGCTCTATCTCCGTGGGATGATTGTGTGTCTCATTCTTGAAAAATACCAGCCACTCCTCCGTTTCCTTATGGTCGCCGTAATCCATCTCCACCGGCACTATGACGGAACAGGCATTGATTTCGTCGGATTCCTCCATATCCTGCAGCCTGTCCTCTTTTTTCAGCTTGCGCATAGCCATGAGCGCCAGATCCATCAGGCAGATATACTTGTCCTTCCGCCCGGCAAAAATCTCCTCTCTGGTGTCCAGATAGCTTCGGTATGCAGTCTCGATGGGCGTACGGTAGTATCCCTCTCCGAACTCCACATCTGTCAGCTCCGTGGAAAAGGTGGTATGGCGGCAATGGTCGGACCAGTAGGTATCCAGCACACGGATCTCCGTGATGGAAGGATCCCTCTTTTCATCCTTCTGGAAGTAATTCTGAATATGCAGGAAATCCTTAAAGGTCATGGCAAGGGAAAGCGAATCATAGAGCTTCTTCAGCTCCTCCTCTCCCAGATGGATAAAGCCTTCCATCACGGCCACGTCTGCAGGCTCCTCAAACAAGGTGATCAGGGTCTGGGGCTTTACACTGTCCGTCTCTCTGGAGTCCACCGGGTTGATGCAGTATGCCTTGATGCGTGCAAATTCTTCGTCTGTGATATTCCCAAGGATCATGTATGTCACGGCAGTTCGTATCACCGGTTCTTCATCTTCCTTCAGAAACTGCACGCACTGCAGAGCGGAATCCGCCCTCTGGTCAAACTGCCCGGGCAGGAATTCCACGGAAAACACTCTGGCCCCCTCAGGCATTTCGATGGACTCATGGTACAGATCGTCCACGGGAGGCTCGGAAAAAACCGTCCTGCAGGCCTGCTCAAACACCTTCTGGGAAATATTCTCCACATCGTAGCGGATGAATACCCTCACGCCCTCCGTACTGATACCCAGGAAACTCCCTATCTCCTCGTGCAGCTCCTTGGCCCTTACGGCAAAGGGCTCCTTCTTTTCCACATAGATACGTCTAACCTCTCCCATGACATTCCTCCTGTTTTTAATCCAGCAATTCTTTATTTTTACCTATCCTGCTATTTCCGACCGGGCAGCATACCCTTCGGCACTGTCTTTAGACGCTGTCTTCTCGTGCTGCCTTCCGCCGTTTCCTCAGGACTCCAGTCCCAAAGACTTCAGGATAAAAAGGATCTCCCTGTCCACGGCCTCCGCCGTGATGCCTATAGTCTGGGCCGATATCTTCAGCCCCTCCAGCACAAACATGATGTTCCTCGCCGTCCCCTTACAGTCCTCACAGTAAAATTCACCGTTTTCCGTACCTGTCTCGATAAGCTTCTCTATGATCTTCACTGCGGAGTCAAACTGCCTTTTCAGGATATTGTCTTTTTTCCCCAGCTGATTCTGGAAATAAAACTCGTAGATCGCCTGTGTCAGCGTGTCGTTCTTCCGCAGCAGCTCCTTCTTCTGCTCCTCCAGAAAAAGCAGCAGGATGTCCGCCGCCGTGGCATCCTCCGTTATGCTGTCGGAGAACACATCGTCCGCCTCCTGACTCTCCAGCTTCATGACCTCCAGAAAAATCTGGCTGGTACTGTCAAAATACAGATAGAGACCGCCCCTGCTGATATCACAAGCCTCCACGATATCCTTCATGGTCACCTTTTTGAACCCCTTCTCAACGAATACCTTTCTGGCCGTCTCAAGAATGAACTTTCTCTTCTGTACCGATTTTTCTCCCATACCCTGCCTCCGCCCCCATTTTCTATACTTTTTTGGACTTGTCCCAAAATTCGGTGATTCCGCGCATCCTCTCCAATACCAGCAGAAAGATATTCTCCTGCACTGCTTCGCTCCACAACGTAGCCTTCGTCCTGCCCCCCATCACATATCTGGACAAAATGCCGCAGAGCAGATCCCAGTCCCTAAGCTCCGCTTTGGCGATCAGACGCCTCTCATCATCATGGCTCTTGATCCGGTTCCGAGTATATACATAGGGATAATTTCGGTTCATGAGTCCGGATCCGGAAGCTTCCTTGATAAAACTCATCAACGCAGAATCATACACGGGAAAGCTTATAGAGTTGCTGCTGATGCCCTGCCTCTGATAATTGTTGCTGGCCGCCCGCCCCGCATTCTGCTTCAGCCAAGGGAGATAGCGCAGCAGCGGCTCTATTTCATTTTTGTATCCTTGTATCAGATTCTGACGATACTCCATATTCTGTTCCATATCAATATCACACCCTTTTCAGTCACAAAAAATGACACATATGTATTTAATTTTAACATATTTTTGCGAAATGTACAGTAGCAAATTACATATTTCTTCGGCATTCCTGCAATATGGCCCGCTAGTGTCAATCCAAAAAAGCGTAAGGCCAAGAACGCTTCAAAATCTTGACATCCTCGGCCCCATATCATAAAATGAATATAGATTCAGGAGGAAACGGACAGATGTTTAAGCAAAACCTACAAAAAGAATTTTCCGAAGCCCGGCAGGCTTTTCTAACCTTTGCAAAAAGCCCCGAGCTTCTGCCGGACGAATTAGACCAGACCAGTGTATTTTTTCAGGCTCCGGCCGTCAAAAACCTGATCGCTTTCGGCGCGGACCACAACGAATTTCTGGATCAGATTGCAGAGACCTTCTCAGCCATCGGCACAATGGATGTCTACCGGGGCTGTCTGACCGGGTATCTCATAGGCCTATATGGCGAAAGCGAGATCACAGCCGAGAGCGCAGACCGGGCTCTGGCGGCATTCTTTCAGCATATTCTCGGCCTCTGCGAGCAGTACATGGGACTGGTCTGTGAACGGATAGGTGCCGCACCGGAAGATCTGGAAACAGATGACGACATAGCGGAAGCCTTCTATCAATTTTCACCGGATTCCCTGCTAGAAGAAAAACCTGAGCTTGTAAAGGCATGGGTTGGCATCGGTATGCTCTCATTGGGTCTGATGTCACGTATTTCCAGCAGTCGACCTCTGCGTGACATACTGCGGAGTGCGGACAAGATCGCAGAACGCTGCTCCCGACTGGACAATTATTGTGACACCGTCGGGTTCGTTCCCCATATCTTAAACATGGTGGAGGAGGAGACCGTTCTGCTGCTCTCTCCTGCTACCGGGAACGGTGTGGAGGTATCCCTGCGCGAAATCGATTCCAACAATCTCTTTTTCACCCTTGTGCAGTTTGTCCTATACCATGAGGAGCTTCTGAAGCCGCTGGGTGCGCAGCCATTTACCTACCGTGAAATAGTAGAGCGTATTGCGCGGCACGAGCCGGTGGCGGATGAAGAATGGCCCGAACAGCTCTATGAAAGCGACTGTTTCGGGTATTATACCTACCCTGCCCTGCAGCCGGACGGCAGCTATAATGAAATGGGAGCCGTATGGGGAGAGGGGACCTTGGACGAAGTGCCGAAGCTTGACGGCAGATATGTGATTCTGCTGACAAAGCCGAGCATCCAGCGAAGCTGGGGGAATGCCTTTATCGCCTCCACACACTCTCGCCTGCAGCCGGAGGTAAAGCTTACGCGCAGGCTTTCCAAGGAAGAAACCGCCGAATGGCTGAATAAAATATCTGCGGCACGGAATGCACGCAGTTGATATAAGACAAAAAGGAGGCACAAGAAAATGGCCGTCAATGAATCAGCCGAGAATTATCTGGAAACGATTTTGATATTGAGCAAGAGACTGCCGGTGGTCCGGTCCGTGGATATCGCCGCCGAGCTGGATTTCAAAAAATCCAGCGTCAGCGTCGCCATGAAGCATCTGCGGGAAAAAGAACATATCATCATGGACAAGTCAGGCTTCATCACCCTGACCCCTGCCGGAAGAGAGATAGCGGAAATGATCTATGAACGCCACCAGCTGCTCTCCTCATGGCTCATGAGTCTCGGCGTGTCGGAGAAAAACGCCGTGGGGGATGCCTGCCGGATAGAGCATGTCATCAGCAGCGAGAGCTTTGACGCAATCAAAAAATATGTGAAGATTAACCAGCCGGTCTCCTGACGGCTTTAAAGAGACAAGCATACGGTCCTGCCCTTCCTCCGGGACTCCTTCAGGTCAATGAGGCGCTGATTTTCGGAGCCCCGGAAGGCAAGGCGCAGGTTCTTTTTTTCTTCTATAAATTCCCCGTCCACAAGTACGTCTATAAGGGACAACAGCTCCGTCATTTCCTCCTGCCCCGGTTCCTCTCCGAAGCAGGCATTTTCCTCCTCCGCCCAGCGCAGCAGGTCATTTTCGTAGCTATATCCCGTATAACACCATATGCTCTTGTCCGGATACCGCTGCCGAACCTTTTTGAGCAGCCCCAGCACCGTCCCCCGGTTCTCCGGCTCCATAGGCTCCCCGCCCAGTACGCTTAAGCCGCGGATATAACCCGGCGCAAGAGCCTGAAGAATCTCCTCTTCTGTCTGCGCCGTATATTCATATCCGTAGCTAAAGTCCCATGCCTCGCTGTTGAAGCACCCCCTGCATCCATGGGTGCAGCCGCTGACAAAGAGCGACACCCGGATCCCCGGGCCGTTTGCCGTATCCGTCTTCTTGATATCCGCATAATTCATAGCCGCACTTCCTCGTCACACAAATACTGCCCTTACAGATGCAGCACCCTGGATTTGATCTCCTTCGTCTTGCCGGTATTCCAGAAATTCTCCCCCAGATAACCGCAGGTCCTTCTGGTCACGTTCATCTTGCTGTGATCCTTGTTGTGGCACTGAGGGCATTCCCACTCATTGTCGCTATTGACCATGATTTCACCATCATACCCGCATACATGGCAATAGTCGGACTTGGTATTGAACTCCCCGTACTGAATATTGTCATAAATATAGCGTATCAGTTCCTCCACTGCATCCACATTATTCAGCAGGTTCGGGATCTCCACATAGGAGATGGCACCTCCAAGAGATTTGTTCTGGAACTCGCTCTCAAAGGTGAACTTAGTAAACGCGTCAATAGGCTCCCGAACATCTACATGATAGGAATTTGTATAATATCCCTTGTCCGTCACATTGGGGATGTCGCCGTATTTTTCCCTGTCGATCCTGGCGAAACGGTAGCACAGGGTCTCCGCAGGCGTTCCGTAAAGGCTGAAACCGATGCCCGTCTCCTCCTTCCATCTGGCCGCAGTGTCCTTCAGATGATCCATCACCTTCAGGGCAAAATCCTTTCCCTCAGGCGCAGTATGGCTGCAGCCCTTCATGAGCCATGTCAGCTCATAGAGCCCGATGTACCCCAGCGACATGGTGGAATAGCCGCCCAGAAGCAGCTTGTCGATCTTCTCTCCCTTTTTAAGTCTGGCGATGGCACCGTACTGCCAGTGGATGGGGCTGACATCGGAGACCGTGCCCAGAAGCGCCTTGTGCCTGCACATCAGAGCTTCGTAGCACAGCTCCAGCCGCTCGTCCAGCCGCTGCCAGAAGACCTCTTCATTCCCTTCGGAGATAATACCGATCTGAGGAAGGTTCAGGCTGACCACACCCTGGTTGAACCGTCCCTCCCATTTATAATTCCCTTCCTCGTCCTTCCAGGGCGAAAGAAAGGAACGGCAGCCCATGCAGGAAAACACATTCCCCTCATAATTCTCCCGCATCTTCTTTGCGGAGATATAGTCCGGGTACATCCTCTTTGCGGAGCATCTCGCCGCAAGTCTGGTCACATCATCATATTTCCCGCCCTTCAGGCAGTTGTTCTCGTCCAGCACATAGACCAGCTTGGGGAAAGCAGGAGTCACATACACGCCCTTCTCATTTTTAGTCCCTTGAAGCCTCTGTGTCAGGATCTCTTTGATGATGCAGACAGTCTCCTCCACATATTCATCCTCGTCATCGATATGGAGGAACAAGGTCACAAAGGGGGACTGGCCGTTTGTTGTCATCAGTGTGTTGATCTGGTACTGGATGGTCTGGACACCGGAGCGCAGCTCATCCTGAAGACGCATCTCCACTATTCTTTCCTTTGTCGCCTCGTCCAGCGTATCGCAGAATTCCTTATCCAGCTGAACCTTGAATTTTTCCCTGCTCTTGCGCAGGTATTTTCCCAGATGCTTCACGTTCACGGACTGCCCGCCGTACTGGTTGCTGGCCACAGCGGCAATGATCTGGGTGGTGACTGTGCAGGCTACCTGAAAGCTTTTGGGCGACTCGATCATCTTGCCGTTGATGGAGGTTCCGTTGTCCAGCATATCCTGTATATTGATAAGGCAGCAGTTAAAAATAGGCTGGATAAAATAATCCGCGTCATGAAAATGAATGACGCCATTGTCATGGGCCATGGAAATATGCTCCGGCAAAAGCATACGTCTGGTCACGTCCCGGGATACCTCTCCTGCAATGTAGTCCCGCTGGGTAGACGCCAGACGGGTATTCTTGTTGGAATTCTCCTCCGCCAGCTCCTTGTTCTCGTTGCGTATCAGCTTCAGGATGGATTCGTCCGTGGTATTGGATTTCCGCAGCAGGCTTCTCTGGTAGCGGTAAACGATATACTTTTTAGAAAGGGCATACTTATTGCTGCGCACCAGATGCTGTTCCACGATATCCTGCACATGCTCCACGGTCTGCAGCTCCTTGTCCTCTCTGCGCACCGCATCCAGTATCTCCTGCACCAGTCCGCTGTCGGCCCTGTCCCTCTCCTCTACTTCATTGTTGGCCTTCTGGATGGCCGCCTTGATTTTGTCTTCCTCGAAGGGCACGATACAGCCGTCTCTTTTCTGAATTCTCATTCCTTGTCCTCTCCTCACTCTTTTTATCCGGCAATTTTTCCGGCAGTCTTTCGGCAGCCATGGCAGTCTCTCCTTGCACGTCCGCCGCACACGAAGGGCCGTACCGCAAGCATCTTACGGATACGCCCCTCCTCAGCCGCTGTCATTATCATAGCTGTACAACCAGACTGTAATCTATATCTTGTGTTCTATGACAATACCCATATCAATATCTTGTATTTCCATTATAATCCAGCCGAAGTAAAAAATCAAGGACTAATAATAATACATGCCGTGTCCTCCGCAGCATCCTCCTCCCAGACAGCAGACATTGCAGATCATATTGGCAATGCAGATCTTCATACAGAGATTGCCGCCGCCAAAGGTAGGATAGCCATATGCCGCCTGACGCTGCTCATACCAGCTTCCCCCGCTCTCGAACTGCTGCACCAGACTTTTGTAATCCATATTGTTGGGCTCCAGAGCCGATGCCCTTCTGGCATGCTCCAGCGCCGCCACGTTGTTCCCCAGCCCCGAATGAGCGATCGCGCTGTAATAATACCATCTGCCGCTTCTCTCCTGCTCGCCCACGCCGTCCAGAGTGGTTCTGGCTTCCTTGTAATAACCGCTGCGGATGTAATTGCCTGCCGCACGGATATAATTATTTTCCTCATAGCCCGTATTCTGCCCTTGTCCGAAGCCTCCGAACCCAAAGCCTCCGAAGGGACCGTAGCCGAATCCGCCAAAGGGACCTGAGTCCCCGCCATAACCGGAGCCGCCGGAACCCCTGCCATAATCGGAGGCGCCATTGCCGCCAGAGCCGGAACCCGATCCTCCATAGCCGCCGTAACCGCCGCCATAGCCGGACGTCCTCTCCTTCATGATCTGCTGGTAGGCATTCTGGATTTTCTTGAACTTTTCCTCCGCCTGCGCCTTATTGGGATTGTTGATATTGGCATCCGGATGGTATTTGCGGCTCAATGATTTATATGCTTTTTTGATCTCTTCCTCGGAGGCATTCCTGCTCACCCCGAGCACACCATATGGGTCGTACATATTCTCCTCGTTTTCTGCGCCGCGGCGCATGAAAGATTTTCAGTACCGGTTCCGGTCAGCCGCCGTTCTCAGGCGTCTCCCGCAGGCGCTTCTCATGAACCGCCTCGTACCTGCACCACACACCGGAATATAAGATGTTGCGCAGGATCTCCACATTTTCGAGGATCGGCAGCTTCTCAAACTCCTTGCAGCATTCCGACATCATCATCATCAATATAGTCTTGCTTTCCTCCTCGAAACCGGGATTCTCATATCTATGTTTCAAAGGATTGGGCGTCCCTTTCCTTATATCGTCTTCTATATCCTCGTAGGCATCGCAGATATAGATGAACTTGCCCAGAAAGAATCCCAGACATCTCAGATTCTCCGCCCACTCATCCTCCCGGACCGCCACGATCTCCGCCATGACCCTCCCGAACAGCCCCGCCAGAGTATCGATATCCGCATCCTGCGATTTCTCTGCATCGGAAAACTCCTGCATCAGCAGATTGATCTTTCTGATCTTGTCCCTATAGACATTGTTCAGCTTTCCCGTCCTGCCCTCCAGCATCCTTCCGTAAAGAAGCTTCCAGAACTTCTTTTCATCCTTCCAGTCATCCTGACATTTATAATGGGCAAAGATCACATTCATATCCGCCGCATACTCCGTAAACTCATTGTTCCTCGTAGGATGGTTCTCAAAGGGATGGACGGCACATTTGCAGCTCCCTGTCCGGGTCTCCGGATCATAAAGCCCGGTCAGAAGAATGGCAAGGAAAGTCATGTCATAGCTCAGGGAAAGCTGCCCGCAGGCACCGTATTTTCTCTTCAGGTCCCTGCAGATACCACAGTAAAAGGAATGATAGACATCAAATTCTTTGAATTTCATTTCGGCCTTGTTGATAATGATATATCCGAACATCTCAACCCTCCATGACGGCAGCCTTCCTCAGCTCTTCTTTATAAATTCATTTCCGCATTTCCTGCAGCTGATTGCAATCTTCCCTTTCCCTCTGGGCACCCGGATCTTCTGTCCGCAGCCGGGACATTTATAAATATGATACTCCTTGCGCTGGGCCCATTCCTTTTTCTTTTTTGTAAAAAACCCCCGTACCTTCATCTCTTGTCTCAGATACTTCTGGTTCTCCAGCGCACGCTTGCTCACGTTTCTGGAAAACATACGAAAATAGGCATATACCATCAGGACAGTGGCCAGCAGATAAAAAAATCCACCTCCGATGAAGGAAATCAGCAGACTTAAGAATGCACAGATCAACAGAACCTGATTCAGACGGTCCGTCCCGTAGCGTCCCCACATAAAACGCTGTAATCTTTCTCTCATAATTTTACCCCCTGCCTGCCTTTATGGCATCCTGTCAGCAGCCTTGCTCTCCTGCCCGCTTCGGCGGATATTTCAGCTGCCTCCCTCCGAATATTCTCTGCTACAAGTCTCATTGTAGACTTTTTTTAGTGAAATGCAATTAAATAAATATAAATTAATATAAAAAAGGCAGGAAATCCTCCTGACTTCCTGCCTCCGTAAATCCTAAAAGCCTTTTCACACTCTTCCCCAAATTTCTCTGTCATCCCTGCCGGATACGGATCGGCCAGGGACATTTCCGTCACTCGTCCAGCAGCCCCTGCACGGCGGTCCAGTCGATTACCGGAAGGTTCCTCATGCCTGTAGCGGTTTTCTTGGTTTTTGAGTTGATCTTCACCACATTCCATGCCAGACAGCCTGCTGCAGCCACCACGCCCAGCCCGAAGATCCCTGCTGCCAAAGGAAGCGTCACATATTCCATGTCGGAAAAATAGTGGGCAAGCACGGCGATCACGGCGAAAATAGCGCCCACCGCCAGACAGACGATCGGGTTGTCGAACATTTTCTTCTTCAGCCCGGATACCGCCCATGACTGAGGCTCGAAACAGTGAGGACACTGATCATGGAAATCCGTTGCGAATATCTTCTTCTCCACAGCATCCCCGTGAACCTCCTTGATCCTATGTACAAGATTTTCGTGTGCCCGCTTGCACAGCTTTTCCTCACGGTCCGGGTTCAAGGTCTTAAAATTGCTGTTATCGGTAGCTTCCGTCCCCTGTATCGTGGCCCGCAGTAAGCCACTGTCCTTTCCGCAGTGCTCACATTGAAAAGAATATGGCACCTCCGCCTTCTCGCTTCTGGTGTGTCGATAATAAGAACCCATCTTTACATTACCTCCTGATTTACTCCGCATATACACAATGCTTTTTGACTCTGTCACAAACCCTCTGAATGTGAGTTCCTGAAGTGTGATCTCAGAGATACCTTACCACATCCTCCAGCTTCCTCTTGGGCACCACATAGTCCCTGTTTTCATCCAGATAATATCTGAAGCTGTCCGGGGCGTCCATATCCACGATATGGCTTGCATGAGAGGGATACCCGAATGCCACCACCGTATGCAGGCTCTGTCTCTCCGTCAGCCCGAACATCCGGGACAATGCGGGCTTGTCACAAGCCCCTATCATACAGCTGCCCACGCCCCGGTTCCACGCAGCCAGTGTCATATTGCCGATGGCCAGCCCCGCGTCGGTGTCACAGTCCTTGTTGATGTCCAGATTCTCCACCACTGCAATGAAAAGCACCGGACGCTCTCCCTCCTTCGGCTGTCCCTGCTCGGGAGGCAGAGCCCCCGCCCATCTGGTATAGGCAAACACATCCGCCACCTTTGCGGGCTCCGCAACCACGATATAGCTTAAGGGCTGCTTGTTTGCGGCGCTGGATGCCAGCCTTGCCGCCGTCAAAATCTCGTCCACGATCTCCTGAGAGACCGCCTTCTGCTCAAACCTCCGGTATGTCCTGCGGGTCTTGAGCAGCTCCATCAAATGATCCATTTCATGCCTCCTATTCCAATACCGCATCCGCCTGCTGCAATACTGCGCTCAGGCTTCCTTTCCGGCCTCAGATACATATTATGCTTTTCATTCCTTCCCGGCCACGGAGAGATCCCTCACCAGCACGGAGGGCGATCCGTATGTCCCCCTCACGAAATCCAGATCCGTGCCCACCTTTTCGATATCCTTAAGCAGCGCAAAGAAATTGCCTGACACGGTAAAGTTCTTCACTGGCGCTCCCTTCCTGCCATCCTTGATCAGAAATCCCTTGGAGGAAAGGGAGAAATCTCCGGTGACGGGATTTGCTCCCGCATGAAGCCCTGTCACCTCCGTGATATATATGCCCTCCTCTGCCAGAGCGAACATATCCTCCTGACTGCCTGTGCCGTCCTGACCCGGTTTAATATAGAACGTAAAAGGGCTGACTCCCACAACCGCGCTGTAGGATGCCTTGCTGGCATTCCCGGTGGACTTCACGCCCGCCTTTGCGGCAGTCTTTAAATTGTGCAGCAGGGTAGTCAGAACGCCGTCCTCCACTACCTTCTTGGCATAGGCAGCGACACCCTCCCCGTCAAAGGTTCTCTTGACACAGCTGCCCTCATATCTGGGATCGTCCACGATGGTGACAGATTCCGCCGCAATTCTTTGTCCCTCCTTGCCGTCAAGCAAAGACATCCCCTTCTGGGCCTGCTCCGCAGAAAATACGGAGGAATAGGTCTGCAGCAGCGTGGCCATGGCCTTGTTGGAAAACACTATCGTATATTTCCCGCTGGGGACGCTGCCTGCGCCGATGGTGGCCACGGCATCCTCCACCGCCTCGTCAGCGATGGCCTTTAACCTGAATCCGTGAACTTGACCTCAAATTAAAACCGGATGGAATTATCCGGTAAAAACATAGGCGGCATGCCTCA
>CAXHOW010000048.1:0-17400 GCA_964018205.1 uncultured Acetatifactor sp. | reverse complement strand
AATTCCCCGCAGCTTGCTGCGCTCAGAAGGAAGAAGCTAGGAGTGGATACCCCGTAGCTTGCTGCGGGGTGGTTCATCCTATCACGGGTTTAATTGCTTGACATGATTGATAAAGCAACAGTGTCGGAAGATCCGATCATCTGGAGAAACGTTTGGGTCTGTATCTGGGAAAGAGCAGCTCCCGGAGGCGCTGCAGCAAAGATTTCTGTTACAGTTTATCTCTAGACGCTTGTTAATTACAGATATTTTTGATAGAATGTACTTAGCGGAAAATACAGTATACCATCCAAAGACGAAAAACGGCAGCTTGCCGAAGAATACTGTAACGGAACGGAATAAACTCTGCGTTTATTCCATTATTCCATGATACGGACGCAACATATAAAGCGGTCAAAAGGTGATTTCTGAAGACATTCATTGGAAAGAGGACTGCGAAACCGAAATAGAAGAGAGGTATAGGGACATGGCAGATATCAGACCATTTTGTGCTTACCGCCCGGCGAAGGGCATGGAGGAAAAAATTGCGGCATTGCCCTATGACGTATATAATAGGGAAGAGGCCGCAAAGGTGGTTGCAGGGAACCCGGATTCTTTTCTTGCCATAGATAGGGCGGAGACGGGCTTCGGTCCGGAGGTGGACACTTATGCGGAGGAGGTATACCGCAGGGCGGCAGAGCTGCTTCAGGAGCAGATCCTGGCCGGGAAATTCATAAAGGAGGACAAGCCTTGTTATTATCTCTATGAGCTGACCATGAACGGCAGGAGCCAGACCGGAATCGTGGCCTGCGCCTCCATAGACGATTATTGCAGCAATATCATCAAGAAGCATGAGAATACCCGAGCGGACAAGGAGCAGGACAGGATACGCCATGTAGATGTCTGTAATATGCAGACAGGACCGATTTTTCTGGCATACCGTTCCAGCGGAGCGCTGCGGGATATGGTTAAGGAGGCAAAGCGGGCGGCTCCGGTGTACGATTTTGTGTCAGAGGACGGAATCGGCCATAGGGTATGGATCATTGAGGATGCCAAGAGAATTGAGAGCATAAGAAATCGGTTTATGGAGCAAAATGCCATATACATAGCAGACGGCCATCACCGCTGTGCCTCCGCAGTGAAGGTAGGGCAGCTGCGGCGGGAAAAGAATCCGGGATATACCGGTCAGGAGGAATTTAACTTTTTCTTGTCCGTACTGTTTCCTGACGAAGAACTATACATTATGGATTACAATCGCGTGGTTCGTGATCTGAACGGGTATACGCCGGAGACGTTCATAGACAAGATATCTGAGGACTTTCAGGTGGAGAAGGCGGCAGAAGCGCCTTACCGTCCGGAAGGGAAGGGATGCTTCGGTATGTATTTGGAGGGAACCTGGTATAAGCTGAGAGCCAGAGACCACATACTGTCAGAGGATGCCGTGGAAGGGCTGGACGTGTCGGTTCTGCAGAACCATCTTCTGCAGCCGGTTCTGGGCATCGAGGATCCCAAGACGGATAAAAGGATCGACTTTGTAGGCGGAATCAGAGGGCTTGAGGAGCTGGAGAGACGGGTTCATAAGGATATGAAGGTTGCTTTTTCCATGTATCCCACCTCCATTCAGGAGCTTTTTGCAGTGGCCGATGCCGGCAGGCTGATGCCGCCCAAGTCCACATGGTTCGAGCCGAAGCTCAGGAGCGGGCTGTTCCTGCATGATTTCCAGTGAAACCGGAATAGAACGCATTAAAAACAGATTTCAGAAACAGGAAAGGATAGGGGTTATGACAAATAAACTTTATAAGCTGATGAACTGGCCGAAGATAGAAGAAATTATTTATTCAGAATGTGACAATCCTCATGAGATTTTGGGGCCGCACAAAGCAGGAAATCAGGTTCTCATTCAGGCATATTTACCCGGCGCAGAGGAAGTATCCATCGTATTCGACGGGAAAGCACAGGAGGGAACGGACAAGCCTGATCAGGCCGGAGAGACGATATCCGTGCAGCCTGCCGTCCAGATGGAGCTGGCGGACGAAGACGGGTTCTTTGCAGCGATGGTTCCGGGAAAAGAGAGCGATATGCCTATTTACCATTATGTGGTAAAGGAGAAGGACGGAGGGGAGCGCATCTGCGGGGAACCCTACCGTTTCGAGCCTCAGATCACTCAGAATGATACGGACAAGTTCAGGAACGGAATCCACTATACTATCTACGAAAAGCTCGGTGCCCATCCCATGGTTCTGAACGGGGTGCCGGGGACGTATTTTGCAGTATGGGCGCCCAATGCCATGCGTATCAGCGTGGTGGGGGATTTTAACCGCTGGGACGGAAGAACCCATCAGATGCGGAGGCTCTGGGACTCAGGAATTTTTGAGCTGTTTCTGCCGGACGCAAGGCCGGGGGACAATTATAAGTTTGAACTGAAGCTGAAGGGGGGAATGACCTATCTGAAGTCAGACCCTTATGGAAATGCCGCTCAGCTCAGGCCGGAGACGGCATCCGTCATCGCAGATCTGGGTAAATATACATGGGAAGACAAGGAATTTCTGGAGGACAGGAAGGAATTCCAGACCGGCAATGTGCCTGTCAGCGTCTACGAGCTGTATCTGGGCTCCGTGACGGAGGGGGCAGGGGGAGCGGTTTATGCGAATTACCGTGAAATAGCCGCAAAGCTGATTCCTTATGTGAAGGAGATGGGCTATACCCATGTGGAGCTGATGCCTGTGATGGAGCATCCTCTGGATGGTTCATGGGGCTATCAGGTGGTGGGATATTATGCACCTACTGCAAGGTACGGCTCTCCTGAGGATTTTATGTATTTTGTGAATGAACTCCATAAGGCGGGAATCGGCGTGATCCTGGACTGGGTTCCTGCGCATTTCCCCAGAGATGTGTATGGACTGAGCAATTTTGACGGCACCTGTCTTTATGAGCATTTTGACTCCAGACAGGGAAGCCACCCTCATTGGGGTACTCTGATCTATAATTATGGCAGGCCCGAGGTCTCCAACTATCTTGTAGCCAATGCCCTTTTCTGGGTGGAGAAGTATCATGTGGACGGCATTCGGATGGACGCAGTGGCCAGCATGCTTTATCTTGACTATGGAAAAAAGGACGGGGAATGGGTTGCAAATATGTATGGCGGAAAGGAAAATCTGGAGGCCATCGAAATGATCAAGCATCTGAATTCCGTCATGAAGAAAAGATACCCCGGCGTGCTGACCATAGCAGAGGAAAGCACTGCATTTCCCGCGATCACCGGTAATCTCGATGAGGGTGGACTGGGCTTTGACCTGAAGTGGAATATGGGCTTTATGAATGATTATCTGGATTATATAAAATATGATCCTTATTTCAGGAGCCACCATCACGGAGAGCTGACCTTCAGCATGGTCTATGCCTACAGCGAAAAGTTTATGCTGGTATTTTCCCATGACGAGGTAGTTCACGGAAAGTCCGCCATGATCGGGAAGATGCCCGGGGAACGGGAGCAGAAGTTCGCCAATTTAAGGCTTACTTATTCATATATGATGACTCATCCCGGCAAGAAGCTGCTTTTCATGGGGCAGGATCTGGGCGAGTTTGACGAGTGGAACGAGAGCCGTCTGGTGCAGTGGGAGCTGTCTCAGGTGCCGGAGCATAGGGGCATCGCCGCTTTGGTAAAAGACTTGAATCATTTGTATCGGACTATGCCGGAGCTTTATGCCATGGACGATTCTGCCGAGGGTTTTGAGTGGATCAATCATATTTCCGCACAAGAGTGCTACCTGACTTACCTGCGGAAGGGAACTGAGAAGGACGATATACTGCTGGTGATTGCCAATTTCTCAGGCGCAGGGCAGGAAATCACTACCGGGGTGCCTTTCCATGGAAAATATAAGGAGATCTTTAATTCCGACGATGAGAAATACGGCGGCTCAGGTATCGTAAACAGCCGTATCAAAAAGAGCAGGGAAACGGAATGGGATGACAGGCCCCAGTCGGTCACGCTGGAGCTTGCGCCGCTTTCTTTGAGCATCCTGAAATATATCCCATTCACTGAGGAGGAGGCTGCAAAGGAGAAGGCCGCAAAGGAAAAAGCTGAAAAAGAGCGTCTGGCAAAAGAAAAAGCGGCAAGGGAAAAGGCAGAGAAAGCTGCGATAGAGAGGGCAGAGAAGGAGCGTCTGGCCAAGGAGAGAGCGGAGCAGGCAGAAAAGGCCGCAAGAGAGCAGGCAGAGAAGGAGCGTCTGGCCAAGGAGGAGGCTGAGAGGGCCGAAAGGGCGGCATGGGAGCAGGCTGAGAGGGAGCGTCTGGCCAAGGAGGAAGCCGAGAGGGCTGAAAAGGCTGCAAGAGAGCAGGCTGAAACAGAACGTCTGGCCAGAGAAGCAGTTGAAAGAGCCGAGAAGGAACAGCTGGCGAGGGAAGAGGCCGAGAGAGCCGAGAAGGAACGTCTGGCGAGGGAAGAGGCCGAGAAGGAACGTCTGGCGAGGGAAGAGGCCGAGAAGGCTGAGAAGGAACAGCCGACGAACGAAGGGACTGAAAATGCCGATAAGAAGGTAACAGACAAGAAGAAACCGGCAGGAAAGTCGAATGGAGCCTCGTCAAAAAACAAAACGAACAACCGCAGGCAGGCTACCGTCAAGTCGGCAGAAGCGACAGAGAACAGAGGTACAAAAAAGGGTAATAAATCATGAAAGATTTACTGAGTCAGATTCCTGAAAAGGCGTTTGGACTGGGAATACGGGTTCTGCTTGCAGTCGTGTGCTTTCTGATCGGTGTGCAGCTGATCAAGCTGATCCGCAGGATCGTCAAAAAATCCATGACACGGGCAAATGCCGAACTGGGAGCCATCCAATTTGCGGATTCCTTTATCAAGGCATCCCTTTATGTCCTGCTGGTAATGATGCTGGCATCCTCCTTTGGGCTGGATGCCGCCAGCATCGTGGCGGTTCTGGGATCCGCAGGGGTTGCCATCGGTCTGGCGGTTCAGGGCAGTCTGTCCAATCTGGCAGGGGGCGTGCTGATACTGGCCCTGAAGCCCTTCAAGGTGGGAGATTATATCAAGGAGAGCTATACCGGGCAGGAGGGAACTGTCACGGAGATACAGATTTTTTATACAAAGCTGCTTACTCCTGACAATCAGACAGTGATCCTGCCCAACGGGAATCTCGCCAACAACAGTCTTGTAAATGTTACTATGCAGGGGATGCGGAGAATGGACATCAAGGTGGGGGTTTCCTATAAGGCGGATTTGAAAAAGGCTAAGGAAGTGCTCCTGCAGGTGCTTGCAGAGGATACGGCCGTGGCAAAGGACAAGGATATGCTGGTGTTCGTGGACGAGCTTGCCAGCTCTTGTGTAATACTGAATGTAAGGTGCTGGTTTGTACAGGAAGACTTTTGGAAAGGAAAATGGCGGGTCACGGAGAATTGTAAGCTGGCGCTGGACGAGCACGGAATCGAGATTGCATATAACCAGCTGGACGTGCATATGAAGGAGCAATGAATGCACGGCGAAATACTTGGCATATATAGGGCTTTTAAACACAGAATTCTGAAGTTTTGGTGTAAAAATCTGTATGAGAAATTTTGCGTAAAAAGCACGAAAAAAGGCATGAAAATCTCCGCATGACATTTTGGCTGAAATTTAGCAGAAAACTGAACAGAAATTTTGAAATTTTGAGACACAAAATTGAAAAAAACAGTTGAAATTTTTTGTAAAAGCTAGTATAATGAACCATGGTTGTGATGCGGCACAGATTTGCTACATTCAGCTGGGTGTGCTTCCGTGGCTCAGTCGGTAGAGCGATTGATTCGTAATCAATAGATCATGGGTTCGAGTCCCATCGGAAGCTTATTTTACTAAGGATATCGTTTCCCCCTATGGAAACGATATTTTTATGTAAGGCCGTAAAAGCATATGCTTTTGGCCTTTAGGAAACATAAATCTTTGCATCTTGAATTATTACATTTTGAATTTTTTCTTTATCTGATGTTCGATTATCTGCACTGTCTTATAAAATCCCAGCGCAATGATGCATAGGACGATAATGCTTGTGATTACCATGTCCAGCTGGAACACCTGAGAGCCATAGATGATCAGATATCCCAGCCCCCGCCTTGCGGCAAGGAATTCCCCAATGATGACCCCCACCAGCGCAAGACCGATGTTCACCTTCGCCGTGCTGAGCAGTATGGGCACGGAACCGGGAAACACCACCTTGAGGAAAGCGTCCCTTTTGCTCCCGCCTAAAGTGTAGACCAGCGTGATCTTTTCTGAATCCACCTGCTGGAATCCGGTGTAGAAGCTGATGATGGAGCCAAAGACGGCCACCGAGATGCCTGCCACGATGATGGTCTTGGTGCCGGTGCCCAGCCAGACGATGAAAAGAGGCGCCAGTGCTGATTTCGGCAAGCTGTTGAGCACCACCAGATACGGCTCCAGAATCTCTGACAGCTTGGAGGAGCACCATAGGAGCGTAGCAACCAGCAGGCTGAACAGCAGCACCAGCAGGAAGCTTAATATGGTCTCAAAGAGCGTCACCCCGATGTGAGAGAGCATGGAGTTGTGCTTCATCTGTTCCACAAAGCAGCGTACTACCCGGCTGGGACTTGCAAAGAAAAAGCTGTCGATCCATTTCATGTTTGCGCTGACTTCCCATAGGATCAGGAACAGCGCAAAGATGACCGTGCGCCAGGATGCAATCTCATGGTGGTGTCTTCGGTGGTTTCTCACAAATTCTTCCTGCTTTGTCAGCTCGGAAGCTTTTTTCCCGGAATTTTTTTTGATTTTGCTAACGTCAGTTTTATTGTCATCCTTCATGTGTCATGTCCTCCCATAGCCGGTTGAAATACTGTTGGAATTCAGGAGCGTTTCTGGCTGCCAGAGGTGAATCGTCCTTCAGGGTCAGGTGGATGTCCATCTGATTCTTAACTACAGCGGGACGTCCGGACAGTACAATGATTCTATCGGCAAGGCTGATGGCCTCCCCCAGATCATGAGTGATGATGATCATGGTTTTGCCTGCAGCCCTGATCAGACGGCAGATATCCGCAGAAACAAAGAGTCTTGTCTGATAGTCAAGGGCACTGAAGGGTTCATCCAGCAGGAGCAGCTGCGGCTCCAGCGCCAGCGTGCGTATCAGGGCGGCCCTCTGCTTCATGCCTCCCGAAAGCTCGCTGGGACGCTTGTCGCGGAATTTGTCCAGTCCGTAGTCCGCCAGAAGCCTATCGACCTTTTCCAGATTTTCTTTTGTCATTTTATGGTTCAGCTCCAGCCCAAGGGTTACGTTGCGGTAGACGGTGCGCCACTCGAAAAGATGATCTCGCTGGAGCATATAGCCAGTTTTTGGATAGTGCAGAGAGCCGTCGGGATTATTCACCACGATGGTACCCTCCTCAGGGGCCAGCAGACCTGCGATGATGGACAGCAGGGTGGACTTTCCGCAGCCGCTGGGCCCGACCACGGCGATGAACTCGCCCTCCCGGACACCAAAGGAAATATCCTTCAGCGCCTTCGTCTCGCCATGCAGGCTGTGATAGGAATAGCCGATATTTTTCAGTTCCAGAATGTTGTGCATAAGCCATTCCAAGCCCGTATTTCGGGCTTTCATCCTTTTTTCTTTTTATAATAATGTATGAAAAGCGATGCAAAGGGGTTCCCTTTACTTGCAATGCACTTTTTTTTATGGTAATATCAGTGGAAAAGATTTTTTATAATTTTACAGACAGACTTTTGTAGAATGGAACGGAGGAAGACATGGCACAACTGTGGGGCGGACGTTTCACCGGAAACACAGATCAGGACGCATATGCATTTAATGCATCCATCGGCTTTGACAAGCGGCTTTTTCATCAGGATATCGAGGGGAGCATTGCCCATGTGACCATGCTGGCAAAACAGAAGATATTGTCCCCGGAGGAAAAGGAGCAGATTGTCAGAGGGCTTGAAAGCATCCGGGATGACGTGGATGAAGGGAAACTGGAGATTGATATGGCCTGCGAGGACATCCACAGCTTTGTGGAGTCGAACCTGACAGAGCGCATCGGCGATGCGGGTAAAAAGCTGCACACCGGAAGGAGCCGCAACGATCAGGTGGCTCTGGATATGCGGCTTTATACCAGACAGCAGGTGAAGGAGACGGACGGGCTGCTGAAGGAGCTGCTGACTGTGATTCTGGGAGTCATGGAGGAGAATACAGAGACCTATATGCCCGGCTTTACCCATCTCCAGAAAGCGCAGCCTATCACATTGGCTCACCATTACGGGGCCTATTTTGAAATGTTCAAGCGGGACAGGCAGCGTATGGCGGATATTTATAAGCGTATGAATTACTGTCCTCTGGGGTCTGGGGCTCTGGCGGGCACCACATATCCTCTGGACAGGGAATATACCGCGTCCCTGTTGGGATTTGAGGGCGCTACGCTCAACAGTATGGATTCCGTGTCGGATAGGGATTATCTGATTGAGTTTCTGGCGGCGCTGTCGACGGTGATGATGCATCTGAGCCGGTTCAGCGAGGAGATCATTCTGTGGAATTCCAATGAATACCAGTTCGTGGAGATGGACGATGCCTATTCCACCGGAAGCAGCATCATGCCCCAGAAAAAGAATCCCGACATAGCGGAGCTGGTGCGGGGAAAGACGGGGCGGGTGTATGGGGCGCTGATGTCATTGCTCACCACCATGAAAGGGCTGCCGCTTGCTTACAACAAGGACATGCAGGAGGACAAGGAAGTGGCTTTTGATGCCATGGATACAGTAAGCTGCTGTCTGGCTCTGTTTACCGGGATGCTGAAGACCATGAAGTTCCGCAAGGACAGAATGGCTGCCAGCGCCGCGAACGGCTTCACCAACGCGACGGACGCGGCAGACTATCTGGTGGGGAAGGGCGTGCCCTTCCGGGATGCCCACAGCATTGTGGGGAGGATGGTTCTGTACTGCATCGAAAAGAATATGCCCATAGATGCGCTTTCTCTTGAGGAGCTTAAAGAAATCAGCGACAAGTTCGATGAGGATATCTATGATGCGATTTCCCTGAAGACCTGCGTGGAAAAGCGGACGACTATAGGGGCTCCGGGCACTGCGGCCATGAGGGAAGTCATTGAATTATACAAGGCATATCTTGGTACGGAGGATACAATCTTAATCGGTTAATAAAGAATGAGGAGGAAGCATAAATGAACAATAAGTTAAAGGTAGGTATCTTAGGCGGCACAGGCATGGTAGGACAGAGGTTCGTTTCTCTGCTGGAAAACCACCCGTGGTTCGAGGTGACCACGATCGCAGCCAGCCCTCGTTCAGCAGGAAAAACCTATGAGGAAGCAGTAAAAGACAGGTGGAAAATGGACACTCCTATGCCTGAGGGTGTGAAGAAGCTGGTGGTCATGAACGTAAATGAGGTGGAGACCGTTTCGTCTCAGGTGGACTTTGTGTTCAGCGCAGTGGATATGACGAAGGATGAGATCAAGAGGATCGAGGAGGAGTATGCCAAGACGGAGACGCCGGTGGTTTCCAACAACAGCGCCCATAGATGGACGCCCGATGTGCCCATGGTGGTGCCGGAGATCAATCCGGAGCATATGAATGTGATTGAGTTCCAGAGGAAGCGTCTGGGCACGAAAAAGGGATTTGTGGCAGTAAAGCCCAACTGCTCCATCCAGAGCTATGCCCCCGTGTTGACTGCATGGAAGGCGTTTGAACCCACGGAGGTGGTGGCTACCACTTATCAGGCTATTTCCGGAGCAAGCAAGACCTTTCAGGACTGGCCGGAGATGGTGGGAAACATCATCCCCTATATCGGCGGCGAGGAGGAGAAGAGCGAGAAAGAGCCTCTGCGCATCTGGGGCAGTATTCAGGACGGTGTCATAGTTCCTGCCAAGAGTCCCGTGATCACCTGCCAATGCATCAGGGTGCCAGTGCTGAACGGACATACAGCAGCAGTGTTTGTACGGTTCAAAAATAAGCCTGCCAAGGAACAGCTGATCCAGAAGCTTAAGGAATTCAGTGGAGAGCCCCAGAGGCTGCAGCTTCCCAGCGCCCCTAAGCAGTTCATCCAATATCTGGAGGAGGACAATAGGCCTCAGGTGGCTCTGGACGTAAATTATGAGAGAGGGATGGGAATCAGCGTAGGCCGCCTGCGGGAGGATACGATATATGATTATAAATTCGTCGGATTGTCCCATAATACCATAAGAGGCGCGGCAGGCGGTGCGATCCTCTGTGCGGAGCTGCTGAAGGCGCAGGGGTATATCGGATAATTGATACTCGTGCTCAAAAACATTTACCAATGTAAATGTATAACGAGTGAGCGCTGCCGAAGATGCGGGATAAAAGAGCGGCAAAGGAATGCACCCATGAGTATATGCGCCGTATCGGCCTGCACTTGGATAAACGGTTTCACCGGCAGCATGGAGGTTTGGATTGAGTAAAAATTTGTTTATTGCGGAGAAGCCCAGCGTGGCCAGAGAATTTGCCAATGCACTGAAGATCAGCACGGCTTCCAGAGACGGGTATCTGGAGGCTGCCGATACGATCATTACATGGTGCGTCGGCCATCTGGTCACCATGAGCTATCCCGAGGTCTACGACGAGAAATATAAGCGGTGGAGCTTTGACACGATTCCTTTTCTGCCGGAAGAATTTAAATATGAGGTCATCGACAGTTCAAAGAAGCAATATACTATTGTAAGCTCCCTGATGAAGCGTCCCGACGTAAGCACCATTTATGTCTGTACGGACTCCGGACGGGAAGGGGAATACATCTATAGGCTGGTGGAGCAGATGTCCGGGGTAAAGGGCAAGAGGCGGCTCAGGGTATGGATCGATTCCCAGACCGAGGAGGAGATCCTGCGGGGAATCCGTGAGGCAAAGGATCTGCAGGAATACGACAACCTAAGCGATGCGGCATATCTGCGGGCAAAGGAAGATTACCTTATGGGGATCAATTTCTCCAGAGCCCTCACGCTGAAGTACGGAAGAACCGTGAAAGATTATCTCAAAAGGGACAAGGCCGTGATATCGGTAGGGCGGGTCATGACATGCGTTCTCGGCATCGTGGTGAATAGGGAGAGAGAGATACGGTCTTTTGTAAAGACTCCGTTCTATAGGGTGATAGGGAATTTTTGTCTGAAGGACAAAACCGT
Source organism: uncultured Acetatifactor sp. (assembly GCA_964018205.1). Lineage (GTDB taxonomy): Bacteria > Bacillota > Clostridia > Lachnospirales > Lachnospiraceae > Acetatifactor. The sequence goes on along the minus strand of CAXHOW010000048.1, from coordinate 6,303 downwards.
CTCAGGAGAATGGCGGGCCGTGGAAGGGTCTTCATGGTATATGTCGCCCAAGCTTTACAAGGAGAACGGCTTCAAGGAGGAAAAGGACGCAAGGGCGCTTATCGCCTATCTGGAGCAGGAGCCTGCGGGAGAGGCAGTGACGGAAAGCATCACCCGCAAAAAAGAGAACAAGAATCCGCCTCTGCTCTACAATCTTGCCGAGCTGCAGAATGACTGCTCCAAGTATTTCAAGATCAGTCCTGATGAGACACTGAGGATCGTTCAGGAGCTGTACGAGAAAAAAATGGTCACTTACCCCAGAACGGACGCAAGGGTCTTGTCTACGGCAGTGGCCAAGGAGATACATAAAAATATAGGGGGGCTGCAGGGATATAATACAGCCGCCCCGTATGCTGCTGAGATACTGAAAGGCGGCAGCTACAAGGGAATTGCAAAGACCCGGTATGTGAACGATGCCCAGATCACGGATCACTACGCCATTATCCCTACCGGTCAGGGGCTCGGGAACCTGCAGGGGCTTCCTCCGCTTTCCGCAAGAGTGTATGAGCTGATCGTGCGCAGGTTTCTGAGTATCTTTTATCCGCCTGCGGTATACCAGAAATATGCGCTTTGCATCCGGGTGAAGGGAGAACGGTTCTTCGCCAGTTTCAAGGTGCTTGAGAGCGAAGGGTATCTGAAGGTTGCGGGCTTTCCGCAGAAGGCCGATAAAGCTGCGCCGGAAAAGGCGGTTCAGAATGCGGTATCCGGCGGAGAGGGAGAAGGCGCCAAGGACGGCTCAGGAAGCAGGGGGACTGATAGCGCCAATGACGGTTCTGGAAGCAGGAGGGCTGAAACCGGCAGGGACGGCTCAGGAGGCGGAGGAACCGAAAACTCTGGCTCTAAGGGCGGCAGAAAGGCTGGCGCAGGAAATACCGGCGACAGCTCCGGAGGCCGCAAAAGCGAAGGCGGCGAGAGCGAGGAGACGGAGCTGAAAGGTGATAGCGAATTCGTAGCGGTTCTGAAATCCCTGAAAAAAGGGGATAAGCTGACTGTAGATTCCTATGAGGTAAAAACGGGGGAGACCTCGCCGCCAAAGCGGTATAATTCGGGAAGCATCATACTTACCATGGAGAATGCGGGACAGTTTATAGAGGATGAGGAGCTCCGTGCCCAGATTAAGGGAAGCGGCATCGGCACCAGCGCAACCAGAGCGGAGATACTGAAGAAGCTGGTGAATATCGACTATCTTGCATTAAACAAGAAAACACAGATTCTGACACCCACACTCATGGGAGAGATGATATACGATGTAGTGGAAGGATCCATCAAGGCCCTGCTGGATCCTTCGCTTACTGCCAGCTGGGAAAAAGGCCTGACACAAGTGGCTGACGGCAATATATCTTCAAAGGAGTACATGGACAAGCTGGCTGGCTTTGTGGGACGCAGGACGGAATATGTAAAGCGGCTGAACAATCAAGGGGCGCTGTATTCCAGTTTCCAGAAGGCGGCGGCGAACTATAAGCTCTGAGGGACAGGATATGAATGTAAAAAGAATGGAGTGTATATGAATAAGATGGTTACTGTTTCAGAACTGTATAATTTGAATGAGACAATTGCGGCGGAGCTGCTTGAAGGGGTGGAATATCCCTGGGAGGCGCTTCCCAGAATCCATGACTTCATCATCGAACTGGGGAACAAGCTCCCAAAAGACCTATATGAAGAGAGAGGGGAGCATATCTGGGTGGCAAAAAACGCAAAGGTTGCGCCTACCGCCTGCCTGAACGGCCCCCTCATCGTGGATGAGGATGCGGAGATACGCCACTGTGCCTTCATAAGGGGAAATGCCATCGTGGGCAGAGGGGCGGTAGTAGGGAATTCCACGGAATTGAAGAACGTGATCCTGTTCAACAAGGTGCAGGTGCCTCATTACAATTATGTAGGAGACAGCATTCTGGGATTCCGCGCCCATATGGGAGCCGGTTCCGTTACATCAAATGTGAAGAGCGACAAGACGCTGGTGGTGGTGAAGGGTGACGGTGTTTCCGTTGAGACAGGGTTGAAAAAGATGGGAGCCATGCTGGGGGACAACGTAGAGGTAGGTTGCAACAGCGTACTGAATCCCGGCACGGTGGTGGGCAGGAATACCAACATATACCCCACATCCATGGTACGGGGCGTGATCCCGGCCGACAGCATCTATAAATGCAGGACGGAGATTGTTGAAAAACAGAGCTGAAGGCTGTAATATGTGCAGCATTGCCCATGCATGGAAGCAGCTGCGGTAAAATGCGGAAGTCTGACAATATTTTGTGACGTTTTTTGCAAAAACACTGGATTTTTTTGTAAAAACACTGGATTTTTTATAGTAAATATGAGAAAATGGACAGAAAGAAGTTTTATAATCAATTAAATAGGTTGATGATTAATAACTTACATAATTGAAAGGAGATTTCACATGATTTATTCAAAGGAAGTTGAAGAAATGTGCACAGTCGCTCAGGGTGTGCACCATGGTTGTGCCCCGATTCCCGAAGAAGCGAAATGGGTTCAGGCGAAGAGGGTTGAGGACATTTCCGGTCTGACCCATGGCGTGGGCTGGTGCGCTCCTCAGCAGGGTGCATGTAAGCTGACCCTGAATGTGAAGGAGGGTATTATTCAGGAAGCTCTGGTTGAGACCATCGGCTGCTCCGGCATGACACATTCCGCGGCTATGGCATCTGAGATCCTTCCGGGCCTGACCGTTATGGAAGCTTTGAACACCGACCTTGTATGCGATGCCATCAACACCGCTATGAGAGAGCTGTTCCTGCAGATTGTTTACGGACGTACCCAGAGCGCATTCTCCGAGGAGGGTCTGCCTATCGGTGCCGGTCTTGAGGATCTGGGCAAGGGTCTGAGGAGTCAGGTAGGCACCATGTACGGTACTTTGAAGAAAGGTCCCCGCTATCTGGAGATGGCTGAGGGTTATGTGACTGGCATTGCTCTGGACAAGGATGACCAGATTATCGGTTATGAGTTTGTCAGCCTTGGAAAGATGACTGACTTCATCAAGAAGGGTGATGACGCCAATACGGCATATGAGAAGGCCAAGGGACAGTATGGGCGCGTTGCCGACGCTGTAAAGATCATCGACCCCAGAAAAGAATAAAGCGGCTATGTGCTACTTCTCAATGAACAAAGTGAACAGAGAAGTTTCCAGAAAATAAGGAGGATAGGAAAAAATGGCTTTATTTGAATCATATGAAAGACGTATTGCTAAGATCACAGAAGTGCTTAACAGCTATGGAATCTCCTCTATCGAAGAAGCGGAGAAGATTACCAAGGATGCAGGCCTTGACGTATATGAGCAGGTCAAAAAGATTCAGCCCATCTGTTTCGAGAACGCATGCTGGGCTTACACGGTAGGCGCTGCCATCGCCATCAAGAAGGGCTGCCGCAAGGCGGCTGACGCAGCCGCTGCCATCGGCGAGGGCCTTCAGGCTTTCTGTATTCCCGGTTCCGTTGCCGACACCCGTAAGGTAGGCCTTGGACACGGCAATCTGGGCAAGATGCTTCTGGAGGAGGACACGGACTGCTTCTGTTTCCTTGCCGGACATGAGTCCTTTGCTGCTGCGGAAGGTGCCATTGGCATTGCCGAGAAGGCAAACAAGGTGCGTCAGAAGCCTCTGCGTGTCATCCTGAACGGTCTCGGAAAGGATGCGGCAAAGATCATTTCCCGTATCAACGGCTTTACCTTTGTTGAGACCGAATACGATCCTTACACCAACACTGTGAAGGAGATCGAAAGGATCCCTTATTCCGAGGGGCTCCGCTCCAAGGTAAACTGCTATGGCGCAAACAGCGTTCCCGAGGGAGTTGCTATCATGTGGAAGGAGAACGTGGACGTATCCATCACCGGCAACTCCACCAATCCTACCAGATTCCAGCATCCTGTGGCAGGCACCTACAAAAAGGAGAGGACCGAGGCAGGCAAGAAGTACTTCTCCGTAGCTTCCGGCGGCGGCACGGGACGTACCCTGCATCCTGACAACATGGCAGCAGGTCCTGCTTCCTACGGCTTTACCGATACTCTGGGACGTATGCACTCCGATGCACAGTTCGCAGGTTCCTCCTCTGTTCCCGCTCATGTGGAGATGATGGGCCTGATCGGCATGGGCAACAACCCGATGGTGGGCGCTACCGTGGCTGTGGCGGTTAGCATTGAGGAAGCGGCCAAGGAAGGCAAGTTCTAAGAAATGCAGTAAAATCAATACTTTAAGGAAGTGGCTAGGAGTGGTAAAATGTGGGAAAATGTATGTAATTCGTACATTATTCCTACACCACTCCTATACAGCATTCCTACACCTAAAATATGCTATTTTATTTTTTCTATTTCTTCTTTAAGCCAATCGATTTCTCGTTTTGTATACACTCGCTCAGTGATATCCTGGATGGAATGGCCAACAATATATTTGATAGCATATTCATCTACTTGGTATTTTTTCGCGGCTGTGATGAAATGCATTCGTCCGTCATGGGCTCTATGTTGCGGATTCAGCTTTAAATCGTCCCGGATTTTGTTGAATCACTTTTGGTATTTATCATATTATTTTGGAATGGATTGGTACAATGCGATTCGTGCCGGCCTCTGTTTTCATCCCGCCCATAAAGGTCCAGTTGTCGATATCTATATTTTCAAGTCTGAGCAATCCAAGTTCTTGCGGCCTCCATCCGGAACAGCACTGTATTAGGATGATGTAAACATATTTCATTGTGGTGGAGCGTTCTCATAGTTTTTGCAGCTCTTCTTCAGTAAATGGGATGTGACCCCGTTTTGCATCCTCTTTTTCTTTTATGATATCATCGGACACATTGAACGTTCTGGCGTAGTTTCTGTCCACTATCTCATAACAAGACGGGCGCAGACCCCGCTGGATGAGGAGTCCGTGGATTCCCTGGATTATGCGGAAATCCGGAATGTGGATTTGACAATCAACCCGTCCGAGTGGGAGTTCTTTCGGAACAGATACATGATGACGGAATCATGGAACTTCATGATTTCTGCTATTTGTGCCTCCACACGTCCAACTGGCTATCCAGTAACTCGATCTGTGCAATGGAAAATCCATTGAAAATGGATTTGTTATCTGAATAGATAGTGCGCTGTCGCTGGCACCGACAGACTTCAGTGCGAGAACCCTTAATTCTTTTGCCTGCTCCTTTTTGAAGTGGCCGTGTGAAGCAGCCACAAGGAGATGGCTCAGATGGGTCAGATGCATGGAAGCGATGCCCTGAGGCGTCGGGGCCTCTTTCAAAAGTGCATAGACAGCCTTCTGGTGCAGGCCGGACTTGAAGAAATACTGCAGTTCGGGGAAGACCTGGTCGACATAGGAAGTGAGCTGGATCTTCAGGCGTGTCCGCTGCTTGATCAACTTTATCCGTCTTGGTCTTGCGGATGTTGTCCTTGCGCATGACCGAAGTCTTGATGGGGTTCAACACACACGTTGTAGTTGCAGGCAACAAGGTACCGGACAAGGTTGTCGCCGTAGTGTGCCGTGGATTCAAGACCGATGATGATGCTGTCGCCGGAGCAGGAAAGCTCCTCAAGGCGGGACTGCTGCATTTGGAAGCCATCACCGTCATTCGTGAATTTGAACGGCTTCATGAGTTCCTTTCCGTCAGAAGATATGGCTGATGCAAAGTGGTTAAGTTTGGCAATGTCAATGCCTACGTAAATCATGAGGTTGTACCTCCCTTTCATAAAAGTCTGATACCGTGATGTCCACCAACGATTATCATCGTAGCAGTGTAGAAAACTGTCGTTTTTACTATTTTTATCTGCTCCTGATATAACTGAACATCCATTAAGCCCCCAGCAGAGCTGGGGAGAACGGAGTGAGCAGTAGCGATCCCTAGGGTGCCAAAAATAAAACCTCCATGTATCATAGATTTGGGTCTAGGCAACCTAATCTACAATAACAGGAGGTATCCATAATGGATAATCAGATTTTATCACATACCAAATATAATTGCACGTATCATATTGTTTTTATTCCGAAATATCGCCGGAAAGTGATGTATGGGAAGATTGGGAAAGAGGTTGGAGAGATATTGTCCACAGTATGCAAAATTACAGGGGTAGAATTGATAAAAGGTGGAGTATGCCCAAACCATGTGCATTTGTATGTGTCAATTCCGCCTAAGATGAACATTTCAGAAGTGATGTCGAAATTGAAAGGAAAGAGTGCGCTGATGATATTCGATAGGGACCCGGAATATAGGGACAAATATGGCAGACACTTTTGGGCAAGAGGATATTATGCAGAAACGATTGGGCAGGTGAAC
>CAXHOW010000047.1:0-18541 GCA_964018205.1 uncultured Acetatifactor sp. | reverse complement strand
ATTTGTGCCTTTTTTATGGGTTAAAGCATTGATTTTTCAAGGTTCAACATACCATATGGTGTGGGAAGTTTGAGTATATAATTAAGCCAGTAGCAGATCTGCAGCAGATCGAATCTGATTTAGCTTCCGCATGAATTATTTCGCCGGGCATCCCCTAGATTTGGGATGCCCGGCGAAAATATGCCGCTTTTCATTATGTTGTCTCTGTTTCTTCCCTCGGCACCGCTTCCTTTGCCTGAGCCTTGAATTTCGCCACTTCCTTTGCCGCCTGAGCAATGGCGATGTTGGTTCCCGCCCCAGCCACGCAGCCTCCGGGGCAGGCCATTCCTTCGATCAGGCAGCCCTGCTTCCTTCCTGCCTTTGCCAGAAGCAGCATCTTTTTGCACTCCGCAAGCCCTTCCGCATGCTCGATCTTTACTTCCGTCCCGGGATAATAAGTCCTGACGCATTCCTCAATGGCGCTGGCTACGCCTCCTGCCACGCCGTAGCCGCGTCCTGCCCCGGTCGCATCCTCCAGCTCGTCCATGGCCTTGATCTCATCCAGCAGTATCCCCTTGGCCTCAAACATTCCCGTCAGCTCCTCAAAGGTAATGACGAAATCCACATCGGAACGTATGGTCCTGCGGCTGGCCTCCAGCTTCTTGGACGCACAGGGGCCGATGAACACCACAGACGCATCGGGATGCTCCTTCTTGATAATCCTGGCTGTAGCCACCATGGGGGTCAGCTCATTGCTGATCTTGTCGATGGTCTCCGGGAACAGATGCTTTGCCATCACAGACCATGAGGGGCAGCAGGAGGTCAGGGCAAATGACTGGTTACCTGTGGCCACCTCTTTCACATAATGCTCCGCCTCCGCCATACAGCCTAAGTCAGCCCCCAGCGCCGTTTCATATACGTCCGCAAAGCCCAGCTCCTTCAAAGCTGTCTTGAACATTTCAGGAGTCACCTTGGGGCCGAACTGCCCCACAAAGGCAGGCGCCACCTGAGCGATGACCTCCTTCCCTGACTGCATGGAACGGATCAGCTGAAAAATCTGGGATTTATCCGCAATGGCCCCAAAGGGACAGCTGACCATGCACATACCGCAGGACACACAGACATCATTGTCGATATAGGCCCTCCCGAATTTATCCGACTTGATGGCATCCACACCGCAGGCCGCCTTGCAGGGACGCTCCTTATGGCATATGGCATCATAGGGACAAACATCCTTGCACTTGCCACATCTGATACACTTTGCCTGATCAATGACAGATTTTCCGTCTACCATGGAAATCGCCCCCTTGGGACAGACGCTGTGGCAGGGATGTGCCACACAGCCCATACAAGAGCTGGTGACCTCATACCTATTCTCCGGGCAGGCATTGCAGGCAGAGGGAATCACCTGCATCAGAGGCGGCTCGTAATATTTCTCTCCGATGTCGCTCTCCTCCAGCCCCTGAGTCAGATGCCCGGGATGCTCTCTGTTCTCCGGACGCAGGCTCATGCCCATTGCCAGCCTGATCCGTTCCCTGATGATAGCCCGGTCTCTGTAGACGCTTTCCCAGTACAGCGGCTCTTCATAATCCACGATCTTATAGGGCAGAGCCTCCATATCATCCTTTAGGTTCTTGGAATTGTACGCAAGATTCGCAACCTCCCTGAACACCCGTCTCCTGCGCTGCCTGACCGGGGTATCGATTCCTCTCATGCTGCTCATATTTATCCGCCTTTCCGTATCTGATTTATTTCTACCCGTTATAGCTTATGGATAACCGTGTCTTTCCTGCAGTCTGACGACATTATACCATGTCTTCGACATTGTGCTCCGCATGGATGGCCACTCCGCTTTGCTCCGGGCCGGTATAATGTCTGACGACATTATACCATACCGCAACAGCAAAATCCATTATAATTCACTTTCTTTTATCTTCTTTTTATCAGAACCCTCTTTCCCTCAAACGCAAAACCATACTTCCGTATCCGGTCTTCGGCGATTCCCCGGGCAGTAAGGACAGCTGCGTAATCTTGTCTGTCAATCTGCGCCAGTGCCTCGCCGGCTGTCTCCTCCAAGGTGTTCTCCTCCTCCGGATCCCTGACCTTGAATTCCATAATGACAGCGCCGTCCTCTGCCCTGCGGGGCTCCAGCACCACATCGTACCGGCCATAGCCGCTCTCCCGGTTGGATGAGATATAAAAGCGGCCAGCCAGCTCTACCACAAGCCCCAGCACAAACCCATGGTAAAACCTCTCCGGCCCGGAGTCCCCGCCGGAGGGCTTCCTCCCGCTGTCGAAATAGCTGAAGGTCTCCAGCGCCACCCTGTTCATATAGGCATTCATGGATTTTACGTCACCGCGCAGCAGGGTCTTGATAAAATCGTTATATTCCGGCGTGAATTCCTTGAACCACCCTTCTATCATCCTCCCGAACATCATGCGGACTTCCCGGTTCGTCAGGGCCAGATCATAGATCTCCCTCCCCGACTCCTCGTCCCACCAGAAGTCCCTGACCCTTAGATAGCCGCCTGCCAACAGCAGGCTCCAGACCGCGCCGCTCCTGTATTCCAGCTGCTCAAACACAATCTGCTCGTCCAGCACTACGCGGAGGGATCCCCCTCTCAGAAGCTCCTCCATGTCCATCTTCACGGCACGGTCACCCCTGCGGATCAGCTTATCCACCAGACTGTTGCTGCTGGTATTGGCCCAGTACGCCCCCAGCCGCTTCTTGTCCAGATAATTTATGATCGACCATGGGTTATAAATATCCCTTCTCTTTCCAAACGTGAAGCCGTCATACCAGTCCTTCACATCCTGCCTGCGCTCGTACAGCCCGCATTCCTTTAATGCCTCCCACACCTCTTCCTCCGTGAACCCGAAACAGTCCGCATACTTCTCTGACGTAGTAGTCACTACCTCCAGATTGTTCAGGTCAGAGAAAATGGACTCCTTGCTGATTCTGGTAACTCCGGTCATTACCGCCCGGTCAAGATAAGTATTCGTCTTGAACGCAGAATTGAACAGTCCCCTGACAAGTTCCACCATCTCCTCCCAATAACCGTATACCCATGCCTCCTGAAGAGGCGTGTCATACTCATCAAGCAGAATGATCACTTTCTTTCCATAATACCGGGAAACATATTTTGAAAGCTGCTTCAACGAACCGGAAATCACAGAATCCGACATTCCCGAATATATCTTTCGGAAATCCTCCTCCTCTCCCTCCTTCAGAGTCCCTCTTGTCAGCAAAAAATCATATCTGGTATATAGGTCTCTGATAAGCATACCTATCTTTTCCTTGGTCAGTGCAAAAGAATTGCCCTTTACGTCTGCAAAACTCAGGGAAATCACCGGACAGGTGCCCTGAAGTCTTCGGTACTCCTCATCCTTCCATATGGATAAGCCCTCGAATATCGCCCCCTGCCCTTCATATTCCAAAGACAAGAACCTCTCCAGCATATCCATGTTCAGGGTCTTTCCGAACCTTCTCGGCCGGGTAATCAGCGTCACATCGTCGTGACTCTCCCACCACTCTTTGATAAAACGCGTTTTGTCTACGTATAAACAGTTATTTGATATTATCTTTTCAAAGCTCTGGATCCCTATCCCAACAGTTCTTGCCAAGGTGCTCTCCTTCCTATTCAGTTTGCCCTATATGCTTTGTTCCGTCCGGTCACGCTTTTTTACCTAATTTCCTATAGTATTTACAACTGCAGAACTTACTGTGTCCATTTCATTTTAGCATCATCCTGCGGCTTTTGTAAACAAAGGTCTTGGTGAATTTAAAATATTTCCGCTATTTTGTAATATATAATCACAGAATTCTGCATCCTAAATAGAGTAGAGAAATAACTGTAAAAATTATTTCCCTCTCGTTGAACCGTACGTACGGGTCTCGTATACGGCTCTACAACTTATATTCCAGCATTTCTCAGATAATAATTTAAAGGATTGAGCAAACCAGCTCCGCCCTTTATTTTTGTTTCAAGCACTTCTGGACTGATTATATAATTTACAACATTCATTCCACTTCGCCTATACCACCCAAGTCTTGAATTGGCTGCTTTAAATATTGCTTCGTGGTCAAATCCACATCCATATTTTCGATTTAGGTAACAGAGGTTTCTGTATATTGTCTTAGGTGTTTTCCATTGCTTCAGAACAATTACCCTTATTTTATGCCTAAGCCATGCCCCAAGCTCCTCCATAAGCTGTTTCATCATTCCGATTCTAAAGTAATTTATCCAGCCTCTCACTATCTCGTTCCCCCGCTTTATTGTAACTGCCAGTGAACGTGCGACAGCTTTATCCCTTTTGAGGCATTCACTTAATTTCTGTTTTAATTTCTTCTTCTTTTCTGTTGTGGGTTTTACCTTCCATTCTCCCCCATGCTTCAGAAATGTAAATCCCAGATATTTACTTCTCATCGGTCTGACTACTTTCGTTTTTGTCGCGTTTACTTTTAGGAAGAGTTTCCTTTCTATCCAGTCTGTTATGGATTTCATTACCCTGTTGGCTGCCATTCCGCTTTTTGTGAATACGATTGTATCATCTGCATACCTTGTAAAACGGAGCCCCCTCTGTTCCAGTTCTTTATCTAACTTATCAAGGTATACGTTAGATGCCACAACTGATAGCGGGCCCCCTTGCGGCACGCCTGTCATTGTTGCTTTTTCCAGTCCTTTTTCCATTACCCCTGCTTTCAGATATTTCCGTATCAGGTTTAATGTTGTACTGTCGTTTACCTGTTCTCTAAGAATCTGAATTAATTTGTCATGATTTACTTTATCAAAGAACTGCTCTATATCAATGTCTACTACCCTCGTTCAGATACTCCAGTGCTTGGTTTATGGCGTCATGACAGCTTCTTCCCGGTCTGAAGCCGTAACTAAATTCACTGAATATCTCTTCATAAATTTCCATGAGCGGCTGGGCAACAGCTTGCTGTATTGCCCTGTCTAAGACCGTCGGAATCCCCAGTGGCCTCATTTTTCCATTGTCTTTCGGGATATAAACCCTTCATACCGGTATTGTAGCTTTACCCACCTAATCGCCTTATCAGGTTTCTGTACGTAGGCTCAAGAACTTTGCTACACCACTTCCTTCGTCTATACCATTACTGATACCAACTTGTGGTTCGCTACACTTGGCGGTAAATACCCGCAACTGGACTTTCACCAGTAAGATTAGTGCCATGCCCGGCACACAATCAGAAGGGCGATGCTTAGATATAAGCATCGCCCTTCTGAACCATGAACCTCTTGCAGGTTTACTTCTGCTAAATTCCATTAGAGAACATATCAAAGAACGCCCCTATATCCGAGGATACAAGAGCATTATCAATCCGTTAGGGGCAAAGATATTTTTTCATCTGCGCCCTTATCTTTTCTCTGACAAGAACGACAAACCGCCTAACCGCCTGTGCCGTACATTGAGAGGGCAGTAACAAAGCCCCCTCGATTTCCCAAAGGAAAAATCAAAGGGGCTTTGCAGTTTAAAATCTGCTTTCCATTATTTTTCTGAGCTTTGCCAGAATTTTGAGCTTGTGTCTGTTTACCGTACTCTAGTCTATTTTTTCCATCTTTGCAATTTCTTTCGTGGAAACACCGTCAAAGAAGATTGCCCGTATCAACGCCTGTTCATCGTCTGACAGCAAGCGGAGGGCAGCGTTCAGCCTGTCCAACATCATGGAATGAATAACTGTTTCCTCAACGCCCGCCGTTTCATCAGCGATAAAGTCCAGAGCGTTGCCCTCGCTATCAAAAAATCCGTCCAATGAAAGCAGGCTGTTCTTCGTATCCAGTTTCTGAAGATAATGCCACCTCTCTTTATCCCGATAGAAGTCCGTGTACTGCTCCCGCATAACCTCAATCAGACAGCCCTGTACGGGGATAAAGAGCTTGTCCAAATATGTACGGTCTGCTTCTCTGCGGCGGCAAAAATCCGTGTAGGACAACTCCACATAGCCGCCATTCTCTTTGATATATACCTTTCTCGGTGCGTATTTCACCGTAGACACCTCCAATCTGAATTTTGAAAATCGTTAAAATCCAGATTGAAAGGCGGGGAACGGCAGCCTACGGCAGAAACAACCTTGCGGTGTATTTCTGCAAAAGCGACATAAGAAAAACCGCAAAGGCTGTCACGCCTTTACGGTTTAAGGAGAATTTATTTCTATTATGTAGATATTTGACTTCTACTTTTGAGGTGCAAAGCCCCCATGCGGTAGCAAGGATTTTTTTAACAGGTTATCCGTCCATCCTCGGTATGGTATATGTAAATGCTGATGAAAACTGCTTGCAGGCAAAAGAAATCCCTCCAAACTTCAAAAGCGAAGTCGGAGGGTAATTCAAGCATAACAAATGAGCCCCCCACACATCGTTTTTTTATTAGGTGGGCTTGTCCTGCCTATGTAAAAAGGAAAGAGCCGACAAATGGTGATTGCTCACTCATTCATCGGCTCTGCGTCTAAAGCGTCTGGCTCTTTGATGACGGTTACTTGTAAATCCTTTACTTCAATCAATGTTTCTTGTTTGCACTTCGGACAGTAGAGAGGATAGTTTTTCAAAATTGTATCTTCTCTAATTCTGTCACGGGTTTTGCTGCCACAGATAGGGCAGCGTATCCACTCTGACTTTTCTTTTATCATATTGTTTCTCACCTATTATTTCCATGGTCTTGCTTTGTCAAGCCACCCTTGCTCCGCCCAATATTTTCCATCAAGATATTCAGGGTCATTTTTGTGTAGCGATTGCTGCATCATACGGCAAAAGGAAAATTTAATTTTCGTAATCAGATTTGTATGTGCAGACTTTTCGTAATCCATATGTGCAAATTTTTGAGATAGCTTTTTAATCTTTCTTGTAAGTTTCACTTGCTTTTTTTCAGTGAGCCTATCCCAAACAATATCGCTCATCAATGCACCTGTGAATATTCCTATTTTAGAAATTCCCCACCAAGATAAACTGTGCTTGATGTCCTTTGCCGCAGGTTTTGCTCCCGCACCTAGGCATTGCGTAATAATCACTGCCCGCTTTCCAAACATTTCAAGAGCAGGACGGTGTGGCATCCAACGGTAAGCAAAATGGTCGAGAAACGCTTTCATTGCACCCGTAGTATGAAACACATATGCAGGAGAAGTCATTACAATCAAATCCGCTTCCAAAAGCGATTTATCAATCTTTCTAATGTATTCTGCGTCTTTGCAGGTGTTCTCACCTTTTATCGTGCAGCTTATACAGCCATTGCAGAAATTGGGGCAGTCCTTTGGAAGATAATATTCCGTAATACTTGCTTTATCCTTAAACTCCGATAAAAACATCTCTTTTAAGTGATAGGTTACACCGTGTTTTTCTGTTCCGTTTATGACAGTAATATACATATTTATACCTCCAAAATATCATGAAGAATTTGGCTGTGCCACGCTTTGCGGTTTTCTTTTTTTGATAAATCAATATTCATTAGCTTTGATACTGTTTCATATCGCAGGAACATCTGCTGCATAACCGTAATCAGACAAAAAGTTTTTCTTCTAATGCTTAATTCGTCAAGGTCAGGGCGGCAGGCTGCAACAAGTGGTAAATATGCTGTATAAGTTCTGTTGGTATTGTCATTATCTTTTGGCGTTTGCATATCAGTAAGAATTGAAATTTTGGATACAGCATAATGTTCAAATAGAAAATCAAGCGTCATATTGCCGAGATATTCTAACTTCTTAAAAGATGTCAGTTCGTCTGTTTTCTGCCGTATGCTCTGAAATCGTTCGACCGTTCCATTTATCATACGCTCTACACATTGCTCAATAAGTTTATCCTTGTTTCCAAAATGATAATTCACAAGCCCTAATCCAACACCTGCCCTTTTACAGATTTCACGAACTGTGATTTCTTCTAAATGCTTACCGTTTTCTTCGATGAGTTCAATCGTTGCCTGTATGATTGCTTCTTTATTATCCATATCGCACCTCCTGCTGAACATTGTTCAAGTCTATTATACTGAACATCGTTCAAAAAGTCAAGAAGCAGGCTTTTGTGTCGTGGGCATAGGTGGTGCAGACATAAATACGGTATCTGTCCTTGCCCCAATACCGCAAGCCCAACGCCTTGCCGCAGGCTCCGCACTTCACAAGCCCCGAAAAGGGGGATACGAAATTATCCGTGGTATCCCGCCTGCGGCTCAAAACCTTTGCGTTCGCCCCGTCAAAAACCTCCTGCGACACAAGCGGCTCGTGGGTATTCTCCACCCGTATCTGGTCTGCTTCGGGAACATTTTTATATACCCCCACCTTAAACACAATCTCTTTCTTGCACATAATCATGTGGCCCAGATACAGCGGGTTTTTAATAATGTTCTGTATGACCGTATGCGACCATTCGCATTTGTTGGCGGGATTTTCAAACCGTTCGGAGTAGTCCTTTTCCCCACGGGAGTGCAGCCACCAGAAGGGGGAGGGGCTTGTTCCTCTCGGAAAGTCTTAGCGATTTTGTGCGCCTCCATGCCCGCATTGGCAAGCTCGAAGATACGCTTTACAATCCATGCCGTCTCCCCGTCCACTATCAGCCTGTTATGGTTGTCGGGGGCTTTGCGGTAGCCGATAGGGTTAAAGGCAGTGCGGTAAAGCCCCGCCTTTGCCCTCGCCCGTATGGAAGAACGGATTTTCCTTGAATTGTCCCTGCTGTAAAATTCGTTTATGACATTCTTCAAGGCGGCAATGTCGTTGTTCTTGCTGGCGGTATCCACGCAGTCGTTGACGGCGATATACCGCACATTCTTCATCGGGAAATAAATCTCCGTGAAATGCCCCACCTTTAAATGGTCACGCCCCAGACGGGATAAATCCTTTGTGATTACCACATCAATCTTCCCCGCTTCAATGTCATCAAGCATACGGTTGAAGTCTGGACGTTCGAAATTTAAGCCACTCCAACCATCGTCCACATACACCTCCACCACCATAAAGCCGTGTTCCTTTGCATACTGCGTGAGCATTGCCTTCTGCGTTTTAATGCTCTCGCTGTCCCCCTGCGCCATATCGTCTTTCGACAGACAGCAGTAGAGGGCTGTCCTTAAAATACCCATTCAGCCCGCCTCCTTTTCCTTTGGAAGCGGTGCGTATCTTTTGCAACGTATCAATGACAATGAGCCTGCTGTCGGGATATACTTTCAGATAGTCCTCAAGCTGCACCATCAGACCGTCAGAGCTTACAGCTCGCCACGGCGAAATGGAGCTTCCTGTTGGCTTCATCGGTCAGACGGAATAATCTGTCCTGCCTGCAATGAAGCAAGGGTATGTAACGCAGCCAGTCCATACAGTTCCACGCTTTCCCTAAAGCGGCGTTCCCTCTGCCGGTGCTATGCACGGATTGAGCAATGGGCAGGCTCGTATCGTGGCGCTGCTGTCCGTTGCGGCAGGTATCCCTCTGGCGGCTGCTATGAAGTTTTCAAAGAACCAATCTATCGCTATCGTTTTGCAGCAATAAAAAAAGGCGGGAGTTTTTGACCTCTCACCCAACAGCCCGCAGGGGGATATGTTTTTAGACATGGTATTCTGATTTTTTGAAAAAGTAAAAGCACTTGCCGCTTAACCGTTTCTTTCGGTCAGTAGCAAGTGCTTGTGCAAGTTTGGTATTCAGTTTGATAAAGGAGCGTATCTGCCCGTGTTCTCTAATGGAAATTGACATCCCCGAAACTTACGCTATAAGAAAGTTCATTCCATGCCCTTCTTTCGCAGCACAATCATCTGTCAAACGTATCATTTCCCACATATCAATTCAACTGTACTTTAAGCTTTTTCATAGCCTACATTCCAAATGATTTACCTCTCATGGTCTGCCAGAAAAGGATCACCGACATCCAGCCGGGCAGGCGGCTTGGGAGCAGATGAAGGAGAACCTGAGACCGAAGAGACACAACGTGCCGAATCCGGAACGGCAGCAGGCGCGGCAGGACAGTTATTTCGCTCCAGCTGCCTGCCAAACTGCAGATTGGCCTGAATCAGGTTGTACTGCAGCAGGATTTTCAAGGTCTGTGAGAGGCATTCCGGTGTGTTGCAGTTTACTTCGCATATGTCTTTGAGGGAATGTGAGAGATTCAGGATATCCACGGATGTAATCGCCATAACCATCTCCGGCAGGGGGTCTTCCTTTTTATTATATTCCGACGGGGCGGTGAAGTTACCAAAAGTTTCCGCCGCATCCCCGCTGCGTTCTCACAGACCTGACCTTCCTCTCGCTGACCTTATCCTCTTCGGTGATCCTGCCGCACAGCAGGGGCGAATCCGGGTCATATCTGCCGCAGGCTAAAAGGACATTGCTCCGGCTGCTGTTGGCATAACAATAGAGACACCCGTTTTTGCAGGTATCGTAAGTACCTATCTCCACGCTTTCCACACATCCGCATTCAGGCCTCTGGTTTCTGTCCTTGCCCACGTCTATCCCGCAGCCTATGATCTCCTCCACTGTCTTTTTGTCAATGCAGCTGTTATGCGCTATGCCGCACTGTGTCAGGTCAATCGCCTCGGCACAGCTGCCGATGGACATCCCGCTCTCTCCGGCCATCCGCCCAAGCTGTGCCGCAAAGTCCAGCATGGACGGAGCTTCAAGCTCATAGGCTCCAAGCCCCGCCAGCGCCTTTCTGTTCTTTGTATAGCTGTCCACGAAGCTGATCACGCATTTATCCGTATACCCCTTGAGCGCCTCCGCTATCTGTCCAAAGGCCCTGAGATGGTATGAGGGCGAATACTTTGCCGTGAAAAAGATGGGATCATATCTCCAGATCACTCTTCTGCTGCCGATCTTTTCGGACAGCCTCCGGAATATGGGTATCATCCTCTCTCTTTTATGGGGCACGCCGCACTCGATATCCACGCCGTAGCCGGTAAGGGTGAACTGGAAATAATAAGCATAGTCCCCCAGCTCCTCCAGCCGCTCCAGCATGGGCTCAGGATTCTTTGTCCAGAAGACGATGCAGTCCACCACCTCCGGGTTCAGCGCTATCCTGCTGACCTGACGGGGATTCATGGGATTGCGCACACAGACAAAGCCTGCCCTGATCCTATTGAAGAACCAGTCGGAATAATAATTAGGAATATCTGTTCTGCGGCTTGCGCTCAGAATCATATCCGGCCTCCTCTATGTTATGCCTTATGGAAATGCGCCTTTCCGTCCCCCACCAGCAGCTCTGCCTCCTCCATTGTCTCCGGCAGCCGTTCCCTGATGAACTCCAGACACATGATCGTGTTCAGGCAGAACTGTGCGGCAAAATTGGTGCTGATCCATGGGATTTCCTGCAGGCTTTCCCGATTGCCCTCCATAGGTGTCCGGACAGATGCAAAGCCCCCATGGCCTTCCCCGCCCATCACGGATCCCAGCAGTACCTTCCAGATACGCTCTGCCAGCACCGCATCCCCTCTTTTCCGGGCGGCGTAGGCACCTAGGCCTGCCGCCATGATAGGATAAGTGAAGTCCCTTTTTCCGGTGAGCCCTTTTGTAGCCTCCTCCTTCTCTTCCTTCGTCATGAAATAGATGCTGCCCAGCTCCGCCAGCATCTCCTTCCATTCCTCGTCCCCCAGCAGATCTCCCAGCTCCATCCAGATCTGAGGGGCGCCCATGCAGATCTGCAGATGGGTGCCGCCGGTGGTGCGCTCCCCGATATAGCGCAGATGGCAGGTCGCAGGATCAAACTCAAAATCCGGGCCTGACACCAGCCTGAGGGGAGTATTCTTGATGTCATCGATACCCGTCCTGATCTTATCCAGATACTGTCCGTCATTGAATCTCTCCCACCGGGTCATCCAGTTTGAGCACAGAGAGGACCAGTCTGGCCCGCTTCTGGCATGGGTGGGATAGACCATGTCCTTTTTTTCATAGAAATCGCCCAGCGGATCCTTGTTCAGAAAGCTCATCTCGTTGTCCTTGAGCTCCTCAAAGATATCCTCCAGCCGTCTGTCCCCGGTAAGGTAATACATAAACCTATGGTGCCCTGCCATGGCGATACGGGCCTCCTTGCAGGGGCATCCCCAGTGACGGACGTTGTGACGGGATCCGAGCCCCTTATATTTTCCCATATGGTACACATCCACCTCGGAGGCATGGCGGGAAAGCTTCTCTGCCACCCTGTATACATCCTCCCTGCCTGTGCGCATAAAGTACAGCCAGAGCCAGAGGGTGGGCACCAGCTCCGTGTTGTCCCATGCATAGCCCCCGATATCATACTTCCACTGATGCCGGACGGAATCATAGGTATGCATTACATCTCCATAGTTGAACATACCGTACCAGTTCCTCTGCTCCACCTCTTCCTGATAAAACGAAAAAGTCCGGGCAAGCTGCTCTTCCAGCCAGCTTTCAACCTCCGATACGCCGTCTGCCCTTGAAGCAGCAGGCAGCGACCAGTAACCGAACGCCCTCATTTCATGGTAAAATTCCGGCGTGCCCACATAGATGGCCGGATCGTTCACCAGCGCAGTGAAATCCTGAAGCTCCTCATCCGTGGGAATCATCTTGTCCGAAAAGGTAATGGTACATTCATTTGTGCAGGCTATGCCGTCCGCAGCGGCTCCCTTATAGTCATATCCTTCATAGCAGACCTGATTATAGCCTCTTCTGGCATAATGCCTGAAATCCATGACAGGCGCACCGGGCGCCCAGAACCATAAGGTACATTCCGCCAGATCCCCTTCCAGTCCTTTGAAGGTAAGCCCGGAAGGGTACTTTTCCCAGAAGTCCCTGACCGCTGCACAGACAGAGCCATGCTCCGAACCGAAAGCTCCTCCGCCGGCGCTGCGGTTTCCATGCAGGGAATCAATGTAGCACAGATCATCTCCATCCAGCTTTTTTTTGATGCTGAAATGGCTTGCACTGTCCTGACAGAGGGCATATTCGCTCCAGAACGGCACATCCTCAAGCATCTTGTCCACAGGAACCCTCTCCTCGTCGGTAAGCGCCAGCTTCTCCTCTCCCATCTGCCGTCTGTAAATTGCCTCCGGCACCCTGGGCCTCCATGAGGTCAGGGGCACCAGAGCCTCATGGAATACACCGTAGTCTCCCGTAAATTTCACATGGCGGTTGTACAGTTCTCCTGCCATAGGTGCAGAAAACCTGATTCCAAGGCCCTTGAGGAAGTCCTTGTCCTCATCCCCGTCATAAAGGAAGGTATGGGTGAATTTCAGGTTGGGATTGTCATACCCTACCTCCATGCGGATGATAAAGGGAATCCTTGCTTTGTCACAAGCTTTTTCATATGCTTTTTCACCGGCAGAGCTCTCCCCGGAAACCGGCTCATGGATGCCCTCGTAGCGCAGGATCGTCCTGAGGCTCCCTGTCTCCTCCACGGAGACCTTCTCGATACGGCTTATATAGGTCTTGTCCATTCTGGCAGGATTCCCCTGCACCGTCAGGGGCTCCTCCAGAATCAGCACTCCCCGGGCATCCAGCAGGTACGGCCTGCCGTTCCTCTCTGCTCTGGCAAAAAGGTGCCTTCCGTCCTTCCTGACCAAGACTGTGACCATCCCTGCCTGAATCAGGATCTCCTTCCCGGATTCCGCACAGCGCATCCCGTCAAAGCTTTCCGGGCTGCCGGGCAGCACCTCTATTTTCTTTCCCAGCAGCGCCGCATCCGCAGTATGGGCTGTCCATTTCACAGAGCCGTCCGGCCAGTATGCGGTAATACGGGACTGGAGAGGAATCTCCCTGCCCCTGCTGCCGCCCTCCTCTATAGTCCTGCATACATACTTTTCGTCGGCTGCGCACTCTCCTTGTTTCCACATGCAGCCGAAGGTGGTGTAGCCAAACCTCTTTCTGTCTCCCAACGGATGTAATATCATATTCCTGCCTCCTCGTATAAAATCCATGTTTATAAATCAGTTACAGCTCTATCTCTTTGGTTCGGGATTTTCCGTCTCTGCCGGAAGAAAAAATATCTCCATGAGGCGATTCCTCCTCACATATGACATGAAGGCCTGCGGCCTGAAATACTGCCGTCCGGGGCTTAAAGACCTTAAGCCACCCTCCCGGACCATTCTCCCATACATACTTGTCCACAGCCCCATATGCGGACAATATCGTAAAGCGGACAGCGTCCCCGTTTAATTCCCTGAACAATATCTTCTGGGAGCGGCTGCTGTTTTGAAGCCTCCCTTCAGCCGCCACCTGCCAGCTTCCGTCCCTGTCATTTCTAACCTCCAGTCTGTAATCCTTTACAAAGCCCTCACGATTCCTGTCCCGCTGCTCCGGCACATATAGGACACCCTGCATGGGAAACGCTTTCTGGAAATCGATCCTGACCTGAATAGGGAAATCCTTTTTCTCCACCCTCACAGAAGAATTGGGATCCGCCTCCGCCACAGCCCATCCATTGCTGACCATGATATCCTTGCCGCAGGGGCCATCATCGGGGAAATCACCATAGCAAATATCCTTTACAAGCCCTCTCATCCGCAGCATAGGGAAAAGCTTCTCCTCTATCGCCTCCGGCACAGCCCCTGCCACAGGCTGAAACTCCCCGGATGCCGCATATTTAAAGATCGCCTGCTTCAGGCTATAGGCGGCAGGACGCTCCTTAAAGCTTCCCTCCAGACTGCCGGAAACCAGCAAAAGGCTCCCCTCCCATACTTTACATTCAAACATCAGACCCTGCAATAGATTCCGGTTCCAGTCGTCAATGGGCTGCACAATGGGCTTTATCCCTTCCAGCCCCTCCATGTGGAAGCCTCTGGCTTTTCTCAGGATATCCTCCCACTGCCAGCCTCCGGAGCCTGCCGTAGGAAAATATCTGAAGATCGGGTGCCCATCATCTACGACGATCCCCATAGTGCGGCACCATGTAGGCCCCATCTGGCTGTTCCAGCTTACGCTCCTGCCGGAGAGAGAAGGGCATTCATAATTCAGATCAGACAGATAAGGCGAAAATACCACCCTTCCGCCCCTCTGCAGCGCGGCTTTAGCCTCTCCCCAGTCCCTTGTGTAAAGAAAGCTTTCTTCTGCCGCTGAGGCTTTGGCCGGTATCTCCTTTCCGGCCGGATCAGGCTCCGCAAACACATACAGATTCCACAGATTACGCGAGAGTATGCCTCCTGCATCAGCCGCCTGATCCACAGCCTTATTCCGTTCCTGCGTCTCACAGCAGCATCCGGCAGATTCCCGCAGGATGCTTCCGGCCCTGTCCGCCAGTTCCATCCGCAGAACCAGCTCTGCATTTTCCTTTATGCTGCCAAAATCAAGGACAATACTGCCTGCCTTTGTGTTCCCGCCTCTGACTATCCTCCCTGCCCAAAGCTCCCCCTTCTGCAGTATACGATCACTATGGCACAGTCTCCATCGGATAACCCCATCCTCCAGATCCTCTTTCCCATAATGACAGATTTCCACGGGAATCGTAGGTCTGTCGCTGCTCCTCCAGACATAGCCTGCGCATCTGGCAAGAATCACGGTGTCCCCGCAGAAATTCCTGAACTCCGCCGGTTCCCCATAGCCCTTACTTTCCCAGAAGGCGTCCAGAATCCCTACCAGCGCCGTGCCCTGTCCCAGATAGTCGTGCAGGTCCAGAAGCTCGAAGCCCTGAATCTCCGGTGTCCTGAGATTAGCCTCCAGCTCCTCTTTATAAAGCCTGATCTGGTTCTCCCCGGAGCATCTCACAAGCTCCTTCCCATAGGGCAGGATGCCGTTTGCCCGGGCGCTCTCACGAAATACCTTATAATTGCCCGGCTGCAGATAACCCTTGAATTTATCTATGACAGAATAATCCGGATATGCGCATATCTGCCCCAGCTCGTGACAGACCACGGGCTTTTGCACCCCCTGCAGGGAGGGACTGTAATCGCCTCCCCTCCATCCCTTGGGATTCCGGATGGTTCCCCCGTTATAAGGCCCGCACCCTGACCGGTGGAAATAGATAAAGTCCGTACCCTGAATCTCCGCCGGAGGCACATCATAGAACCATCCTGACTGAGCTGTATAGAGCCGCCTGCCTTCATATCCTATCTCCCTATCGTAGGCAGCAGTCTCCTCCACCCATTCCCTCAGCGGCTGATACCATTCACCGTCAGGCTCATTGCTGGGGGAAAAGAAGACGAAAGAGGGATGATGCCCGAAAGATTCCAGAATCCTTCTGGTCTCCCTGCGCAGCAGCTCCAGCATCTCCTCGCCTACAGGAGATTTTTCAAAATGGTTCCACATGCCGCATTCCACCAGCAGCTTCACCCCGGCTCTGTCTGCCGCCGCAAAAGCCGCCTCCGGCGGACAATAAGAATGGAAGCGGATACCGTTCAGCCCCCATTCCTGAATTATTTTCATGATCCTTTCCCACCATGCCGGATCGGTCTCCGGATATCCGGAAAGCGGATATTCTCCTCCAAAATGGGTCGCCCTGAAATAAAACGGCCCGCCGTCCAGAAAAAATCTCCCCTCTCTGGCCTCCACTGTCCTCGGATGCGCCTTGGCATACCTTTTCTTCTCCTCCTGCCTCTCCCTGAGCACATCCTCCGTGAACAGAGCGATCTCCCCGGCCATACCGTTCCACGTGGCTCCCAAAGCATCCGATACCCCATGTCCGTCCGGCCTATATGGATAAAGCATGGAATTGTCCATCATGACCCGGAGCCTATGCTTTCCCGGCTCCAGCCTGCCTACGCAAATGTCGTGGGGGCCGCAGAGGGTGCAGTCCTCCCCCTGCTTACGCCCGTCTATCCATACACAACTGCGCCATCTGGCCAGCTCCGCATAAAAATGCCACTGCTGAGATGTTTCCGGAACCACAAAATCCCTTTCATACACCGCCTGTCCCAGAAAATGTCTGGGCGGCTGGCACAAAAACGGCACGTTGACGCCGTCTTCCTGCGCATACTTATATTCCTCCTGCTCATACCAGAAAGGATTGTGCAGACTGCTGACCCATGGGGTCTGTGTTGTGACGGGATTTCCGTATCCTGCGGCCTGCAGCGTGCCCGGCAGCATGATGTCGCCTTCCTGCCTGCCGCCCTCTGCCTCCAGAGATATCCTCCATTTTCCTGATAGATCTATGTACATATTCTCTGCCCTTATACTTTCTCTTAACTTTCCTTACTACATCTTACAACATTCCTTCGGCAAAGACAACCTGCACCTGAAATTTAACCCATCCGGCAGCAAAGCTGCTATGCTTTTTTCAAACAAGAGCCGCTCTAACAGCTTTGCCGCTCTCTCCCGCCCCCGCGGCCCGGACGTCTTCCATCAAAAATACTCCGGATTCATGAAAAGCGTCACCAGACAAGCAATCTCCCCCTCTGCGTCCAGCCCCCAGTAGCCGCTGTAGATGCCATCCCCCATGCCGCTGGAAAACAGAACGGTCCTTAAGCCGCTCCCGGGCAGCTTCCATTCCAGAAAGCTCCCGTCCTTGTTCTGGAATTCCGGATTCGCTTCATAGCTTTCCTGAAAAAAGGCTGCAAAGTAGTCAGTATACTTGTTCTTTCCCGGATTTTCTCTTATCCATTTTTCAAAGAACAGCCGGTTCTCCTCCGAGACTTTCCCATCCGCAATGCAGGCAAGCCCTGTATCCACGCCGAAAAAGGTAAAGACGCCCGGCTTTCCTAAATCTTCTATTTTCTTTCCCTTTGGCATGGCAATCTCATAATGTACAGCCTCCTTACGGCCAATCGGAATTCTTGCAGCGGCAATCCTGAGGCCTGCAATCCGGGAAAGGCAGACCGACAGTTCCACCGGATAGCTTCCGGCCGGAATCTTTCTGTCCAGAGCCGTTTCATACCGGCTGCCCAGATAAGCGATCGGGTCCGCCAGTACTACCTCCCCCGTGGGGAAGTCCGCTTGTCCTGCCCGAACCACCTTGATTTTAGGACCTTCCGCAAAAAGATTCCGAAAAAACTCTATAGGGTACATTTTCTGATTCAGGAATTTCAGATTCTTCTCAAATGCAATCTGGGCCGGATGCTTCACCGGCTCCCGGATTTCCTTTCCGGTCCTTGTATCTATGAAGTATTTCCCCGTTTTGTCGGAACAAAATTCCAGATCACTGCCCACCGGCATATAGAATACATTCACCACTGTGGGCTCAATGTTTGCCAGAGTATTGAAATCCACAATCGCCATGTTCCTCGCATCGTCCACATACTCCTGACTGTCCCTGTCCCCGAATGCCACCCATCCGTTTCCGTGTTCGCTTTCCTGACGGAACAGCCATTTCAGCTTTGATGTACCGTTTAGGATAGACTTTGTGACGATGGTTCCTCCGGCTCCCTGGATGTACACCTTCATTTCCTTTGGTTCTTGTTTCTTTTCCGGCTGTTTCTCCTCTGGCTGCTTTTCTGCCAGCTGGTCTTCTACCGCCTGGTCTCCTGCGGGCTGCTTTTCCGTTTTCTGCCCAGATTTACATCCCGATTTACCTTGAACTGATTCTTCTGCTTTCTTCTTACCAAATAATCCCATATGTTTTCTTGTATGATGTTTATAGAAGCAAAAACACCATATTCCCTTTCTTTTTATTTTGTATCGTGGTTCAATACAACTCAGATACTGTGGACAATTGATTTTTTTCTGTAGCTTGACTACTCAACAGGAGTGTATTGCCGCTACCT
>CAXHOW010000046.1:0-19859 GCA_964018205.1 uncultured Acetatifactor sp. | reverse complement strand
GCATGCCGCCTATGTTTTTACCGGATAATTCCATCCGGTTTTAATTTGAGGTCAAGTTCACGGATTCAGGATATAGTTATCGACGATTTTTGAAGCATTGGCGTTTACATTGTTGATGCCAAAAACCGACAGCGCGTTTGAAATCAAAGCCACCGCTCCCAGAAGGATAATGGGAAGTATCAGACGTTGTTGTATGGTGAGTTTTTTCTTCATCTTGCATTAACAAATCCTTTCAACATATGGTTCTATCTTGCAGAGACAGCTTCTGCCATCTCATCAAGCTGTTCCTGCAGGTTCCGGCCGGAAGGATTTCCTGCCGCCATGTTTTCCGCAAATTTTGAAATGGGATCCCAGAACTTGCCGCCTACCCGCTGAAGCTGCGAAAACTCAGACTGCTCTAAAAGAGCGGCAATCGCCGGCGACTGCTGGATCTCCGTGGAATCCGCCACCGCAATATTTGACGGACCCTGTCCGCGCATTTCAAAACGGAGGCGCTGATTCTCTTCATTTGTGATCCATTCGGCAAGCCTGGATGCCCATTCCGGATGTTCGGAATAAGCATTTACACCGATCAGCTTGCATCCGGAAAAAGAAGCCATCTGCACCTGTCTGCCGTTGCAGCTATAAGTCGGCAGCTTGGCAGCTCCGGCATACTCTCCCCATGCCGCCTGTACATCAACGGAATTCCATACACCGCTGACACCTGCGACCACCGAGCCGTCCTTTACCCCTTCCAGAAATTCTTCGTCTGTACGACTGGCAAAACCCGGGCTTCCCGCAATCCGAAGCATTGCCTGAGCCACATCCGTCCCTTTGATGTCCCCATCTGTCTGATTCCATGTGCAATAATTCGTGATCCCGTCATCGCTAATCCCGACTTGAAGCCCTGTATTTCCAAAGAAAGAATACACGTACCATGCCGATGACCAATCCATGACAAAATATTTGCCGTTCGCCGCCGCAGCCTCCAATATACCATCCAGTGTCTTAGCTTGTTCATCTGTGATATATCGCTTGTTGTAATACAAGAAATATCCGTTATCGGCAGTCAATGGATATGCATACAGCTGATCGTTTACTGTGGCCGCCTCTGTCGTACTTGAAAGATTCCTGCTCCTGATCTCATCCGCGTTCTCGATGGGATCCAATGCTCCGGCAGCGGCCAGCGCATTTAACTGGTCGTCCGCAAAGGTAAATACATCCGCGCCATCCTCCAATCCGCCGATCAATGCGTCTTTGCACTGTGCTTCTCCCTGTACCTCAAATGTGATCTCAAAATCCGCCTGCCCCTGATAGTTTGCCTGAAAACTCTGGATGATCCGGTTCATCAGCTCCCTATCCTCCTCGGCTCCCCAGACAACAAGCTCAACTCTTTGGGGTTTTGTCTCTTCCGGCTCCGTTTTTTCCGGCTGACCGCATCCCGTTAATGCCGCCGTACATATAAGGCCCAGAAGCAACCCGTTTATTCTTTTTTCCATATGCATTCCATCCTTAATGTTTCTGTTTTTCTGTGGATTATTTAATACAGCCGTTCCGGAAAACGATTGTCTATAGTCCGGATCTGTTTTGTCGCTTCGTAACCGTCCATGACCGGCATCTGAATATCCATCAAAATCAGATCATAACGGCCGGGTTCCGCTTCTCTCATCTGCTGTACCGCAATGGCACCGTTATCCGCGACATCCACAACAAATCCGGCCTCCTATTCCCGGGAAAGCTTTACCCGGAGCACCGCTTCCTTGCCAGATGTGGTCCAGTCCGGGCGCATGCAGCTCCGGGCCGGTATAATGTCTGCCGACATTATACCATGTCTTCGACATTGTGCTCCGCAAGGATGGCCACTCCGCTTCGCTCCGGGCCGGTATAATGTCTGCCGACATTATACCATGTCCCCCTACTTTTTTCTATTCCCAATTCAAAAAAGGCATAAAATGTTTCATGGTCCTATGGTATGTCAACCTCATCCCTCGCCGGAACGGAGGCCGCCGCCCCGGCCCCTGTGGTGTCCACGGCTTTCACGGTTGCCGCCGCAGTTCACGGTCTGGCTCCCGGCGCTCAGGGTCTCCCCCGGTGCCACGAAATGCTCTACCTGATACACATGATCCGGATTCAATGACCCGAAATTCAACACCCTCATACTCCCTGCCCCCTTTGCATTTCCACAAGATTTCCGCAAGCCAGACCTGTACATTCGTTTCTACATAAAATTATCACCTTAGTTTAACATAGATTCCTGCCTCCAACAACTGCTTATCTGAATTTGTTTGTGTCAGACAAAAGCACCCGTTTAACCATAAACCGGCAGGCGGCATATGTCTTATATTATACAAAAATCGAGACTTACGAAGAAGTCTCGATTCAATCATCAGTTTTTACGACAAGCATTTCTTATTCGTTTGATATTTTTACTACTATTATACCATTTATTTCGGTTATGGAACCTTCCGCCGGATAAAGCGGCATCTGTTTTATTGCCTCGTCTGAAGCATCTACTCTGGTCAGATTCATATTGACACCCAGATAGTAAGTTATCATCGCATAATCCGTCCCCTGATACGTGAGACTGGTCTTTCCCATAGAGTATGGTTTCAAATCCTCGAAGCCAGACAGTTCCGTCAGACAAGGCGTGTCCTCAAAATGCCCTGATATCGCCACCTGTGTGATCCCCGGCATATACCCCGGCATATCCTCTACATCCGCCACGATTCGGGTCAACATGGAATAAGCCGCCTTTTCCTGCTGCGCCTTTTTTAAATATATCTGATTCGCATACACAAAATGAACCCATACAACCACGCACAGCAAGAAAAATACCAGCCTGCTGACCGTTATTCGTCGAAGAAAACAAAAACGACCGGCCGGCACGGGCTCCGCATCCGTAATATCTGTATTCGTCCGACATTCCGCCTTTTCTGCCACAATCGCCGCAAAGACGTACAGCATGACGGTTCCGAACATCATCAGCACATGCTCCATGCCTTTGGACATTATACAGACAAAATTGCAGGCCATGGGAAATAACAGCAGCGCCAAAGCCAGACATATATACCGAAATGCCAAATTGGCAGCCTTTGGCTTCTGCCGGACTCTCTGTCTGTGGCAGACAAGGATAACGCCATACAGTATCACACCCACCATGACAGCATTGATGATCACCAATGCGTATTTCCATATATCCGACAGTTTCATCCCTCGAAATACAATATTTGTCATCACGGTAGGCTCCGCAAAATATGTAAATACATTCTCATACGCCCGCAGCACTGACGCAAATATTTCTCCCTGACCGTACTGCCCTACCGACGCCATTCCGTTATAGCCCTCCGCTGCCCATATTCCCAGCACGCCTCGTACAAACTGCCATAACACATAATATATAACGACGGCAAAAATAAGTATAACCACATAATATAATACGCGTTTTATGATATCTTTCCAGTCTGTCTCAAACCTGCAAAGGCTTAATACCGCCAACATAAGCATCAGCGTGATAGCCACGCAGATGTAAGCCTGATAAGTAGCAAGAGAAATCACCAAAAAGCAAATCCCCAACAGCGTATAAAGAATTTTCTTTTTTTCAATACAACACACGCCAAGTACAGCGGCAAACAATGCAAAAGCATATATATCAGACCAGGTTAAAAAAGAGGCGTTGAGCACTATAAATGTTTCCGAGCTTACCACCACTCCCGCCACAGCCGCAATTGTGGATCTTTTCCGAATCTGCAGAACATCGACCAGCAGATGAACTGCCAACGCCAGCCATACGCTCTGAAGCAGGCACAAAAGCCAGGGCGAACACAGCGTTCCTCTAAAAAAAACCAGAACAGGCTGAAAGAATCTGCCCAGAGCAACCTCCCATGCGGCATCATTCTGTACCACATCCAACAGAGCGTCATGGGAAAATATATTATTGCTAAATCGATAACCATGTACCGCCAGACACATCAGAATCGTAATCACCAGAGGAAATATCTTTTGTACATCCATTTGCTTTTCGCTGTTTTTCATTTATCGACCCTCAGTTTCGGATGCATCCTACCGTCCGGATTCCATGTCCAACGGTCAATTACCGGAGCTTCGCCCCTTAATCCGAACACATCCAAAATATGCTTGCCTACGTCTTTACGGATCATCAACTTCGTATGCCAGATATTGTCAAACCGCTCATAAGGTTTTCTGCGCCTCGGCTGTATTCCCCGAAATTTCCTTACCAGCCTCACCGTCATAATACGCTTACTCCATTATCCAACTTTTGCAGATAAATTTCAACACTTTCTATGAATCCTTTCAAAAATTCTTTATATAGGTCAACTGAAAAGTAAGCAACAATATTGCAATATGTGTCGCAATAACAACAATGCCGCCTGCCCTATAAAGAGTCAGAAGACCCCTTACAAGGCAAGCAGCATGATATTGTCATCTAAAATTCAAGACCCACCGGCTCTGCGCCAGATAGTAGATGAGCTTCGCCCTCATCCTCTGTTCCCCGATCCACAGAGTACATTCAAACTCAATGGAAAGATTCCCAGCATACCTCTTCAGCTCTTTGGAATGCACCGTGATCTCCTTTATCACCTGGATCTCCCCATCCTCATCCTTCACCTTCAGCATCAGGGGCATGATCTCCCCGGTGCTGGTGAACCAGCACTGGCAGGCAATATCCTTCTGCCTCCCCCTGACAATCCCCGCATCCGCTGTCCGGGTATTTGTACCTATCCCAAATGCCATAAGTCCTCGCCTCCTTATAGGACAGTCACTTTTTCATAATCGACTTCTCTTTTCTCCCAACGCTGCTTTTGCTGCGTTTGAAATTCCCCCGCTCATATGGTCTATTGATTGGCTCAAAAAGGCCGCCCGCATAACGGCATCGCAGCCGTACCGCTCTCTTATGGCATCCACCGTCTCGTCCATCACTGCCAGCTTCCCATAATCTATCTCGTCGAAAAAGCTTAACTGCCTTGCAGGACTGTCCTCCTGCACCCGGCTGGTATGCACCCCCAGAAGCCGCACCGGACTGCCGTTCCACAGTTCACTGAACAGCTTCCGGGCGGTGCGGCAGATCTCCACCGTCAAGTTTGTCGATGTTTCTAATACATTCTGGTGGGAAACATATGAAAAGTCACTGTACCTGATCCCCACAGCCACTACTCCCGCCTGCACCCGGTCTGCGCGCAGTCTGGCAGCCACGGTCTCCGAGAGCGCCAGCAGCGCCTTGTCCGCCTCCTCCCTGCTTGTCACATCTCTGGGCAGGGTGGTGCTGTTACCGTACCCTTTGTTAGGCGTAGGCGCGTCCAGCACCGGGGACAGATCCATCCCATTGGCAAATCCCCATATCACTTCCCCGTGTTTCTTCAGGACGCTTTTCAGCCATGCCGGGTCTGCCGCCGCCAGATCCCCTATGGTGCGGATTCCCATGGAAAACAGCTTTCTGACGGTGGCCCTGCCCACAAAGAAAAGCTCCGACACCGGCAGGGGCCACATCTTCTGCCGGATTTCCTCCGGGTAAAGCGTATGTACCCGGTCAGGCTTACTAAAATCTGAAGCCATCTTCGCCAGCAGCTTGTTGGAGGACACCCCCACATTCACCGTGAAGCCCAGCTCATCCCGGACCTGGTTCTTCAGCTGCTCCGCAGCCTCCTCTGGAGTCCCAAATAAATGGCAAGTCATAGTCATATCTACAAAAGCTTCATCAATGCTGTATTGCTCTACCACATCCGAAAACTCCCGCAGGATATCCATAAAAGCTGCTGAGCACTGTTCATACAGACTGTAATTGGGCGGAACCAGCATCAGGTTCGGGCATTTTCTCTTTGCCTCCGGGATCGTCTCGCCGGTCTTGATCCCGCAGTTTTTCGCCGGGATGGACTTTGCCAGGATGATGCCGTGGCGCAGACTGACATCCCCTCCCACGGCAGAGGGAACCTCCCTGAGATCCAGGGTTCCTCCTCTGTGAAATAAACGGTAAACAGCCTCCCAAGACAGGAAGGCTGAATTCACGTCGATATGAAAAATAATATTTTTCAAACGTGCGTTCACCTCCTCTGGTAAACCCCATTATAACAAACGCACGTTCTTGTTTCAACCGGTATTTACTGGAATTATAAAATGCCCACTTCAGACCAAGCACTTCTCCCTTTACTTCTCCACACTCATCCAGCACCCCTCCGCACCCACGCCGCTCTCCGGAGGCGTCAGCATATCCGCCGCAACCAGAGCATCCAGCAGAGCGTCCAGCACAGGCTCAGCTGCCAGCCAGTTGGCGTACTTCCACTCTCCCAGCAGGTGCTCCGGCACGAATCTCCGGATGCAGCCGGCCACCTTTTCCGCCGCGTTCTGCGCATATTCCTCCAGATACCCATGGGCAAGCCCGTCGGTGATATGGAACAGTCTGTCCTCGTCCCCGGCGCCGCACACCAGAATCTTCGTGTAGAGCCTGTCGCCCTCCCGGTAAAGATAGCCGCATTCCATGGCCTTGGCGGCATGCTCCTTCCCGGTCTCAGACAGTTCCTCCACCGCAAGCCCGTCCACAGCCCGGATGGCCAGCTGCAGGGATGCGTTGTTGGCCATGTCGCGCCCGGCTATCAAATGAGGCTCCACCCATTTATTGGAGATGTTGAACACCTTGATTTTGGCATAACCACATATATTTTCACCCGACATTCCATCCAGACCGCCCCTATAGACTTTGCTTTCACGCACATAGCCAAACACACGGAATGGCCGTCTGGCATCCTCCTCCGTATCCACTCCGGCAAAGTATTTCCCGGCCAGAATGGCCTCCACGCAATCTTCAAAGATATGGACAATGGCATGTGTCTGCTGCCATAGGATAAGATTCCAGTCCTTTCTCCTATTGAGATAGGGAAATGCCATATACTCCTCTTTATGCGCCTCCACATAATCCAGAACAATGCGGCAGAAAGCCGGTATCTCTTCCCTATAGGCTGCGCGGAGCTGCTCCATCTCCTTTGTATCGAACAGCAGAAAATTGATTGCGTATCTGCCTGCGGCACGGATGCCATTGACACCCTTGCCATTGTCAAGCCGTCGCAGCAGACCGTACTGGCCATTTTCCCCTTTCTGCAGAAGCTCCAGCTCTTCCTCCACATATATGGTGGGGACATGCAGCTGCTCTGCGGCCTCCGCCGCACTGAGGGATTTCTTCCGGCAGAGCCATATCAGGTGTCTGGGAAGCTGTCTGGTGCACAGCTTTCTGGGATCTCCCCAGAAGGGATTGCCGGTGCCCATGATCCAGTACTCTATACGGTCAAGAACCACCGGTCTCTGATTGTTTTCCTCCATCTTTTCCACCTCGTTTCTGATTCTTTTCCTCGCCAAGGATAATCTCTCCCGGATGGCTCCTTCGCTGGCATTCTGCCGTCTGGCGATTTCTGCCACGGGCAGCCCATCCAGATAAAAAAGGACCATCACTTCCCTATAAGCCTTCGTCAGAAAGGCAATCTGTCGGTAGACGGCATCCAGCAGCTCCCTGCTGTCATCCCCGCTGTCCGGGCTTGCCAGCACCGAAAACAGCTCCTCCGGATCCCCATGGTATGTCATGTCTGAATTCCGTCTTTTTTTATCCAAAAAATCAGCGTATGTGTTTCGGGCCACCTTCCAAAGGAATCCGTAAAGATTCTTGATGTCCCCTTCCGCGTTCGCCGCCTTCATCAGCTCGAACACGATGTCCGAGCACAGTTCTGCGGCTTCCTGACCGTCACTGGTCCTGACATAGCAGAAGCTGAACAGCTTTTCCAGCAGCTCCCCGTCCATTATCTTCAGCAATTCTTGTTTTTTCATTGTCCCTATGGCCGCCAAAGACACAGATCGTTTTTCAGCTGTTTTGTCCGGAAAGCTTCTTCGGCGTTCTCCTCTGCCTTCAGTATAACCCTGCGGCGGGAGAAATACAAGCCACTGTCATATCCATGACACTTCTGAGTGCCTCACACATAATACTGCGCCTGCATCCGAAACAAAGCGGCGTAGATTCCGTCCTTTTGCTCCATCAGCTCCTTGTGGGTGCCGTATTCTGCCATATGCCCCTGATCGAACACGGCTATCTTGTCCGTAAAACGGGTAGAAGACAAGCGGTGGGAAATGTACACTGCGCACTTTCCCTCCACAATTTCCTGAAAGCGGCGGTAGAGTTCGTATTCCGCCAGCGGATCCAGAGCGGCGGTGGGTTCGTCCAAAATGATGATCGGGGCATTCTTGTAGAGCACTCGCGCCAGTGCCAGCTTCTGCCCTTCGCCGCCGGAGAACTCCACACCGCTTTCATCAAACTCCTTTGACAGATTCGTCCGCAGACCATGGGGCAGGAACCGGCATTTCTTCGAGAGGCCGCACTTTTCTATGCATTCTTCTATGGTATGCCCGTTGGCAGGCATGCCCATGGTGATGTTCTCTTCCATGCTGAACGCAAATAGGCGGAAGTCCTGAAAGACCACGCCCAGCTGCTGTACATATTCCCCATAAGGAATCTCGGCAATATTGGTGCCGTTCAGCAGAATCTCCCCTTCCGTGGGCTCGTACAGGCGGCACAGCAGCTTGATGAAGGTGGTCTTGCCCGCCCCGTTGGCACCTACGATAGAAAGAGACTCCCCTTCCCGCAGCGTCAGGGATACCTCCTTCAGGACGAGGTTCTCTGACTGGGGATAATGAAAGGATACCCTCCGGAATTCCAATACGAAGGGCTCCTCCCCTCCCCGACCATGCCGGGATAGCCCATTTCCTTGTGCGGAACCTTCCGCTCCATACTGCGGATGCTCCACACCATGCAGGGAATCATCCTCCCGTCCATAGCCGGAACCTTCTGCGCTATGCAGGGAATCCTCCCGTCCATAGCCGGAATGCTCCACGCAGTAGCGGAAATCCTGAGCAAAAAGACCACTCCTGACCAGCTCCGAAAAGGATGAGACAATCTGTCTGGCCTTGTCCGAAAACGTGTTTATGCCGGTCATGTACATGGAGAAGTCGCCTATCAGCATCCCGTGAAAGACAACTCTATAAGCAAGTATCAGATAAGCCACACTTTCCTGCAGGATTGCAGCCAGCTCCGGAAATGCGTTGTTCCGCTGCAGGGCAATATTGTGCCCGGTGGAAACCTTCAGGTAGCTGTCAAAGGAAGCTCCCAGCTTCCCGTCGAGCCAGTCCTCCAGATGGTTCAGCCGCACTTCTTTTCCGTAGGCGATTCCCCGCATGACATTTATCAAATAGTTCCCCTTCCGCATCACCGGCGCATATGCCGGTCTCCATTTCTCCCACAGCTTCAGGTTGCGCCGATCCGCCAGCAGCCGCACGCCTACCACAGCCAGAATCAAAAGGAAGATCAACGGCTGTACCGAAATGACAATGGAAGCCGCCCCCGCCAGAGTCAGGATACCGGTAAGGATGGAAACCATATGTCTGAAAATGTCCGACAGATCCGACCCCTCCTTCGCCAGATGGACGAAATCCCGCACCTTCGGCTGCTCTGCTTCCCCATAGGGCATGCAGGTCACGCATTTCCCCAGAAGGTCCTTCATCTTCCTCACCGCCATCTCCATACGGATATCGGAACGCGATCTCAGCACCTGTTCCAATGCTTTTCCCAGAAAGGTGGTCGCAGAAAACGCAATAACATATAATAAAATTTGTCTTTCCGACTCACCTGCCAGAATGCCGTTCAGGATCGCCCTGACAAAAAGAATGGGGATGAAGGGCATGGCTGCGTTTACAACAATGAACGGCACCCGCGTCCAGAACAGCGCCGGTTCCAGTCGAAAGGCGACCTTCATCAGAAAGCGGCAATTGGATAAAAGGTCCAGTTTCTTTTTCATTCTTCCACCTCCTTATAATACTCCGCCTGCTTCAGGAACATCTGCCGGTACAGCCCCTCCTGCTCCATCAGCTGCTCATGGGTTCCGTATTCTACAATCTGCCCCCCGGCAAACACCGCTACCCGGTCGCAGAAACGGGTGGAAGCCAGCCGGTGGGAGATAAAGATGGCAGTCTTGTCCTCCATGATCTTAGAAAAACGCCGGTATACAGCATTCTCCGATATGGGATCCAGTGCGGACGTAGGCTCGTCCAGCACGACGATGGGAGCATCTTTGTAATAAGCTCTGGCGGTCACTAGCTTCTGCCCCTCCCCGCCGGAGAATTCCACGCCCTCTTTGTCGAAGTCCTTTCCCACATTCGTGTCCAGACCTTTCGGCAGGCTTTCCAGCTTATCCTCCAGACCGCTTTTGCGGACGGCTTCCAGAACCTTGCCCTTGTCGCAGCCTTGGTTCAGCACGATATTTTCCTCCATGGTAAAGGCCAGCAGCCGGAAATCCTGAAACACCACGGACAACATCCTGACATACTCCTCGTAGCGGATTTCGGAGATATCTGTCCCGTTGTACAGGATAACCCCCTCCGTAGGCTCATATAGGCGGCAGAGCAGCTTGATGAAAGTGGTCTTGCCCGCCCCGTTGATGCCCACCACCGCCAGCTTCTCCTTGTCTCCGATCTCCAGAGAGACATGATCCAGCACATTCCTGTCGGTGCCCGGATAACGGAAGGACACATCCCGGAATTCAATCACGTTCCCGGCCCCTTTATCCGGGATTCCGGCCCTTCCTTTCTTCAGATGGGACGGCTGGGCCAGTTCCGTATACCTTTTATAGTCATCCACATATTTCGCCAGATAGAGCATGTTCGTCATGCCGCCTGCCAGACCTCCGAAGGCGGCGGAAAGGCTCAGGACCGCCCCTGCGAAGACGCTGAAATCTCCAATGGTGATTTTTCCCAGGACCGCCTGATGGACGGCATAGCCATAGGTCGCGGCCATCTGCGCAAATCCCACTGCGGCCTCCAGAATTGCCAGCAAGAGCAGCTTGTTCTTGTACTTTACCAATTTCCCATGGTAGATATCCAGCACCTGAGAAAACTTCCCGGCCAGCCAGACGGACGCCTGATTGATCCGCACCTCCTTCGCAAAGCTGAAATCCGCCATCGTCTCAAAACAGTAGTCAAACTTTCGGGCAGATCTAGCACGTTCCGGCGCAAAGGCGTAGCTATATTTTTCTCTTCTCAGCCTCAGGCCATAATTCACTGCCGTCACAAGGGCTACTGCAAGGAGCACCAGCGGATGCAGCATGAAAACCAGATATGCATATCCTGCCAGACGCAGCAGGGCAGTAACCACCTCCTGCAGAGCCCCCGCCACATTGTTCACATGCACTTTCCCCATGATCGTTCCCTGAAGGTCACGCACATGTTCATCCTCCAGTCTGGCATAGTCCATATCCAGAAAAAATCTGGTGTAATGCTTTACATTCAGCACATCTCCTCCGTTCACCGACATATTGCAGAAGACCTGCGCCCCTAGGCGGAGCAGACGAAGCAGCACTAATACGCCGATCAGAAGGGAAATATACCCCAATACCGTCTCCCAGCGCTTTTCTCCCGTCAGCTCATCTATGATGAATTTCGGGAAAATAAGCACCGCAAACGGCTCTACCACATCCAGCACGATCGTGATCGCTGCGGCGGGATAGGCCCGCTTGTTGATGTTCCACACATATCCGCATAAAAACTTCCAGTTTGCCATGAATTTCCTTATCTTTCCAATCATGTCTCCTCCTCTTTTTATTTTGGTTCCGTATTTACCCTTTCCAATCTTTGTATTCCTATGTACTGGTCCATGTGCCTATATAGTCCCCCCTGCCTTCCAATTGTCAGGTGGATACGGAAAATTTTTTTCACAAAAAAAGAAGCCTCCCTGCTAAGGAAAGCCTCTGCTTTGTTTATGCCTTAGTAAAACTCTCCGGTGTTTCATAACCATACTTCAGCGCAATGTCAGTTATTTCAGCATCGGTTTCTACAATTTCCCTACCTGCTAAAGACAGCCTGCGCTTGCGAATACAAGCATTGACAGTCATCCCTGTAAGAAAGCTAAACGCCCTATGAAAAACATAGTCCAAAGCGTGTATATGCTTCGCCACATCTTCATAGTTGATTTTCTCTATAAGATGTTCTTCCATATATGCTGTCTCTAAAGCTGACCGGCTATTTACCCTGCAATTCGCCTTTGCGGGGTCGGAAGATTACATCAGCCTCATTTGCCAACTCATTGGAGTGCGTCACGATCACCACGCATTTGCCGGACTTATGAGCGCTCTCTTTCTGGATGGCAGTAATTTCGGCGGCAGTGTCCTCGTCCAAATTCCCGGTGGGTTCATCGGCAAGAATTGTGTCTGGATTTACTGAAACTGCCCTTGCACAAGCACATCTTTGCCTTTGGCCACCTGATACCTCATAAGGGAATTTATTCAATATACTATAAATGAACAAACTTGAAATTTCACCGAAGTTACAGAAAATAGCCTAAAAATATTATCTCGGCATAAGGTGTAACTCAAATTTTCTCGATTTTTTGTTACTATATGTATGGTGATAAATTTCTGCCTACAAACATAGGCGGTC
The DNA here is from genome assembly GCA_964018205.1 of uncultured Acetatifactor sp. Lineage (GTDB taxonomy): Bacteria > Bacillota > Clostridia > Lachnospirales > Lachnospiraceae > Acetatifactor. The sequence continues at coordinate 7,406 of CAXHOW010000046.1, read as the reverse complement.
GATGACAATTTGTGGTACTGTGCTTAGCCAGTTGATAAATTTTTGTACAGCCTTTTGGATTTCATCACGGGTGTGAAAGAAAACGTTGTTTATTACAGAATCTTTCAACCATCCCCAAAGCTCTTCAATCTTATTCAGGTTCGGACTGTACGGCGGCAAGAACACAAGCTCCAGACAGCTCTTGTTTCCTTCCAGGAAATCATTGAGCAGCTTTGCGTGGTGTATCCTTGCATTATCGAGGATCATGACTATCTTTCCGGCTGAATTATAACCTTCATAAAAAGAGAGGAGACAAGGAACGGCAAGACAGAAGCCATGCCATTCCTATAAAACGCCCTACAGCCCAAAGGACTCCATGATCCCTGCGAACTCCTCCGACCGTGAGAAGCCCTCCAGCACCTCCTCGCGGCTCATGCCGCCTGCCAGGCGCCCTACCCAGTCGGCCTTGCCCTCCGGGTCGGAGGCCCTGTCCATGAAGGTCTGGTAGAGGGTCTCCACGAACTCCCCGTCGCCGGTGTGCTTGTTCTGGTACTCATCGGAGAAGAAGAACAGCCTGGCCACACTCTCCGGCGTCTGCTCGCCCCGGGCGATGCGGCTCGTCCAGTCGTCCACGCCCGTCTTCTCGCCTTCCCGTCCCAGCACCTTTACATAGCAGCGGTTCACGAACTGGCGGACGCCGGGGCCGATGGCCTTCTCGTCGTTCGCCATGCTGCCCCTCGTGATGCCGAAGCCGAGGCACAGGCTGTCAAACTCCACGGAATTGACGAACCCTGCCAGCACATAGCCTCTAGAGTTACCGTTGGCGAGGGCCTGCGTCCAGTCAGCCTTTCCCTCCCCGTCGGCCTCACGGTCAAAGAAGGTTCGGTAAAGGGTATCGACGTAGTCCTCATCAGAAAGGCCCTTGTTTCCGAACTCGTCGCTCATGATGAAGCCGTTTGCGATCCCGGCCCCGTCCACCTCATGGGAGAGGAGACGGCTCGTCCAGTCGTTCAGGCCCGCCTCCTCGGCGTCCCTGCCCAGGGCCACCGTGTACATACGGGAGACGAAGCTGCGCACCTGCTCGGGATCCTGCATCTCCGGCCCAGACTGCCCGGAGTCCGACGTGTCATAAGCGGATATGCCGCTCTCGTCCAGCATATAGAATATAGGGGCAGAGCCATCCGTCGTGTACCAGATCGCTTTCCCCCGGCAGTATATCGGCTGGCATCCGGAAAGCGTCGCCCCGGCGCAGGCCCTTACTTCGGACACGCCGCCCCGGGCATCATAGCGCACGTACCGGACGCCCCCGCCGTCGGGATCGTTCCAGAGCACATAGCCTCCGTTCAGCCCGGCAGGGGCGAGCACCGGGGTCGTCCCCCGGGCGGCAGGCGAGGACCACTCCCGGGCGTCTCCCTGGGAAAAGTCCACCACGATCTTCCCCTGGGAAAAGCTGTCCTTGGGGACATAGGATATGTAGATGTCCCGCACGCCGTTCTGTCTGGATTCAGAGAAGTTATAAACCGTCACATAGCCGGAGGCCGTCTCAGCCAGCCCGCCCAGAGAGGCGCCCGTATTGTTCTCCCCCGACCCGCCGGGGAAGTCCCGTATCGAGGCTAGTATCGTGCTAGAATAGTAAAACCCTGTGTCGCTCGGAGAGCCGTCCTCATTCTGCATAGGTTCCTTGATGCCGTCCTTCAGGAATCCGTTCCTGCCGGCCTTCGTCACATAGCGCGTCAACAGCGCGGAACGAGGCCATGCGTCGCCGTGGTCAAAGGCGACAAGGTTCCCCTCCGCATCCGTCAGGATGAACTGGTTGAAGGAATGGCTTATATATCCGTAGTTGACATTCCGCACGTCATAAAGCCAGTCCGTGATCTTCATGTCGGCCATCCGGACAGAGAGGGTCAGGTTGGCCTGATGGCGGGAGCCGTCATCTTTGCTGGTATACATCTGGTGGCATGTGCGAACATAGAGCATCCCGCCGTATTCATCGCAGCGCAGGCTGCCCGCCTCGAACGGGAGCGTGGTATTCGCCCCCCGCAGGCTGGCATGGCCCAAGCGGTTCCAGTCCTTGTCATACTTGACCACTCTGATCACTTCTACGGAGTCGTCCTCATTGGGATTTGCCTGTCCAAAGATCAGGAAGTTATACTCCTCCCCGGCGAAGAAGCCGCCCCATATAGGAAGCTCCGGCGCTATCGTCCCGCCGGACTTGAATTGGAAGGAATAGTCGTACTGCTCGATGATCACATTTCCGCCCGTGTACTCCACCCGGGTCAGGCCGCTCCCATTGTCGTAGAGATAGGATTCCACCGTGTGGTGCCACGTATTGTATATGTGCTTGTCCCGGTTGAAGCTCTCCACCGGTGCCGCAGAAGCGGCCGGCGCCATGACCCTGCTGGGAACGTCAGCGGCAAACGCAGGCGGCATGGTGTCGCTGGTATGATAGGTGCCGTAATGGATGGCGGCGGCATCGATATGCTCGCAGCCGTATTCTCTGTCGAGGGCGGCATCCCACTGCTCCCTGGAGCCGCCGTAATAGACATGGGTCAGGCCATTGCACATATAGAACGCACCCATCCCGATGCCGGTCACGCTGGCCGGGATGCTGATGTTGATCAGGCTGTCGCATTCTTCGAAGGCATTCATCCCGATCTCTGTCACGCCGTCAGGGATGATGACCTCCGTCAGGTTACAGCAGCGATAGAAGGAAGATTCACCGATGGCCTTCAGGTTCCCGGGCAGCGTCAGGCTCCCGGCGATGCCTTCGCAGAAGGCAAACGCACTGTCTCCGATGCTTTCCAGACTCTCCGGCAGCGTCAGGCCGGTGAAGCCGCCGCATCTAAGAAACGCCCCACTCTCGATCGTCCTTATCCCTTCGGGCAGCGTCAGGTTCCCGGTGAAGCCGCTGCATTCATAGAATGCGCGACCTCCGATGACAGACAGATTCTCGGGCAGGGTCAGCATTCCGGTGAGCCCGGTGCAGCCGTAAAAAGCATAGTTTCCTATCAATGTCACCGTTTCCGGCAGCGCCAGCGTTCCGGTGAGCCCGGTGCAGCCAAAGAAAGCACTATCATATATGGATTCCAGATTTTCAGGCAGTCTCAGGCTGCCCTTGAATGCGGTGCAGTCCTGGAAAACCCCATAAATAATCCTTGTCACGGGGACTCCCTCCACCTCATCTGGTATGACCAGATCCCCCCAGTCCGTGGAGTCGGCGTTTCCTATGCACTCCATTATAGTTGCTTTGGAGTCGTAAATCGAGTATTTAAGAGCATAGTCGGCCCCCTCATAAGGCGTCCATGTCCCTTCCACGTAGCCGTTCCAGGCCATGACCGGGTCGGCCTCCTCCCAGCCGGGCCCGTCCGGAGGCACAACCCCGTCCGGATCTCCGGGAATGGTTCTTTCACTTTCCTCTGACCAGATCGGCGCCGTCATGACCGTCTGGGACGGCTCCATGTCCGGATCCTCATGGGCAGCCGCCGAAATCGGGCTGGTTCCGGCCAGAATAAGCGCCAGTGCCAGCGATGCTGTTTTTTTCATGTCGCAGTCTCCTCTTTATCGTCAGTATCTCCTGACGGTTTTTCAATGACCCCGGCTGGTCAGGGAACAATCAGCCGGATGTCCCTCCTACAGCCCATACGTCCGAAGAATCGCACCGAACTCCTCCGACCGGGAGAAGCCCTCCAACGCCTCCGTCCATGTGGCCCTGCCGCCCTGATCCGCCTTGCGGTCAAAGAAGGTGCAGTAGAGTATATCCACATAGTCTCCGTCGGGGATGTCCTCGTTCTTGAACTCGTCGCTCATGATGAAGCATTTGTGTCCAACATATATTTCATAGTTTCACCCGCTCCTGCGGAATGTTGTCTCTGCGCCCGTCACTCATAAAATCTTCAGAAAAAAGAGCCAAGCTGTTTAAGAAGCCTGACCGCCTGACTTCTTCCATTTTCAAATAATTTTGCCGTCATCATCTCCGCACACCTCCCTTCATGGTTTATAGTATATATCGCAATATATACTATGTCAAGACTTGTGCCGCTTGATTCATACTCCAATTACTGCTCTCCCATTCTAACGGTCTTATAAGATAATTTTGGTACCTTACCGGCACTTCATAATCTTTTAGCTGTTCATAATCTGACAGCCTATGGAAAGACTAGAAGACATACTTAAAAGCACCGTCATCCAGTTCATCTATCAAGAAGCATGGCAGTCTGGAAAGCCTGTGTTCTGCATTGTGGATGATACCATCTCCTCCAAGGCAAAGCCTTTTTGCATCCGATTGAAGATGCGTATTTCCATCAGTCCCACCTCAAGGGGAATCAGGACTACGGGCCTTCCACCAGATAAACTTGCCATTATCTAATTGTCGAAGCACTAATCTCCTTTTTATAATCGCCGGCTTAGAAAAAATTCAAATTAGCTTTTACCCAATGCGTTCCTCCGCCAGCCCAGCCAGCACAAGGCTATCAAGAGAACGGTGATAATCCCATAAAGCAGGAAAGCGAACTCAATGTTGTTGAGATAAATACCAAAGAAACCAACCAAGCGGACATTGCAGAGTGAATAACCATCGTTAAACAACTGATTCGGCAGATAGTCTGCCGCTTGCAAACCGGGCAGTTGAATCCACGCTTGGGCGATCATAAACACAATAGGAACAGCCAATGCGGCAATTGTGTTTCTGGTCAATACGGATACCAGCATAGTCACACCTCCACATAGCACCCCATATAATAGCAATAGTCCGAACATCAGGAAAAGTGCCTGATCTAAAGTAATGGGTAAACTGCTGTCCAGATGTCTTATCTGGATGGCAGCACCAGAACTGTTCCAGCCCTCAAGGATTGCATAAGTAGCACTGACAGCACCAATGACCAATATCGCCGCGCATAGCGCCGCTGTGACTCCCGCAAGCAATTTGGCAAAGCATATTGTCCCTTTTCCCTGTTTACTGCTGAAAATCATCTGGTCTGTCCGTGTCCGGCGCTCCTCAGAGAATACTCCGCATAAGCACACCGCAATAGCCACCGGAATTATCAAGGATATTCCGTAAGTCACAGTGAGACAAGCGTTTAATCCGTCCCGTATGCTCCGGAAAGTAAAGGGCTGTTGGACTTGTATCTCCTGAGCAGACCAATAGGCAATTTCTTCTCTTGTTAATTCCTGCGCTGCCCACACACTCTCTACCAATGCCCGCCGGGCGTTGTAGAATTCTTCTGCCGTGGCAGCTTTAGGGTCTAAGTCCAACGCAATGGCCATGTAATAGGGAAAATAATAGTCTGGGTTTATCGCATAAAAGTATAAGTCATCACGATGATCACCGATTTCACCTGCCTCGGACAGTGTCTTACGCATAGCGGAGAAAAATGTCTCGTCCATTACTTGTCCATCAATTCGCAGAGCTCCATCCCGCAGAAGCTGTTGACGATCTTTTACATCTGACGAAAAACCGGCGATTGCCACATAAACCATTAGTGCGGCCAAAGCTAGCGGTACAACCCAGGTTAGTTTGCGTTCCCATATCTTTTTTAGTTCATATCGGTAAAGCGTTCCCAAATTTTTCATCCCTCTACACCCCCGAACTCCTCCATGTAGAGCTGTTCCAGGTCGGTGCGGGACTTGTCCCACGGCTCGTTCAGGATGATTTGTCCGTCGGACATCATCAGCATATGATCGGCGATCTTCTCCACGTCCGACACGATGTGGGTGGACAGCAGCACGATGGTGTCCTGCCCCAACCTGACGATCAGATTGCGGAATTTCACCCGCTCCTTGGGGTCCAGCCCCGCCGTGGGTTCGTCCACCACCAGCAGGCGAGGGGTGTTGAGTAGGGCCTGAGCGATGCCCAGCCGCTGCTTCATGCCGCCGGAGTAGGTCTTGATCTTCTTTTTCCCCACGTCCGTCAGGGACACCAGCTCCAGCAGCTCCGCCGTCTTGCGTCTGGCATGGGGCCGGGACAACCCCTTCAGCGCCGCCAGGTAAAGCAGGAAATCCATCCCCGTGAAGTCGGGGTAATAGCCGAAGTCCTGAGGCAGATAGCCCAGCGCCGCCCGGTAGTCCTCGCCGGCCACGTCCACCCCGTCCAGGGCCACGCTCCCCGCCGTGGGCTTCAAGATGCCGCACAGCATCCGCATGAGGGTGGTCTTCCCTGCACCATTGGCCCCCAGCAGACCGTTGATACCCTCCGTGAGCCGCAGTGACACGCCATCCACGGCACGCTTATCCTTATACTGCTTTGTCAGATTCCGCACAATCAATTCCATTGCAATTCCTCCATATTCTTTACATTCAGCGCAAACTCCACAGCCGCAGCTATCATTGCCGCCGCCAGTGCCGCTCCCCACCAGATCAAATTCTCCCACTGGTATAGGGCTGGTCTGATATTTACCGCAAGCGACCCCGAAACACTGATTGCCGCAGCCATGGCGCCGCAGGCCAGCAATCCCTCCTGGCCACGGATACGGCGGGTCAATTCCATCCCCAGCGCCGCCGTGAGCAGGTAGGGCGTCAGCAGATATACACCGGCCTGAACCGCCCCAACTGTACTCCAGACTGCCAGCAAAGGCGTCAGCAGGCCGAAGAGCATCAGATGGAATAGTCCCAGCGCCACCATTCGGGCCAGTATGACGCTCTGCCGGGACATCCGGCAGGCCAGCTCCAGTTCCTCCATCTGGTACAGCTGCGCTCTCCCGTTCTCCGTTATCACCAGCAGCGACAGGAATGGGGTCAGTGCGGCAATATACCAAGGAGCAGACTTCGCCGACAGAGTGACCGTTATCAGGATAAAGCCGGACAAAGCCAGCGACAGCGGCCATACCCACCAGCGAATATACCTGATTTGCAGAGCAATCAGCTCCCGGCACCCCAGCTCCCGGCGGCGGTGCTGCTTAAAAAATGCCGCTTTACGCTCTGGGGACGGGGCGCGATAGACTTCCCACAAGGCTTTTTTCAATTTTTTGTTCATGTGTTTCCCTCCGTTCATTCCAAAGCTTTCCGTAGCGTGTTCAAAATGCCGTTCAGTCTCCGGCGCAGGGCAAACCGGGACTGGCCGTACAGCTTGGACAGCACCGCCATAGGCTCCCCGTTGACACACCGCAACAGCACCAGTTCCCGATCCTCGGGGGTCAGCTTATCCAGTTCTGTCCGCAGGGCGATGGACAGCAACGGATCCCCATCTGCCGTTGAAATATCATCCGACAGGAACTGGAAGGGCATACGGTGGGCTTCATCAATACATAGGTTCCGAGCTACCGTATAGAGGTAATGCAAAAGCTGATTTTTATCCTGATAAGTGTCGCTGGCGAACCAGCGCAGGAAGGTTTCTTGGGTGACATCCTCTGCCTGTTCCCGATTACGAAGCCGGTAAAAGCAATAGCGGTAGATTTTTTCATACTGTTCTTCAATGTCCAGAGCCACGGTCTCCC
>CAXHOW010000045.1:0-21519 GCA_964018205.1 uncultured Acetatifactor sp. | reverse complement strand
GGAAAAGTCCCACAGACCAGTAAATTCAAGGTCTCTGGGACTTTTTAGCCCTATTAGGTGTCAAACTCAGGATTTTAGCACCTTTTCCACAGGATGTAAAGCCATTTCAAAGATTTTCATCAACAAATTTTGTCATAAATTTTGTCGGCATATTTTACCACAATGCAGCCAGAGCAGATGATCCGCAGGTCACAGCCGGGCAATGTCCACCAGCGTCATGTCCCTGCTCCTATTTTCCAGACTGGTCACCAGCGCTCTGGCGGTATCCATGGCCGTGATGCAGTACACCCCTGTCTCGATGGCAGTCCGGCGGATCAGGAAGCCATCCCGGGACTTATCCCTCCCCTGAGTAGGTGTATCGATCACCAGATCGATTCTGTGTCCAAGTATCAGATCCATTACAGTAGGCGATTCCTGAGATATCTTATTCACCTTTCTGGCTTTGACTCCCGCCTCGTTCAGCGCCGCTGCCGTGCTTCTGGTGGCATAGATGGTATATCCCAGCTTCTCAAAGCGGCGGCCGATCTCGATGGCCTCCCCCTTGTCCGCATCCTTCACGGTGATGATCATGTTTTTATGCTCGGGCAGGTTCACGCCTGCTCCCAGAAATGCCTTGTACAGTGCCTCATGGAATTCTTTCGCTATCCCTAAGCATTCCCCTGTGGACTTCATCTCCGGCCCGAGACTGATCTCCGCCCCCCGGATCTTTTCAAAGGAGAATACCGGCATCTTGATGGCATAATACTCTGCCTCCCGCTGCAGCCCCGGCTCATAGCCCAGCTCCCGTATCGTCCTGCCCAGAATGACCTCTGCGGCCAGATCCACGATAGGAATGCCCGTCACCTTGCTGATATAGGGCACGGTACGGGAGGAACGGGGATTGACCTCGATGACATATACATCCTCCCCTATAGCAATAAACTGAATATTGATCAGGCCCTTTACATGAAGCGCCCTTGCCAGCCTTCTGGTGTATTCGGCAATCTTGTCCTTCACCAGCTTGCCGATGGTATGGGCCGGATATACGGAAATGCTGTCCCCGGAATGGACTCCTGTCCTCTCGATATGCTCCATGATGCCCGGGATCAGGATGTCTTCACCGTCGCATACGGCGTCCACCTCCACCTCCTTGCCCTGCAGGTACTTGTCCACCAGTATGGGATGGTCCTGAGCGATCCGGTTGATGATTGCCATAAATTCCTCGATCTCCTCATCGGATATAGCAATCTGCATACCCTGGCCTCCCAGCACATAGGAGGGCCGTACCAGCACAGGATATCCCAGACGGTTGGCCACTGCCTTGGCCTCTTCGGCGGTATACACTGTGCCTCCCGCTGCCCGGGGGATCCCCGTCTCCTCCAGAATCTTGTCAAACAGCTCCCTGTCCTCCGCTGCGTCCACGTCCTCAGCTCTGGTTCCAAGAATGGGCACCCCCATCTTCATCAGGCTCTCTGTCAGCTTGATGGCAGTCTGACCGCCAAATTGTACCACCGCCCCGTCCGGCTTTTCGATGTCCACGATGGCCTCCACATCCTCAGCGGTCAGAGGTTCAAAGTACAGCTTATCCGCAATATCAAAATCCGTGCTCACAGTCTCCGGATTGTTGTTGATGATGATGGTTTCATAGCCCGCTCTGGAAAAGGCCCATGTGGCATGGACAGAGCAATAATCGAACTCGATTCCCTGACCGATGCGGATAGGTCCGGAGCCCAGCACCAGCACCTTTTTGCGGTCCCTTGTCTCACGGGCTTCGCACTCTCCGCCGTAGACGGAATAATAATAGGGCGTGGATGCCGCAAACTCTGCGGCGCAGGTATCCACCATCTTGTAGACCGCATGAATCCCGTTCTCCTGACGCAGTCTCCTGATCTCTGTCTCCGGCCTGCGGCTGAGCCTGCCGATGACACTGTCAGGAAACTCCAGACGCTTTGCCTCCTTCAGCAGCTCCGGTGTCAGCTCCCTGCTTTTCAAGGCCTCCTCCATCTCCACCAGAATCGCTATCTTGTCGATGAACCAGAGGTCTATCATGGTGATATCATGGATTTCCTCCTGCGTGATCCCCTTCCGTATAGCCTCCGCGATCAGCCAGATCCTCCTGTCGTCAGCCACCTTCAGCCTGGCCCTAAGCTCCTCCGGGGACAGCTCACTGAAGTCATAGCTAAGCAGACAGTCCACATGCTGTTCCAGAGAGCGGATAGCCTTCATCAGGGCTCCCTCAAAATTGTCACAGATGCTCATGACCTCTCCGGTCGCTTTCATTTGTGTAGTCAGCGTTCTCTTGGCAGTAATAAACTTATCAAAGGGTAGTCTCGGAAGCTTTACGACGCAGTAGTCTAACGTAGGTTCGAAGCTTGCATAGGTCTTTTGGGTAATGGCATTCCGTATCTCGTCCAGCGTGTAGCCCAGCGCAATCTTTGCCGCCACCTTTGCGATAGGGTAGCCCGTGGCCTTGGAGGCAAGGGCTGAGGAACGGCTCACTCTGGGGTTCACCTCGATGACACAGTATTCAAAGCTGGTGGGATGGAGGGCAAACTGCACATTGCATCCTCCGGTGATCCTCAGCTCATTGATGATATTCAGCGCAGAGGTGCGCAGCATCTGGTATTCCTTGTCGCTGAGGGTCTGGGAGGGAGCCACTACGATGCTGTCCCCCGTATGCACGCCCACAGGATCAATATTTTCCATATTGCATACTGTAATACAGTTTCCTGCGCTGTCCCGCATCACCTCATACTCGATTTCCTTCCAGCCTGCGATGCAGCGTTCCACCAGCACCTGCCCCACTCGGGACAGCCTCAGGCCGTTCTCAAGTATCTCCTCCAGCTCTGTCCGGTTCCGGGCAATGCCTCCTCCCGACCCTCCCAGAGTATATGCCGGACGCAGCACAACCGGGTAGCCTATGGTACCTACAAACTCCACGCCCTCCTCTACGGTTTCCACCACCTTGGAAGCCGCGCAGGGCTCCCCGATGCGCTCCATCAAATCTTTGAATTCCTGACGGCCCTCCGCATTGCGGATGGTGGCGGCAGTGGTGCCCAGAAGCTTCACACCATGGGCGGCAAGGAATCCCGACTCCTCCAGCTCCATGCCCAGATTCAGGCCCGCCTGTCCCCCCAGAGTGGGGAGTATGCTGTCAGGCTTTTCCTTTTCAATAATCTGCTCCAGTACTCTCACGGTCAGGGGCTCGATATACACCTTGTCCGCTATGAACTTGTCCGTCATGATGGTGGCAGGGTTGGAGTTTACCAGAATGACCTCCACTCCCTCCTCCTTCAGAGAACGGCAGGCCTGCGTGCCTGCATAGTCAAACTCCGCCGCCTGACCGATGACAATAGGGCCGGAGCCGATTACCATAACACGTTTTACATTCGGATTCTTAGGCATTGACCTCACCTCCTCCGTTCCCTCTCATCCCAAAATGATTTTCGGTCACTTCGTTCCCTCTCATCCTAAAATGATTTTCGGTCACTTCGTTCCCTCTCATCATTTGTATAAATCTATCAAATAGGTATCTGGAGTCCTGAGGGCCGGGGCAGCTTTCGGGATGGTACTGCACAGTAAAGATATTCTTTCCCGTATAGGCGAGCCCTTCATTGGTTCCGTCGTTCACATTTATAAAGGCAGGAACCGCTATAGACTCATCCAGCTTATCGGTATCCACCACATAGCCATGGTTCTGGGAAGAAATATATACTCTCCCCGTCTCCAGATCCTTCACCGGATGGTTCCCTCCCCGGTGTCCGTATTTCATCTTATGGGTATCCCCGCCCATTGCAAGAGCCATCAGCTGGTGCCCCAGACAGATTGCAAAGATAGGGATATCCGTGTCGTACAGCTTTCTGATCTCCCGGATGATGGATGTGCATTCCTTGGGATCTCCCGGGCCGTTGCTGAGCATGATCCCGTCTGGCTCTGCCGCTATGATCTCCTCCGCAGGAGTCTGGGCGGGATAGACCGTCACCTCACAGCCCCTCTCCGCCAGGGAGCGGGCAATGTTGGCCTTGGCCCCGAAGTCCAGAAGAGCCACCCTTAAGCCCTTGCCGTTCAGCTCCTTTACCAGCGCCGGCCGGGACTCCCTCTCTCCTCTTGCCCATGCCTCCTCGTCGAACCTTGCGGTGCCGGACAGCTGGCCGTTTTCTTCCAGTGTGTCCGCAGGCTTCACAACATATTTCTGTCTGCAGGTCACCTTTTCCACTACCTTGCCAGTGGTATAAGCCTTTAGCTTCGGAAGGATCTCCTGCAGGCAGCAGTCCTTGTCTGTGGTGATCATGCCGTTCATTGTTCCCTTCTCCCGCAGGATCTTGGTCAGGGCTCTCGTATCGATGCCTGCGATACCGGGCACGTCATTTTCTTCAAGAAATTGCTGAATTGTCATGTCACATCGAAAGTTGCTGGGGATCCGGGAAAGCTCCCGTACTATGAATCCGTCCGGCCAAGGCTTTAAGGACTCCATGTCGTCCCTGCAGATGCCGTAATTGCCGATCAAGGGATATGTCATACAGACAGCCTGTCCGGCATAGGACGGATCTGTCAGTACCTCAAGATACCCTGCCATGGAAGTGTTGAAAACGATCTCACTGATAATCTCTTTGTGGGCACCTATGTGAGTCCCTTCAAACACAGTGCCGTCCTCCAAAATCAAATACGCCTTCATATTCTCTCCTATCCGCACTTAAGGGCGTGGCGGAGAATTCCTCCCCGCATTCCACGCCCTGCGCAAGCATTTTCCAGACACCCCGTTCCATTCCCGGCTGCCTCATATCCCCATATACGACTATACTCCTGCGCCGGTCTGCCGTCCCCCGTCTGTCCCTCTGATACAACTACATCATTATCTGGCCTCGCCTGCCATCAGGTTGCGGTACCACCGGAGGGCTTCCTCATAGGCCTCGCTCACAGGCTTTACATCAATATCAGCCAGCAGCAGCTGTCTGGATACCTCCTGCCAGCTGGCAGTCTCGTAATCCACCATCAGCTCCAGCACCGGTGCCAGAGAACCTCTGCGGTGAATCAGGGCATCCCTGATGTCCCCTGCTACCATGACCATCTCCAGCGCCTCCTTCATGGGCTTTTCCAATATCACGTCCAGCACCGAGAAAAGCCCCATAAGGAACAGCTCCTCTGTCTTGTTCCGCATATTGAAGCAATCCGCCAGCCCCTCCGCAAACTTGGCCCTAAGGAGGGAGAGCCTTGTGATCTCGCTGGGCTTATCCGCATAAAGCTCGTTCACCACCGCCGTATTGATCCATTTCCTCAGCTCCGCCTGCCCCAGCATGGCCGCCGCATGGCGTATGGTGGTTATGCCGGAATTTACAGTCATCTTGTTCACCATCTTCAGCAGCGAAATAGTCAGCGCCGTATCCCGCCCGATGATGTCCGCTGCATCTATCAGGTCGAAATTATCGTTGTTCACCATATTCAGCAGCTCTATATAATTGACCTTCAGGGGCGCTACCTCGTTCTCCCCTTTGGTCACGGGCACCCGGTAAAAATCCCCCTCATAGAGCTTATAGCCCCCGCCTGCCTTCAGCTCCTCAAATACCTCCATTCTGTCGATATTGCCGGCGCAGAGCTTGATATCTGGATACAGCCTGCCAAAATATACCTTTGCCTTGTCAATAGCAATCTTTCTGTTGTTAAGAAAGATATAGTCTGTCAGCTTCAGGATATCCTTGTAGCTTTCAAAATCCGCCACCGCCAGCTTACGCATGGCAAGCTTATATCCTTTCTCCTTCAGCTCCCGCAGGCGGTCCACATACATCTGGATAGGCGGAAACGTATTATCGATCAATAAGACCAATCTCTCGTGAGGTGCGCTGCACTGAGCCTCCACATCGGAAAAAACGGATATATTGCTCATCGGAACAAATATCTCCTTATCCTCCGAAAGCGTCTCTATCCCCATGCTTTCAATCAGTTCAAGCCCCTCTATCATTGTAGCCCCGTCATTCCGCCCCGTTCCCAGCATCAGCGGATTCAGGAAGAAATTATCCTTCTGGGAAAAGACCGAATATGCCTTTACCGCCATATTTTCATCAAAAAGAGGTATCAGCGCAAGCATCATATTAGTTACCTTCACAGCGCAGTATCCGCTGCCCTTTCCTGTGTTTTAATGTCATGCAAATGGCTCCTGCCGTAGACACAGCCTTTATCACATGGACGGCTGTCACCATATGTAGAACTGCTGCCGTCCATATGGCATTATTTTAACATACTATCCAAAAATATACCACCATGGATTTATAATTTGCTCTCGTCCTCCTCCCCGCTTACCGGTTCCGGACTTATCTGCGGCTCCCTGCCGCCGTCCTGACTGCGATCTTTTCTCTTCCTTACAAAAAGCGCCGCCGCAAACAGCGCAATGCTGATCCCGCTGACCGCCATACCGGCCCCGGAGCCCTTCGGCACATATTTCATCTCAAAGGCGTACTCTCCCGGTTCAAGATCAAACGCCATAAGACAGCCGCCGAACAATGTCCCTTCCGTTTCCTCGCCGTTTACGTATACCGTCCACCCATCCTCATAGGGCACGGACAGAATCAGCCTCCCTGCCTCCTCCAGCGCAATGTTTCCCGCAATATAATCACTCTTCCAGACCACATCCTCCATATGCCGGGCGGAAAGGATCTCCAGCGCCTCCTTCAGCACCTCTTCGTCCATCCGGTATATGCTTGCCGATATTTTCTTCGTAATATCCTTCTCGTCTCCGTTGGTCAGGGTAATGGCCTGATCCTTTTCCAGATAGCCCAGATAGAGAATCGACCCATTCTTCAGATCGTTAAATTTCTCCGTCTCCGTGCTCCCGCCTACATAGTCTACCTTGCTGGTGCCGGAAGCCGTAAGAATTGCATAATAATATCCTCCCTCCTCCGCCGTCAGCACTACATCATCCCCTGACTGGCTGCTCCTTGCCCGGATGAAAAGCGGTTTTCTGATTCCAAGATCAGTGACCAACTGGTTCTGGACTCGGATTCCGTTGTCCTTATAGGCATCTGTCAGCTCATAATCCGGCGGCGCTACATAGCCGAAGGGAAGCACTGCGCTGCACCGGTACAGATAAATGTCCCCGCTCTGGGCCATAAGTGTGTACAAGCCGTTCTCGTACTTCTCTGATTCACCGAACATATATCTTACATTCAGCATTGCCGATGTCAGGGCCGTAGCTCCGTCAAATCCGTAGTACACCTTGCTGTGGCGCATCCCCAGCAGTCTGTACATATCCATCACATAAGAATTCATGGTGGAAGAAAACACGCTGGCTGTGGGATATCCCGTCAGCGTACCGTCGTTCTTGGTCTTGCGGGTAAACTTCTCCAGCCGGTAAAAACTCTCCTCCTGCTCCTTCGTCAGCTCATAAAGACTCCTATAATCCTCCTGCTGGCCTAAGTAGGCGCTGCGGCTCACTGTCCCTATGCTCGTGACATAGGTATTGGCAGTACACTCCACGATCACCGTCACTAGCGCCGCCACTGCCAGCGCCTTATGCACATTCCACGCCGTCCTCGTCCGGTACAGCCATAGAAGCACTCCATAGAGGCTGACAAAACCAAGGGTCAGTATCTTCACCCCAAATTCAAAGTCCTCATGGGAAACAAACTTCTCGCAGAATAGGAAAAAGCCTACTGCGCACAGATAACCGTATAAAATATGCTGTTCCTCCGCTTCCCTCACCAGACACCACCCGTCGTAGCACATGGTCAGCACCAGAAAGATATAGATAAAAGACTGCCTTGCGGGCAGGGAATCCGGATAGTTCAGCCCATGCCAGATGAAATCAAGGATATTTGTGCCAAAGCTCAGCAGCAGAAACCCCGTCAGCACCATCCGGCAGAACTTTTCCCGGATAGATATCTTCTTATTAAAAAGATACATGGGCACGAGCATCAGAACCGCGCTGCCGCAGTAGATATTGGGCCAGTGATCCAGCCCCCGCTCCGTATAGACACAGACACAGTGTCTCGCCAGCATGTCCAGCACCGAAAAATAGGACTCCACCTTCTCGGGAAAGTCCATATCACCGAAGTCTGTCTGCAGGATGGCGCAGACCTCCGGAATCAGCAGCATCGCCGCCATTCCTCCCGCAAGCAGGGAGAATATACCGAAATAAGCCATACTGCGGAGGCGGTTTTTCTCCCGGAGACGATCCGTCTCCGTTACCAACAACAGGATAAAATACAGCACCAGGAAGATACAGATCATGATGCTCAGATAAAAATTCGTAAAGATAGACAGTGCCAGAGTAATGCAGTACATCCCCCAGCGCCCCTCCTGCACAAGCCTCTCCAGCCCCATCACGATCAGGGGCAGCAGCACCACGCAGTCCACCCACATGATATTATAATTGTAGGCGGCCATGAATCCAGACAGCGCATAGAAACAGGAAAACAGCAATGCCCCCCATTCTCCCGCGCAGACGGCACGCCTTTCAACGGGCGCATCCTTCCCTAAGGCCTTTCGCCGCTGGATCCCGAAACGTCTCCTCAGGTAAATATATGCTGTCAGGCCCGCCAGACCTACTTTTATCACAATAAGATAGCTCATAAACTCCATCAGATGGCTTTCCGGAACCAGCAGCGAAAAAATATGAAAGGGACTGGCCAGATAATACACAAAAAGCGCCAGAAAATTAGAGCCTATCCCCACATTGAAGGAAAAGCTTAAGTTCTCTCCTCCCCGTACCTTGTGGAGCAGCTCGCTGAAAAAAGGCATATACTGATGATACATATCGGAAAACAAGAAGCTTCTGTCGCCAAAAGGATAGATGCGGTTTATTACGAACAATACCAGCATGATTCCCGAAGGAACAAGAAACGCCAGAAGCATGGTCATTTTATGCAGATTCTGATCTGTTTTTATTTTCTCGGACATCTTCTTCATCTTATTCATTTTATTCATGATACAAAACTCCCGTCCTGAACCGCTTCTAGTATTCTACCAGATTTTCCTATATAGATAAAGTGAAAAATTCTTATATTTTCCTATATTTTCAGCATACCCCGGCATCCCGCCCTATCCGCGGAAAAACCATATCGGGATGCATGATAAAAGAGCCCCGGACATATCATGTTAAAGAACATTCATCAGCAAAGCAGACAAGAATGGATCAAACAAGGATGAACATCGCAATCATAGGCAGAACGCCTGACACTGTTAATTATGTAAAATATGTGCGGTCAATGGACGCTTGTCCTATCGTGACACTGGACATAAATGCCGCATCCGGCTGTGAAGGGCTGATCTTCCCTGGAGGAGGGGATATCACCCCCGCCTTCTTCGGCGAGGAAAACCACGGCTCCCGCGGCATAGATACGGAGCTGGATATCCTGCAGCTGCAGATTTTTGACATGGCGCTGGCCAGCCGTCTCCCCGTGCTGGGCATCTGCAAGGGTATGCAGATCATCAATGTAGGGCTGGGAGGCACGCTGGTGCAGGATATGCCTACCGGTGCATACCATCAGTATGAAGAGGGGGACAAATACCATCCTACCGCTATCTGCCCATCCTCATGGCTCTCTCCCTTGTACGGAACGACCGCGACGGTCAACAGCGCCCACCATCAGGCCATAGGCAGGCTGGGACGGGGTCTGACAGCCGTCCAGCACTGCCCCCTCGACGGCTGCATCGAGGCTCTTGCCCATAAGTCTCTCCCTGTCATCGGTGTCCAGTGGCATCCTGAGCGCATTGACGAAGGCCGGTCGCATATTAATGGGCAGCAGGTTTTGGCTTACTTTTTTTCTCTGATCTCGTCTTCTGGGCAAGGAGGTTAAGGGTAGCCTCCGTCCGGGACGCAACCTCCTTTTTCATATTGTCCCCGGCCATCTCGAAAAGCGACCGTATCATGCTTTTCAGTGCTTCCGCCGTCTGATCGTCCAGCCCCTTCATGGCCGATACGATGCCGTTCATGCTCCTCTTCCACTCGGCGGTGAAATCTATGAGATTGTCCGCCTCGGACGCACTGATCACCTGAAACAAGGTATCCACAAACGTCCTCAGCTGCTGCTCGTCCAGAGACAGTATCCACTGGTTCAGGGTGCTGTCCATCTGCTTTCTCCGCTCATAGATGTCATTGGCCCTCACCAGATGATTCCCCGTCACCAGCCATGTATAGGGATCATGCTGGGCAAGCCCGAGGCTCCTGCTCTTTACCACTCTATAACGCATATCCGACTCAAAAATCATTCCCACCAGAGAAGAATGAGGAATGATCTTCTCCACCCGGTCCGCCACCTTGTCATAGCCGCACCTTTCCATCACCTCCGGCCTGAAGCCCGGTCCGTCCATGCTATAAATCTTTACGATTCTGTCCTGAATCTCCTTTTTGCAGTTCATGGCACTGTACACGGCCAGATTCCCGCCCTTGGAATGTCCCCCCAGACAAAGCGGGCCAGTGGTTCGCTCCGCCACCGCCTCCAGATATATGACGCTGCATTCCTGCGCCGGCACCGGAGCGATAAAAGCCATGTTGAAGTCTTCCTTCCAGCCTATGATGGTCTCATCGGTTCCCCGGTAGGCCACATAGACCGTTCCGTCATCCAGCTCGCAGGTTATGGCAGAGAACTGGGTCTCCCATTTCTCCTCCACGATGTTCACATAATTGTTCAGCTTTATGCCGCTGAAGCGCTGCCCCTCCAGCATCCTCCCCATAAGTGCCCTATTGTTCCTTTCAAAGCGCACATCGGCAAAAAGCTTCTGAAAGTCCGGGCAGTCCTCCAGATTCCCCAGAGTGACCGCCGGCATCCCGTCCTTCGCCCCCGGCACCATCCCGTCAAACTTCAGATAGGACAGCTGGCACAGCGCCAGGCTGTCCACCTCCGTCATAGGCATCTCCGAAAAAGTATATTTTCCATATTGCTCCAGATAATTCAATACCGTTCCCATGCCACACCTCTTTCCCTCAGACTGCCGTCATGTCCCACTCCGAGCTGGACCGCTCAAAGCCCTCCTGCCGCCCTCAAGACACGGCAGCGTTATTCCGTAATATTCCAATGTCCTTCCCTATGAACTATAATATCAGAAAAAAAGATATTTTCTATAAACAGAATCTTATTTTTTGCTTAAATACCTACAATCCCCCGATGCCGGCGCCGTCAGCCAAAATCAAGCGCCGGACCACCAAAACAAGTCCTATGTATTTTCTAATAAGATATGTACAAAAAAATAATATCTGCTATAATATTTGTATATGTGTTATCTTCATGCTATTGATAAGTAGGAGGTAGTGAAATGCTAGAAGACCATATTTCAAACAAAAAATCCCTCTTTACCGCCGGCGTGCACACCGAGCTGAGGGAACAGAAAAGCCGCAGCAGAAGGGTTTCCCTCGTGCAGGGCAATCTCACCGGCAACGCAAGGATGGAAAGCTCCGGCACCAGCGCCAGAGTCTACCAGAACGGCGTATACGGCTTTTCCTCCATGGCAGAATGCTCCGGAGAGGCTGCGGAGACCGTGCTGCGGGCCGCCACTGAAAACGCCCTCTTCATGGACCGCCATGTAGGCAAGGGAAAGGCTCCCCTGCCGGCCATTCCCTGCGGAGGCATCCCTTTGAATAAAAAGATTCAGGATGCGCCCCAGAAACGCTACATCGAATTCGCCAAGGAGCTGGACGCCTATATCACCACAAAATATCCCAAGCTCTCCAGCCGCTCCGTGGTCGCCATGGAGGATTCCATGGAAAAGATCATCTGCACCTCGGACGGCTATGACGGACATATCTGCGCGCCCAGAAGCTATATCTATGTATTCCTGAACACAGAGACCACATCCGGCATCCCCATCGAGCTCTTTGTGCCCATGGGAGGCTCCGGCACTTTTCTGGAGAATTTCACGGATCCGTCCTTGTGCTATTCCAAAATCGATACTCTTTATGAACAGCTCATGCACAAGCGGGAGGGCGTCTATGCCGAAGCAGGCCTTAAGACCGTAGTTCTCGGCGGACTAATGTCAGGTATGCTGGCACATGAGGCAGTAGGACATACCGTGGAAGCAGACCTTGTGCTGGGCGGCTCCGTGGCAGGTCCCGCTCTGAACAAGCAGGTAGGCTCCGATCTGGTAAACCTTGTGGATTTCGCCCATACGGCTTTCGGGGAGCCTGCGCCTCTTCCCGTATATCTGGATGATGAGGGCACCCCCGCCGAGAATGTGACACTGATCAGGGACGGCATCCTCACCGGCTATATGCACAGCCGGGAAAGCGCCCAGCATTTCGGGGCGAGGCCTCAGGGAAATGCCCGGGCATGGTCCTTTTCCGACGAACCCTTGATCCGCATGAGAAACACTGCGGTTCTGCCCGGAAAAGATAAGCTGGAGGACATCATTGCCTCCGTAGATGACGGTTATTACCTGATCAACAGCGCCAACGGTCAGGCCGACACCACCGGAGAATTCATGTTCGGAGTCACCATGGGCTATGAGATCAAAAAAGGAAAGCTGGGCCGGGCCCTTCTGGACACCACCATCTCCGGCGTAGCCTTTGAAATGCTGAAGACCGTAGATATGGTATCGGATACCGTGGAATGGGCAAGCTCCGGCTACTGCGGCAAGAAACAGCCTATGCCCGTGGGAATGGGCGGTCCCGCTCTTCGCTGCAAGGTTATGATAGGAGGTCGCTGATATGCAAGATATAAAACTCGTTGCCAACAAAACAAATCTCGCCCTGCAGGAGGCCGGTGCGCAAAAGGCACAGATCACCGTGACCGAGAAGGAAAAGCATGAATTCAACGTAGACGGAGGGGAATTCTCCCTGTTCCGCACCTTGTTTGACCACATCCTCTCTGTCACTGCCTACAAGGACAGCAAAAAAGGCTCTGCATTCATCAATCAGTTCGATGACGATGCCATCAGATCCGCCGTTCAGGAATGTATCAAGTCCGCGGAATCCGGCATCGCCGATGATGCCTACGATATCGCCCCCAGACAGGAGGGAGAGGTTTTCCGGGACGGGGCCTATGAACCGGATGTGGATCTTTTCTTTGACCGCACCAGAGAGCTCATGGCCAACATCAAGGAAAGGCATCCCAAGATTCTGATGGAACAGATGATCGTCAGCCATGACAAGATCCACACGGTCTACCAGAATACCAATGGCACGGAATTTGAGGTGTACGAGGGTGCCTATTCCGTATCGCTCATGTTTTCCGCCCACGAGGGAGATACCACTACCTCCTTCTTCGGCAGCGGTATCTACACGGATAAGCTGGACCGCCCCTTCATTGAGCTGGGATCTCTGGAAAAGGATCTGGCCGATACGGAAGCCCAGCTTGCCACCGTACCGGTAGAAGGAAAGTTCGAAGGTGTCATCGTGCTCACTCCCGGCAGCTTAGGCGGATTTTTAGGAAGCGCCATCTCCAACTTTGTATCGGACAACGTCATTCTGGAAAAGACCAGTATCTGGCTGGACAAACTGGAAAAGCAGGTAACGGACAGCCGCATCACCATTTCCCTCTGTCCGAAGGATCCCCGCATCGTATGCGGAGAGAGATGCACGCAGGACGGCTTTAAATCCGAGGACTATGACCTGATCAAAGATGGTGTGCTGAAATCCTTCATGCTCTCCTTATATGTGTCCAACAAGTCAGGCTTTGCCCCGGCAAAGAATTCCTCCTTCTCCGTCATCATAGAAGGAGGGGACGCTCCTTACGAGGATATCATCAAGGACATCAAAAAAGGCCTCATTGTAGGACGGTTCTCCGGCGGACAGCCCGGCATCAACGGAGACTTCTCCGGCGTAGCCAAGAACAGCTTCCTCATTGAAGACGGCCAGATCAAGGGAGCCGTCAGCGAAACCATGATCAACGGCAATCTGGCGGAGCTGTTCAATAATCTGGTGGCAATCTCCAAGGAGACCGTGGCGGACGGCACGTCCGTGCTACCGTATATGGCATTCGATAAGGTTGTGATATCGGGAAAATAAGCGGTGTTTTGCTGAATGAGGAAGGGTACAGCCGGGAACGGCTGTGCCCTTTTTGGGTCTGCTTCATCCCTGAGGCTTTGTATGCTGTGTATATTTTTGCCTGCGCATGAATTTTCCACTTGTCCGTGCTGTGCTTGGTTAGCCTTGTATCCTCTTAATACATTGTTCCTTCATAAAGCTGATGATTTCCATATCATTTCCTATCTCATAGAATTTAATAAGCATCCCCTTGAACTCTTCCAGCTTTTCAATAGGTATTTGAAAAATACCTATATTATGCTCGATAAGCACTTTATTCGCCATAAGCTGTGCCACTCGTTTATTTCCATCAATAAACATCTGAGTCCTTGCAATATAGCAAAAATATTTCAATGCTCTCAATTCAATATCTTCTATCCGTTCAATTTCTTTCATTGAATCCATAATAATTCCTGAATGAGGCATTTCAGGTTCCCATGATGTACCACCGATCTGAACAGGAATCGTCCTTATTTCACCTGCATAACTAAATAATAATTCTCCAACAATTTTATCAAACTCTCTCAACAGCATAATACAATTATTGTACTCAAGATTATCTAAAAGAAACTGCCAGGCACGTTTCATATTAATAACAAATAATACTTCCTCTGTTTTTGTAGTCGTAGGAGCATTTGCAAGAATAGCTTCCGTTTTAGGAAAAGTAGTTCCTAGCCCCTCAAGATTGGCGCTTTTCCATATACTATCCACCAGCATCCTTTTTGCCATCTCTATAGCCGTGTCTCTCACTTCATACCTCCATCTGCCTTTATGCAGCTCTTATTTCTGATTCCACAAGCAGCTTCTTTCTGTTTCAATAATCTTATTATATTCCGACTTAAGGAAACCCAAGCAACTCTGTTATCTATTATAACAGTTACCATGACCTCCCCGCAACAATTAAATTCCTTCTGTCGTAATGTCTGACACCACATAGGCCGCACGGCTGGGTATCCTTGAAGCTGTCCCGCAGGAGGGTGTAGACATCTGCCACACTGCTGATATTGTTGCCTGCAATATTCTGTCGAATCTGTTCCTTTGCTACTGGCATAAAAATACTCCTTTTTGATAAGAACTTACATTTCGTGATTCTTACCAGAAAGGAGCCACTTTTTACCAAAGGCACAAACTTTTTACTCTACCCAAATATGCAGCAAAACCTACTGATCAATTTTTTCAATCAGAACAGATGGTATGGTAATTTTCCCGCCAAACGTTGATTGATAAGAATATAGTCCTCCAGATACACCATATATGGTAATAATATCATTCTCAAGAATACGGGAGGAAACAATTTGAGGATCATACGCACAGAACAAGACTGTATCATAATTTTTATCAACAGCAAGACGTATATCTATTTCCTCGTCACCTTCTAAAACTTGTATCACTTTACCGGTAAATTTGACAAGCTCGCCTTTGTAATCGTCAGGAGTACGTGCTAATTGGTCATAAGTAATACCGGTTTCGTATCCCGCCTTTGCCTTTGCTTCCTCCAGTGCGGCTGCTTCCTCCGCCTCTCTGGCTGCGGCTTCCTGTTCTGCCCGGATGATGGCGTCTGCCTCGATTTTTCTTGCTTCCGCTTCTGATACGGAAAGTTCCTCATATTCTTTCATTTTTTCTTTGTAAGAATTATATTCTGCCTGCAGATCAGTAATCTGATTCTCTAATACTGAAATCTGACTTTCAAGCTCATTTTTCTCGGAAGTCAACTTTGATATTTCAGTATCTTTCGTATATATCGTTTTTTGTGCATTACTGAGTTTAAAGTGTATGTCATTATAATCACTTCGGCTTATACCGGAATCGGAACACCCCGCCAAAAATACATTGACCAGCAAAATTGCAGCGCTAAAGAGCTTAACAGTTTTGATTTTACATTTTTGAAATTTATTTGATTGTTTCATGGCAATCCCCTTTCTATCATGTTTATCAATATGATTCCTCCATAATTTTACAATATCATCCCACCATCATATCTATTCTTCCCATACTACTACTTTTTCTTCGCTAACGAAATCATTGCCATGATTATGCCTCCCACAGCAATGGCCTTTCCCAGCCCTGATCCTTCATCCTCCTGATCTCTTGTATTTTCCTCTATCCGCCGCAGTTTTCTGTTCTGCGCAGCTGCCTGACGATTCTGCTCTTCCATCGCCTGATACTGCTGTCTCTGCAGCATCAGCTGCTCTCTCTGCATTTCTTCCACTCTTCTCCTATACCTATCCTCCTCATACAGATGGATTGCCCGCTGGAGGCTTACCGCCCGCTGGTTGATGAGCATATCATATAAGAAATCATCAGCTTCATGATACTCTCCCCCTCATTCATCCGTCATATTCTGATGGCTGTTACTGAACCGCTTTCCCTGCGCCAATACCATACCATCCTTAGCAGTCCGGCAATCTGTGTTTCATTCTTCTATCAGGTGTGCCACCTCCTGCACCAGCTGATCGATCTCTGCCTTTCTTTCCAGAAGCTCTTCGATCTTTTCCCGGAGCTTAATCCGAAACATATCCTCAGGCAAGTCCCTGAGCCCCTGAATTTCTTTGATAGAAAAACCGAGCCTCTGAAACAACCTGATCCGTCTTATAATCTCCTGAGCTTCTGTGCCGTACAGCAGTCCTCCCCTTTTATTTTTGCCGCTGGCAGAGACCAGTCCTGCCTTTTCATAACCTTGAATTGCCCGTCTCGTAGCCCCGGTCAGCCTGCACGTCTCTTCTAATGTTAGATAAGCCATCTATACACCGCCTCTATAGTCTGAAATTATATCATAAATTGCGTTCTCGTGCAATTATTTTCAATAAAACAACCATAAAATATTGCACAGAGGTGCAATATCATGAAAAATCAAGACAGTATCGACAGAATCATACAAGTAAACAGTGTCAACATAGGAAAGAACATTACGAAGCTCCGCAAAGCCATGGATATCAAACAGACGGATATGGTGGCCAGGCTCCAGACAAACGGTCTGGATATCTCCGTTTACTCCTATAACCGAATTGAAAAAGGCACTCAGAACCCTACGGTCTCACTCCTGCTCGCCTGCTGCCGCATCCTCAGCTGCGATATGAATGCAATATTTGATTTTAAAACGCCTACCTGAGCCATATTCGGCAGACAGTCTGCGTATGCTCTTATCCATTATCCCAGAGTATACCATGAGTTTTTTTATTCTGGATTTGTGAGTGCAAAAAACCATGCACAAAAAGAAACTGTCGCATTCTTTCAATCATGAATGCGACAGCCCTTTTAATCAGACCTTGCCATATTATACCAGATACCCTGCATCTTTTTATACTTTTTCCGCCACCATC
Source organism: uncultured Acetatifactor sp. (assembly GCA_964018205.1). Taxonomy (GTDB): domain Bacteria; phylum Bacillota; class Clostridia; order Lachnospirales; family Lachnospiraceae; genus Acetatifactor. Next base: position 4,272 of record CAXHOW010000045.1, on the reverse strand, counting down.
TCCCGTGCTTCCTTCGGCATTTCATTCGCAACCCCTGCCCAGCTGTTCTTTTCGTTTTCTTCATCTATGACCGCTATGACCCTTCGGCACTGTTCAAAATCCTCTTGCACGAAATAAACATCGAACAGACAATTATATATATCCATCTTCTTCCGAATATAAGGAATCGCATATGGATAGCTATTGCAAAGCCCGATTGCTGCCTCCAGCCCTTCAATTGCCAGGTCATAAATCCCCCAGTCCGTAAGCATATCCGAAGCTGGAACCATAATAAAGTCTATCATGTCCAGATTGAAGCATTCCCTCCTTTTGGCTATCTCATATGCCTTGCATAGAGCATCTGACATTCGTCCATAGTCCGGTTCAGATAAGGTATAGTACCATGCCTGTGCCAGATAATAAGCCTGCATAGTTTCCGAATCATCAGATACATATTTCCACACCAATTTCCTTGCCTCATCCATTATTTTCCGGATTTTTCTGCCTTTCTCCGGACAGCTTCTTGTTAAAAGCGTTGCTTCTCCGATCAGGTATTTTACAAGACACCGCCCTGCGTCCCTCTCTCTCGAACCACGCATACATCGGACAGACTTGGCATCTGCTTTCAGCATCAGACGCAAATTCCTTTTATCCTCCCTGGTAAAAGGCCGATAAAATCCACTTAATATCGCATCATAATACTCTGTAAGCATATCATAATATAATCCCTTCAGATATCTGCTCCTCTGTCTGCCAGCAAACCTTTTCACCCTCATCATTTTGCTCCATGCCTGCTCAAATTCTTTTTTATCACAATGAATGAACACCACATAATCGCAGAGCCTTATGACTGCCTCCGCATACCGGCGTTTCCATTCACTCTTACTTTCCTTTCCGCCTCCCCTCTCTCGCCTAACCGCCCTACCGGCTTTGCTCCCGGTTTCCTTATCAAAACCGAGCCATAGTTCTGCGTTCTGTATAAATTCCTCAGAACGGAACATGATAAAGTCCTCTTTGTCACGGGGCAAATTCATAATAGTATGATAGAGAAGCCTCTGATACTCCTCCGTGTCCTTCAAGATGCCCTCTCTGTGCAGGGTATCCAGAGCGCTTTCCGACAGCCGCAGGTAAAATTCAATCTGTTTATCCTTCCGCCTCTCCATACATTCGCCAGCTTCACCTGCATCCCAGCAGTATTCCGTTCCATCGGCCATATCCGAAAGCCTTTCTATACATTCCTCCCTTTTGCTCCTCAACATGATTTCCCGGCAAAGATATTTCAGCGTCCGCAGAATCAGAGGCCGGTATTCTTCCTCCCATCCCCATTGCAGGACGGCCTCTCTGACTATAGGATGCAATGACAGATATCTGTCAGCCACCTGGATCCAGCCTTCCTCCTGCAGCTCATTGACAGGATCTAATGTCATATATTCTGTCATCCGCCTAAAATCATCCATTTTGATTCCCGGCATATCAAACAGCGCCAGTATCCACAGCAAGACCTTCCGTTCCATTGACATCAGCTCCTTTGAAAAAAGAGCCGTGATTATCTTTCGGATCTGATCATAATACAGCCGCCCATCCTTTATATAATCCACTTTTTCCGAGGCCATCTCTGCGAACCCGAATCTGTCAACAAGCAGCACTGCCTGCTGCATGGTCAGATAGCTCTTTGCCATCTGCCTCGCCGTCAGCTCCAGTGTCAGTGTATGCCCGTCCAGCTTGTCAATGATCCAGTCCAGCCATTCCTCCTCTTCATGCTCCACTTCTCTGCCCAGATTTGATAGAAATACTTCCCGCAAAGCTTCCCTGTCCTGAATTCCCCTTATATTTACAGTCTCATATTCCTTCGATACAGCCCTGCTTACTCTGCGGGTAATCGCGATTATTTTCCATCCCACGTTCATTACCGCCAGAAAATCAGCTCCCGGCTGCCCGTCATAGTTATCAATCACAAGCAATGTCCTGGTACCGGCAGTCAACTTACTAAGATGCATCAGCTTCCGTTTAAAATAATCCGAACTGCTCTCCTCCGCCATTTTTTCCAAAGTGTTGATGCACAGCTGACAGTCATCCGCAATCATCGTCTGAAGAGAGCCATTATAATAAAGATACAATACGGTGTCAAAAGCCCATCTGTTTTTCGAGATACATGCCTGAACCAGCGTACTTTTTCCAATCCCTCCCATTCCGATGACAAATATACATTTTCTTCTGTCATCGGACATCCATTGACATATCCGTTCTTCTTCCCGCTCTCTGCCCACCAAGAAAACCTGCTCCGGAATATAACTGTCACAGATAAACGGTTCCGCTAAATCCGCCAGCTTTTCCGCTTCCGCAAGCTTATGCACCGCTTCATCCAAGTTCTCATACCTATCTTCAAAATACACCGCCAGAGTATGATGGAAGAAATCCGACAGAACCCGAAGCAGCTTGTCCCGATAATGGAACCTGAAATACCCAGACTGCCCATAATCAAATTGGGCATTTACATCTCGATCCGCTGCGTCAGGGATTCTTCCAAAGATAAGATAATACAGCAGAGCCCCCACTCCGTATACATCCGTCTGTCTCCCTATGCGTTCCAGTCTCCCCGTCCTGAGTTCCGGGGCAGCAAAATCTTTGGTAAAAAGGAGCCCGCTCCTCTCTGTCTCTCCCTTTTCATCTATAGGTATCAGAGAATCAAAATCAAACAGCACCACCAGCTCCGTAACATTCTTCAGCACAAACAGATTTTCCGGTTTTATATCCAGATATAGATATCCTCTGTTATGTATTCTTCCAACAGTTTCCGCCACGCCTTTTACGATGGCCACAGCTTCCTTCAAAGAACCGCACAGCTTCGGCGATAGTGTCTCCCCTTCAAGAAATGTGGACACTGTGTAATATGTATCGTTGGCTTCATATAAATCGACAGCATATGAAACGGAATTGGTCAGTCCGCTTGTGTCGGCCAGCTCATTGCCCACCTCAAAGCTTTCCCTCATCCTGGCCCTGCACCTATCATAGCTCTCCTGATCCCTCTTGTCCACCGTCAGATTCCCCGATTCCTCACGCAGAATCCTCAGTCCGAAAGGATAACATTCTTTAATACGCACTGGCTTTTTTGCTCCGTAATTGCTGACATAATATCCTGAATATACGATGCAGGAACCGCCCCTGCCTATTTCCTGCTGTATCACATATGTCATCCGTCCGCCCTGCCGATTTGTGACGTTTAACTCAGTATTCTCTTTTAAAGGAATTCTTTTGTCTTTATCCATTTTCGTACTTCCATTTATGCTTCAGCATACACTCTTTTGTTCGTATATTCAAGCCTTCAGACTACGGCAAAACAGCTCCCTCATATAATCCCGGAATGTCAGAAGCGGATACTCATCCGCTGATACATACAAGATGATCCAGTCAAAGGGATTGCCTGCGTAAAGTAAAGGATATCCTGCGTCTGTCAGGAAATCATTGACAGCAGCAATACATCTGTCCCTGTCTCTGCCCTTTGCCTGATATCCGCCTATTTTCAATGCAATGACGACCCAGAATTTATAAAACACCAAGAGTATCATGATCTTTCGGACTCTCTCATATGAAACATTCTCTCCATTCAGGATTTTGTTTATTCCGTCTCTATCTGGAAAGCAATCCTCCGCAAAAGGATGCAGCAATGCATTGTTTCTTAAAACGATCTTGAGGGAACGGTCTGTACCGAGTCCTGCGGCGACAGCTTCTGACAAACCCAGGATCTGCAGGTATATCCCCCAAAGAGAATCTGTACCTTCCGCTCCCCTGCTCTTTATACGGCTCACGGTGTCCTTCCGTCTCTCGGATTTTTCCGCTTGATCCCTCCCCTGCTCTCCAGAAGCCTCCTCAAGCCGTAGATACAGCTTGTTTTTTTCTTGGAGTGCCAGTCCCTCCGGGGATGCGATCTCTTCCCACAGCTTATGGATATATCTATATGCTGTCACATTATGACAAGCAAATACTTCCCTATGCTCTTTCAGGTAAACCACAAGCTCTTCTGCATCCGCAATTTTGTCTGTTTCCTCTGCAATCTCGGCTGTATAACAGATATTTCGGTCAAAATCCACCTTTCCTCTGCCCCCTGTCTCCGCCACTTGAGACAGCATTTCCAAAGCTTCCACATATATCATCCCATATTTCAACGCATGAAAATAAATAATTTCCCTTACATCATGGCGGTCAAAGCTTCTCTGAAGCCTGAATCCGTGAACTTGACCTCAAATTAAAACCGGATGGAATTATCCGGTAAAAACATAGGCGGCATGCCTCATT
>CAXHOW010000044.1:0-21977 GCA_964018205.1 uncultured Acetatifactor sp. | reverse complement strand
ATGAGGCATGCCGCCTATGTTTTTACCGGATAATTCCATCCGGTTTTAATTTGAGGTCAAGTTCACGGATTCAGGTAGGAGTCTATCTCCACGGCTCGGCGGCCATGGGGTGCTTCAACCCCCAAAAAAGCGATCTTGACCTGATCCTCGTCACGGAATCCGGCATTTCCCGTGACGTAAAAATGGAATTCATGAAAAACGCTATAAGGCTGAACGGGGAAGCGCCCTCAAAAGGCATGGAATGGAGTATCGTAAAAAGAGAATTCTGCAGGCCCTTCCTTTATCCCACACCCTATGAGCTGCATTTTTCCACGGCGCACTTAAGCCGGTTTCAGGAAAACCCCGAGGAATATGTGGAGAGGATGCAGGGAACGGACAAGGATCTGGCGGCCCATTTCACCATCATCAGACAATACGGCATCATGCTGTATGGCCAGGATATCGACCAAGTATTCGGAGCCGTTCCAAAGCAGGCTTATATGGACAGCATCTGGTCGGATGTAGAAAACGCTTGTGATGACATTGCCGCAGATCCGGTCTATGTGACTTTGAATCTTTGCCGGGTACTGGCCTATCTGCAGGACAGCCTGATTCTGTCTAAAAAGGCCGGAGGTGAATGGGGCTCAAGATCCCTGCCCGAGGAATTCCTGCCGTTCCTGCGAGCCATGCTGCAAAGCTATATCTCAGGGGAAGCCGTCCCAGACATACAGACGGATTCAGATATCAGGGCGAAGTATGCGCAATATATGATCTCACAGATACAGAAAACCTACAAAAACACCCTTTAGAACATTTTATGCCCTAAAGGGTGCTTTTTTACGGTGTTATTGTCTGTCATCCCTCTCCGTCATGCACATACATCCTCGCCATGTCCGGCTCGCCGTCCCCCTGCACCATGCACAAGAACCGCCAGCCATACCTCTCATAAAGCCCGGTGTGATCTGTCACCAGATACAAGGTAAATCTTCAAATCGCTTAAAATACAGCTTTCTGAAATTCGCATTACTGCTTTTCCGAATAACTTTCTGACCTATTGCCTGATTTTGCTCCCTGAAATTCCGAGAGCTTATCAAAAATTATTTCTCGGAATCTCAAAACCGCTTTTTATAAAGCTTTTCATAATCGGTGCACCCCCCGCTTACCAGATTGCCTCCTGCACCCACCCCCAGCGGTTCACCAGGATATGTATGCCCTTCCGCTTCAGTGCTCCGGCATATTGTCCGCAGTCCATATACCATTGTACGGCGTTGACCAGAAGCTGCCCTCTGTCCTGCGGCTCTATCCCCTTTGCCCAGACCAGCAGAGGCACCTGCGGTAAATACGGCTCATGGCTCTCCGCTCCTGCTTTTCCCTCCGCCGGGCCGCCTTGATCTGATTCTCCGCCGTGACTGTCCGCCCCTTCCCCATCGTCCTCTGACTCTTCTTCATCGTAGTCCGATCCTTCCTGGTCATAATCCAAATCTTCCTCGTCATAATCCGGCTCTTCTTCCTCATAAATCCCCGCAAAAGACAGCCTGCCGCCGTTCTCTTGATCAAAGCCGATGATGATGGCGCTCACCCATTCGGGAAGCCCCATGCCCAGCACCGTATCCATCCACCGGGCAAATTCCACCCACATTCCATATCCGCCGAACATGGTAAAGCCATCCGCCGCCGTATCCTCCAGACTATGGAGGGAACAATGCATATCCTCCTCCGTATAGCAGTACTCCAGCCTATGATCCAGTCTGGACACTGTCAGGCATCCCTCATAGGCCTGTGCCTCTGTCACGCCCTCGAATTCCTGCCGGAAAAAATCCGCCAGCAGCTCCGTCAGACTGTCCGCCCTATGCATCCTGATCGCTCCATAGGCATAATACCTGCCGCTCTCCCCCAGATAGACAAACATAGGCCCGTAATCGGATCGGGGCGAATATTTGAATCCCCACCCGAAGCGACCCAGCAGAACCTTGGGCTCCTTTATCTTTGTATTGGAGGAGGCCATAAGGAAATTCATAGACCTTACATAATCCGAAGACTGGGCTTTCAGGTCAAAGCCAAAGGGTGCTTTTGCATAATAGAATACCCTGTCATGGCGTTTTTCCTTCTTTTCCCCATAGCGCAGCACACAATAACCCTCCGCATTTTCGAAGCCTCCCATGATTTCAAGGATCTTCGCCGTCTTCTGCACCATGTCCATGCCCTCTAATATACATGAGGCCCGACATACAGGTTTAGGCTCGAGCAGGCATTGCGCCCCGGTCTCCTCCAAAAGTCCTCCAGCCATTCTCTTTTGCAGCTCATCCGGCAGGGCAAATTCCCTCCAGCCCAGTTCCGCCCGCCGGAATATAATATCCTGCCAGCCGTAATCCGCCTGCCGGAACACCTTGACCCCATTCTTCCACACCAGCGCCCGAAAACAGAACCGCTCCTGCTCCGCATAGAATACTGCCTCTGCCCTTCCTGCCTGCTGCCCGTCCGCAATTCCCCGCCAGGTTTCCTCCGTCTCCTGCCCTGCATTTCGGATTTCCTTATGCATATCCCAAGTCTCCTGCCTTGTCATGTCCTCAGGTATACGGTCATTGTCGGCGGCCAGCATCCTTGCCACCCTCGGAACAATGAAGGAATGCAGAGGGATCTTTGCCAGCCACCCTTTTATCAGCTCCTCCGCAGCCCCCCTGTCCTTGTCCTCGACGGCAGTGACTGCCAAGAGGAAAAAGAATTCCTCGGGCTTTGTCAAGTGTTCCGCGTATTCCTGCAGCTCCGGAAAACTCAGCACAGGATATATGACCTGCACATCCTCCACAAAATACAGACAGTAATGATAATGGAATTCCGCCCTCAGCTTCCTGCCGTCCGGCATGAGGCATCCTGCGCTCACCGGAACCGATATGGCTTCTTCCTCTTCATCAAAGCCCACGAACCGCTTCTGCCATGCTCTGGAGGGTCCACAGATATAATTGATATAGGCCGGAAGATAGCACTGTCCGCCCATCTCATAAATAAACCCCTCTTCCCATTCTCCTCTGACTTTTGTATGCCTGTAGCCAAAGCCCCTCATGAGATAATACTGCCAGAAATCGGCGCTGCTTCCTATGCCGTCCTTCTCCGTCCCGCAGAGGGGCGGCTGACAGCGGTAGTCCAGCTCCATGCACATTCTCTCTGTGGCAAGGCTCCGAAGCAGGCTCTCTGTCAGCTCCGTCCTCTCAGGCTCTGGAAAATCCCCTGCCGTCAGATGCTCTATCAGTCTCATCGTTATGGTACGAGGCATCACCAGTCTTTTGGAAGTATCATATATCTTTTTAAAAAGTATCCTGCTGTTTTTAAGCTTCTCCCATTCCGGCAGGGCAAAGAAGGCTTTGGCTCTCTCCTTTATAGCCGGTGTCTCTCCATATATGAATCTGTCGTAATTTGTCTGGTTGTCGTTGATGATCGCAGAATAGACCCTATAGAGCTTCGTGGCCATCTGCTCCTCCCCGTCCTCCCCGAACAGAATCTCCTCCGCCTGAGGAAGCTGCCGCAGCACCTGCTCCTTCAGGGCGCCGTACAGTCCTCTGGTGCTGCTGCGATCCAGCTCCCGGAAAGCCAGCTTTTTATAGAAAAATTTCAAGACCTCCTCCGGCAGCTGCTCGTCCTTCAGCCATTGGACATACAGCTTTACCACACATTCACTGCGGGACTCATACGCGCCTCCCATGCTCTTGCCGTTGCGCTCGTATAAATAATAGACCTGACACAGGCCCAGGATACCCTCCCATTTTTCCCTTTCCCCCTCTGTCAGCTGCCCGTTGCGGCTCATCTCCTTCATCTCCAGATAATCCGAAAAGGCATTGTGCCGCACCTTGTTGGCAGGCTGTCTCAATATATGGCCCGTCATGGACTTTAAGTCGCATTCCCTGCCCTGCATATTGAATATTTCCGCAATCTGCTTTCTGGCCGGAAAGGTATTCTCCACAGAGACCTTGTACCACTCCTTGGGATATTTCAGGCCGTCAAAGTATTCCTCCCCGGCGAAATGCGGGATAAAAGCATATGCGATAGCCAGCTCCTGCAGAAACCCCATAGGAAGATTGTCATAAGGACAGATGGTCTGTCGGGACAGATAGGCCCACAGCCCCTTGCCGAATTCCTCCGAAAACTGCTCCCCCAGAAAGGCTTCCGACAAGAAAAAGCGTTTCCATGTGTCAGCCTGCTTTGCCTGCTTGGGATTCTCAAAGAGTGCCTTGAAATCACGCAGCGCACCTTTCTGTATGCTCTCCTCTATGGCCTGCTTCTCCGCCGCCTGCAGCATATCCAGAAGGGATACCGTATTGTCCGCTGTTCCGGAGCCATTATCCTCCCCAGAATATCCTTCTGACCTGAGTGCGTCCGATTCGCCGTCTGCCTTTGCAGTCTCAGTGCTTCCGCCGCTCTCCGACTCTTGGCCTCCCTTCGCTGAGCTCGCAGCCTCGGCGCTTCCTCCGCCCTCCGACTCTTGGCCTCCCTTCGCTGAGCCTGCTGTCTCCACCCTGCTGCCCGCCTTCGCCGTATCAGCGCCATATCCGTGTCCTGCCGGAAAGCCCTCGCTTTCCTCTGTTCCCGCCGCATAGGCCAACGCCTCCTTGTAGGCCTGATTCAGCTGGACAAAGTACTCCGGCTCCTCCTCCGGGTGATGCAGCCTTGACTGCGCCGCAAATGCCTTCCTTATTGCCTTTTTATCCCTCGTAGGCTCTATCCTCAAAAAATCCCAGACATCCTTCACTCTTCCCATTCCTCCCATTCTCCCTTCAGCTCTCCGTCAAACAAGAAATCCTCACGCATATCCTTCTCCCTCTCAAGCTGCTCCAGCCACATCCTGCCCGTCTCCTCCGCATTCCGGACAGCCCTCTTCCTGCCGCTGCTCAGCCCTTCCACGATCCTGCCCGTCATGGCGGCAATCATCTCCCGCCTCTGTCCCGTGCTGTTCTCGTAGTAATCCAGAAGACGGGCCAGCATCTTTTGATTCTCCGGCCGCTGAATGGGCGGCAGCATAATCTTCTCCATCTCATGGACATATCTTTCCAGCTCCTCCTCACTGAGGGTCTGGTTCGCCAGCAGCACCTGCCTGCGCTCCCCCATCTCATTCATTACCGCCACGTGCAGGATCCCATTGATGTCATAGGTAAACTGTACATCTACCCACGCCTGCCCCGCAGGCTTCAATGCCACCCCTATGGTAACCTCCCCCAGAAACACATCATCGTCCACATAATATTCTTCGCCCTGATAGATCCTGACCGTTATCTCCTTCTGATAATCATAGACCGTCACGAATCGGTTCTTATGGGATGCGGGCAGGGTAGAATTGCGCTCTATCATGGGACTTAAGATATTTTTGTCCTTATTGGCCCTATTGTTGATGCCGATGCCCAGCGTGAAGGGACATACATCCGTAAGCAGCATATCCTTTATCTCCTCCCTGCGCTGCCGGATGCCTGCATAGACCCCCGCCCCGAAGGCCACTACCCGGTCCGTCTCTCCCAGCACGATAGGCTCCTTCCCAAGGAGCTCCGTAAGGAACCGCTTCACCACGTTTAGCTTTGAGGAACCTCCCACCATGATCAGATCATCTATCATTGACACTCTGGAGTCCGCATCCTCAAGGATATGTATAAAAAGCTCCTTTATCTTTCCGAACATCTGCCTGCAGAGCCCGAAGAGAATCTCCTCGTTGAGCATAGCACGGCAGAGCTTTCCTCTTACCTCCAGCTCCATGGAGACCTGACCCTCGGCAGTCAGGGCACACTTTGCGCCTTCCGCAAGCTTTCTGATCCCGGCCTGCTCCTCTCCGGTCAGCTCTCCCTCGTCAAGCCCGTTCTCCCTGCAGAAATAATCCGCCACTGCCCTGTCGATATCGTCCCCTCCCAGATGATTGTCACCTGCCACGGCGATGATCTCTACACAATTGTCAAAGCATTCCACATAGGACAGATCCAGCGTCCCGCCTCCGAAGTCGAATACCAGAAGCGTCTTGTCTTCTTCCCCGTATTCCATTCTATAGGCCAGCGCCGCCGCTGAAGGCTCGTTGATGAGACGGTCCACCTTCAGGCCTGCGATCTGCGCCGCCTTCTTGGTATCGCCCCGCTGTTTGTCATTGAAATATGCCGGAACCGTTATGACAGCCTCTTCAATCTCCTCTTTCAGGACAAATTCCGCATTCCTCTTGATTTTCTCCAGCACCATTGCCGACAGCTCCATGGGTGTATAGTCTCTGCCGCCCAGAGAATATACCTTGGCCGTGCCCATGAAGCGTTTAAAGGAAGCCACTGTATCATCAGGGTGGGTAAGCAGTCTTTCCTTTGCCTCCCCTCCCACCAGAAAACCTTCGTCCTCCACATATCCTATCACGCTGGGAAGCAGCGCTTCTCCCTTCTCGTCTGCGATAAGCCGCACCTCCCCTTCCTTCCAGTATGCGGCCAGACTGTTAGTAGTTCCCAGATCGATTCCTATGACTGCCATGATTCTCCTCCAAACATATATATTGTATATATAAACGGCATTTAATTCTTGCTAGTCGTATAGTACAGCCAGTCATGCCGTTTATCCGATTTTTGGGCAAGATTTAATCGCTACATATATAGATTATCGTATAGACATTCCTTTGGACATTCCCTCCTTTGGACATTCCCTTTTTTCATTATAAACATTTTCGGACATTCTTCAATCCTATTTCATTTATATTTTTACCGACTATATTTTTGCTGCGGAAACGCAACAGAAATACGGAAACGCAACGGAAATACGGAAACGCAACGGAAATACGGAAACGCAACGGAAATACGGAAACGCAGGAAAGCCCCGGCTTGCGCCGAGGCTTTCCCGCTATTCTTATGAGGGGGAGATAGTGAGTTCATCAACTATCAAGATATATATTACAGATAAAATATGTCCAAACTGTGTACGTTTTCTAATCAAATCATTAAAAACTCTAACAAATCCATAAATACATACGAAAAATATGGTTAACTGTCTGTATACCGGATGATTTCCACTTCTATGGATCCGTTCTGCTGCAGATTTCCGATCCGGATGCTGAATCCCGGATCCCGGATCCCTCCGTCCTCTGTATACCAGCCAAAGCTGCCATCCTCCCCGCCGGTATTCTCAAAGGTGGCCACATCCCCTTCCTTATAGAATCCCTTTCCGTCATTCACCAGCTTCAGGATCCTGATCCCCTCGTTCGACTCATCATAATAGGGGCTGTAATTATTGTATTTATACTCATAATACCCATACTCATCCTTCAGGATCTCCGCCTGCACATGCAGGACGCGCACGCCTCCCTCCCTGAACAGTCCCTTCTGGAGCCCCACCGGCGTATTATATTCCACCACAAAGTATTCACCCTGATAATCGGGCTTTTCCCCCTTCTGGAAGATCAGCAGGCATCCTCCCTCATGGACGGGAGGCAGATAAAAAGTCTCCCTGTCGGCGTCCTCCGGCATGACCTGCACCTGATTTTTCTTAAGCCACCCCAGCTGTAGCTTGGAAAACTGGCAGAAATCCCCCTCTGAATCATCCATGCGCTCCTTTCCCGCGATTCCGTTCATGCCCTCATAATCCATGCCCTCATAATTGTACTTATAATAATCCGGCAGCCCCATGCAGTGTCCCAGCTCATGCTCCAGAGTGGCCAGAAAATATTTCTTCTGGTTGCGATAGGGCTGTTCGTCATTTATGATGTAGTTCATGAGATAAATGCCGTCGATCTCGTATTCCCAGTTATAATACCATGAATGCTGGGCGCCCCACCAAAAATCCACGTCACCTCCGCTGGGCACGGATATCACCAGAGCGTCCATACAATAGTCACCGTTCCTGTCATATATGGAAAAATCCACTTCATCGTCATAATACTCAAAAATCTCCAGGATCAGCTCCTCTAACGCCTCGTCGGTCTCATAGTCCTCTATGTCGCCCTGAGCCGTATAGAAATACACGTCCCCGTCCATGTCCAGACGCCCCTGAGAAGAAGCCTCATAATAACCTGCCACACTGTCTGCGCCGGTAAAAATCCAGCTTTCCAGCTCTTCCTGACTGATCCTGTCATCCCTGTATTTTATATCCTGAAACTCCACCATGAAGACCGGAAAGCGTACCTCGCCCACAGAGGTCATCACCTGCCCCCCGCCCCAGTCCGCAAAAACCGGCCTGATATATTCCTCCGCGCTCTCATCTATATCCGGCGTGAATTCCAGAAGCGCACATAGAGCATAGTAAGGCGACAGCAGAACAAATCCGAATAATTCAATAAGTATGGTAAAAAGCCACTCCACAGTAAAACCTCCTTCCCAGTCTGACCAAGTCTGGCGCTCATGCATAATGCTGCATCACATACTGCATTTCCGTTCTGCCCTTATAGGTGTTCTTTCCCAGCTGATATGCCACGGAAACCGGGAAACACCCTCTGCCCTCATACAGCGCGCTCTGGCTTCCGGGGCCGAATTTCCCGTCCAGAAAACTGCCGAACTTTTCCAGATCCCCGAAAAACACAATCTGCTTTTCCGCTCCTCCGGGGGTCCGCACCCTGTACCGGGCACAGTTCTTGTTTACTCCCATCTTATAGCCTGACAGGAAGACCAGACCTTTCTGGGCAAAAAGAGGCTTGGGATTCCCTACCCCGAAGGGCTCCAGCAGCTCCAGCTCATCCGCAAGGCCCTCTTCCGCATAGTCCAGCGGCATAGGCACGTCAATATGAACCCTTGGTATGAAATCCTCCTCTTTCAGCCTGCACCTGTTGTTCAGCTCCCTCCGGAAGGCGTCGATATCCTCCTCCCTCATGGAGAGCCCCGCTGCCATGGCATGTCCGCCGAACTTAGTGAAGTATTTCTTTACCTCTGTCATAGCCTCGTACATATGATACCCTTCTATGGAACGCCCTGAGCCCTTCACTCCCTCCTCCCCTCTGGTGAGGAGAAACACCGGATGATTATAATGCTCCCTGATCCGCCCGGCTATGATTCCCGCAAGGCTCTCATGCACTTCGGGAAGGAAGATCACCATAACCTTGTCCCTGTCCATACGCTGCTCTGCGATCATCTCCTCCGCCTGCCCCACTCCCTGCAGCGTCAGGTTCTTCCTGCTGTCGTTCAGCTCTTTCAGCTCCCTTGCGGCGCTCATGGCCTCTACTCTGGTGCCGCTCCGCAGAAGCTCCAGCGCCCGCTCCGCGGTGTCCAGCCTTCCGGTGGCATTCAGACAAGGGCCTATGATAAATCCCAGATGATAGGAGCTGAGCCTTTCCGGTTCGATGCCGTTGACCTCCATCAATGCCTTCAGCCCCTGATTCTCCGTGTTCTTCAGACGCTTAAGCCCCTCTTTTACCAGTATACGGTTCTCATCCTTCAGCTCCATCACATCGCACACCGTAGCCAGAGCTGCAAATTCCAGAAATTCCCCTATAGCGCTTCGCAGGGCACTGCTCTGCGTCCTCTCCGCCAAAGCACTGACCAGCTTATAGGCGACGAAGCCTCCGCAGATGCCTGGATAAGGATAGCTGCACTGCTCCTGCTTGGGATCGATCACCGCCTGAGCCGGAGGCAGCAGCTCCCGCCTCACCGTGCTTTTCCCTCCGGATGCACCCGCCGTCCCGTCCTTCGTTTCTTCCATGACAAAAGGCACCTCATGATGATCCGTGACAATGACCTTTATCCCATAGGAGTCCGCAAGGGCGATCTGATCCGCCGCCGCGATTCCGTTGTCACAGGTCACGATCATGCCCACTCCATCTTGTCTGGCCTCCTCGATCAGATTGTCATTCAGGCCGTAGCCGTCGTGAATGCGGTGGGGAATGGCAGTATCGGCATCCGCCCCCAGCAGCTGAAGCCCTCTGGTCAATATGTAGGAAGAGCAGATGCCGTCCACGTCATAATCTCCGATGACACGGATCGAAATCCCCTCCTTTATGGCATCCAGAATCAGACCCACAGCCTTATCCATATCCTTCATAAGCCATGGGGAATGACAGTCCTGCAGACTTCCCTTTAAAAAACGCCCCACCTGCTCTTCCGTTGTCAGATCCCGGTTCCTCAGAATCCTTGCCAGCACCGGATCAATGCCAAACCTCTCGGCCCATGCCTCAAAGTCCGCTTTCTTTGCCGCCACATACCACTTCTCCATCCGTAAAGCACCCTTTCCCGCCGTCGTTTCCTTCCGGCTTATTTGTTATAACAATTGTATCATCTTTTTCTATAATCCGCAAATCTACTTTTCTTTTTCCAGAACGCTCCGGCATATTCGTTTTACGAGTCTTTCCTCCAATATAGGATGCTGCACTGCAAACAGCCGGCAGCCTTTGTAAAAAGGCTGCCGGCTGTTTCGGAATCGGTTCCTGCTACACCTATTTTGCGAGAAGCATCATAATGTCATTGCTTCTTGCGATAAACTTTGTCATTGCTTCCGGCGCAAGAGGCGCATGCTGGATCTTTGCCAGATCATAGAGCTGTTCGCAGATCATCTCCACATTTTCGCCCTCCTGATGCTCGTTGATATACTGCACCAGCGGATGGTTCGCATTGAGGATCAGGGTCTCTCCCTCACCGCCGAAACCGCCCATGTCCATGCCGGGCATGGAATACATCTTCATCATGTCCTGCATACGTCTGGTCTCCTCGGACAAGGTGATCACGGAAGAAATCTTCTCGTCCTTCAGCTTCTCTACCTTGACCTCCAGCTTGTCATTGTTCAGAGCCTTCTTCATCAGCTTGCCGATGTTTTCGGCCTGCTCCTTCAGCTCCTTCTCGGTCTCCTCCGTAGTCTCGGACTTCAGGGCTCCGGTCACGTCCGCATCGATCCTCTGGAACCTGACTCCCTCGTTCTTGGACTCCAGCTGCTGCACGAAGGGCTGGTCGATATTGTGGGTCAGGATCACCGCATCCATGCCGGCATCCTTGAACATCTTGATATACTGGCCCTGCTGCCGCTCATCAGTAACGTAGTAGATGATCTTGTCCTTCTTTTCCTCGGCGTCCGCTTCTTCCGCCTTGTCGTCCACTACCTCGGCTTCCACCTTATCGCCGTTCTCGTCCACTGCGCTGCCGCCTTCGGACGTCCCTTCCCCATTCTCCTCCGTTTTGTCGCCCAGAGGCTTTACCTCAAGGCATTCAGGCAGCGTTACGTACTTGCCCTCAAGATTCTTGAACAAGATATAATCGTTCATCCTCTCGCAGAACTTGTCATCCTTCAGGCAGCCGAACTTGATGAAGGGGCTGATATCGTCCCAGTACTTATCATACTCTTCCTTGTCCGTCTTGCACATACCGGAAAGCTTGTCTGCCACCTTTTTGGAGATATGCTCTGAAATCTTTTTCACAAAGCCGTCGTTCTGCAGGGCGCTTCTGGATACATTCAGAGGCAGATCCGGACAGTCGATGACACCCTTCAGCAGCATCAGGAACTCCGGAATGACCTCCTTGATGTTGTCTGCGATAAACACCTGATTATTATAAAGCTTTATGGTTCCCTCGATGGACTCGTACTCCATATTGATCTTGGGGAAATACAGAATCCCTTTCAGGTTGAAGGGATAGTCCATGTTCAGATGGATCCAGAACAGAGGCTCCTTATAATCGTGGAACACCTTACGGTAAAACTCAAGATACTCCTCCTTGGTGCAGCTGTTGGCATTCTTTGTCCACAGCGGACTGGTCTCATTCAGAAGCTCCGGACGCTTCTTGATCTTAAGCTTGACAGGTTCCGGCTCTGACTCCTTCGCTTCCCCGTCCTCTGTCCCGGCCTCGTCCTCTTTCTTCTCTTCCTTGTTATCTTCCACGGAACCCTTTTTTTCCGTTTTCTCGGGCTGGATCACCTCCAGCACCTCATCGTCCTCCAGCTTCTCGTCTTCCTTGATGATCTGGGTCTCCGTAGTGTTTTCCTTGGAAAGATAGATCTCTGTAGGCATGAAGGAACAGTACTTCTTCACTACCTCACGGGCCTTGTACTCATTACAGAACTCCAGACAGTCCTCGTTCAGGAACAAGGTTATGGTCGTTCCCACTTCCGTCCTGTCCCCTTCGTCCATGGAGAACTCCGTACCGCCGTCACATTCCCAGTGGACAGCCTTTGCGCCCTCTTTGTAGGACAAGGTATCGATATGCACCTCATCCGCCACCATGAACGCAGAGTAAAAGCCTAGTCCGAAATGTCCTATGATCTGATCCGCATTGCTCTTGTCCCTGTATTTCTCGATGAAATCCGTAGCTCCCGAGAAAGCGATCTGGTTGATGTACTCGTCAACCTCCTCCGCAGTCATGCCGAGACCGTTGTCCTTGACTGTCAGCGTCTTGTTCTCCGGACTCACGATCACGTCTATCCGGGGCTTATACCCCTCCGGCAGACTGTACTCCCCCATCATGTCCAGCTTCTTCAGCTTGGTGACGGCATCGCAGCCGTTGGAGATCAGCTCCCGATAGAAAATGTCATGGTCAGAATACAGCCACTTTTTGATGATCGGAAAAATGTTTTCGCTGTTGATAGATAGATTACCGCTCTTCATTGCCATTTCGCAACATTCCTTTCTCACACATAAAATTTTCATTCCTAAAGCTTTCATTCCCGGAACTCTTATATATCTCTGTGATTCTGAAACTAAGTTTAAGACTGCCTCTCCCAAAAGTCAAGGCAAAATTAGCACTCGTTCCACACGAGTGCTAATAATGTGCCGGAAAAGCCCGAAAATAAGGCATTTTCAGATTTCTAAAATTTTTATAAATCACTTCTATCTTCCTTAATAAGATTTCCCGCTGTCTGGAAAATACTTCCTGTAAACATCGAAAAATCCCGCTGTGGCAATCTCCTCATCCCTTGGGATCGCCAGTTCCTCCCAGAGCTCCCTGTTCAGCTGCCTTGCCAGAGTCTCCACGAAAGCGTCATATTCCTGACCGAATACCTCCCTGCGCCGTTCCTCCAGTATTTCCAGTTTGTTGATATCTGTCTGGCTCCTGTCGAAGGTGCTGACACACTTTATGATATGGTATCCCTCTTCCGTCTCGATCACCTGACTGACCTCCCCTGTCTCCAGAGCGAACGCCGCCTCCTCGAAAGCCTCCTCCCTGTCTCCCTTTCCGAAAGAAAAGGTAGTGACAGAAGCCTCGCTGTACCGGGATGCCAGATCCACAAAATCATGCTCTCCGTCAACGGCCATCTGGTAAATCTCGCAGGCCCTTCTGTACACGGCCTGCTTTTCCTCCTCGGAGTACTTCGTCCCGCTGCCCCCCGCATCCTCTGCGCTGGTGGACAGCAGGATGTGCTGCACCGTGATGGTGCGGGCTTCGTCATCACTGATCTCAGGATTCACGTCTTTGATGATATTCTGATAGACCTTGTCAGCCAGAGCATACTCCCGGTAGAGCTGTTCTATCACGTCCTCATCCGCCCCCATCAGCTCCTTTTCCTCTTCTGACAGGGACGCAAAATATTCCTCCGCCGCCTTTTTTACCCGCCTGTCCTCCCCGTCCTCCAGAGTGATCCCCCGGCTTACGGCCAGCAGGTACATGGTCTTGATCTGGGCAATCCTTGCCAGCACGGTCTCCTTCACGTTTTCCTCCAGCGTGACCCCGTCCACAGAAATATTCCACACCTCTGCCCCATATACTTTTTCGTACTGATTCCGGATATTGATCAGATAGACCAGCATCTCCGGCACAGTACATACGCTGTCCCCGATCCGGAACACCTCATCCTTGCTCAGCCCCTTCGTGAATACGATCCTGCTGCAGCCTGCAAGGGACATCACATAGATAAGAAGACAAATGTATATTCCAACCTTGTTGATCCTCCGCCATTTCATTCTCTTCATCCACCGCATCCCCTTCCCGGGCTCATGCTATCACATGGATCCAGCCCTTGGGCGCCTCGATCCTGCCCATCTGGATGCCGGTCAGGGTATCATACAGCTTCTGGGTCACAGGCCCCATCTGCTCCATACCGCTGGGAAGGCAGATCTCCCTGCCGTGATCCACGATCTTCCCCACAGGAGAGATCACTGCCGCAGTTCCACAGAGTCCGCACTCGGCAAAGTCGTTCACCTCGTCCAGATATACCTCCCGCTCCTCTGCCTCCAGCCCCAGATACTCCTTGGCCACATGGATCAGGGAACGTCTGGTAATGGAAGGAAGGATGCTGTCCGACTTGGGCGTGACCACCTTGCCGTCCTTTGTGACGAATAGGAAGTTTGCGCCGCCTGTCTCCTCCACCTTGGTGCGAGTACCCGGATCGAGATACATATTCTCGTCATACCCTTCCTTATGGGCAGTCATGATGGCATGAAGGCTCATGGCATAGTTCAGCCCCGCTTTTATGTTTCCCGTACCATGAGGCGCTGCACGGTCGAAATCGCTGACACAGATGGTCAGAGGCTTGACGCCTCCCTTGAAGTAAGGACCTACCGGAGTACAGAATACCCTGAACTGATATTCGCTGGCAGGCTTCACCCCGATCACGGAATTGCTTCCGAACATATAGGGGCGCAGATAGAGGGTAGCGCCGCTGCCATAAGGAGGCACATAAGCCGCGTTGGCTTCCACAACCTTCGTGATTGCATCCACGAAACGCTCCTTAGGAAACACCGGCATCTCCAGCCGTCTGGCAGATGATTCCATGCGCTCCGCGTTCAGGTCGGGACGGAACGCAACGATACGTCCGTCCTCCGTCGTATAGGCCTTCAGCCCCTCGAATATAGTCTGTGCATACTGCAGCACTCCCGCGCACTCATTCAGCACCACGTTTGCATCCTCTGTCAGAATGCCTTCGTCCCATGCCCCGTCCTTATAGATCGATACATATCTCTTTTCCGTCTGTACATATCCGAAACCCAGATTACCCCAGTCGATGTCTTTCTTTTCCACTGCCATGTTTTTTCCTTCTTTCTTTCTATTTTAAGGCTCTCTTTTGTGTAAAGCCGTTCATGCCGAAAGCTTGTACCCATTATTATCCCTTTAAAGCCAAAAGTCAATACACTTTTACGCCGGACTGCCTCATCTTTTCCTCTCATACCGTAAAAAGGCATATGCAATATCAAAATAAGTCTGCTCATCGCTGTCTGCCGTGATCTCCCATTCAGGATCCTTGTCCAGATCAGGGAAATAGGCATCCGCCTCATACTCTCTGTCTATTCTGGTAATATGAGCCGTATCGCAGCAGGGAAGGAGCTGCTTGTACAAGCTTTCTCCTCCAATTATATACACGTCATCGGAAGGATATCCTTCCAGCACCGTCATCAGCTCCGTAAGCGAATGCGCCACCTCTGCGTTTTTTGCCCGAAAATGCGGATTGCCGGAAAGAATGATATTGGTCCTGCCCTCCAGAGGCATCCCCTGAGGAAAGGTCTGCAGGGTCCTGCGTCCGTATACAACCACCTTCCCAAAAGTCTCCTCCCTGAAATGTCTCATGTCATTGGGGATGCTCACAAGGAGCTGGCCTTTTCGTCCGATGGCCCAATTTCTGTCCACAGCGGCTATGATATTCATCTGTTGTCCCCTTTCTCCAAATCCGGACAAGCCGTACCATAATTTTGCCACTTTGCGCAAGATTTCGTTATCAAGCGACTAAATTCTCTGACATCTGCGGTACGGCCCGTCCATATCAATCCTACAGTTCGTAAGGCGTCACCTGATACACATAATAATTCAGAAAATTGCTGTAGAGATTATTGCTATGGGAACGCCACTGTAGCAGGGGCTTCTTCTCCGGATCGTTTTCCGGGTAATAATTATACGGAATGTCCACATTAAGCCCTCTGCCAAGATCCCTGTGGTATTCATTGTTCAGGGTATACCTATCGTACTCCGGATGCCCGGTGACAAAAATCTTCTTCCCTCCCTCCGCGATGGCAAGGTACACCCCTGCCGTCTGGGATTCCGCCAGAACAGTCAGCTCCCCGCAGGCATGGATCGCCTCCGCCGGAGTCTCCGTGTGACGGCTGTGGGGAGCGAGGAAAATATCGTCGAAGCCCCGTACCAGAGGGATCTTCCGGTTCATCACCCTATGCTCATAGACCCCGGACAGCTTTGTAGGCAGAAGCCTCTTGTCGATCCCATAATAATGATAAAAGCCTGCCTGCGCTGCCCAGCAGATATGGAGGGTGGAGGTCACATGCGTCTGGGCCCAGTCAAATATTTCACAGATTTCCTCCCAGTAGTCCACCTCTTCGAACCTGATATCCTCCACCGGCGCTCCGGTCACTATCATCCCGTCGTATTTTCTGTCCCTGATCTCGTCCAGAGTGGTATAAAACTTGTTCAGGTGACTGGCAGAGGTGTTCAGGGATATATGGCTCTTCACATTCATAAAGGTCACATCCACCTGCAGAGGGGTATTGGACAGCGCCCGCAGCAGCTGCAGCTCCGTGTCCTGCTTCACGGGCATATTGTTCAGGATCAGCAGCTGCAGGGGACGTATGTCCTGATGCATGGCCCTGCACTCATCCATTACAAATATATTTTCGTTTTCCAAGATCTCCTTTGCAGGCAGATCGCTCTGTGTCCTGATAGGCATCTCTTTCCTCCTTCTGCCGCCTTTGCAGGAGCATGGACCGATTTACAGCCCTGCGAAATACCCAAAGACGGCCTTTCACTTCATAATAAATTTTACTGCTGCGCCTCGATCCCATACTGCTTCATAAAGTCATCCTCAGACAGAATCGGGATGCCCAGCTCCCTTGCCTTTTTGTTCTTCGAGGAGGTGGACGCCAGGTCATTGTTGATCAGGCAGGTTGTCTTGCTGGTGACGCTTCCCGTCACCTTCCCCCCTTTCTGCTCAATGACATCCTTCAGGTCGTTTCTGCTGGCAAAATGCCCCAGGCTCCCCGTAACCACAAAGCTTAATCCCGACAAGGTCTGGCTTCCCTCCTCCACAACGGGAACCTCTATCCGCAGCTCCTTCACCAGATTCTCTATCTTGCGCAGGTTGTCTTCCTCCTGCATATACTGCACGAACGCCGACGCGATGACCTCCCCTACGCCCTCTATGGCGCTGAGGCTCTCCACATCCGCCTCCTGCAGCTTCTTGAGATCATATTCAAAATACCGGCAGAGCATCTTTGCGTTGGCCACACCGATATTGGCAATGCCCAGACCATATATCACTCTGGGCAGCGTGGTGCTTCTGGCCCGGTCTATGCTCTCCTGCAGATTCCGGTAAGATCTCTCGCCGAAGCCCTCCATCTCCACGATCTCCTCCTTATATCTGTCCAGATGGAAGATATCCGCAAACTCCTGCACAAAGCCTCTGTCCACGAACTTCTCCAGCGTGGCTTCCGACAGCCCGTCTATGTTCAGGGCATCCCTGCTGACGAACAGAGTGAAGGCTTTGATCTGCTTCGCCGCGCATTTTTCGTTGGTACAGTAGAGGGACTGCACCTCGTTCACCTGACGGATCTGGGTCGGCCCGCCGCATACGGGGCACTTCTCAGGGATTTCCACCGTATCGCTGCCCGTGAGGTTCTCCGCTATCTGCGGAATGATCATATTGGCCTTGTACACCGTGATACGATCCCCTATGCCCAGCCGCAGTCCCCGCAGGATGCTGATATTGTGAACGGAGGCACGGCTTACCGTGGTTCCCTCCAGCTCCACCGGCTTAAAAATAGCCACCGGGTTTATCAGCCCCGTCCGGCTGGCGCTCCACTCGATTTCCTTCAGCGTGGTCTCCCGCAGCTCATCCGCCCATTTGAATGCGATGGAATGTCGGGGAAACTTGGCTGTCCTGCCCAGAGACTGGCCGTAGGCGATGTCCTCATAGGTCAGGACCAGCCCGTCGGAAGGAATGTCATAGGTTCCTACCTTTTCCTCAAAAAGCTCTATGATCTTTAATATGTTTTCTTCAGTCACAAGGTAATGCTCCACTGTCTCGAAGCCCTGCCCCTGAAGGAACTCAAACTGCTCCTGTATGGAATTGCCAAAGTCCGCTCCCTCTGCGCTGACCAGCGTGAAAGCATAAAATCTGACGCTCCTCCCTGCCGTGATCTCATTATTCAGCTGGCGCACGGAGCCGCTGCAGAGATTGCGGGGATTCTTGTATTTGGCCGTCTCATCCTCGATCTCCTGATTGATCCTTTCAAAATCCGAATAGCGGATGACCGCCTCCCCCCGCAGCACCAGCTCCCCCTGAAAAGGGATCGCTAGAGGAAGATTGACAAATGTCCTCGCATTGTTGGTGATCACCTCGCCTATCTCTCCGTTTCCTCTGGTGACTGCCTTCTCCAGCCTGCCGCCCTGATAGGTCAGCACGATGGTCAGTCCGTCCAGCTTCCAGCTCATGACCCCCGCATTGCCCTGAAGCCAGTCCCTGAGCTCCTCCCTGCTTTTGGTCTTGTCCAGAGACAACATAGGGGTCTCATGACGCTCCTTGGGGAGCTCCTCCACCGCTTCATAGCCCACATGCACCGTAGGGCTGTTTGCCAGCACCGTTCCCGTTTCCTTCTCCAGAGACTGCAGCTCGTCGTAAAGCTCGTCATATTTCCGGTTATCCATGATCTCCCGGTCTTCCGCATAGTAAGCCTTGGACGCCTTATTCAAAAGCTCCACCAGATACTTGATTCTTTCTATCTTCTCAAACTGCATATCTGATCTGACCTGTCCTTTCTCCATTTATGATCCCATACCCTCTCCGGCCCCTACGGCAGCAACCCGCAGTCCCGATAAAGCCGCTCCACATCCTCTCCGGCAAGCTCACGGTATTCCCCCGGGTTCAAGTCCCCCAGCAAGATATGCATGACCCTGACCCGCTTCAGGGCCCTAACCCGGTATCCGCAGGCCTGACACATCCTCTTGATCTGGCGGTTCAGCCCCTGCGTCAGCACCATCCTGAAGGTATACATATTCACTTTTTCCAGCCTGCACTCTCTGGTGGTGACCTCCAGCTCCTCCAGATAGACGCCCTGGGACATCTTCTGGATAAAGTCAGGCGTCACCTCCTTGTCCACCCGCACCAGATATTCCTTTTCGTGGCCGCCTACCCCCTTCATCATAGCCTGAATCAGATCTCCGTCATTGCTTAAAAGCAGCAGCCCCTCCGAGTCCTTATCCAGCCGTCCTGCATAGGTGACCCTCACCGGATATTTCACCATGTCGGATACTATGGTTTCCGCATGCGCGTCTTTTTCCGTGCAGACCACGCCCACGGGCTTATAAAATGCCAGTACCACCTTTTTCTGATCGTCCCTGATCCGCCGGCCCGACACCATGATCTCATCCTCTTCCCCCACCTGACTGCCGGCCCGGGCGGGCATACCGTTCACCGTCACCTTTCCCTCCTCTATCAGCCTGTCCGCATCCCTTCTGGAGCAGACTCCGCAATGGGCAAGGTATTTATTCAGTCTCATCTGTTCCATTTTTCCTCCAGATCCCTCACTTTCGGCGTCCCCTGGCCTTCCCGCAGGCCCGTCTTCGCCATCTTATCCGCCAGTTCATTATAATACACATTTGAATGGGCCGCCACCTTGGTGAAACAGATTTTTATCTTTTTCCCCCACTCCCGCATGGAGCCGGCATACATTCCCGTCAGCTCCGTCTTGGAGCGCCACTGGCCGGTGACCCATTTCTCGATCCCCTCATAGTCGTACCTGATCTCCACCTTTCCAAAACCGCTGACCATGGCCGTCCTGACGGCATACATGGCCCCCAGCATTTCCCCCGACACGTTCCGGTGCCTCAGCGCCTGCTCCTTCTCCCCGTTCCCGTACTCCGTACAGACACGGCCGTCCGGCAGGATAAACACACATCCGAAGGCATATTTTCTGAGGGAGTGGTCATAGCTGCCGTCCACATACGCAAGCAGTGTCCCGGGCTCCGGCCGCTCTTCAGGCGCGGCGTCAGGCCAAGACGCGGTCTGCCATCCTCCGGCCGGATGCCCGTACCCTGATCCAGTCCTCCCCTCTCGGTCAGTATGTTCGGATCCTGATCCGGTTTTCTCCTCTCGGTCAGTATGTCCGGATCCTGATCCAGTTTTCTCCTCTCGGTCAGAATGTCCGGATCCTGATCCAGTCTTCTCCTCTCGGTCAGAATGTCCGGATCCTGATCCAGTCTTCTCCTCTCGGTCAAGACGCTCCGGCCGGGGCACAGCCTGCCCCGCTCTCTCCAGATATCCCTGTGCTTCCGCTATATCCTTAAAACCCTTGTACTCCGCGCCGGGATATCCTTCCACAGAGGCCCTGCATTCCTCCCATGTGCCAAAAATGCCTCTCGTCCTCCCCTTCTTCACCGCATAATATTTCTTGTCCCCCATGCTCTCCCTCCCTTTGTCTGCCGCTTTATATGCCTCCCAAAGTCCTTCGGGAGCTTCCCCGTCCGTTCCTTTGCCCTTCCCTCGGGACTTCCCGCCAGCATACCTGACTCCCATAGGGCGTCATGCAGCAAAACCCCCGCCAATGCCTAAACAGAACTATATCACATTCAGACCATTTTATCCATATGCATATTGTCCTTTCAAAAGTATTTTTCTTGTCCTGAACCCCATTCCCTAAATATATCCATTACAAAAAACACAGAAAACCCTTGCAAAAAATCTAAAATCCCTTATGATGGTAGTATAAGGTCAATTCTAAAGAAAGGTAAGAGGGAAAATAAATGGCTTTTAACAAGAAAAAGAACGTGCTTATGAAAGCTGTCTCAGAGCTAAAGGAATCTGACTACTCCAAGGATCCGGAACTGGCCGGGATTTAC
This sequence comes from uncultured Acetatifactor sp., assembly GCA_964018205.1. Lineage (GTDB taxonomy): Bacteria > Bacillota > Clostridia > Lachnospirales > Lachnospiraceae > Acetatifactor. The sequence continues at coordinate 1,326 of CAXHOW010000044.1, read as the reverse complement.
GCAAGGCTGCTGAGCGGCAGAAAACAATTTGCGGAGGTCTTTGAGAAAAACATCAAGGCCGTCATGCAGATCAGCTCTCTGGATCTGACCATGCAACACCAAACAAACAAAATAGTGGACATCTCCAACAAGGTCACAAGCGCTACGGAAACCATTTTCGGGACCACCATGGGAAGCGGCAACAACCCTCAGGAGGAATTGACCGACACCATCGTCAGAGTCTCCGGTGAGACAGACGAGGTGTACCGAAAAATAGAGGAAGGGCAGAACGAACTCACTGCCATCAAGGAGCTTTCCGAAAAGACCATCGCCGTGTCCCGGGAGATGCAGCAGGATATGGACAAACTGGTTGACATCATCAACCATATGAATGATGTCATCTCAGGAATCGACTCCATATCCCTCCAGACTAATCTCCTTGCCCTGAACGCGTCCGTGGAGGCTGCAAGAGTAGGTGAGGCGGGAAAAGGCTTCTCTGTGGTTGCCAGCGAGATCAGGGAGCTGTCGGAGGAGACCCAGCTCATGACCAAAAACATGAGCGACTTTGTGGACAGCATGAAGAAAGCTTCCCAGAAGAGCGTCCATAGCTCTACCGGCACCATCGAATCACTGCTTGCCATGACAGAAAGAATAAAGAATGTATGGGAGCTGAACGCTGACAGCCAGCAATGTGTCTCCAATATCAATGATTCCGTCAGCTCCATGGCGGCCGTCAGCCAGGAGATCAGCAGCTCCATGGCGGAAATGCAGCACCAACTGAAGGAAAGCGCAGATTTCATGAACAAGGTCGGCGAGGATCTGAAGCTTGCCACCAAGCCGGTGGTAGAAATAGAAGAGACTCTGGACAACACTGTGAAGCAGATGGGCGATATGACAAAAGACGCTTTCTTCCATCTGGAGAATCAGGAATTCGCCCAGTACATGACCAGCGCCATATCCTCCCACCATGCATGGCTTGACAACCTGCGGAAAATAGTCAGCTCAGGCACTGTCACTCCCCTGCAGCTGGATTCCTCAAAATGCGGCTTCGGACATTTTTATTATGCCATGACCCCTGAAATTCCCGGCATACAGCAGCTTTGGGAGGGACTGGGGCCGAAGCATCAGAAGTTCCACCATTACGGCGAGTCAGCTATCAGGGCCATCAATAACGGAAGGATCACGGAAGCGGCGCAGATCTGCCGGGAGGCTGAAACCTATTCCAAGGGGCTCATCTCCGATATGGAAAAAATACTGAAGATCATCAAAGGCGAGCTTTGATCACCATACATATTCCGATTGCGGAATCTGTGGAAAGAAAGGCCGGGTGCGAAAAGCACCCGGCCT
>CAXHOW010000043.1:19972-22088 GCA_964018205.1 uncultured Acetatifactor sp. | reverse complement strand
CACAGGCCTGTGCATCACAGTGATGACACCGGGCTGCAGCGACTGCATCAGATCGGATGATCTGGCAGAAAGGCGCAATCTGTTCAGGATAAGCGGCAAGCTCATGAAAGGAGTCATCAAAAACAGTTATGCGGATTTTGCTCATGTTATAGAAATCTTTTAACAGGAGTTTCAGTTTGTTCATATCGAAACTGGATATCATATGGCACCCTTTCGTTTACAAATAACAGGTGAGTATAGATCCTGTCTTAAAGCCTGAAAAGAATCATTATTAAAATTTTACCACAGCGGCGAACAAATTCAAAGAAAAATGAACAAATATCTATATAAATCTTTCTATCTGGAAGATAAAATAACTTTATACAAAATGAAAAGAAAGGTGGAGATTGATTTGCTGGTAACATTAAATAAAGCGATGGAGATTGCCGAGGAAAGAAAAATTGCAATTGGTTCTTTTAACACGCCGAATCTGGAAAGCCTGCAGGCGGTGATGAAAGCGGCGGAGGAACTGAGCCTTCCTGTCATTATTCAATTTGCCCAGTGTCATGAGCCATGGATACCGCTTTCAGTCATCGGGCCAATCATGGTGGAAGCTGCCAAAGGAGCTGCGGTTCCGGTCTGTGTGCATTTGGATCATGGCGAGACGCTGGAATATATACAACAGGCTCTTGACCTGGGATTTACGGCGGTAATGTATGATGGCTCTGTGCTGTCCTATGAAGAAAATCTTGCGAACACGAAGAAAACCGTTGAGATGGCAAAAAGGACAGGGGCTTCGGTGGAGGCGGAGCTTGGCTCCATGGGAAGGAGAGAGTCCGGCACCAGGGATGAAACAGGGACAGAAGATGAGACGAAGATCTATACGGATCCGGAACTTGCGGCGAAGTTTGTAAAGGAAACGGGGATTGATGCCCTGGCCTGCTCCTTTGGTACTACTCATGGCATTTACCTGACAGAGCCGAGGCTGGACTTTGAGGTGGTGAAAAACGTGCGGAGACTGGCAAATAATATTCCGGTGGTGATGCACGGCGGTTCCGGAGTCAGCAAAGAAGATTATAGAAAAGCAATCGAGTCAGGTGTGCGCAAGGTTAATTATTTTACATACATGGATAAATCCGGCGGCAGTGCCGTTACGGAATATCTGGATGGTTTGAAAGCAGAGGAGCCGATTTTCTTTTCGGCCATATCCATGGCGGCAAGGGCGGCCATGAAAGAGAATGTGAAAGCAGCCATGAACCAGTTTGCGCTCAGATGACAGGGTATGCCTGTGAGCGCAATCATTTGCCGCTTATTGCTCTGCGCTGCGCAAGCACGGCAGCTTTCAGGCATTTGCCTGGAGGATGCGGAATTGAAAAATGAAACATAAGAAAGAGAGACAAAATATGGGAAGAAAGATGACTTTTGCACTGGCATTCTGCAACAGAGGCTTTATGCCAGGGGAACTGATATATGGGGCAAGGGAGGATATGACCAGGGCGGTGACGGATGCCGGGTATGATTATATTGCCATGGATGCCAGTCTTACCCGGTTCGGCGGAATTGAGACAAGGGATGAAGGGCTGCTCTATGCGAAATGGTTAAAGGAGCATGAAGGGCAATATGATGGTGTGATTTTCTCCATGCCCATCTTTGCGGATGAAAACGGAGCCATCACGGCGCTGCAGGATGCAGGGGTACCTATTCTGATGCAGGCATACCCGGATGAGATTGGCAAAATGGATTTTGCCCATAGGAGAGATGCTTTCTGCGGGAAGTTCTCTGTGACGGACGTGTTTACCCAGTACCAGGTGCCCTTTACCGTAATGAAACCCCATGTAGTGCATCCCTTGTCAGGGGCATTTGCCCAGAATCTTCGGGATTTTGCAGCCATCTGCCGGGTGGTGAACGGCATGAAGCGCTGCAATATCGGCTGCATCGGTGCCAGGACCACGGCTTTTAAGACAGTTCGTTTTGACGAGGTTGCCATGCAGAAATACGGAATCAATGTGGAATCCTTTGACCTGAGTGAACTGGTATTTAAGGTCGGCAAACTGACTGATGAAGAGGAAAAGGTAGTGGCAAAGAAGGCGGCACTGGAAGCCTACTCTGACTTCACGGCAGTACCGGAGGAAAAAAA
>CAXHOW010000043.1:6731-19872 GCA_964018205.1 uncultured Acetatifactor sp. | reverse complement strand
GAAGAGGAAAAGGTAGTGGCAAAGAAGGCGGCACTGGAAGCCTACTCTGACTTCACGGCAGTACCGGAGGAAAAAAAGAATATGCTGGCAAAGATTTCCGTGGTCATTGATGAGTACATAGAAAGCTACCATCTGGATGCCCTGGCTCTGCGCTGCTGGAATGAGATGGAAGAAATTCTCCGTGTATGTCCTTGTGTGCTGCTGTCCGAGTTAAACGACCGCGGGATTACCGCATCCTGCGAGATTGATATGTGTTCGGCAATCACCATGCGGGCCATGGCTCTTGCCAGTGAGACACCTGCCACAGTGCTGGACTGGAACAACAATTATGGGGAGGATGAAAACAAGGTAATCCTGTTCCACTGCGGGCCTGTTCCCAAGAGCCTTATGACGGACCAGGGCAGGGTAACAAGCCACAAGATGTTTGACAAGACGGATCCGGGTTCTGGATGCGGGACTTGCGAGGGACGCATACGCCCGGGGAAAGTGACGCTTTCCAACTGCCAGACGAAGGAAGGGAAGATTATCGTGTATGCCAGCCAGGCGGCATTTACAGATGATCCCATCGAGGATGCGTTTTTCGGTTGCGGAGGGGTATGTGAGATACCGGATATGCAGGAGAAAATGATTCGCCTTGCCAGAGGCGGTTTCAAGCACCACACGTCGGTGGGATCGGGCCATATGAAGGAAATCCTGAAGGAGGCATTTACCACCTATCTTGGATATGATTGGGTAGATATTGATAATTAGTGGAATGCCCTGAAAGCCATGGGGTAGTATGGGCTTTTGGGGCATTTGTTATAGAAGATTGGAGGGTCTGGATGAAAATCGCGGGACTTGATATCGGAACTACTGGCTGCAAATGCACCGTATTTGATGAGCAGGGTAATTATTTGGGGAAGGCGTACCGTGATTACCCGGTAATACGGTCTGTGGGAAGTCACGAAATTGATGTTTCTGTAGTAATGGATGGGGTATATGCCGTTATCCGGGAGATGACAGCGGAGTTTCCTGACATTACCGGGCTGGGAGTTACCAGCTTTGGGGAAACTTTTGTCCTGACGGATGGGGAGGGGAATCCCCTGCATCCTGCCATGCTGTACACGGATCCAAGAGGGGTGGAGGAATGCAGGGAGCTTACAGAGCGGCTGGGGGCAAAGCAGATTGCACGCATCACAGGCTTACGTCCCCATGAGATGTATAGCATAAGCAAATTGATGTGGATGAAAAAGCATCAGCCTGAAATCTACAAGGCGGCAAGACATGTGTTCTTAATGGAGGATTATGTGGTCTTCCACCTGACAGGGAAGGCGCAGATTGACTATTCCCTGGCATCCAGAACTATGGCTTTTGACATCCATACATTGGATTGGAGCAGTCAGGTACTGGAAGCAGCGGGGATAGAGAAAGAGCTTTTTTCTGTATGTGTTCCTGCGGGAAGCATGGCGGGAACGGTCTTACCGGCTGCTGTGGTGAATACGGGGCTGCCAAAGCAGACACAGATTGTCTCCGTAAGCCATGATCAGGTGGCTGCGGCCGTTGGCGCAGGAGCTTTTGACGGAAGTGCTGCGGTAGACGGCGCAGGAACTGTGCAGTGTCTGACACCAATCTATGATGAAATGCCGGATATTGACCAAATGTATGAGGGCTGTTTCTCAGTGGTGCCTTATGTGTTTCCGGGAACCTATGTGGCATATGCTTTTTCTTATACCGGTGGTGCGCTGATGCAGTGGTGTGTAGAGACTTTTGCGGGAGAAGCAAAGGGAAAGGCCAGGGAGCAGGGGATAACTGCCAATGAATTGCTGGAGCGGGAATATCAGGAGAGAAATCCGGATGGCCCCAGCGGTATGTTGGTGCTGCCCCACTTTGCAGGTGCAGCTACACCCTATATGGATATTGGATCTAAGGGTGTGATTCTGGGGCTTACCACGGCATCCACAGCAGCAGATATTTACCGCGGCTGCATGGAAGGGGTGGTATATGAAATGTACTTAAACTATCAGTCGTTGGCAGGCTCCGGTATCCGTTTTGAAAAACTGCATGCGACGGGAGGAGGCGCACATTCTGCAGTATGGATGCAGATGAAGGCGGATGTGCTGAATCTTCCCATCACGGCATTAAAGACTGTGGATGCCGGCACGGTGGGGAGCGCCATGCTCACAGGAGTGGCGGCAGGACTGTTCCGCAACCCAGAGGAAGCGGCAGAGGTGATGGTGGAGGAAATGGTCACCTATAAGCCGCGTCAGCAGGTACACGAGAAATATATGCAGATATATGAGCGCTATCGTAAGTTGTACGATGCGGTGAGGCCGCTTATGTGATAGGAAAGGAGACCTATGAATCCATATATCGGACATGATTCCCAACTGTATGGGATTGAAGAATACCGCCTTGTGGGCGGAAAGGGCGACGGGATGCGCCTGTATGAAGTAAATAACGGAAAGGGCATGCTGCTTATGGTATCTCCGGACAGAAACGGGGATATCGCCAGACTTATGTACAAGGGGATGAACTTAAGCTATCTCTCCCCCTGTGGCTATGTTGCCCCTGCCTATTATGACAGTATTGGCAGCAATTGGCTGAATTCCTTTACTGCCGGTTTTCTTACCACCTGCGGGCTGGAAGCGGTGGGCAGCCCCTGTGAGGATGAAGGGGAAGTGCTGCCCCTTCATGGCTCGATTGCCAATATTCCCTGCGAACGGGCATTCTGGACGGAGGAAAAAGGGGAACTGGTAATTCATACGGTTACAAAGGACGAGACTATTTTTGGACGCAAGCTCAGGTTATCCAGAAAGCTTCGGGTATCAACGGAAGAAAACTGCATTATCATTGAAGATACTGTGGCAAATACCGGTGACAGAATCGAGCCGTTTGAAATCCTGTATCATATGAATATGGGATATCCTCTGTTGGATGAAGACAGTATCCTGACGATTCCCTCTGTGGAAGTACAGCCCAGGGACAACCATGCGGCAGAGGACATTGCAAATTGGATGCATATGGAAAAGCCGACGGCCGGATATCAGGAGAGGTGTTATTATCATAAGTTTGCAGACAGGGAAGGGAAAGCAGTGCTTTACCAGCCGAAATGTAAGGTCGGGCTTACCATCAGCTTTGATGCCGCTGAGTTGGACGGTTTTGTGGAGTGGAAGATGATGGGGGTGCGTGATTATGTGCTTGGGCTGGAATGCGGAAACTGCTATCCGGATGGGCGGGATGTAATGCGCAGGAAGGGCATGCTGAAATTTCTGCAGCCCGGGGAGGAAAAGGTGTACTGCTTTGCCGTGCGGATATGGGAGGGTGAAAACTAAACTCAAAATTTTCCTCTGTTCGCCATTTTATTGATAGCCAGATTTTCTATTTCCTTTATAATGGGTAGAGAGGGCAGTTTTAAGCAGCGGCGGTGGATGGCCGTTTCGGGAGGGGAGTTTCCTATATCTTGTAGTACGAGAGAAGTTTCAGCTGCATTCTCGGCGGATGAGGATTTTTCCATGATATGGGTGTTGTGGTACAGAAACGAATAATATGGCGAGGAGGAAAATACATGGACAGAATACTGGACGGCACAAAATTTACATTGGGGGTATGTTATTATCCGGAGCATTGGCCTGAAACCATGTGGGAAGATGATCTTGAAAGGATGTTGGAAAGCGGTATTGAGGTGATTCGGATTGCTGAGTTTGCGTGGACTTTGACAGAACCTGCGGAGGGCTGTTTTACTTTTGCGTTTTTTGACCGGTTTCTTGACTTGTGCCGGGAAAAGGGCATGAAGGTTATTTTTGGCACGCCTACGGCGACCCCTCCGGCGTGGCTGACAAAGAAATATCCGGAAGTGCTCAACGCACACCCGGACGGCAAGCGTCTGGAGCATGGCGGAAGGCGGCATTATAATTACAATTCCCCTGTCTATCGGGAGAAGACTGCGTTGATTGTGGAAAAACTGGCATGTCATTTCGGACAGCATCCCGCTGTTATTGGCTGGCAGATTGACAATGAACTGAACTGTGAAATGGATGAATTCTACTCGGAAGCGGATAATTGTGCATTCAGGATATTTCTTCAGGACAAATACGGGACATTGGAGGAATTGAACAGGGCGTGGGGTACGATATTCTGGAACCAGACCTATACAGACTGGGAAGAGATTGTGCTTCCAAAGCGTACCCGCAGTGGCAATCCTAATCCTCATGCATTGTTGGATTATGCGCGTTTCATTTCCCATAGTGCCCGCGATTATGCGCTGCTGCAAAGCAAAATCCTGCGCAAGTACCTGAAGGAAGGAGATTTTATCACTACCAATGGCCGGTTTGACCATCTGGACAATCATGAACTATCTAAGGAGAGTCTGGATTTCTATACCTATGACTCCTATCCTGATATGGCATACAATGCAGACGGAGGACGGCAGCCTTCAGGATTGCGGGATCGGGAGAGCAGCCAGAACCTGTCAGAAGTGCGTTCTGTTTCTCCCATTTTTGGTATTATGGAGCAGCAGTCCGGCCCTAACGGATGGACTACCTGCATGGCAGCCCCTGCGCCGAAGCCGGGGCAGATGACATTATGGACCATGCAGAGTATTGCCCATGGAGCAGATTACGTCAGTTATTTCAGATGGCGTACCTGCACCTTTGGCACGGAAATGTACTGGCATGGCATATTGGATTATTCTGGAAGGGAAAATCGGCGCATTGCTGAGCTGCGGGATATCCGGAAAAAGCTGGATTTGATACAGGAAGCTGCTGGAGGCCGCTATCAGGCAGATGTGGCGGTGGTAAAGGACTACGATAACTGTTGGGATCTGCGCATTGACATATGGCATCGGGATCTGGAGGCCGCCAGCCAGTCTGCAATCTTTGCGGCGGCTCAGAAGTCCCATACGCCGCTGGACTATGTATATCTTTCCGAAGAGGGAGCCAGCACGCCCCTGTCTTCTTACAAAGTGTTGATATATGCTCATCCCTGCATCATGTCCAGAAAGCGGGCTGCGGTTCTGGAGGAATATGTGGCAGGGGGAGGCACGTTGATTCTGGGATGCCGCAGCGGATATAAAGATTTGGATGGCCACTGTGTCATGCAGGATCTTCCAGGGCTGCTACGTACACTTTCGGGCGTGGACATTCCGGAGTTCACCCGTACCTGTCCCGGTGACAGTCCGGTCAGGATACAGTGGAAGGATAAATGTTTTGAGGCTCCGGTATTCAATGATATTTTACAGCCTCTGGTGGATGCCGGAGAGCCGGCTGAAGTGTTGGGCATTTATGAGAACTGCTATTATGCGGGAAAAGGAGCATTGCTTCGCCGCCATTATGGAAAGGGAACAGTCTATTCACTGGGAACCGTGTTTACAGAAGAATTGGCAGCAGCTTTACTGGAGGAGGTTCAGGCGGCAGAGCCTGAAAGGAAGACTTTTACTTTGCCCGAATGCTGTGAACTGGCGGTCAGGGAAAAGAATGGAGTCGATTATTACTTTGTGCTGAATTACAGTGAAAACTGTGCTGCAGTGGAGGTGAAGCGCCCGCTATTTAGTCTGTTTGACGGGATTGTAGTTGAAAAGGAGATGATTCTGGAGCCTTTTGGGACGGCAGTATTAAGTGGGCTCCCAGTGTGATAAGTCCGCTTACAGGGATGAATGCTCAAAGGGTTGTCTTTTTTTAGGCTGGCATCAAATCAAATACTGGCAGTACAGAAGGAGAGGAAAATATGTGGAATGAAGCAAGATGGCTGAAGGTGCCCATGGAAGAAATCCGAAGGAGGAAAATTTACCACGGCGATATGACGGGAAGATTTGCCTATTTTCGCTGTGAAATGGATTTGCCGGATAAGGTGCATTTGACAGTAGATATCACTGCCAGTTCAAGATACCGTCTGTGGGTGAACAGCAGGCCGGTTCTGTCCGGCCCCTGCAAGGGAGATGCATGGCGGCAGTATTATGAGACCGTTGAACTGACGGATTTACTTGTGCCGGGCAGAAATGTGTTTTGCGTCCAGGTGCTTTACAATGACCCGAATACGGCGGAGATTCAGACGGATGAGCGGGCGGCTATTTACGGTGTCATGGGGGTTCAGTCAGGGCATCGCCTGGCAGTGGAAGGGGATGTTTATAATGAAGATGATATAGTAGTGGGGACGCTTACCACGGGCAGAGCGGACTGGCGGGTATGGCTGGACAATAGTTTTTACTTGAAATCCAGCGATATTACCTGTTACCTGGGGGCGGTGACGGAAGAGATTGATTTTTCAAGGATGCCTGCCCCTTGGAAAGAAAAAGGGTTTGATGCCTCTGGCTGGATAAAGGCAGAAGTGGCTGATACAGTTCTTCCAACGAGTATTCTTTTTTCTGTGGGTGTACAGCCTAAATTCCGAATCAGGGAGAGGGAGATTCCCCTGCTTTATGAGAAGGAGGATGCTTTTGAACGTGATTTTTCCAGGGTAGACGGAAATGAAGTCGGCCTTTTAGAGAAAGGAAGCATTACCGTAGCGCCAGGACAGAATGTGGAGCTGATTCTGGATGCGGGCGCAGTGAAAAACGGGTATCCGCGTTATGTATTCCGAGGCGGAAGAGGCGGAACAGTCACAATCACGTATTTTGAGAAATTCGGAGGGCAGGGTTCTGACCTAAGGCGTACAGACTATGAAAATGGGGAGATTTCCGGTTTGACGGATACAGTCTGTCTCTCGGGAGAAGAAATCTGTTATGAACCCTTCTGGGTCAGAACCTTTCGGTTTGTGCGTGTCCATATTCGGGCGAAGGAGGAGGCAGTCGTATTGTTGGCTCCGAACTTTAGAAGGACGGGTTATCCTTTGGAAGTTGATTCATACATTCATTCCTCTTCTCCTTGGGTGGAAAGACTGTGGGATATCTGTGTGCGGACATTGGGAAACTGCATGATGGAGACTTATATGGATTGTCCTTATTATGAGCAGCTTCAATTTGCCATGGACACCAGATTGGAGGCATTGTTTACCTATGCGGTGTCAGGTGACTATGCACTGGCAAGGAAGGCATTGATTGATTTCCATTATGGCATGCAGCCGGAAGGATTGACAGCCGGAAAGTACCCTTCTGCATATTTGCAGGTTCTTTCCACTTTCTCGTTGCACTATATCTATATGTTGTGGGAATATTACCAGCAGACCGGTGACAGAGAAACTGTCCGTTTCTGCCAGGGAGATATTGACCGGATATTGGATTATTTTGACGCTAAAATAGGAGAGGACGGTCTGGTGGGACGGCTGGAATTCTGGGAATTTGTGGACTGGCAGCCGGACTGGTCAGAATTTTCCGGAATTCCCAGGGCATTGCAGCAGGGGGCGTCCACAATCATCAATCTTATGTATGCCTATGCGCTTTCCTGCGCGGGCAGTCTGTTTGCTGCTATGGGACGAGATAGCCTGGCAGGAGAGTACAACAGCCGCAGAACGACAATCTTGAAAGCGATTCAGGAACTGTGCTGGGATGCGGAGAAGGGAATGTATAGGGAGGGACCGGAATGCTGTCAGTTTACGCAGCATGCACAAAGCTGGGCTGTTCTGAACGGTTTAGTTGAAGGAGAGGCTGCAAGGGCAGTGCTTACCAATGCAATAGAAGATAAGGCATGTCTTAAATGTTCCTTTTCTACGGCATATGAGTGGTTCCGGGCATTGGAGAAAGCGGAAATGTATGGGGCAATGCGGGATTGCCTGAATGACTGGATTTCTCTTCTGGAGCTGGATTGCACTACTTGCCCGGAGACTCCCAGAGGATCCCGCAGTGAGTGTCATGCGTGGAGCGCATTACCAATGTATGAGATGGTTCGTACCATGGCAGGGGTGGTTCAGGAGGGGATTGGCTGGGAGCATGTGCGGATACAGCCAAATACCATGGATCTGGAGGACTTGCAGGGAAAGGTAGCTACACCGAAAGGGGATATTTCCTTCCGGTATGAGAAGGCGGACGGAGTATGGCATTATTCGGTAGAGCTGCCGGAAGGGATGGAGGCGACATTTGTTTATCCTAATGGAAGTCAGGTGCGTTTGAACGGAGGTAAGGTACAGATGTAGGATATGTAGATGCAGGGCGGTCTTGAGTATGACGGCCGGTAGTATTTATTGGATTGATATTTGATAAAGCAGGCAGGAGTAAGCGTATGAATATGAAAACAATTGAAAAGGCTCAGATTTATCACAACACACATAACCCATTGCTTCCGCCCAAGCATCATATGCCGGATGTGGAGGCACATGTGATGTCGGACGGAAGGCTGTATCTGTACGGAAGCTATGATGCTTGTAAGAAGGAGTATTGCAGCAACTTTTACAGAGTGGCTTCCACTGCAGATATGGAAAACTGGAAGATTTCAGGGAAAGTCATGAAGGGGACGGATGTTCCGTGGTTTGACAAGGACGCCGGGGTGGAAGAGTCCCAGGGAGAGCCGACTCCCTTCATCCGGAAAATGATGGAAGAGATGGAAAAGAATCCGGAGCTTGATTATTTTGGAACCGCTGCGGAAAAGGAATTGGAGGCCCTTCTGTATGCGCCGGACTGCATGGAGAAGGACGGAAAATATTATCTCTATTTCTGTATGGTGGACGGAAGTGAGGGGGTAGCGGTCTCGGAGAGCCCGGATGGGACGTTTGGCTCATTTGTCAGGCTGCCCTGCAAAGGAATCGATCCGGCTGTCTTTCTGGATGAGGATGGTAAAGCTTATTATTTCTGGGGGCAGTTTTCCGCAAATGGAGTTATGCTGAATGATGACTGCAGATCCTTTGACAGTGATAGGGTGGTTCACGGGTTGGTCACGGAGCAGGAGCATTATTTTCACGAGGGATTTTCCATGCGGAAGATAGGAAATACTTATTATGCGGTATTTGCGGATATTGAACACGGAAAGCCTACTTCCCTGGGATATGCCACGGCAAAATCGCCGTTAGGACCATTTTCCTACGGGGGCGTGATAATAGACAATAGTGGCTGTGACCCATCTACATGGAATAATCACGGTTCTATTGAATGCTTTCAGGGGCAGTGGTATGTCTTTTATCATCGCAGCAGGCGTAATACGAAAATAAACCGCAGAGTATGTGCGGAAAAAATAGAGATTCTGCCGGACGGACGGATTCCGGAAGTCCTCATGACATCTCAGGGCCCCGGCGCTCCATTCGAACCGGAGGAAAGAATGTATGGCTTCCAGGCATGCGGATGCTTTGGAAAATGCTATATCGATTATGACGCGCATAGCGGGGAAGAATACCTGAAGGTGACAAAGGATGGGGACAGGGCTGTTTTCCGTTATCTGTCTCTGAAGACATTGCCTCAAAGCGTGGAAATCCGGAGCAGGGGCAGAGCAGGAATAGATATCTGTTTAAACGATGTATATGTAGGCGGAGGAGAAATAACGGAGAACGGGAAGACAGTATTTTTGCTGGACTGCAGCCGGATAGACAGTCTTCAGGCGGAGATTGAACTGGTTTTTAAGCAGGTAGAGGAATTGGAATTGAATAGCATGGTGTTTCATGTGTCTTAAGAACGGTTAATACAGGTATGTTCCATACAGACAAATTAGCGAACAGGGGTAATTTTTAGACGATATAGGAAAGTATATCTAAATTTTTCCCCTGTTCGCTATTTTGTTTATAGCCAGATTTTTTATTTTTCCTATAATGATGATATAAGGATTAACAGCAATACATTATGAAAAATCTATGGAGGAAGAGTGAATGAGAAGGGAAAGCAGAGTGTTCCGGAAGCTGATAACATCTGTAGCTGCAGCTGGATGTATGGTTTCATTGGCTGCATGTGGTAACGATTCCGGCAGTGGGGATACAGTGAATATTACATACTGGTCGCCACGGGGAGAGGATAGCTCATTATATGAGCAATATGAAGATAATCCAGTTGTAAAGTACATTGAGGAAAACTACACTTTCAATGATAAAAAACTTCATTTTGAGTTTTACATTGCGCCGCCCGGATCGGAGGCGGATAATTTCTCCAATCTGTTGGGGACAGGAGACTACTGTGATGTCATGGATATGTCGATGGCTTCTTCTACAGCCCCGGAACTGTATGAAGACGATATTATCTGGGATCTGACAGAACTGGTACCGGCAAACATGCCTAACTATATGGCATTCCTGGAAGCAAATCCGGATTGTGAAAGTTCCATTTACAGTATCGTGGACGGAGAAAAAAAGATCTTGATGCTGCGTGGTTTTTCAGATGGTATACAGCCTATGTTTCAGGGATTCTGCTACCGCCGTGACTGGATTGCCAAATATGGCGCCAATCCCCAGACAGGCGCGGCATTTACATACGGATTCACAGATGAGAATGATTTTGAGAGCTGGGAAGATGACGTAGTGTTTCCCAATGGCACAGATGAGCCTCTTTATATCAGTGACTGGGAATGGATGTTTGAAATCTTTGAAAAGGCTATGGAAGAGCAGGGGATTTCCGATGGCTACTGCTACAGCCCTTACTATTATGGATATATGCAGACGGGGGATCTCTTCACAGGCTTTGGCGGTGGTGCTCCTTATTGGTATAACGATAATGGAACCTGTGTCAACGGTATAGAGACAGACAGTTTCCGGGCATATCTGCAGTGCCTGAATACCTGGTATCAGAAGGGCTGGCTGGATAAGAGCTTTTCCGAACACACCAGCGATGTGTTTTTTGCAGTAGACGCACCGAAGGTGTTTCAGGGAAAAGTTGGTCTCTGGCAGGGAAGAATTTCCACAGTGGGCACACAGATTGATGCAGACGATGCTTACACGGACGGCGCAGTGGTCTACGGCTGCCGTCAGCCCATCAATGATATTTATGGAGGTCCTGAGCAGCAGAACAAGGAGCCTGATCATATGTACCAGTTCGGCAAGGATGGAAATGGCGTGGTGCTGACGAAAAAGATGTCTGAGGAGCAGGTGGTCACATTCTTAAAGTTTGCAGATTTCATGTTTTCTGAGGAGGGGACGCTTCTGCAGAGCGGCTTGAGCAAAGAGCAGTATGAGGCTTCCCAGGATGAGTTCTATACCAGGCTGGGACTCACGGAAGGCATGTATACGATAGTGGAGGAGGATGGCAGGGAAATCCTGAAATACAATATGGATACATCAGATACTGCTTTTAATGCGGCAATACTGGCCCGTGTCCAGCCGGTTCTGCAGAAGGTGGAAAATGTGGATCGGGGATATGACCGCTATATGAAGCAGGCCACAGAGAGTTGGGATTATTATGAGAATACTGCGTCATTGTCTTATGGGGTGATGAATGCAGTAAATGTGGAGGATGCGCAGACCATCACAAAAGTTCGTGCGAACTATGACCAGTTCCTGATCAGGACAGTACCGTTTATGATTAAGGGCAGCGGCTACGATATCTGGGACGATGCGTCCTGGGAGCAGTTTTTAGGTGATGTCAATAAGTACCAGGCAGGGACAGTCACGGAGATTTATCAAAAAGCCATAGATCTGATGGAGAAATAGCATATATAGAAAGAGGTGGAAACATGGGAATAAAAAGGAACAAACCAGGAATATCCACTAAGGCATTGAAGCCTGATAAACTCAGCTGGAAAGAGGACTTTCGAAAGAATGGGATTCTGTATCTGTTATTTCTTCCGGTACTGGTTTGGGAAATCCTGTTCCATTACCTGCCCTTGCCGGGCATTCTGATGGCATTTCAGGATTTCAGCATATCAAAAGGGCTGTTTGGAAGTAAATGGGTTGGATTTGAGCATTTTGTGGAATTGTTCACGGGGAGTGGCTTCCCCCTGGCATTCCGAAACACGGTGGCAATGGCGATTTTGAGTTTGACGATCGGGTTTTCAGCTTCTATCATTTTTGCCCTGATACTGACCACATTTCCCCATAAACGCTTTCGCAGGCTGGCACAGTCGGCAAGCTATCTGCCGAATTTCGTATCAGCGGTGGTCATGTGCTCCCTGGCTACTGAATTTTTGAGCGAAAAAGGTGCCATTACCATGTTTTTGTCCCTGTTTGGGGCAGACAAACAGAACTGGCTGGCAAACCCTGATATTCCGGTGTTCTGGCTGATTTATACCTTTATCGGAATCTGGCAGGGCATGGGGTGGGGCTCCATTGTTTATGTGGCATCCATTTCCAATATCAGCGGAGAACTGCATGAGGCAGCGGCCATTGACGGCGCAAATAGGTTTCAGCGGATCTGGCATGTGACACTTCCCGGAATTTTGCCCCTGATTGTCATGATGTGGACCATGAATGTGGGTATCGTACTTAAACTGGTGGGAGGCAACATCTTGTTGCTCTATATGCCTCAGACATACGATGTGGCGGACGTTCTTTCCACATATACCTACAGGATGTCTTTTGGTGGTTCCGCAAACTATGGATTGTCAACGGCATCAGGATTGTTCCAGTCGGTGTTGGGGTTGATATTGCTTGTAACCTCCAACAAACTAAGCAAGCGTGCCGCAGGTTACTCCTTATTTTGATGATACCAGGAAAGGCAGGAAAAAATGGAAAAAACAGTGAAAAGAGGCAGGGAAGGAATGGTGGAGAGCAGTTCCTTTGCCGGACATATGGCTAATGTAATTCTGGGACTGGTTTTGCTGTTGATTGCTTTCTGCAGCATTGTGCCTATGTGGCATGTATTGATGGCATCTATTTCTGAAGGACGGGATTTGTTTGCTAAGGACGGACTGGTTCTTCTGCCAGTTGGCGGATTGAATTTTGAGGGATATAAACTGGTATTTTCAGATCCCAGCATTCTTCGTTCTTATGCAGTTACTGTATTTTATGTGGTTGGTACGGCGGGACTGGGATTATTGCTGAATGTGCTGGGCGGATATGTACTCAGCCAGAACAGCAGGCTGAAGCCTTTCTTTGTGGCGATGCTGATGTTTTCCATGATGTTCAGCGGCGGGCTGATTCCGTCCTATATCGTCAACAGCAGGTTAGGGCTGGTAGGGTCTCCCTTAGCCATCATCATTCCCGGGTGTACCAATGCCATGGCGGTGATTATGTGTATGAATGCTTTCTTACAAGTTCCCCGGGAAACCGTGGAGGCGGCGAGGATGGATGGCGCAGGACATTTGCCTCTGATGTTTCAGGTAATGCTTCCGCAGGGAAAAGGGCTTATCATGGTGACGGTTATTAATTCTGCGTTGATGGCATGGAATGC
>CAXHOW010000043.1:5940-6359 GCA_964018205.1 uncultured Acetatifactor sp. | reverse complement strand
ACAGTTGTTTTGAGTGCAGCCATGCTGCTTGGAGGATGCGGGGATAATGCGGATTGGCAGGAATCTTCCCAGGGAAGCGAAACAGTGGAAGACGGCAGTGAATCAGAAAGTGCCCCTGAAGAATCCGGGGAAGTGCAGATTTGGGACGGCTATTATCAGGATACTTCCACAGGGCTTTTGAGTTTTGTCCGTCTGAATGAGGATGGCACTTATTATGCGAAGTATTTTGACGGCGGTGTAATGGAAGCAGGAACTTATCGGGTATTGGATGAGGATATGGAGTATTATGCGGACGGCGGCACAGACGGGGATTTCACTACAGAAGAGGATAATACGAAAGCGACAGCCTCTCAGGTTGTAGAATTGACCTCTTACAAAACGGGAGATGTGGTGAAAATTGCATTTGACAATGACCAGCT
>CAXHOW010000043.1:3032-5627 GCA_964018205.1 uncultured Acetatifactor sp. | reverse complement strand
GAGCTTGCCCTGAGGGATACTTTTGAGGAGAGCGGTGACCTCTCAGGAACTGTAGTTCTGTCCCTCACTGCGGAAGATGCGCAGGTAGGCCTTCCTATGGGAGTGAACCTGAGGCTGGACTGCTATGGCGACAATACCTGTAAGCTGATCGTGGAAGTGGCGCAGGTAGGAGCTGAGCTGGAGGCAGATAAGGGGACATACAGTGTGTCTGAGACTTTCCAGTATACTTTCAACTTTGAGAAGGCGGGAGAGATAACCGGCACACCGGATTATGCGTCCGCAACGGAAACCAGTCTGGATGTGGCAGCCGCATATAAGGCTGATGTGGAAGTGGAATTCAACGGAGCCCAGACACCTCTCTCTATCGACTCTGAACTTTCGGGCACCTATGTGATGGGCGGTGAAGCGTCTGCACAGGCTGCGGAAGTGGTGAATACGCTTACCGTGGAGGATGCCCAGGTAGGACTGCCCATGGGCGTGAACTTAAGAGTCGATATCTACAGCGATGATACCTGTAAGCTGATTGTGGAGGTTGCCCAGGTAGGAGCTGAGCTGGAAGCTGATCAGGGAACCTGTAGTCTGGATGAAGCAAGCTTCAAATATACCTTTCATTTTGAAAAGGCGGGAGAGCTGATCAGTGAGCCTGATTATGCGTCCGCAACTGCTGAGGGGCTGGGAATGACACTGGCTTATAAAGCTGATACAGAAGTGGAATTCAACGGTGCAGCCACACCTCTTTCCATTGATGTTGTTCTGGAAGGAAGAATAGAGGCACAGTAAACTAAGGATAGGAATGCATGGTTCTGATAGAAAAAACAGATTAGGCTGCGGGGCTGCCGCATTAAGAGAAACAGCACAAGATGCGGCGGCAATGCCGCATCCTGTGTATACCGCTTAATGTGGCGGCCCTTTTATACTACATAACGCCAGAATTTACCGTACTGCATTGGTTAAACGTACATGGCTGGCGTTATGTAGTCGGGTTACTTGGAAATTTTAACTGTTAAGCAGTATAAATTCAGATGGGATGGTGACGAAATGGTTTACAACGTAGATATGCGAATCAGTCGGATTCTGGAGAAAGATCAGGCTGCAGCTGTAATTGATAGATTTTTACCTGGGATGAGAGCAAAAGTGGAAGGGCAGCCTGCCGTTGCCGGGATGACGCTTCGGAAATTGGCTGAGTACGCAAAGGGAGCTATCCCTGCGAAGGTACTTGCAGCAATCAATACCGAACTGGGGAAAATAGAGCTGGACAGGGAAGAAACAGCAGAAGAGATGGCGGAACAGCTGATAAACCAGCCTCTGACAAAAGAAGCGGCAGAGCAGATATCAGTGGGAGAACAGACAGCTATTTATCCGGGCAGGCCGTGGAGGGACAAATCGGGCAAGAGGATTCAGGCTCATGGCGGCGCGTTATTTTATGAGGATGGGACATATTATTGGTATGGCGAGAACAAGGACCGCACAGATGGCAAGTGCAGTATCTGGACCTGGGGAATCCGCGCCTATGCATCCAAGGACTTGTATAACTGGGAGGATAAGGGATTGATTATTCAGCCGAACCTGATGAATCTCCAGTCCAACCTGCATCCGACAATGCGGGTGGATCGTCCCCATATTCTGAAGTGCGAAAACACAAAGAAATATGTCTGCTGGATCAAGCTTTCCGGAGAGGAAGCCTGTTTTGTGATTCTACAGGCAGATACTTTCCTGGGGCCGTATGAAGTAGTGGTGGAGAATTATCGTCCCTTTGAGAAAAGGGTGGGTGATTTTGATGTCATAAAAGAGGAAGAAAGCGGAAAAGCATATCTTTTTATGGATGCTAACCATGAAGGGATTATCGGATTGGAATTGTCAGAAGACTTTCTTCGGGCAGTGCGGGAGGTTTCCAGACAATATACCGGACTGCATGCTCCTTTCTGTCGAGAGGCAGTAGCGCTCTTTGAACGGAGTGGAAAGAAATACATGTTGACCAGCGGGATGAGCGGGTATATTCCCAATAAAAGCGATGCTGCTGTGTCTGACAGTTGGATATCTGGGTTTGTGAGCATAGGTAATCCCCATCCGGAGGATGGGACGAACTCTTCCTATAACAGCCAGATTTCCCAGATATTTAAGGTGCCGGGCAAAAAGGATTTATATATCTCCATTGCAGACCGCTGGGTTCCCGGATATCCGGTTGACGCAGCAAAGGCGGACATGATAGAGCGTGCCATTGCCGCACATTATGAACCAGAGCGGTATCAGGTGGGGCCGGAAGAGAAAAAGGCTTTGATGGACAGTCCTATGCTGGCAAGTGCGAATACATCCATTGCTGATTATGTATGGCTGCCTTTGGAATTTGACGGGGAGAAGGTATCCATAAAATGGCAGGATGAGTGGAGACTTGAAGATTACGAATAAGTATAGGGAGGGATAAAGCGCCATGAAAAAGATTGGTTTTAACCATGATTGGGTATTTACACAGGAAGGAACGGATCGCTTTGAGACAGTGACTCTTCCCCATGATGCCATGATCAATACGGATCGGAATCCTGGGATGCGGAATTATTTTTTGCTGGCAGGATTTGAAGGCGGGAAATATATATATAC
>CAXHOW010000043.1:0-3022 GCA_964018205.1 uncultured Acetatifactor sp. | reverse complement strand
ATCAATACGGATCGGAATCCTGGGATGCGGAATTATTTTTTGCTGGCAGGATTTGAAGGCGGGAAATATATATATACGAAAACCTTTTATGTGCCGGAGGAATACAGTGAGAAGACATTGATTCTGGAGTTTGAGGCGGTCTACTGTATGACCACGGTGTATGTGAATGGGAAGGCCGTATATGAAAAGCCTTACGGCTTCACGCCATTCCAAATTTTACTGAACCCACATCTGGAATTCGGCAGGGACAATGAAATCCGCGTGGAAGCCAATGTGCCGAAGGAAGGGCATGGACGCTGGTATACAGGCGGGGGAATTTACCGTCCTGTGAATTTTTATGTAGGAGAAGAGAATCATATTGTCCTTTATGGTGTAAAGGTGACGACCCTGGGCATCCATCCGGCTAAGATTCAGGTAGACGTGGAAGTTTGCGGGGCGGGATGTATCTCTGTGGATATCCAAAAGGATGGGGAGACGGTTGCTTCCGGCATAGCGGGAGCAGAAAACAGAAAAGCAGGCATACAGTTCACGATTCCGGATGCAAAGCTTTGGAGCGCTGAGACACCTGAGCTTTATCAGGCGGTGGTTACCCTAACCCAAGGAGAGAAGGAATATGATAAAGTAACGGAAAGTTTTGGCATCCGCACCATTGAGGTAAATCCTGAGAAAGGTCTGTTAATTAATGGCATTCCTACTTTTTTAAGAGGGGGATGCATCCATAATGATAATGGTGTCATAGGTGTGATTAACAATGATGTCACGGAAATGCATAAGGCATGTATTTTAAAAAAATCCGGATTCAATGCTCTTCGTTCGGCGCATCATCCCATGTCCCGGAGTTTGATGAAAGCATGTGATGAGGTGGGATTGTATGTCATGGATGAGGCGTTTGATTACTGGTACCGTCCTAAGGGAGGAAATCCCCATTGCAGTCTGTTTTTAGATACTTTCAGGGAAGACACGAAGGCTATGGTGCAGGATGCTTACAATCACCCTTGTGTGGTGATATATTCCATCGGAAACGAGATTCCGGAAGCAGGCAGCGTGAAAGGGGTTCGGGTGGGAAAGGAAATCGTGGATATGATTCACAGTATTGATATCACAAGGCCTACTACCCTCTGCCCCAGCGTCCACTGGCTGCGGGAATATCTTGACGGCATGCCGTACCTGACCCGGGATGAGGATGAATGGATGGCGGAGCGCCCGGAAAATAAGGAGAAGGACTGGAAGCACTATATGAAAATATTCATGGGTGCGGCGGCCAATATTCCGGAAAATGAGAAAGACTTGCCATATCCCCCCACTTTCGTGCAGATGGATGAGGATGCCACGAAAAACCTTTATCCTTATCTGGACATTGCGGGATACAATTATTATGAGGATAAGTATGATACCCTGCATGAGCTTCATCCAGAGCGTGTCCTGTTAGGCACGGAAACCAGAGGAGAGCTGATTGTGGATACCATGCGCTATGCGAAAGGGCATCCGTTCCTGATTGGGGACTTTATCTGGACACTGCAGGAACATCTGGGCGAGGCTAATTGCTGCAATATTTCCTATGGAAAAAAGCAGGAAAAAAAGAATCCTCTTTCCGGCAAGGATTATCCATGGCTGATTAATTACGGAGGCACCATTGACCTCATTGGCACCATATTGCCTTCTGTCCATAAATATGAATTTGCCTGGGATGAAAATAAGCGGGGGCTGTACCTGGCGTCTCAGCCGCCCATCCATGACGGGCTTGCGCCGGATGTGAACGGATACCGTTGGACGGATACCGTGGATGGATGGACTTATGAGGGATGCGAAGGAAACCCCACTTGGGTAGATGCTTACACGGATGCGGCTGAGGTGGAAATCTTTGTCAACGGAGTAAGCGCGGGCAGAAGTAAGGTGAAAGATTATTATGCAAAGGTTTTCTGTCACTATCAGCCGGGAGAATTGATGGGCATAGGATATGATGAGAGTGGAAATGAGCTTTATCGGACTATTGTAAGGACTGCAGACCGGGATACCAGAATTACCGCTGAACCGGATAAAACTGTACTGCAGGCAGGAGAAGAAGATTTTTGCTTTATTACGGTATCGATTACGGATTCTGAAGGGACATTAAAACTCTTGCCAGAACGGAAAGTGGAAATTAAAATAGAAGGTGCCGGTACTATACAGGGGTTTGGAAGCGCAAACCATCTGAATGAGGAAAAATTCAACCAGACAAATCATACTACTTACCTTGGCAGGCTGCAGGCCGTGATCCGAAGCGGTAAAACAGACGGGGATGTGAAAGTGATTTTTTCCAGCGAGGGCATGGAGGATACAGTGGTTAAACTACAGGTAAAAGAATAAGTGGAATCATAAGACAGCCGGCTGAAAATGACTCATCATAAAGGAGCTGCATCATGGCAAGTTATGGAGAAAAATTAAAAAACAGCAATATATTTTCAGGGATGATTTACAGTGCATGTAAAATGGGATCCTGGTGTTTTAGTTATGCCAGCAGAAAAATGTTTTATACCACATGCCCGAACCAACAGGAGTTTTTTATGTTCTTTTCCACAAGCGGATGCCTGGAATATATGTTTTCTCCAGAGATCGATACGTCAAAGCCGGTATTTCTAAGTGATACCATAGGTATGCTCTGGGTGGCGGATTACCTTTACGATGAAGATGGCCGCCCCAATCTGGTTATGGTTATAGGTCCTGTATTCAGCAGCGAGTCTTCTGTCCGTGGGATTGAGGATTCCCTGAGAAGCCTGAATTTTTCCCATCAGGTACGCAAGAACATGATTCAGATACTGCAGAAAGTGCCCATTGTGCCAGTGGACATGATGCACCAGTATGCGGCTATGCTGCATTACACTGTAACAGGGGAAATCGCCATGGCACATGACTTCCAGTTCCAGCATTCCATTCAGAAGGATTTGGAAAGTGAAATGACATATGCTTCAGTTGGCAGGGTAAATATGGAACGGCAGCGTATGACGGAAGAGACGATTCTGCAGATGATACGGGAAGGAAATCC
>CAXHOW010000042.1:0-25895 GCA_964018205.1 uncultured Acetatifactor sp. | reverse complement strand
TGTACCATTTTTATGGTTAAATTTTACAATATTTATAAGGATTTCCATTGGAAATCCTTATGGGAAGTTTGAGTTATAAATGAGAAATTGCTTTTATTTCATTTTATAATATTTATACCATTTCCTATATAGTTCATCTTCTGGATATCTTTTATGGCTGTGTTTCGATATCCACTTTTTATATGAACTGAATGTTTTTAAAAATCTGTAATCACAAATATCATAAGAACAAAACAATTTTTTATATGCCATTCCAGACGGGATGTCCAAATAGTTTCTGCGCAAATGTCTATTGGCACGTTGTTTCATTCCACGATTATAACCTAAAATCCCGAATCAATTATACATATGTCACCCTATGGCAAGTCCAAACAGTTCAACGATTTCTTTTTGGAAGGATGTCATTGTGGTATAGATCTGCTTCCGTTTTCCCTCGACAGAAACCACACGCAGGGATTTCATTTCATCTATGACTTCCTGCATGTTATGGCTCTTGAACCATCCCGCATCATTCATGATACTTTTTATCTGCGCGGAAAGTATCAGGGCAATATATTGGATGAACAGCCTCCCGTCCATCGCCGCAGCGGAGTGTATGCGGAGCCTTTTCATATCAAGGTCGTTCTTTAAATCATCAAAATGCTTTTCCGCTGCATCCTTCATCCGATAGACCTCAAGCGCCTTCACAGGATCTTTGATATCGTTCGTGGCAAGCACAAACCAGCCCACACTGTTCTTCCTGTATGCATCTATGGAATCCTGGTTGTATTCCACCCTCCTGCCGCGTTTAGGGGTTTCCCTGACAGTAAAAAACTTTTCGTAATCCTTCTGGTGTTCCTTCACTGTATTTCCCGAACAGAGTTCCTCATATTCCGATAAAAGGCGGTGGCTGAATTTCTTCTCGTCCAGTGCGGCCCTGATGCTGTCAAAATAGATGTGCAGGTAGCAACGGTGCCCCTTCCACTTTATGGTTTCTGTATCCGCATAAAGCTCATCCCCGAGGACATTGCAGTAATGGCGGTAAGAAATCATTTCATCATTGCGGTGGCGTTCCACTGCGTCCAGAGAAAGCGCTGTCGTAAACGGGACACCGACCAGAAAGCGCATATGTCTCCCATACATGGCATCCACGTTATACTCACTGTAAAAACCTTTATCCATGACCATATGCAGCCGCCTCGCATCGACCAGGTCGAGTCTGCTGAGGCTTTCTTCCATTGTGCTGACATCATGGATGCTTCCCGGTATGGTTCTGAAGAACAGGGGGAGATGGCTTGTATGCCCGCTGACCATCAGAAGGTTAACCTGAGGGAGTTTTTCCCTGTCCCTGTTATACCCGTATGATATGAACTCATTCAGCTCACTGTAGGAGGATATGCTTGTGATATCCATACAGTAATATCTGTCGTCGCTGTTATGTTCCAGCCATGCCGAAAAGAAGCCCCGCACAAGTTCCGGGGTAATTCGCACCAGCAGTTCGCTGACCCGCTGGTCTGCAAGCGTCACCCCGTAAGGGGTGGTCGCCTGCCGCGACCATTTTTCAACCCTATAGAGTGCCTGTCCCTCGCTGACCAGATAATAGGCACATGTCAGTATGGCCTTCCAGTCATCCGGAAAAACCTTTTTCAGTATATGGCTGAGACCAGTATCCATACAGATTTTATCTAGGAGGGCAGACACCCCGCAGCTGTAGGTAAAGCATTTAGGCAGTTCCTTTTCCGGCTTTGTCACGGGAGCTTTTTTATTACCGCCACGCATCCCGTTTGGTTGTACTGTCCCGGTTTCGGGGTCGAGATGCCCTATGCACCTGCGTTTGGATTTCGGTTTTTTTGTCTTTTTATCCCAAAAAGAGACATTCTCATAAACATAAGTAGTGCCGTTTTTGTGTTTTAGATAGACCAGGGATGCCATCTGTATTCCTCCTGACATATGTATAATTTCGTGTCTGCATTATACAATTTATACATATGTTTGTAAAGAAAAACATAGGAGAAATACTGATTTTATAGGGTTTCTGATGAAAATACCCGAAACCTATGTATAACGCCTTCGGGAGATTAGGTTGAACCCCCAAACAAGCCACAAACACCGAATTTACGGCATCCTTTGCCAAATCCCTATCTTGTGCAGTACACAATGTGGGGACGGCTCACGATATGAGAATAGAGTAGCAATCCGCAAGAATATCTGTTATAATAGATCCGTACCCATGTCCATGACAGGCATGAATGCATAGGAGCTGCTGCTGCAGAGCAGCGGTACAATATATACAGAATAAACCGGATGACAGGAGCAATGATGAGCGCAGAAAACATGAAAAACACAAATATTACGACAGGCGGGACAGATGCGGTGAATGATGGGAATGCGGCGAAGGCTGCGGGATGTCCCGGAATATTAAAGAATAAAATTTTTCTGTACCTGACGGAGTTTTTTGCAGGAATGTCAGTGATGGCGGTGGAGCTTGGAGCCAGCAGGCTTCTGGCGCCCTATTTCAGCTCTTCCCAGATTGTCTGGACGATCATCATCGGAACCATCATGATCGCTATGGCGCTGGGAAATATCTACGGAGGGCGGAGCGCGGACAAGAATCCGGATCCCGGCAGGCTCTATGGCAGGATTCTGATCGCAGCTTTGTGGATCGCTGCGATTCCTCTGCTTGGAAAGTACATCATCATCGGCATCTCGGCGTTGCTGATCTTTTCCGTGAGCAGTAATTTCCTGATCATAGCGGCATTTGCGGCATGTATGGTGATCTTTGTGTTTCCCTTGTTTCTGCTGGGCACGGTGACTCCTTCACTGGCAAAGTATACCGTGGGCAGTCTGGAGGACAGCGGCAGGATCGTGGGGAATCTGGGAGCCTTCAATACTGTGGGAAGCATCATAGGGACTTTTGTCCCCACCTTCGTGACCATTCCCTCCGTGGGTACCTCCATCACATTCCTGATATTCTCAGGAGTCCTGCTGGCACTGGCGGTTCTGTATTTTGTCAGTGCGGGACGGGGAAGGAGAAGGGGACCGGCGGCGATCCTGTGGTTCCTGCTCTGCTGCGGTCTGGGATTTTCCGACAGCTTCGCTTTCTGGGAGAGCGGTCTGGCCTACGAGGGAGAGTCGGTCTATAATTATCTGCAGGTGAAGGAGAGCGATAGGAGTGTGATCCTTTCTACCAATGTGCTTTTCGGCGTGCAGTCCATTTATATGAAGCAGCAGGGACTCACGGGGATGTATTATGATTATGCCATGGCTGCGCCCCTGATGGTGGAGGGCAAGGCTCCGGAGGAGTGTGAGACTTTGATCTTAGGCATGGGGACTGGAACCTATGCCACCCAGTGCAGAAAGTATTACGGTGACATATATCTGGAGGGCGTGGAGATAGACGAAAGGATCACAGAGCTTGCCAGAGAGTATTTTTATCTGCCGGAGGATGTGCCTGTCACTACCTATGACGGAAGGGCTTTCCTGAATGCGGTGGACAGAAAATATGACGTGATCATGGTGGATGCCTATCAGGATATAACCATTCCTTTCCAGATGTCCTCCTTTGAGTTTTTCTCTCTTGTGAAGGCGCACCTGAAGGAAAACGGTGTCATGGTGGTGAATATGAATATGCGTGGAAATCAGGAGGGAAACATCAACCAGTATCTGGCGGACACTATCTCCGAGGTGTTCGGATATGTGTACACGGTGGAGGTGGCAGGCTCCACCAACAGGGAACTCTTTGCGTCGGACAACGGAGCCGTACTGTCTTGTCTGGAGGCAGGCAGGGAGAAGCTTGAGGACGGAAATCTGTATGCCATGATGGAGAGGGTGGCCGGCAGTCTGGAGCGCTACGAGCAGGGGGAGTACTTTCTGACGGACGATAAGGCCCCGGTGGAGCTTCTGGGCATGCAGGTCATCGACGATATCATAGGGGACGAGGTGGCTTACTATAAGGGAATCTATGAAAGAGAAGGGCTGAAGGGGCTGCTGGAGACCTTCTGAGGCATGGCTGGCGCCCGGAAGGCGCCCCTTTGCTGCGTGCTGCAGGATATTTGTGTATAATTGTCAGTAATTTACATATACTTACCAATGGAAGAAAAGCATTCCAATGGAAGAAAAGCATTCCAAATGGAAGAAAAATATTCCATAGTAAAAAGGCCTAAACGGCAGAATGAGAGGTAATTATGTATGAAAGAAGAAACCTATCCCTTTGTGGCCCGCCCCCTGCCTTACGAATATGACGCGCTGGTTCCTGTGCTGGACGGGGAAACGCTTACCTTCCATCATGACAAGCATTACAAGACCTATGTGGACAATCTGAACAATGCTCTGTCGGATTATCCGGAGCTGCAGAAAATGAGCCTGCCGGAGCTGCTGATGGAGATAGACGCGATTCCCTCCGCCATACAGACAGCTGTCCGCAATAACGGCGGCGGGGTCTACAACCATGAGCTTTATTTCGATTCCATGAAGAGCCCTGTGGGTCAGGAGCCGTCAGGGGCTCTGGCAGAAGCTATCGATAGGGACTTCGGATCTTATAAGCAGTGGAAGGAGCAGATGAAGCAGGCAGCTGTGGGAAAATTCGGATCTGGATGGGCATGGCTGGTGAGCGACAGGAACGGCAGGCTGTCCATTGTCCAGACATCCAATCAGGATGTGCCGGATCTGGAGAAATATGTTCCCATTCTTCTGGTGGATGTATGGGAGCATGCCTATTACCTTCAGTACCAGAACAGGAGAGCCGACTATGTAGACGGCTGGTTCGGGCTGATCAACTGGCGCAAGGCGGGAAAGCGCTATGAGGATCTGCTGCAGTAAGGAACAGGTATTTCGGGAAGGCCGGAAATGTACAGCGCAAAAGCATAGGCACAAAAGCATAGGCATAGGATAAAAACGGCGCAGGATGACGGACATAGAGGACAGCCCCGGAGGGAGGCAGATGAAAACGGAGACGGACTATGAACAGGATAAATTACCAGAAAGAGCTGGAAAAGATAATAGACGCGCTGCAGGGGGCGGGATCCGCCCCCCGGCTGTTTCTGCACAGCTGCTGTGCCCCCTGCAGCAGCTATGTGCTGGAATACCTGTGCAGGTACTTTTACATAACAGTCTTTTATTTTAATCCGAATATTTCCGCAGCGGAGGAATACCGTAAGCGCGTGGCTGAGCAGAAACGGCTGATAGAGGCCTATAATCGGGAACAGAAGGGATATACTATTTCAGTGATCGAGGGTGACTATACACCGGAAGCATTTTATGAGATTGCAAAAGGTCTGGAGGACTGCCCTGAAGGAGGGGAAAGATGCTTTCGGTGCTTTGAACTGCGGCTGAGGGAGACGGCGCAGCGTGCGGCTGAGGCAGGATATGACTATTTTGCCACCACCCTTACGGTAAGTCCCCTGAAGAACGCAGTGAAACTGAACGAAATCGGAGAGGCACTGTCCCAAAAGTATGGCATCAAATGGCTGCCCTCCGATTTTAAGAAAAAGGAGGGCTATAAACGTTCCGTCCAGCTGTCTGCCCAATATGACCTATACCGTCAGGATTACTGCGGGTGCATATATTCTAACAGAGATCAATCATCTTTGTTGTCCGGAAAGGAGTCTATGTATTCCATCAGGTCGGCGGCTTCTTCCTCCGTGAGCGGTCCATAGGGCATATAGGTGGAGAATGCCCGGCTGAAAACAATGGAATCCACCGGCTCAAATGTGTAAGAGACTTCCTCCTTGATCGTGGTAAAAATCTTTTTTAAAATTTTTTTCAGTCGCATAATCTTCCTTTTTTGGCTGCTGCCAGCAATGGTATGAGGTTATCGGGATGTGTCGTTACATTGGCCCTGCGGGTCTGCGGCATTCTTTTCCGCAGATGTGTCCCCGACGGCGTTCAGGCCTGCCATGAGGAGCGCTCTGATCATGTCAGACTGGGTTCGGTCATAATAGAACTCTTTCTTGGCATTCGCCAGAAGAGGTTCCATCTCCTGCGTAACAGCGAAGGTCAGTCGTTTTAATTCGGTTGCCATATGTCCGCCTCCTTTCAAAGGGTTGGTTCAGAACTTCTGAACTACTATTATTATATTTTACGAAAGCTAAATATGTCAAGGATATTTTTAAAATTCATAAAAAATATCTTGACATAGGATATGAACCTACGCATAATATGAACTATGGGAGGTGTGCAGAATGCCAACGAAGAAACCACGCTATACTGTCATTGTGGATGAAGAAATGCTGAAGAGAATCGATGATTTCCGTTTTGAGAACCGGTTTCCCAGCCGTTCAGCAGCGACATTGGAGCTGATCCGCATGGGGCTGAAGGCATTGGAAGAGCAAAGAACAGATTCATAGGGCAGCCTGCGCTCCCGGAGGGGCGCAGGACATATGTTCTGTAACGTATGTTCATTTTTTATTCTGATTTCTAATTCGTCTTATACGTTCAACTGAGTCAAGTTTATCACATAATCCATTTCCAATAAACATTTTTTTAAAATCTTTATATAATTTTCAAAATTTTTAAATAAATTTATTGTTTTGACCAATATAGCGGGCAATATTATTGACTGATATGGCATAAAATAAAGGTAAATGTAGTCAATAAAGGAAAAAATATGTCTGCAGAAGAAAGGGAACAAAATGGAACAGAAATTAAAATGTGATCGGAATATGGGAAGCAATCTGAGAAAGATGCGCAAAGAGAAAGGACTGTCACAAGAAAGCCTATGTGCGGAGCTGCAGCGCCGTTCCTGTGATATCGGCAGGAGCACCTACGAAAAATACGAAGCCGGCCAGCTGAACATCCGTATAAGCGTGCTGATAGAGCTGCGTAAGATCTATGGCTGTACTTATGACGATTTTTTCGCAGGTATGGATCAGGAGGAGGTTTAGGCCGGCGTTTACGGCCGGGCGGCAGGAGACACAAAAGGGAGAGGGGCTAATCACAGCCTCTTTCACCCTCTGTCTGCTCAAACAGCTCTCCTACGGGAACATTCAATATTTTGCTGAGCTTATCCAAGGTTTCAAAACGTATGCTGGAAGTTTCATTTTCCACGATGTTTTTAAAATTTCTGTAGCTCAGCATATCCATCCGCTTATAAAGCCAGTACTTGGTGTGACCTTGTTCGTCCAGAATCTTTAGTATACGCAACCGAATCATAAAACCGCCTCCTATGGATATTATAGTAGAAAAAAAGATAGAAAAATATCATATTTATTTGCAACATATGTTTGAATATCTTGCGTATTCATTATATAATTATTATGGCCGAATTTGGCACAGAACAGATGAGAGTTTTTAATTAAACAGAAAAGGAGAAAAAGGAATGGAGAATTCAAAGCTGAGTAAGGATGAAAGAAAGAGGATGCTGGAGTTTACGGAAAAGGCAATGGGAGCGGCCGACGCAAAGTGGACGGACAGGGAGCTTCTGGTGAATTACAACAAGGCTCTTGCGATGCTTGTTATTCTGACAGGAGAAAAGGTAAAAGGATAGATTATCCCGGATGTATCCCGGATAAATTATTCACATAAGTATTGACATTTCCTATATTTGGGTCTATACTTGTCTTGTTAATGATGTTAATTAGTGTAAGAGTGGCCGGTAAGCCACTCTTACTTGTATGTTGGAGGCTTTTAAGGAGCCGGGATGGAGGCAAGGATGTCCCGCAGGGAAGATTATGAGGCAAGGACGGAGAGGCTGCTTAAGCCTATCGCCACGGCCAATGACGTTACGGTCTATGACGTGGAATATGTGAAGGAAGGCAGCGGATATTATCTCAGGGCTTACATAGACAAGCCGGAGGGCGTGAATATCCTGGACTGTGAAAAGGTGAGCCGGGCATTGTCTGATGAGCTGGACAGGGAGGACTTCATCCCGGATGCCTATACACTGGAGGTCAGCAGCCCGGGGCTGGGCCGCATACTGAAGAAAGATAAGCATCTGCAGGCCAGCCTGGGACAGAAGGTAGAAATCAAGCTCTTCAAGGCTCTTGAGGGCTGCAGGGAGTTTTCCGGGCTGCTGGAGGGCTTCGACGGGGACGAAATCAGAATCATGGAGGGAGATGCCTCCAGAGGCTTTAAACGTACGGATATCGCCGTGATTCGTCTGGCGGTGGACTTCTAAGATGTTGATTGCTGCGGGGCAGAATAACTAGTTAGATTTGGCATACAGCCGGAATGGAGGAAATGATGAACAAGGAATTGATGGAAGCGCTTGACATTTTGGAAAGGGAAAAGGAAATCAGTAAGGAAACCTTATTTGAGGCGATAGAGAATTCACTGCTGACGGCATGCAAAAACCACTTTGGCAAAGCGGACAATGTGCATGTGGAGATTGACAGGGAGACCTGCGATTTTCTCGTGTATGCGGAAAAAGAGGTGGTGGCCACGGAGGAGGACGTGGAGGACAAGTGTATGCAGATTTCCCTTGACGATGCAAGGGAGCTTTCCGCCAGGGCAGCGGTGGGAGATATGCTCCATGTGGAAATCAAATCAAAGGAATTCGGGCGGATCGCCACCCAGAACGCCAAGAACGTGATCCTGCAGAAGATCCGGGAGGAAGAGAGAAGTGTAATATATAATCAGTATTACGAGAAGGAAAAGGATGTGGTGACAGGAGTCGTCCAGAGGTACCTGGGAAAGAATATCAGCATCAATCTGGGCAAGGCGGATGCGATGCTGAGCGAGAGCGAGCAGGTCAAGGGCGAGGTATTCAGGCCTACGGAGCGCATCAAGGTGTATATCCTTGAGGTGAAGAACACTCCCAAAGGCCCCCGCATCAACGTGAGCCGGACCCATCCGGAGCTGGTGAAGAGGCTGTTTGAGTCGGAGGTGACGGAGATCAAGGACGGCACGGTGGAGATACGCAGCATCGCCAGAGAGGCGGGCAGCCGGACCAAGATCGCCGTCTGGAGCAACAACCCCAATGTGGATGCGGTGGGGGCCTGCGTAGGAATGAACGGCGCCAGAGTGAATGCCATCGTAGACGAGCTCAGAGGCGAGAAGATAGATATCGTGAACTGGGACGACAATCCGGGGAACCTGATCCAGAACGCGCTTTCTCCTGCCAAGATCGTGGCGGTGTTTGCGGATCCTGACGAAAGGACCGCAAAGGTGGTGGTCCCTGACTATCAGCTGTCTCTGGCGATCGGCAAGGAGGGGCAGAATGCCAGACTGGCGGCAAGGCTGACGGGCTACAAGATTGATATCAAGTCCGAGACTCAGGCGAAGGACGCGCCGGGCTTCCGTTATGAGGACTATATGGAAGAGGATTACGGGGACTACGAGGAATATGAGGAAGATGAGGCCGGTGAATATGGCGAGGCAGAAACGTATGAGGAGGCCGAAGAGTATACGGAGGACGCCGGAGAAGGCGGGTATGAGGAATATGATGAGGGCGCGTTTGAACCCTTTGTTGAGGAGTAAGTGAGCATATGGCGAAAAAGGTTCCTTTGAGGCAGTGTATAGGCTGCGGGGAGATGAAAGGAAAGCGGGATATGATGCGGATCCTGAAGACAGCTGAAAATGAAGTATGTCTGGATATAACAGGCAAGAAGAACGGGAGAGGCGCATATGTTTGTAAGAGCAGGGAATGTCTGCTCAGGGCCAGAAAGAACAAAGGGCTGGAACGTTCTTTCAAAATGAGTATTCCAAATGAGGTGTACGATACCTTGGAAAGGGAGTTTGAGAATCTGGATGCAGAATAGGATTTTATCACTTTTGGGAATTGCAATGAAGGGGCGCAATCTGGTCAGCGGAGAGTTCCAGACCCTGGACGCAATCAGAAAAGGTTCCGCCATGCTGGTAATCATTGCAGAGGATGCGTCGGATAACACCAAGAAGCTTTTTTCTGATAAATGCGCTTACTATCAGGTGCCGATATATTTTTACGGCACAAAGGATCAGTTTAGCGATGCCATCGGAAAGGAGGGCCTGCGGTCATCCATAGGCGTATGTAATGCGGGATTAGCGGACGCGATCATGAAACAACTGGACGGGAAGTAGAGCGCCGTAAGGCAGAAATGGAGGAAGGCATGGCGAAACAAAAGGTACATGAGCTTGCTAAGGAACTAGAGGTGCAGAGCAAAGATATATTGAATTTCCTGCAGGAAAAGGGAATCGAAGCCAAAGCGGCCCAGAGCTCCGTGGAGGAGGATGCGGCAATGCTGGTGCGCAGAGCATTCGGCAAGGGCGGATCAGGCGGGGGCGCGGTGGCAGAGACCACAATAAAAAAAGACAAAATAAAGGAAGAGGCGAAAAAAGCAGAGATGGAGAAAACTGCAAAAGAAGCAGCGAAGCCTGTAAAACCGGCAGAGGCGTCAACAAATGATGCGCCAAAGAAGAAAAAAACGATTATATTCGTGAGCAACCCTCAGAATTCAAAGATGCAGGGACAGCAGCGCCCCGGGCAGGGAGGGAATAATAAGTCTCAGGGTGGACAGAATAGACCACAGGGAGGCAAGGGAGGAAACGGCCAGAACGGATCCGGCGGCAGAGGTCAGGGAGCCAGAGGTGATCGCAGGCCTCAGGCACCGGCACCGGTGAGGCCTATTAAGCCTTTGACGCCGCCTTCGCCTACCCCTGCGGTGCAGATGGTGGCTCCGAAGCCTCAGCCGAAGGTGAAGCGGGAGCATACGGAGATGCAGAAGCAGCAGCGGGAGGCTCAGCAGCAGCTTCAGGGCAGTCAGCTGACGAAAAAGGCACAGAGCGAGAGACTTCAGAATGAGAAGGTTCAGAGTGAAAGAAGCAATGAGCCTGTTCAGAATGAGCATACCTATGCCGAGTCTGTGCGGAACGAGGCTGCGCAGAGCCAGAAGGCCCAGAACGAAAAAGTTCAGAACGAAGGCGCTGCCAATCCCGATTCTGTCCAGAGCGAGAAGCCTCAGAGCGATAAGGGGCAGGGCGCAAGGACACAGAATGAGAGAGCCGGAAGGTCTCAGGGCGAGAGAAACCAGAATGACAGAGGTGAGCGTACCCAGAGCGAGAGAAGCCGCGGGGAGAGAAGCCAGAACGACAGAGGCCAAGGCGACAGATTCCGGAGCGACAGAGGCCAGAGCGGGAGAAACCAGAATGAAAGATCCCAGAATGCAGGCAGCGGGCAGGACAGAGGGGACAGACCGGCAAGAGACGGCCGTTATCAGGGGAACCGCTATCAGGACGGCCGCGGTCAGGACAGCCGTGGCAGGGACAACAGAGGACAGGCGGGAACCCGCAGCAGTGACGGCAGCGGAAGGTCTGACCGGGGACAGTTCCAGTCCAGAGGAAGCAGCGGACAAGGCGGCAGGCCTCAGGGCGACAGACCCAATGGATTTCAGAGAAACGGCAGACCTGGCTTTGCAGGCGGTCAGGGTGATCGGAGGGGTCCGGGCGGCGGTCCGGGCAGCAACCGTAATTTCAATGGCAGCACGCGTGACGGCAGAGGCAATGGCGGACAGGGAGCTGGATTCCGGGATAACAAACCGTCTAAGGGCTTTGCGGGAGAAACTCCGGCAAAGGATATGGAGAAGAAACGGGAAGAGGAAAAGCGGAGGGCGAATAATCAGGAGAAGAGCAAGCGCTCCAGAAAAGACCATATCTACGAAGAAGAAGAGGCACTGAAGAATAAGCCGGGCAGATTCATCAAGCCCGAGAAGAAGAAAGAGGAAGCAGCGGAGGAAAACATCAAGGTAATTACTCTGCCTGATACCATTACGATCAAGGATCTGGCGGACAAGATGAAGCTGCAGCCTTCCGTGATCGTGAAGAAGCTGTTCCTTGAAGGCAAGATCGTGACCGTGAATCAGGAGATCTCCTATGAGGACGCGGAGAATATCGCCATGGAATATGAGATTCTCTGTGAGAGGGAGGTCAAGGTCGATGTGATCGAGGAGCTGCTGAAGGAGGGAGAAGAGGACGAGACCGCACTGGTGGAGAGGCCTCCTGTCATCTGTGTCATGGGTCATGTAGACCATGGTAAGACTTCCCTTCTGGATGCTATCAGAAAGACAAATGTGATCGACAAGGAGGCAGGCGGCATCACCCAGCATATCGGTGCCTACACTGTGACTTTAGGGGAGAGGAAGATCACTTTCCTTGATACGCCGGGGCACGAGGCGTTTACGGCCATGCGAATGCGGGGCGCTAATTCCACGGATATCGCTATCCTTGTGGTGGCAGCGGACGACGGTGTCATGCCTCAGACAGTGGAAGCCATCAGCCATGCCAAGGCTGCAGGTATCGAGATCGTAGTGGCGGTGAACAAGATCGATAAGCCCTCCGCCAATATCGAGAGAGTGAAACAAGAGCTGACAGAGTACGAGCTGGTAGCTACGGACTGGGGCGGCAATACGGAGTTTGTTCCCGTCTCGGCCAAATCCGGCGAAGGAATCGAGGAGCTGCTGGAGACGATACTGCTGACGGCGGACATCATGGAGCTGAAGGCAAATCCCAACAGGCGGGCCAGAGGTCTGGTGATCGAGGCGGAGCTTGACAAGGGCCGGGGGCCTGTGGCCACGGTGCTGGTACAGAAGGGTACCCTGCAGGTGGGAGACTTTATTTCCGCCGGGGCCTGCTACGGCAAGGTCCGCGCAATGATCGACGACAAGGGACGGAGAGTGAAGGAGGCGACGCCCTCCACGCCGGTGGAGATACTGGGGCTGTCTGATGTACCCAGCGCGGGAGAGGTATTCCTTGCCCATGAAAACGACAAGACGGCCAAATCCTACGCAGAGACCTACCTTGCCCAGAACAAGGAGAAGATGCTGGAGGAGACCAAGGCCAAGATGTCTCTGGACGACCTATTCTCCCAGATTCAGGAAGGCAACCTGAAGGAGCTGAACCTGATCGTGAAGGCGGATGTGCAGGGAAGCGTGGAAGCGGTGAAGCAGTCTCTGATGAAGCTGTCCAACGAGGAGATCGTGGTGAAGTGTATCCACGGCGGCGTGGGAGCCATCAACGAGTCGGACGTGACGCTGGCCAGCGCCTCCAACGCGATCATCATCGGCTTCAATGTCAGGCCGGATGCCATGGCAAAGAGCACGGCGGAGCGGGAAGGCGTGGACGTCAGGCTGTACAGGGTGATCTATCAGGCCATAGAGGATATCGAAGCCGCCATGAAGGGTATGCTGGATCCGGTATTTGAGGAGAAGATCATCGGCCATGCAGAGGTGAGGCAGATATTCAAGGCTTCCCAGATCGGAAATATCGCAGGCTCCTATGTCACAAGCGGTATCCTTCAGAGGGGCTGCAAGGTACGTATCAGCCGGGAGGGCAAGCAGATTTATGAAGGCGCTCTTGCTTCCCTGAAGAGATTCAAGGATGATGTGAAGGAAGTCAAGGAAGGCTATGAGTGCGGTCTTGTGTTCGACGGATTCGACCAGATACAGGAGATGGATACCATCGAGGCATATATTATGGTAGAAGTGCCGCGCTGAGTAAGCGTGTGAATTTGGGTTGGCAGTCCGCAGCGGCGGACGCGGGGAATAAGGATGAGAAAAAACAATGTGAAAAACACCCGTATCAACGGGGAAGTCCAGCGTGTGCTGGCGGAGACTATCCGGGGAGAGATCAAGGATCCCCGGATCAGTCCATGGACAAGCGTGGTGGCTGTAGAAGTGGCTCCTGACTTAAAAAGCTGCAAGGCATGGATAAGCGTGCTGGGGGACGAGGAGGTCAGAAAAGCCACCGTCGAGGGTCTGGAGAGCGCAATGGGCTTTATCAAGAGGCAGCTGGCACAGAAAATCAATCTGCGGAATACACCGGATATTACCTTCATACCGGATCAGTCCATCGAATACGGGGTCAATATGTCCCGGAGGATCGATGAGGTCATTGCGCAGGACGAAGCCATGAAGGAGTCTGAAGAGTAATAAAACAGGTTTTTTGTGAAAAAGATAGGATTGGGGATTAAATGAATCTGAATATTTTGGAAGAGTGTGAGGGCGCAAGGAGAATCGGTATCAGCGGACATGTCAGGCCGGACGGCGACTGTGTGGGATCTTGTCTGGCACTGTGGCAGTATCTGGTGAAATGTCTGCCGGAGGCGTATGTGAAGGTCTTTTTGGAGAAGCCGGCAGATATCTTCAGAGAGCTCAAGGGCTTTGAGGAAATAGACTGGGATTTTACGGAAGAAGAGCCTTTCGATGTCTTTTTCGTGCTGGACAGCAGTGTGGACAGGCTGGGAGAAGCGGAGAAGTATTTCAGGGCGGCAGGGAAAACAGTCAATATCGATCATCATATCAGCAACCATGGCGGCGGACAGGTGAACTATGTGGATCCGCAGGCGGGCTCCAACAGTGAGATCCTATACGATCTTCTGGGGGAGGATAGGATGGATAGGGATATGGCAATGGCTATTTATGTGGGCATGATCCATGATACGGGCGTGTTCCAGTATTCCAATACCACTCCGGCCACGCTGGAGAAAGGGGCCCGGCTTATCAGCTACGGCTTTGACTTTCCTCGGCTGGTGCGGGAGACCTTTTACCAGAAAACCTATGTGCAGGCCCAGATCATGGGCCGGGCGCTGATGGAGAGCGTCCGCTTTATGGACGGCAGGTGTATCGTTAGCGTGATAGAGCGGAAGACTATGGAGTTTTATCATGTGGAGCCGAAGGATCTGGACGGCATCGTGAACCAGCTGCTGAACATAGACGGAGTGGACTGCGCTATTTTTATGTACCAGACAGGAGTGGTGGAGTACAAGGTGAGCCTGCGTTCCAACGAGAAGGTGGACGTGGCGCAGGTGGCGTCTTATTTCGGCGGCGGAGGCCATGTGAGAGCTGCGGGCTGCACCTTGTCGGGAACCTTTCATGACTGTGTGAATAATCTTTCCCTACATATAGAAAAATCCATGAGACAGCTGGAAAAAGGGTGAGATGAAGGCCGGGGCGGCGTGACAGGGAGCGTAAAAACTTATGATGAGCGGAATTGATAGGATAAACGGAATCATCATCGTCCATAAAGAGGCAGGATTCACTTCCCATGATGTTGTTGCCAAGATGAGGGGGATCTGCGGCCAGAAAAAGATAGGACATACCGGAACGCTGGATCCGGAGGCTACGGGCGTGCTGCCTGTATGCCTCGGCAATGCAACGAAGCTGTGCGATATGCTGGCGGACAGAGACAAGGAATATGTGGCGGAGCTTCTGCTGGGGACGGAGACGGATACGCAGGACATCACGGGAAAGGTGCTTGCCGAGCATCCTGTGGAGGCCGGCGAGGAAGAGGTTAAGAGCGCGGCGGAAGGCTTCGTAGGAGACTATATGCAGATCCCGCCCATGTATTCCGCCCTGAAGGTGGACGGAAAGCGGCTGTATGAGCTTGCCCGGGCGGGAAAGGAAGTGGAGAGGAAGCCCCGGCCGGTGAAGATCTATGAACTGGAGATTCTGGACTGCAGGCTTCCGGCTGTCACTTTCAGGGTAGTCTGTTCCAAGGGAACTTATGTGAGGACGCTCTGTGCGGACATCGGCGCAAGGCTTGGGTGCGGAGGCACCATGCAGAGCCTGAGGCGTACCAGAGTAGGGGGGTTTAGGCTGGAGGAGGCTTATACGCTGGCACAGCTTGAGCGGCTCAGGGACACAGGAACCTTGGGGGAGGCGCTGCTTGCGGTGGATTCCGTGTTCACGGACTGTCCGGCGCTCCATGTCCGGGAAGAGTTCAGGGGACTGGCTGACAACGGCAATGCATTCCTGCCGGAGCAGACATGGGAGAAAGAGCTGTACGCTCCGGAAAGATGGGTGCGGGTCTATAGAACGGACGAGAGCTTTGTCGGTGTCTATGCTTATGAGGCTGACCGAGGGCGGTATCGTCCTGTAAAAATGTTTTTATGAAAGAGTGATTTTCCATGGAAATCATTGCGAATACTACGAATTTTTATCTGGCCGGCGGGACGGAGACAGCGGCGGCCATCGGCAAATTTGACGGTATCCATATCGGCCATCGGAGACTTCTGGAAGAAATACTCTCAAAAAGAAAGAAGGGGACGGCAGCCTGCGTGTTTACCTTCGACCCGTCCCCGGCAGTGCTGTTTGGCGCATCCGGCGGCGAGGCGGCGGTGCTGTCCACCAGAGAGGAGAAGCGTCTGCTGTTTGAGCGCATGGGGGTGGATATCCTGATCGAGTACCCCTTGAACCTTGAGACGGCAGCCATGCCTCCGGAGACCTTTGTCTCAGAGGTCCTGGCGGAGCGGATGAACGTGTCTTTTCTTGCGGCAGGGAAGGATCTGTCCTTCGGGGCGAAAGGGGCGGGAGACGCGGCGCTTCTGCAGAGGCTGGGGCCGGAGCTGGGCTTTGAGACCAGGATCATCGACAAGGTATGTCTGGAGGGGAAGGAGGTCAGCTCCACTCTCGTGAGAGACAGGCTTCAGCAGGGAGATATGGAAATGGTCAGGGAACTGCTGGGGATGCCTTACTTGATTGCCGGAAAGGTGGTCAGGGGAAAGCAGCTGGGACGGACACTGGGCTTTCCTACGGTGAATATCCTGCCCGGTGCAGAAAAAAAGCTTCCTCCCAACGGGGTCTATTTTTCTCGGGTGCGCGTCAGGGGAAAAATGTATAGGGCCATCAGCAATGTAGGGTGCAAGCCCACGGTTACTGACGAAGCGGTCATGGGCATAGAGTCCTATCTATATGATTTTGAAGACAGTGTCTATGGGGAGCAGATAGAGGTCTATCTGTATTCCTTCCGCAGGCCGGAGAGACGTTTCAGGGATGTGGAGGCGCTGAAAGCGCAGCTGCTGGAGGATATCGCTGCCGGAGCGGACAGTCTATGAACATGCCGTTACTTCCAAACAAGAGATGACGATCCGCTTAAAGCGGACACGGGGGATAGGAATGAGCGCAAGTATATTTTTGTCAATGGCAGGAGGTTTGGGTCTTTTTCTGTTCGGGATGCGTGTGATGAGCGATTCCATAGAGAAGGTTGCCGGCGCCAAGCTGCGTCGTATTCTGGAGATATTTACTACCAACCGTTTTTCCGGCATGGTGGTGGGTGTGGTATTCACCGCCATCATCCAGTCTTCTTCTGCCTGCACGGCCATGGTGGTCAGTTTTGTCAATGCCGGGCTGATGAACCTCTATCAGGCGGCGGGCGTCATATTCGGCGCAAACATTGGTACTACCGTTACTTCTCAGCTGGTATCCTTCAACTTGTCCGCATATGCTCCGGTCATTCTGCTTGCGGGCGTGCTGGCGGCCATGTTCGGCAGGAACGAGAAGCTGAAAAAGTTTGCCGATATCATCATCGGCTTCGGCGTCTTGTTTCTGGGGCTGAGCACCATGTCCAGCTCTATGGCGGGCATGAGGGAGGTACCGGAGGTCGTGAACCTGCTGGCTTCCCTGAAAAATCCCTTTATGGCTACTCTGGTGGGTCTGCTTCTGACGACTATCATCCAGAGCTCATCCGTTACTGTCAGCATCGTGCTGCTGCTGGCCAATCAGGATCTGCTTGGTCTGTCCATTTCCCTATATATCATTTTGGGCTGTAATATCGGTGCCTGCACCACGGCCCTGCTGGCCTCCATGGCAGGCAAGAAGGATGCCAAGAGGGCGGCGCTCATCCATTTCTGGTTCAATGTGATCGGCACGGCAATCTTGTACGTCATTTTGTTCATAGCCGAGGAGCCCTTGATGGAGATGATCTGGGCCATATCCGGGGACAAGGGGCGTTTCGTGGCCAATGCCCATACCGGCATAAAGATTTTTCAGGTGATCGTGCTGTTCCCCTTCTCAAACTGGATCGTGAAGCTTTCCTGCTTGTGCGTGCCCGGTGAGGACAGAAAGGTGAATTACCGTGAGAGCTATCAGCTGAAATACATAGGGGAAAAGGTAGTGTTCAATCCGGCCACCGCCGTGGTGGGAGTGGTCAAGGAGCTGGACCGCATGGCCTCTCTGGCCAGCGAAAATCTGAACCGGGCCATGAATGCCCTGATCACCCTTGATGAGGAGGATATTCAGGAGGTTTATGAGGTGGAGAAAAACATAAATTTCCTGAACCACGCCATCACTGATTATCTGGTGAAGATCAATCAGGCCACGCTGCCCATCGAGGACCTGAAAAGCATCGGCGCGCTGTTCCATGTGGTGAACGATATCGAGAGGATCGGAGACCATGCGGAGAATGTAGCGGATGCCGCAAGGCAGAGGAAGGAGGAGGGTATTTCCATCAGCAGGGATGCCCAGATGCAGCTGGGGGAAATGCTTGAGATGGTGAATAAACTGATCCAGTACTCTGTGGATATGTTTGTCAGGAGCGACGAGAGCCATATGCAGGACGTGATCGCCCTTGAGGATCAGGTGGACAAAAAGGAAAGGGAGCTGCAGAAGGCACATGTGCATCGTCTGACAAGAGGGGAATGCACGCCGGAGGCGGGGATGCTGTTCTCCGACATCACCTCCGGGCTGGAGCGAGTGGCGGATCACGCTACCAACATCGCTTTTGCCATCATTGCGGCGGAGAAGGAGGCAGAGGCAGCGGAAGCATAGAATTCCGCGGCTGTTTTGCGGCAGTATTCTGCAGTGTAACATTTTACGTAACATTTTGTTAAAAAATCACTCTCAGAGGTTGACAGAATAGGCTTTGGCTTGTATAATTCTCTTTGGATGTAATAAATTCGTAACAATTCTGTCAACACTTATTAACAAGGGCCGATTCGGCCCGGGGTCACGACAGCTCAGAGCCATGTTAGCTCAAAGCCACGTTGGCTTAAAGCCATATGAGCTCGGAGCCGTTTCGGTTTTTCAGTGGGAGTGAAAATACATGAGATACGGAAAAAAGGGAAAAACAGTAGTACTGTCGGCCGGACTTGCGCTTTATATGCTGGCGGAGCCCATGCAGGCGCTGGCGGGCAGCAGTGTGCTGCCGGGGGCAGGGGTCACCTCTGTTCTGGAGAGCAGACTGTCACAGGAGGAATATATTGAGCTTGCCCAGCAGGCGCAGGGAGCGGCATGGGGCTATACGAACATCGGCATCGCCAATGTAGAGAGCGGGAACCTGAATGTGAGGGAGCAGCCCTCCTTAGAGGGAAAGCTGGTGGGCAAGATGCCCAGAAACTCTGCCTGCGAGGTAGTGGAGGAGCTGGAGGGCTGGGCGCATATCGTTTCCGGCGAGGTGGAAGGATACGTGAGTCTGGAATATCTGCTCATAGGGCCTGACGCGAAGCTAAGGGCCGC
Source organism: uncultured Acetatifactor sp. (assembly GCA_964018205.1). Lineage (GTDB taxonomy): Bacteria > Bacillota > Clostridia > Lachnospirales > Lachnospiraceae > Acetatifactor. The sequence continues at coordinate 6,780 of CAXHOW010000042.1, read as the reverse complement.
CGAGCTGGTACATAAGGTGGCGGTGGTCAATGTGGACGGCCTGAATGTGCGGGATGAGGCCAATACGGAGAGCGCCGTGCTGACGCAGGTGCCCAAGGGGGCAGAGCTGGAGTGGCTTGAGACTCTGGAAGGCTGGATCAAGGTAGCGGTAGACGGGGATGAAGCCTACGTGTCTGACGAATATGTAACCGTGGAGGAGAAGCTGGACACTGCCATTACCATGACAGAGCTTCTGTACGGTGTGGGCGTTTCCGACGTGCGGGTGGATCTGGTGGAATATGCGAAACAGTTTGTGGGCAATCCCTATGTATGGGGAGGCACCAGCCTGACCAAGGGAGCGGACTGTTCAGGATTCGTCCTGAGCGTGTATAAGAAGTACGGGGTGACGCTTCCCCATTATTCCGGGGCTCAGGCAAATAGCGGTACGAAGATCTCCTATGGGGAGCTGCAGCCCGGCGACCTGATATTCTACTCAAACAGCAGCGGAGTCATCAATCATGTGGCGCTTTATATTGGCGGAGGGAGAGTAGTCCATGCCAGCAGTCCTACGCAGGGGATCAGGATTGATAAGTACAATTACCGCACACCCTGCAAGTATGTAAGAATATTGCCGGATTGATTCGATAAGAAGTCTGCAATATCAAAAAAAGTTGTTTACTTTTTATGAAAAGTATGCTATCATAGTTTCGTCTTAGCCGATGCCCGGATCTGGGACACTCCGACCCGGTCTGAGTATCAGGCGGTTAAAATAATAGGAGGAAGAGAAAAATGATTTCAAAGGAAAAGAAAACGGCAATCATGAACGAGTATGCCAGGACTCCCGGCGATACCGGTTCGCCTGAGGTGCAGGTGGCTGTCCTGACCGCAAGGATTCAGGAGCTGACAGAGCATCTGAAGGCGAATCCCAAGGATCATCATTCCCGCAGAGGTATGCTGAAGATGGTAGGTGCAAGGCGCGGGTTATTGGATTATCTCAAAAAGAAGGACATTGAGAGATATCGTTCGCTGATTGAGAGGCTTGGCTTAAGAAAATAAAGCAGGGCGTAGGCAGGGCAACCAGGTAATGAGTGTCACGATTTACTTGGTTGCCTATTTGTGGTCATGTGACGGCATGGAACAGAAGAAAGTTCCGAGACCGCTGAAAAGACTATGGAGTCCGGAGGCTGCATATTTTTTTCAGTAGTTTCGGTGTCTTCTGCTCCTATGTTGATAAAATATGCCGCATATGCGGCGGAACGGAGGAATATTTATGTATCAGAGCTATGAGATGGAACTGGCCGGGCGCACGCTGAAGGTTGACATTAACCGTGTGGGCAAGCAGGCCAACGGATGTGCATTCATGCACTATGGGGATACGGTGGTGCTCAGTACTGCTACCGCGTCCGAGAAGCCCAGAGAGGGGATCGATTTCTTCCCTTTGAGCGTTGAGTTTGAGGAGAAGCTGTATGCCGTGGGGAAGATCCCGGGAGGCTTCAACAAGAGAGAGGGAAAGGCCAGTGAGAATGCCGTATTGACCAGCCGTGTCATCGACAGGCCCATGCGCCCCCTTTTCCCCAAGGATTACCGCAATGACGTGACCTTGAACAATATGGTCATGAGCGTGGATCCCGCCTGCCGCCCTGAGCTGGTGGCAATGCTGGGAGCTGCCATTGCTACCTGCATTTCGGACATTCCCTTTGACGGTCCCTGCGCCATGACCCAGATCGGCATGATTGACGGGGAGTTTGTCGTAAACCCTTCTCAGGAACAGTGGAAGAACGGCGACCTAAACCTGACAGTGGCATCCACCAAGGAAAAAGTCATCATGATCGAGGCGGGAGCCAACGAGGTACCTGAGGATAGGATGATAGAGGCCATCTACAAGGCGCATGAGGTGAACCAGACCATTATCGCTTTCATCGAAAAGATCGTGGCGGAGGCAGGCAAGCCGAAGCATGAGTATACCAGCTGTGCCATCCCTGAGGAAATGTTCGAGGAAATCAAGAGGCTTGTTCCTCCTGAGGAGATGGAGGAGGCGGTGTTTACCGATGACAAACAGACCCGTGAGGACAATATCCGAAATATCACTGTAAGACTGGAGGAGGCCTTCGCAGAGAATGAAGAGTGGCTTGCTATCTTAGGGGAGGCAGTCTACCAGTATGAGAAAAAGACGGTGCGCAAGATGATCCTCAAGGATCACAAGCGTCCCGATGGCCGTGAGATCACCCAGATCCGTCCTCTTGCGGCAGAGGTGGATATCATTCCCCGTGTGCATGGTTCCGCCATGTTCACCAGAGGACAGACCCAGATCTGTAATGTATGTACGCTGGCGCCTCTTTCCGAGCAGCAGAAGATTGACGGGCTTGATGAAAATGAAGTCAGCAAGAGATATATGCACCATTATAACTTCCCTTCCTATTCGGTAGGCGAGACAAAGCCCTCCAGAGGGCCCGGAAGGCGTGAGATCGGCCATGGCGCTCTGGCGGAGAGGGCATTGATCCCGGTGCTCCCCAGCGAGGAGGAGTTCCCCTATGCAATCCGCAGCGTGTCCGAGACCTTCGAGTCCAACGGCTCTACTTCCATGGCATCTACCTGTGCTTCCTGCATATCCCTGATGGCGGCAGGCGTTCCCATCAAGAAGATGGTGGCAGGTATCTCCTGCGGTCTGGTGACGGGAGAGACGGACGATGATTTCGTGCTGCTTACGGATATTCAGGGCCTTGAGGATTTCTTCGGGGACATGGATTTCAAGGTGACGGGAACTACGGAGGGCATCACCGCCATCCAGATGGATATCAAGATCCATGGCCTGACCAGACCTATCGTGGAGGGAGCTATCGCAAGGTGCCGTGAGGCGAGGCTCTTCATCATGGACAATTGCATGAAGCCTGCGATCTCCGCACCCAGGCCGGAGGTCGGGCCTTATGCGCCCAAGATCATTTCCATCCAGATCGACCCTGAGAGGATCGGGGATGTGGTCGGCCAGAGAGGCAAGACCATCAATGAGATCATTGCCCGCACTGGTGTGAAGATCGATATCACCGACGAAGGGAATGTATCTGTATGCGGCACGGATAAGGAAATGATGGACAAGGCCGTGGATATGATCAAGATTATTGTCACCGACTTTGAGGAAGGCCAGATCTTCAGGGGCAAAGTGGTCAGCATCAAGGAGTTCGGTGCATTTCTGGAGTTCGCTCCCGGCAAGGAGGGAATGGTGCATATCTCCAAGATCGCCAAGGAAAGGATCAACCGTGTGGAGGATGTGCTGACGCTGGGAGATGTTGTGAATGTGGTATGCCTTGGAAAGGACAGGATGGGCAGGATCAGTTTCTCTATGAAGGACGTTGCGCAGAAGTAGGCTGAATAGAAGATTTCAATGGAATCCCTTGGCGGTGGTTATGTGTCCGGCGGGGGATTCTCTTATATCCGCGTGGCGGAGAGAAAAGCGCAGGTGATAAATAAAGCTGCGTGACAAAAACGGAGGGCAGGAAATGCGCAGGGTGGTGAAGTATGATCTGCTGCGGATCGTAGCATGTTTCGGGGTGGTGCTGCTGCATGTGGCTCATAGCTACTGGTCCTGCGTGGATGTGAACGGCCGGGATTTTGCCGTCATGACCGTATATGACAGCATTCCCAGATTTGCGGTACCGGTATTTTTTATGCTCAGCGGGCTTTTCCTGCTGGATCCGGAGAAGGAGTTCCAGATAAGGAAATGGGCGGCCAGAGTGGGCAGACTGGCTGCGGGATTTTTTATATGGTCTCTTTTTTACGCTTTCCAGAGCGTGCTTTTTAACGGTTTCGTGCATGGATGGGACAGCGTGAGTCAGGAGATGTGGTCGGATGCGGTGACAAGGCTGGTGACAGGGCACGGGCATATGTGGTTTCTCTGGGATCTGCTGGGCTTTTATCTGCTGCTGCCCGTCCTGCGCAAGATATGCGAGGACATCAGGGTACTGGGGTATTTTTTGCTGCTGTGGGCGGCAGTGCGGTTTGTGGTCGTGACGCTGCTGCCGAATATCTGTGGGGGACTGGTACTGGTGGCGGTGACCAATATGCATCTGTATCTGCTGACGGGCTATATCGGTTATTTTCTGGGGGGCTATTTCCTGCATAAGATCGATATTCCCAAGGCAGGGAGGTATGTTCTGTATGCCCTTGGAGCGGCAGCGTTTGTATTTACCATAGCTGCCACCATAATCTCCTGCAGGGAGAGCCAGACCTATAATGACCAGTGGTTTCTGCCGAGCAATATAAATGTGCTGTTTTTTGCCGTCGGTATGTTTGTGCTGTTTAAATACGGCAGGATGCCGAAGGGACTTGAGGATTCAAAGTGGGTGCCGGCCATGGCAAAGTCAGCATTCTTTGTCTATATGATACATCCCTTCTTTATCGAGAAGCTGAATCTGTTGGGTATCAATGTGACCTCGTATCCGGTGGCGCTGTCCATTCCGGTCATGACTGTAGGGATTTTTGCAGTGGCGATGCTTCTGGGATGGCTGGCGGGTAAGATCCCGGCAGTGGGGAAGTGGGTCACTTTTAATTAAACATATTTCGAGGAGGTTTATATGTTATCAAGAGAACTTATCAAGGAAGCGCTGGTCAAGGCTCTTGCAACCGGGGCGGATTATGCGGAGATCTTTGCGGAGCATACCCGGAGCAAGACAATCAACAACATATCCGGAAAGACGGATAAGATAGGGGACGCCGTGATCTCCGGCGTGGGTGTCCGTATTTTTAAGGGAACCCGCTGTATCTCCGGTTCCGCGTCCTCCCTTGCTCCGGAGGCGGTGCTGAGCTGTGCCGCAAAGGTGGCGGATGCTCTGTCAGGTGCGCCTGAGCTTACGGACATTGTGCTGAAAGAGAGGCTTTTCGGGGATATCCATCCGGTCAGGATCGTGCCTGCAAGCGTGGGGGATTCCTGCAAGATAGACTTTCTGAGGGAGGCGTGCCTCGGCGCAAAGGACTACAGCGATGAGATTGCGCAGGTGAGCGGCAATTATATAGAAGTGGATCATAAGATCCTCATTGCCACCAGCGAGGGGCTTTTCGCACAGGACAGACAGATCCGCACAAGGGTGTCGGTTTCCGCTATCGCCAGCAAGGACGGGGAGAACCAGACCGGCAGCACCAGCCCCGGCGCAAGGAGAGGACTGGAGCTGTTTGAGCTTCTGGATCCTAAGGAGCTGGGGAGGAAGGCCTCCGCGCAGGCGGTCACCATGCTGCATGCGGGATATATCAAGGCGGGGACCATGCCTGTGGCCATCGAGAACGGCTTCGGCGGCGTCATCTTCCATGAGGCCTGCGGACATTCGCTTGAGGCATCCTGTGTGGCTCTGGGCCAGTCTCAGTTTGTGGGCAGGCTGGGAACCCGGATCGCGAATCCCAAGGTTACGGCCATAGACGACGGAACCATACCGAATGCGTGGGGATCCATCAATATAGACGATGAGGGTACTCCGGCCCAGAAGAATGTGCTGATTGAAAACGGAATCCTGAAGTCCTATATGATAGATAAGCTGAACGGACGCAGGATGGGGATGGCATCCACGGGAAATTCCAGACGCCAGAGCTATCAGTATGAGCCTACATCCAGAATGACAAATACATATATCGCGGCAGGGGAGGATCGGGACGAGGATATTATCGCTTCCATTGAGTATGGACTCTATGCAAAGAGCATGGGGGGCGGCTCCGTGAATCCTGTCACGGGCCAGTTCAACTTTGCAGTGAACGAAGGGTATGTCATCAGGAACGGAAAGATATGCGAGCCGGTGCGGGGAGCCAGCCTGATAGGCAAGGGCTCGGACATCATCATGAACATTGACATGGTGGGCAGGAACGTAGATAGGGCGCAGGGAATGTGCGGCGCTTCTTCAGGAAGCATCCCTACGGACGTGGGACAGCCCTTGATCCGTGTGTCCTCCATTACTGTGGGAGGACGGTGATGTAATATGTCCGTTGCTTCCGGAAGGCTCATGCACACGGCAGGAGGCGGGACAACGGATAAAAGAACAGCCCGGATGGGGCGCCGGAGGACATACCGGTGCGTCAAAGCAACACTGAAGATCAGACAGCCGGAAGGAGAAGTAAAATGCCCAGGAACAGGGCAGATAGGAGCAGATATGACATATCAGGAGTTTAAGGAGACCGTGATCGGGATAGCCAAGGAGCTGCAGATTGCGGATTACGAGCTTTATTACACGGAAGGGGATTCCGTTTCCGTGGAGATTTATAAGGAAGAGGTAAAGGGCTACAGCGTGGAGGAGGATCTGGGAGTCTGCTTCCGCTGTATCGTGGACGGCAGGGCCGGATATGCGTCTACGGAGAATCTGACAGAGGAGGAGGCAAGGTCGCTGGTGGTCCGGGCGCTTGACAATGCCGGCTCCATCGAAAGCACGGAGAAGTCCTTTATTCATGAGAAAGGCGATACCTATGCCGTATGCCAGAAGGATACCTCTGCCAGACCCGCAGGCGGAGAGCTGATCGACGCGGCGCTGACGCTCCAGAAAAATATGTATCAGGCGGATGCCAGAGTGGCGGACGGTACGCAGGCTGTCATGGTAAGCGGCAGGCAGATATACGCCCTCTGCAATTCCAACGGACTGGATCTGGAGGACGAGATCGCTTTTGAGCAGTGCTATGGCATGCCTCTGGTGGCGGACGGCGGGGAGATGTACGACGGGTTCAAAAATAAGAGAGGGAGGCTGCAGGAGTTTGACTTAAACCTGAATCCGTGAACCTCGTTACAAATTGTTTTCCAAACACCGCATATTTTCGGTGTTTGTTGCTTGTTTTATA
>CAXHOW010000041.1:0-29236 GCA_964018205.1 uncultured Acetatifactor sp. | reverse complement strand
CTATAAAACAAGCAACAAACACCGAAAATATGCGGTGTTTGGAAAACAATTTGTAACGAGGTTCACGGATTCAGGATCCAGTAAAAATACTAAGGGAGGAGAATATGCTTTTCATCGGATCATTTGCTCTTCTGGGAGCTTTACTGTCGTTTTTCTGTCTCTGGAAGGCGGAGAGCAGGCAGACAGACCTGCCTCACAGCAGTATCATCCTGCTGCTTTTTGCGGCTCTTTCTCTGCGGCTTCTGGCTGCTGCCCTGTCCAAGGGCTTCGGCTCCGACACCTCTTGCTTTGCCGCATGGGCTGACAGGATCTTTAAGGTAGGACCGCAGGACTTTTATTCTCCTGACGTATTTACGGACTATCCCCCCGGATATATGTACGTGCTCTGGCTGATCGGCGGAATACGTCAGCTGCTGCATCTTGAATACTATTCCATGCCCCATCTGCTCCTGCTGAAGCTCCCCGCCATCACATGCGACATGGCCTGCGCCGTGCTGCTCTACCGTGAAGCCTGCCGGAGAGGTTCAAAGCCTCAGGGCTTTTTCCTCTGCACGGCATATCTGTTCAATCCCGCCATCCTTTTAAACTCTTCTGTATGGGGCCAGGTAGATTCTGTGTTCACGGCAGCCGTAGCGTATATGTGTCTGTGCCTTGTGAGAGGAAAGCTCCCTACCGCGTACATAGCCTTCGGCATCGGGGTGCTGATAAAGCCCCAGATGCTGCTGTTCTCCCCCGTTCTTCTGGCAGGCGTCATAGATCAGGTATTCCTGAAGGATTTTTCCTTGAAGAAGTTTTTTCACCATCTGTTTCTTGGTATTGTCACTGCTTCAGGAACGGTCATCTTGTGCCTGCCCTTCGGACTGGAAAATGTCTGGCACCAGTATTTCAGCACCTTGTCCTCCTATCCCTACGCCGCCGTGAACGCCTGCAACCTATGGGGGATGTTTGGCTTAAACTGGGTAAGTCAGGACAATCTGTTTCTCGGAATCCCCTATCAGGCATATGGATCCTGCGCCATCATCGCCGCCGTCGCCCTGATGCTTTTCATCAGCTTCCGCAGACCCGGCTCCAGAGAAAAGTACCCTTTTTTAGGCGCTCTGCTGATTCTGACGATATTTTCCTTCTCTGTACGCATGCACGAGCGCTATATGTACCCCGGGCTGCTCCTGCTGCTCTTTGCGTACCTGTATAAGCCCTGGAGATCCATATTCCTATTGTATAGCGGATTTTCTGTAATGCATTTTCTTAATGCGGCAAATGTGCTGTTCTTCTACGACCCTGCCGATTATGACAGACAAGATCCTTTCCTTCTGGCGGTGTCCTGTGGAATGCTGCTCTGCACCGGGCTGCTGCTTTATACTGCGTTCCGGCTTTATGGGCCGACGAGAAAGGACATTACATTATGAGCAAACAAACATCCTCCATCGGACGTCCTCTGTACTTCGGAAAATCAAAAAGAGCAGCAAACTCTGTACCCCGTCCATCCCGCAAAGCTGCGCCCCTCAGGCTGGCAGACCTCTTCTGCATCCTTATCATCACGGCAGTCTACAGCTGTTTCGCGCTCCATGACCTTGGCGACATGCAGGCCCCTGTCACCTCCTATGACATGACATACAACCAGTCCATAGAGCTTTCCTTTGAAGGAAATGCCCCATGCGAGCTCTGGTACTATATGGCCCCATGGCACAGCAGGACCTTTCATCTGGAGGGCAAAACCGACGCAGACGCGCAGTGGACTCCTCTTGAGGATATTACCCTGAAAAATGTGTTTACATGGCAGAAGCAGCCTCTGGACGGCACAAGCACCTATCTGCGCTTCACCCTGACAGAGACTCAGGCCTCCCTCTTGGAGTGGGTCTTTCTGGATGAAGCAGGCCGTATCCTGACTCCCGGCTTTTCTGACTCCTGCGAAAACCTCTTTGATGAGGCTGCGATTTTTCCCTCCCTTTCCCTTGAATTGTCATTAAGGGCAGGCTTATCGGCCTTGGCAGATGCATCCGGGGTTTCCGCAGGCAGCAATGTCCGGTTCTATCCTGAGGCGGGAAGCTTCCGCAACAGCATGTATTTCGACGAGATCTACCATGGACGCACAGCCTATGAATTTCTCCACGGCCTCACGTCCTACGAAAATACCCATCCGCCTCTGGGGAAGATCCTGATTTCCCTCGGGGTCTCTTTGTTCGGCATGAATCCCTTCGGCTGGCGAATCTCAGGAACCCTTCTGGGCATCGCAATGGTGCCCGTCCTGTACCTTTTCGCCAAAAGGATATGGCAGAGCATTCCTCTGGCGGCTCTTGCCGCCCTGCTCTTTGCCTTCGACTTCATGCACTTTGCCCAGACCAGAATCGCCACCATAGATGTCTATGTCGTTTTCTTTATAATACTGATGTATTATTTCATGTATCAGTATACGGCCTTGAGCTTTTACGACAGCTCCCTGAAAAAGACCCTGCTGCCTCTGGGAGCCTGCGGCATCTGCATGGGTCTGGGCATCGCCTCAAAATGGACCGGCGTCTATGCGGGGGCAGGCTTGGCACTGATCTTTTTTTCCGTATTATACAGAAGATACCGGGAATATCTCTATGCCAGAAAGAACCCTTCCGGAAGCACCTGCGGCATCTCCCATGCCCGCATTCTGGAAAGCTTCTTCCCCTGTGCCCGGCGAACCGTCTGCTTCTGTCTGGTGTTTTTTGTGGTTATTCCCGCCGCCATCTATCTGCTGTCCTATCTGCCCTTCCGTGACTACTCCGGCAGCGGGCTTCTGGCAAGAATGATCCGGAACCAGATCGCCATGTTCAGCTACCACAGCAGCCTGAATGCAACCCATGACTTTTCCTCCCCATGGTATGAATGGCCTATCATCAGCCGCCCTATCTGGTTCTACTCCCATGTTGTAACAAGAACGGCGGCAGGAGGACTCAGAGAAGGCATCAGCTCCTTCGGCAATCCTGCGGTATGGTGGCCGGGCATTCCTGCGGCCCTCTACATGGTTTATCTCTGGGCAAGAAAGAAGGACCGGACAGCCGCTTTTCTATTGACGGGCTATCTGGCACAGTATCTGCCATGGCTATTTGTCACGCGGATCACCTTCATATACCACTATTTCCCCAGCGTGGCGTTCGTCGTCCTTATGATCGTGCACAGCATGGCCCAGTGGCAGGACTCTCTCGCCAAGATGCCTTCTATAGGCAGATCCGGCAGGGGAAAGAAGCTCTCCTTTTACACGGCCGTCTTTCTGTACGGTTCACTTGTCTTTGTCATGTTCCTGCTCTTTTACCCCGTACTGTCCGGGCAGCCGGTGGAGGCCTCCTATGTGGCCGGATATCTAAGGTGGTTCAAAAGCTGGGTGCTGACGGCGGGCTGATGCAGCCGCCCCGCAGGGGGCAAAGGAAACCGCAAATGCCTCCGCCGTGACCGAAGCACTGATCATGCTTACCATGCCCCTATAAGGGCTAAGGCATCACACTTTATATTCGTACTCAAAAGATGCCTTGTCCGTCTCAAAAGCCAGAAGTGTACAGCCGTTCTTCCTGAAACGGTACTTTGCCCTGCATACCGCACTCTCATGGATAGTCCTTACCATATCTCCCCTTGCCGGAGCCTTTAAAGGTTTTCCGGAGCTTTCCAGAAGCTGCGCTTCTAATTCCATGCTGCCCTGAGCCACCCTGACCAGTCCATTCCGGATTCTGGCCGTCTTTGCCCCCAGATAGGTGGCCAGCCTATACTCCCTGCCATTTAGCAGCACAATGCCGATAACCCCCTGAAAGTGAAAGCCTGCCAGAGGAATATCCGCCACGGACAGCATCAGCGCGCCCCCTGGAAAGCTGCACTGCGTCCAGATATATTCCTTGGGAAACGACTGTCCCCTATCCCCTTCCCAATAGCCTTCCGCCCCATCAAAAGAATAGGCTGTTTCATTTATATACACGGTTCCCCGCACAGTATGCTTCATGCTCCATATACTGTGGCGGCATTCCAAAAAAGGCATAAAAGAAAACGGCCCCATGATATCGTATCTTAAAGGGAAAAGAGGACCAAACTTCAGCTTTCCTTTTACTTTCAGCCCCGGTCTGCATACTGCCAGCCGGATTCCCTTCTCTCCGAACCGGTTCCTTCCAATGGAAATTGTCCTTCCTTTCCGCCGGAACGCTTCTATAGGCAGGCTGACCGTCCATGAATGCTCCTCAGTAATGATCTGGATGGAGCAGGCCTTTTTGCCTCTTGCTCGGTGAACCGCCGGAATCACCGCCAAAGTCTGTGTATCGGACTGGCATTTAAAATACCATCCATAAAACAATCCCCTTTTTCCTGAAACCATCACTTCTCCCATCCGCCCGCTTCAACAGGCGATCATCTTCTACAATCAGTCTGTGCCGGGCCGTCGATCAGATGCCCTTTCTTGTCAAACCGGGAGCCATGGCATGGGCAGTCATAGCTTTCTTCATCCGGATTCCGCTCCAGCCTGCATCCCATGTGGGGACAGTTGGGAATGACACCTACGTTTCCCGCAGGCAGAAGATGCTTTGCCAGACCCTTCACCGTATATGCGCCATGCACTGCCAGTTCTTTCGCTGCCCGTGCCGTAAAATGCCTCTGGGGCGAAAAGATATCTGCCTCCGGACAGTCCCGTCCGCTAATCAGGGCTGTCAGGATATGGGCGCTTACCATCGCCGTAGTCATGCCCCATTTTCCAAAGCCTGTAGCCACATACCAGCCCGGCTTCCGTCTGGAAAACCTCCCGATATAGGGCAGCCCGTCCAATGTCATACAGTCCTGTGCCGACCATCGAAGCGTCTCATGGCATCCGGGATAGGTTTCCTGCGCCTTTCTGGAGAGCATCCCATATCCGCATTCCCCTGCTCTGTTTCCTTTATTTACCCCAGTCCTATGGCTGCCCCCGCCAAGCAGCAGCATATCTCCAAAGGTTCGGAATGAAAGCCTGTCCCCATCAATCTCCAGATACATGGCTTCCAGCCTACCCGCCCCTTCCAATGCTGCCACATAGCTCCGCTCTTGGTACATCCTTGCAAAATAGTATCCCGGAACATTTATAAAAGGAAAATGTGCCGCAAATATGATATGCTCCGCAGTCACCGTCCCTCTGGCCGTCTCTACTCTCCTATTCTCCACCTTCAGCACCTTGGTCTGCTCGTACACTTCCACTTCCTCTGCCACTTGCGCCAAAAATTTCAGCGGATGGAATCTTGCCTGATGCTCAAACCTTGTCACACCTGCCACCGAAAAAGGGAGTTCACAGTCTGTTCCGAAGGATGCTTTTATACCCAGCGACTCCGCGGCTTCCGCTTCCCGTTTCAGAAGTTCTGTCCCGGTGCCGGAATATAGGCAGGCTGGACATCTGGCAAAATCGCAATCAATCCTCTTCTCCAGAATCAGCCTTTCATACTCCTCGATGGCGGCTTCATTTGCACCGGCGTAATGCTCTGCCATCCGATGGCCAAATGTACGGATAAGCCGATCATAAATCAGATTATGCTGGGAAGTGATTTTCGCCGTGGTATTTTTCGTCTGCCCGCTCCCTATCCTATCCGCCTCCAGAACGACCGCCCGAATGCCCGCCCGCTTCAGGTAATAGGCTGTCAGGATTCCTGCCAGTCCCGCCCCGATGACGATAGCAGTTGTCTCCATATCCCCTGAAAGCGGCTCCCGTTTCCTGATTTTGGTGTCTTCCGTCCAGACTGATACCATCTTATGCCTCCATTATCTCCATTCCTGCATAATAAGGCTTACGCAGGAAAAGTTTATTTTGATAGCATATGCCAAAATCCATTGATTATACAGTTTTAGAATCTGTTCTTTCCGCAAGCTCAATCCCCGCAGCCACCAATTGTTCATCGGTCAACTGCCGATGCGTCTCACTTGCAGGGTGTAATACACAGGTTCGTATATCTGATACAAGAAGCTCCTTTTTTCAATAAATAGAAAAGCCCCCACGGAAGCCATAAACTCCATGGGGTTAAATATATAATGCTTATTCTCTTTTATCTTCAGGAACATCTGTTCTTTTTTGCGCTTACTTGTGATATGGTTCTCCATAACATATCCAAGTGCGGAAAATAGCCCTATATTATTCTGTCAAACAAGGCAGAACACTTGTAAACGCTCTGCCCTGTCATGTGCTGTTGTTAAATTATAAAAAAGCCTATTTGCGCCCAGTAGAGCTCCGGCAGAGAATGATACAATGCCCAGAAATCAGAGTTTTGCAGTGTCGCTTCCGGTTTCGGGCAAAGCCGAATCTGATCCATCATAAATTTTTTGTCCGGGTCATCCCGGTAAACCTCTTTTCCCGAAGCCCCAGCTCCTCATAAAGAAGCCTATAGTTCTCATACCGCATTCTGCTGACTGCGCCCTCTTCCACTGCCCTCTTCACGCCGCAGTCCGGCTCCTCCATATGGGCGCAGCCGGTGAATCTGCACTGCCCTTCCTGTCTTGCGATCTCAGGAAAACATCCCGCCAGATCTTCCTTCTTCAGGTTAAAAAGCTCCAGAGAACTGAAGCCCGGCGTGTCCAGAATAAACGTATCCTCCTCCATGGCGATCAGCTCGGAATGTCTGGTGGTGTGCTTTCCCCGTTCTATCTTTGCGCTGATCTCCCCGGTCTCCATGACCGTCACTGACTGGAGGCGGTTGACAATGGAGGATTTTCCTACACCGCTGGGGCCTGCCACCACGGTGGTCTTTCCCGTCAGAAGCGCCCTGAGCTCATCTATCCCCTCTCCCTGCAGGGCGCTGACTGTCAGCGTCCGATAGCCGCAGCCCTCATAGATCCGCTTGTATTCTTCCCCTTCCCCCAGCCTGTCCATGTCCCGCTTGTTGAAGCAGATAATAGTTGGGATATCTTGCTGCTTCATCATGATCAGAAAGCGGTCAAGCAGGTTAAAGCTGGGTGCAGGCGCAGCAATGGCAAAGATCACCAGCCCCTGATCCACATTGGCCACAGCAGGACGTATCAGCTCGCTGCGTCTGGGCAGCAGCGAAATGATATTACCCAGACGGTTATCCCTGTCCAGCACATCCATCTCCACCTCGTCCCCCACAAGCGGCTTCCTGCCCTCTTTTCTGAATACTCCCTTGGCCTTACATTCATAAATTCCGGGTTCCCCTCCTATAACGCAGACATAATAAAACCCGGCGATCCCTCTGATTATCTTCCCCCTCATGCTCCCCCCGTGCCGTCCTTACGAATGCGGACACACTATTCCTCTACAAAATCGATTCTTCTTGTAAACGACTTGCTCTCCGTCACGCCGGGCGCAGTGACAGTCTCACCTGTATCCGGGTCTGTGGTGGTGCTGCCTTCTCCGATCACATTGTAGGTCATGGTGATGGTGCCGCCCGGAGCCGTCAGCCCGGAATAATTCGCCGCCTGAGGAAAGCTTGTGATCTTTGCGTCCAGAAGCACCTGACCGCTGTCCGTGACCAGCAGAACCGCCACCTCCGTGCCCGTCACATAATCCGGCGCCTCCTCTACGGTAGGTGCCATTATGCTGGCATTGCACCTATAAGTCTTTACCTCCGGCGTAGGCTCCGGCCCCTTGCTGATCCGGATCTCCACCTCCGTGCCCGGGGCCACATAGGCTCCGTAGGAATAACTCTGATAGCAGATCTCCCCCGCCGCATATCCGGAATCAAACACATATGCTATATTGCTGCTGATCTGCAGCCCCGCCTCTATGGCTTCAATCGTGCCTTCCTCCTCTGTGCGCCCCAGCAGCATAGGCACCATGACCTTGCCCTTTCCGGTGCTTACGGTAACGGTGACATTCTGTCCCTTGGGAACCTTGCTTCCCGACTCAGGGATCTGGGAGATGACATGGTTCTCCGCCACATCCTCGGAGCTGTCCTCCTCCTTTGTCACCGTAAAGCCCAGCTCTGTCAGCTTGCTGTAGGCCTCTTCATAGGTATCACCCGTCACCGGTGGGATCTCCACCCCCTCAGGGCCGGAGCCTGCCGTCAGGATCACCGTGCTTCCCACCGCCACATCGGCGCCCTCCGTCATATTTGCACCTATGACGATTCCCATCTTCTCTCTGTCCGACTCCTGATAACGCACTTCAGATTCGATGCCCATGCCTTTAAGCATATTTCTGGCATCCTCCACACTCTTGCCTTCCACCCCCGGCATCTTCACGTATTCCGTTTCGGGAACTCCGCTCTGGCTGCCTTCCTCGCCGGAAGGTCCGGCAGTGATGATGGGGCCTCCGGATTCCCCGCCTATACCATCGCCTTGCCTCTCGAATATCTTGACCACAAGAATTATGAGAATCACACAGATGATCACACCGGGAATCAATGTCAGCAAAGTAGCCATCCGCTCTGTTTTGGGGTTGTAGTCGTAATCGTCCCCATCCTCCTCCGGAATCTCCTCTTCCTCCTCATATCCCTCGTAGACGCCCTCCTCCAAATCCTCATGCACGGCTTCTTCCTCATCACCGTAATCATTATATTCCTGCTGCCGGACAGTCCTCCTTTTGATCTGTTCCCTTTCGCTGTCTGTAATGGGCCGGGTACCGCCCATCATATCAGGATCATTATTAACAACAAAATTTTCGTCAGGGTTCATCAGGGACTGTTTCAGATCCCCGATCAGCTCCTGCATATTCTGGTATCTGCGGTCAGGGGACTTCTGGCAGCATTTCAGCACGATGCTCTCCACACTGCCCGGGATCTCCGGCACAAACTCTCTGGGAGAAGGAAGCTCCTCCTGAATATGCTTGATCGCTATGGCCACCGTAGTCTCCCCGTTAAAAGGAACCCTGCCGGTAAGCATTTCAAACATAGTGATGCCCAGAGAATAGATATCGCTCTTTTCATCGCTGTATCCTCCTCTGGCCTGCTCCGGAGAGGTATAATGGACGGACCCCATGACATTGGAGGTGATGGTGTTGCTGGTAGCCGCCTTGGCAATGCCAAAGTCCGTCACCTTTACCTTTCCGTCCTTTGAAATAATAATGTTCTGGGGTTTGATGTCTCTATGGATAATATGGTTGTTATGGGCCAGCTCGATCCCCATACTCACCTGTATAGCGATGCTGACCGCCTCCTTAAAGGACAGCCTCGCTTTCTTTTCGATATATTTCTTGAGGGTGATTCCCTCCACCAGCTCCATCACAATATAATAAATGCCGTCTTCTTCACCCACATCATACACATTTACAATATTCGGATGCATCAGTCCGGCAGTTGCCTGAGCCTCCGTGCGGAACTTTGAGACAAAATTGGCATTTTCGCTGAATTCCTGCTTCAGCACCTTTATCGCTACGAAACGGTTCAGCTTATGGCATTTCGCCTTATAGACATCCGCCATGCCGCCGGTGCCGATTTTTTCCAATACCTCATACCGGTCACCTATCATCATTCCAATTTTTACCATATATGCTCTCCATTCTAACCATTCAGATGAACTCAATCAAAACAACACTGATATTATCCCTGCCGCCTCGTTCGTTGGCAGCTTCCACAAGCCCCTGCG
The DNA here is from genome assembly GCA_964018205.1 of uncultured Acetatifactor sp. Classification (GTDB taxonomy): domain Bacteria; phylum Bacillota; class Clostridia; order Lachnospirales; family Lachnospiraceae; genus Acetatifactor. Next base: position 19,747 of record CAXHOW010000041.1, on the reverse strand, counting down.
CCTTCTCGACAATATCACGGGCTCCATCCAGTATCATCCGGATTTCCTCGTCCTCCAGCATATTGGTGAGACCGTCAGTACACATCAGAACGATATCACCCTCCTGAAGAGGCACTTGAAAAAAATCGATCCTTACCGTTTCCTCTGCACCCACCGCTCTGGTGATAATATTTTTGTCAGGATGATTCCTTGCTTCTTCTTTTCCGATCCCGCCTCTCCGCACCATTTCCTCCACCCATGAGTGGTCCTTTGTGATCTGGCGGATCTTCCCGTTGCCTGCCACATACAGCCTGCTGTCGCCCACATTCGCCGCACAGAGCTTTCTGCCGTCAATGACAGCGGCCACTACCGTGGTGCCCATGCCCTGAAGCTCCGGCATCTCATTCGCTCTTTTGCGCACCAGCGTATTAGCAGACTGTATTGCCTCCTTCAGGATCTGTATAGGGTCGGTCTCCTGCGATCTGGCGCTTCTCTCGGTCACTGTCTCCACCGTGAGTCTGGATGCATAATCTCCTGCGTTATGACCGCCCATGCCGTCCGCCACTATAAATAAGCTGGCCAGATTCCCCACCGGCTTTTCCGACGAATATACAAAGTCCTGATTCACTTTTCTCTTTCTGCCTATATCGGTTATGGAAAACGTCTTTAGCAAGTTTGTCTCCTCCAAGGTTTCCTCAAAACATTTTTCTGCAGCCTGCACAGGCGCCGCTTTACTGCGGGCTTTCCGCGCCCCGGCGCAGCTGGCCGCAGGCTCCGTTGATATCCCTGCCCATTTCCCTTCTAATAGTAACATTTATTCTGTTTTTTTCAAGCATATTTTTGAAGGCCTTCACCCTGTCCGGCTTTGAGCCCTTGAACTCCCGCTCCTTCACCGGATTTATGGGAATCAGGTTTATAAGGCAGTTCAGCTGTTTGGCGATCCTGACCAGACGCTCCAGATCCCTGTCAGAATCGTTGATGCCGTCCATCATGCCGTATTCCAGAGTGATCCTTCTGCCGGTCTTGTCAAAGTAATCCCTGCAGGCCTCTATCAGCTGCTCGATGGAATACCTCTTTGCTATGGGCATCAGGCTCTGGCGCAGGGTATCCGTGGTGGCATGCAGGGACAATGCCAGCGTTATCTGCAGCTTCTCCTCCGCGAGCTTTTTTATGTTCGGCACGATGCCGCAGGTGGACACCGTCACGTTCCTCTGGCTGATGTTCAGCCCGTTCTCATCCGTGAGCATCCGGATAAAGGTCAGAAGATTCTCATAGTTGTCAAGAGGCTCCCCAATACCCATGACCACCACATTGCTCACCCGCTCCCCTGTCAGCCGGGTGATCGCGTAGACCTGATCCAGCATCTCCGAAGCCCTCAGATTCCTCTCAAAGCCCCCCAGCGTGGATGCGCAGAAGCCGCATCCCATCTTGCATCCCACTTGCGAAGAGATGCAGACACTGTTGCCGTGCTTATATTTCATCCAGACACTCTCCACCAGATTGCCGTCCGAAAGCTCGAACAGAAATTTCTTGGTACCGTCCGCCTCGGATTCCAGCACCTGCACCGGGCGCAGAGCTGTATAAGTGTACCATTCCTTGCAGGATTCCCGCAGCGCCTTAGACAGATTTGTCATCTCGTCAAAACTTCTTGCCAGCTTTATATGCATCCACTCATACATCTGCTTTGCCCGGAAATTCTTTTCTCCCTTTTCCTCCATCTCGCCATACAGCTCCTGCAGAGACAGTGATTTGATATCTATTCTCTTTGCCATGCCGACTCCTATCCTGTTCATGGATGTTTCACCATGGAACCATGTATTTTTATGTTTTCCAGCTAAACACTTTCTTACGCTTTTTTACCGTTCTTCTCCGCTTTATACTGTTCTAAGTCCTGCACCTTTTCATGCCGCCTTATACCTTTTTTCATCGGATTCTTTTTATCGCTTTTCCTTTCAAAATTATGGTCAGCCCTTTCTCCTGAATCTTGCCACAAAAAAACCGTCTGCCTCCATATAGCCGGGCAGAAGCTGTATGCAGGCACGGCGTTCTTTCTCCCCGAGACCCATGGCCGGATCCTTTCCGGCCCTTTCCATATCCTCCTCCAGCTGTCTCCTTTCGGAAAGCAGACGTTCCGGAAGCATTTCCTCCAGAGACACCGGCTCAAAGCCCAGATCCTCCGTGATATGCCGGACCATAGTCTGATTCTCACTCTTGCTGATGGTGCAGGTGCTGTAGAGCAGCGTACCGCCGGGCCTCACATACTCCGCGGAAGCGTCCACGATCCGCCTCTGTAGCGCCGTAAGCTCCTCCATGCTCTCTTTCGACACATGATATTTGATGTCCCGCTTCTTGCCCATGACCCCCAGCCCTGAGCAGGGCACGTCAAGAAGCACCACATCTGCCTTCCCGGAAAGGCTCTCGTCTCTGCAGGCGGCATCATAGACCTCATAATCGATATTCCCGGCTCCCATGCGGCACACATTCTCCGCTATAAGGGCAATTTTTTCCTCCGAGATATCCCGGGAAAGCACTTTCCCCGTCTTTGTCTTTTCCCCCGCAAGGATGCTCTTTCCTCCCGGCGCGCCGCAGACATCCACCACGAAGTCTCCCTCCCTGATTCCTGCCATCTCCACTGCCAGCGCCGAGCTCACATCCTGCACGATGAATCTGCCCTCCGAAAATCCGGGCAGCACGTTCAGGCCCTGACTGCGCTCCAAAAGATAGATGCCGGACAGATAAGGGGCCGGCGCCAGCCTTACGCCCTGCTCCTCCATACACCGGCACAGCGCCTCCCTCTCCTCACCGTCCATGCCGGAGACAAACCGCAGGGAGACCGGATGCACCTTAAGAAGCCCCTCCAAAAGCTTTGCCGTTATCTCCCCTCCGTATTCCTCCATCCACAGCTCCACCAGCCATTCGGGCATGGAATACCTGACAGAGAGGTATTTCACCGGCTCCTTCCTTTCATCAGGCAGAGGCAGGCTGTCCTTATTCTTGGCGATCGTCCGCAGGATTCCGTTCACAAAGCCCCTGAGGCTGCCCAGCCCCCTCTTTGCGGCAAGCTTGCATGCCTCGTTGCACACGGCGCTGTCCGGCACTGCGTCCATGTACAGCAGCTGATAGACACTCATGCGCAGCAGACACCTGATCAGAGGGCGCATCTTGTTCACGGGCAGCTTGGAAAAATGGTTCAGATAATAATCCAGCTCCAGCTGCCTCTCCAGCGTCCCCTCGGAAAGACGTTTGATAAACGCCTTCTCTTTTGCACCCAGATAATCATACTTGTCCAGCACCGACTTTACCAGCTTATTGGAGTACTCTTGTCTTCCCTCTACTTTTGGCTCCATCGCAAGCAGCATATCCAACACGATCTCCCTGCCATTCTCCGCCACCCTCGTCCACCTCCCGGCTTAAGTCTTTTCCGGCCTCTCGCCGGACATCCGTAATCACTCTCCCAGAACGCGTCTTCCTGAGATTTTGCCTAATCGTCGCTTCTCCTGTTGCCGCCGAACAGCAGGACCAGCCGCAGCAGCTGCAGAATAGCAGATGCCGCAGCCGCCACATAGGTCATGGCCGCAGCTGTCAGCACCTTCTTTACCCCCTTGTTTTCCTCTACGCCCAGCAGTCCGTACTGATCGATCTTGGCCACTGCTCTGGAGGAAGCATTAAACTCCACCGGCAGAGTCACCAGCTGAAAAAGCACCGCCAGCGAAAAGACCCAGATGCCGATCTGGATCAGTATCTGATTCCAGCTCAGCAGCACACCCACCAGAATAATGGGCAGTCCCAGCCTGCTGCCGATATTGGCCACCGGCACCAGCGCGGAACGGAAATTCAGCGGTGCATAGCCCTTGGCATGCTGAATGGCGTGGCCGCACTCATGGGCCGCCACCCCTACCGCAGTCACAGAAGGATAGTTATAATTGTCATAGGACAGACGCACCGTATTTGTCCTCGGATCATAATGATCACCGCTGCCGGAATTCAGACACTCGATCTGTACATTATAAAGACCCTCATTATTAAGGATACGCCTTGCGGCCTCCGCTCCGGTAATGCCGCCGGCGTTGCGAACCTTGCTATACTTTGCCATTGTAGTATTCACCATTGCGCTTGCTCCCATGCAGAGAAGCATACCGATGATCACCAGAATATACGTGGGATCCCAATACATAATCATTACTCCTTTCCGCTCGTTTCTGCCCTCCCGGCTCCCGCTGTCAAGACTCAGCCGAGACCGGCCCATGCAAGCTTACATCATAGTCTTTATTATTGCGCTCCGCAGGAATGGCCACTTTGCTCCGGGCAAAAGCCAAATCATACCAATACCTCCCCGGGCGCGATCTTCACGCCCAGCAGGAAATCATGAGCCGTCATCCTCTTCTTACCCTCCAGCTGAAGCTCATAAATGCAGAGCGCACCTTCTCCCGTAGCTACCGTCACGGAGTCTCTGTCCGTTTTCAGCACCTCCCCCGGCCTGCGGGCAAAGGTATTCCCGGAAATCGTCACGGCTGCCTTCCAGATCTTCAGCTGCCTGCCCTGATAACCGGTAAACGCGCTTGGCCATGGAGTCATGGCCCTGATTTTTCGCTCTATGGCCATAGCACTTTCCCCGAAATCGATCCGCCCCATCTCCTTGCCGATAAGAGGCGCATAACAGCTGAGCTCCTCCTGCTGCTTTTCTGGTACCAGCTTTCCCTGCTCCAGAAGGGCCAGCGCCTCTGTCACCGCCTCGCCGCCCAGCTCCGCCAGCTTGTCATGAAGGGTCTCGTAATTGTCCTCCGGCTCTATGGGAATCGCTTTTTTATACAGCATATCCCCCGTATCTATCCCGGCATCCATCTGCATGATCGTGATGCCGGTCTCCTTTTCCCCGTTCAGGATCGCATGCTGGATAGGAGATGCCCCCCTGTATTTCGGCAGAAGGGATGCATGTATATTCAGACATCCAAGCGGCGGAATATCCAGTATCTTCTGAGACAGGATCTGTCCGAAGGCCGCTACGATATAGACATCCGCAGGATACCTGTAAAGCTCCGCCACCGCCTCAGGCATCTTGATGCGCCGGGGCTGCATCACGGGTATCCCTGCCTGCTGTGCGCACAGCTTCACAGGCGTAGGAACCAGCTCCTTGCTCCGGCCCTTCGGCTTGTCGGGCTGGGTTACTACCGCCAGGATCTCATGCCCTGCCCCGATGAGAGCCTTAAGCGCCGCCGCCGCATAATCCGGCGTGCCCATAAACACTATCTTCAATCCTCATCCACCTCTTCCTCTTCTTCATCCGCCGTATCCATCAGAGGCCCTTCCGCCTTTTCCACATAGAGATGCCCCTCCAGATGGTCAAGCTCATGGCAGATCGCTCTGGCCAGAAGCTCCGTCCCCTCCAGCTCATATTCCTTCAGATTCACATCCTGCGCCGCCACCTTCACATAGTTGGGGCGGGTGACCACCCCGGTCTTTCCCGGAACGCTTAAACATGCTTCGTTTCCGGTCTGCTCCCCCTCCGTCTCCAGTATTCTGGGATTGATGAGGACGTGGGGATCCTCCCCTGTGGTATCGATGACCACGATCCTCTTGAGTATCCCTACCTGCGGCGCCGCAAGCCCTACGCCGTTGGCCTCGTACATAGTGTCCAGCATATCCTGAATCAGCTCTCTGGTGCGGGGCGTCATCTCGCTTACCGCCTTGCATTTCTTGGTAAGGATATCGTCTCCGATCTCCCGTATGTTCCTGATTGCCATCTTTTTTCCTCCTATTCCAGTTACCGTATCTGCCCGATCAGTACCCACAACTCGGGAAACCTTTCCGGCCGCAAATTCGTTCGTCCGTAAATCCTTCCGGGCACCACTCACTTTATATGATATTGACCGGGTCAAAGTCAAACTGCACCGTCTCATTGGCAGGCTGCTTGCCCTGCATCTCTTCCTCCAGCATATCCTTGACCTGTACCAGTTTACCATACTTTGGGCATTTCACATAGAAAACAAATCTAAAAATATCATTAATTCTGCTGATGGATGCAGGCGCAGGCCCAATGATCTGCAGCTCAGATCCCCTTCTCTGGGGCATCTCGCCGTTTTCGGCAAAGAGCCCCGGGGAAACACGCTCCCTGCCCATGCCCTTGGCTGCTCCGCAGGCCGGAGGACCTCCCCCGAACCCCTTCCGGGTCATGGCTGCCAGATGATCTGCCAGCATCCGCCCTCTCTCCTCTTCCGCGGAAAATATCTGCACTGCCAGCATATGGGAAGCGGGAGGATACCCCATCATCTCCCTATACAGTATCTCCTCCCCATAGAATCCCTCATAGTCCTGCGCTGCCGCCCGGATGACCGCATAATGATCCGGCTGATAGGTCTGGATCACAGCCTCCCCCGGCAGCGTTCCCCGCCCGGCTCTGCCCACCGCCTGCGTCAGCAGCTGGAATGTCCTCTCCCCGCCCCGGTAGTCCCCCACATTCAGGGACAGATCCGCCGCAAGGATCCCCACCAGCGTCACTTTAGGGAAATCATGCCCTTTTACGATCATCTGGGTTCCGATCAGTACATCCGCCTCCCCATTGGAAAACGCCGACAGAATCCGCTCATAGCTCTCCTTTGTCCGGGTGGTGTCCGCGTCCATCCGCAGCGTGCGCACCTGAGGGAACAGCTCCCGCAGCTTTTCCTCCGTCTGCTGGGTGCCCGCCTTGAAGCCGTTGATGTACTTTGAACCGCACTGGGGACAGGTCTGCGGCTTAGGCTCCGTGTAGCCGCAGTAATGGCACACCAGCCTGCCGGTTCTGCTCTCCCCACGGGCCTGCGATATATTGCCCTGCACCGGCATAGGGCCTGCATGCTCCGACAAGGATACATCGCAGTGAGGACATTTCATCACATGGCCGCAGGCCCTGCAGCTTACGAATCCGGCATATCCTCTTCGGTTCAGGAACAGAACGCTCTGCTCCCCCTTTTTAAGCCTGTCAGCCAGCAGCTCCTGCAGCTTCCTGCTGAAGATGGAACGGTTTCCCTCCTTCAGCTCCTGCCTCAGATCCACGGTATGGACCAGAGGGAGCTGTCCCCCCGTCAGTCTCTCCTTCAGGGTAAAAAGCTTATACTCCCCTGTCCTCACACGGTAATAGGCCTCCAGAGAAGGAGTGGCGGATCCCAGCAGCACGCTTGCGCCATGGAGCCTTGCCACCTGAGCAGCGGTCTCTCTGGCATGATACTTGGGTGCCGCCTCGCTCTTATAGCTGCCCTCATGCTCCTCGTCGATGATGATCATGCCGATTCGGGGGAAAGGAGTGAAAAGTGCCGATCTGGGGCCTATAATCACGTCTATCTCTCCATTCTTCGCCCGTTGGCACTGATCATATTTTTCCCCGGATGACAAGGTGGAATTCATGACGCTGACCTTGTTTCCGAATCTTTTGTAAAACCGCAGCAGGGTCTGATAGGTCAGCGCGATCTCCGGGATCAGCACGATGACCTGCCTGCCCCGGCCTACCATCTCCTCCACCAGATGCATATAAACCTCGGTTTTGCCGCTTCCGGTGATGCCGTGGAGCAGATAGGTCTCCTGCCTGCCTTCATCGAAGTCCCGCAGGATCTCCCTCACGATCCCGGCCTGAGCCGCGCTTAAGGCCGGACGGTTCTCCTCCGTCTCCTGCAGTTTCACAGGATTGCGGAGGCTTTTGACACTGACCACCCTGACAGCCCCCGCCAGCTCCAGGCTCCTCACGGTCTGGGCGGAGACCCCCAGCTTTCTTGTCACCCATTCATAAGGTATGGACTCCTGCTCCGTCAGCTCCTGCAGAAGCCGTTCCTTGGCCACCTGCTTCCTGCGCCTGCTCTCTCCCAGCAGGGAGATGATTTCTTCCCTACCCATGATGCGCTGAACCGTCCTATGCTCCAGCTTTTTCACGGACTGTCTGGCCGGAAGGACGGTTTTCAGTGCCTGTATCATGGTGGACCCGTAATTTTCCCGGATCCATGCTGCCAATGCAATCATCTTGTCGTCAATATCCACCCCGTTTTTGGCGATTCCCCGGATTTCCTTCATCCTTGCAGGGTCGAACTTACAAACGTCCCCCAGTCCCACCACATAACCCTTCAGAAGCTTGTTGCCGTTGCCGAAGGGAACCGTGACGCACATCCCCGTCTCCAGCGACTCCCGGAGCCCGGCAGGGACGCGGTACTGAAAAGGCTTATCCAGTTTTTCGTGTGAGATATCTACAATGATATCCGCGTATAGCTTCTCCACTGTCCACCTCCAGCAGCAGTCCGTTATCAGGCACACCGTCAGGCTCCTGCGCTCCTATCCTTGTCACGCCGCAGGCATGACACATTCTTGCCCCACAAGGAATCAGGCATGCCCCTTGTGTCGGAGCCTATTCCTCAGATATGCTCCAGCCCGCCTTCCAGCAGCTCCCTGATAATGGCTCTCTCATCCATAGGATAATGTACTCCCTTGATCTCCTGATAATCCTCATGCCCCTTCCCCGCAAGCACGATCAGGTCTCTCTCTCTGGCATGGGAGATGGCATAGGCAATGGCTTCCCTTCTGTCGCAGATCTCCACATACCTGCCGGAGGTCTTTTCTATCCCTGTCCTGATGTCATCTATGATCTTCTGGGGCTCCTCGAACCGGGGATTGTCAGATGTAATAATGGTGAAATCCGCCAGCCTCCCGCTTACCTCCCCCATCTCGAAGCGGCGGTGGGGATCCCTGTTGCCGCCGCAGCCGAACAGACATACCAGACGCCCCGGCTTATACTCCCTCAGGGAAGACAGCAGGCTTTCCAGCGCCATGGCATTATGGGCATAATCTATCAGAAGGGTAAACTTGGGAGAAATCTCCACCCTCTCGATCCGCCCCTTTACCCTTGCGTTCTCCAGACCTTTCCGGATCTCGGGAATCCCCACCTGAAAATGACGGCATACGGCAATGGCACATAACGCATTATAGACGCTGAACCTGCCGGGAAAAGGCATCTGCGCTTCAAAATCCATCAGCCCCGCCACATGGAAATCCACCCCCAGCTTTCCTGAGCCCTGCACCAGCTTAAGCCCTTCCGCCCGCAGCATACATGTCTCTCCCAGACCGTAGGTCTCCAGCTCGCAGCTATGTCCCTCTGTCACCTGCCCCACATGAGCATCATCCCCGTTCACAATGCCTGTGCGGCACTGCCCGAACAGCCGTCCCTTGCAGGCCAAATATTCCTCAAAGCTCTCATGCTCGCCGGGGGCGATATGATCCGGCTCAAGATTAGTGAATATTCCATAATCGAATACAAAGCCCTGCGTGCGGTGAAGCTTCAGCGCCTGAGAGGACACCTCCATCACCACCGCGTCCATGCCCGCCTCCGCCATTCTGGCAAAGTTCTCCTGCACCAGATAGGATTCCGGCGTCGTATTCACCGCAGGGGTATGGGTCTCCCCGATAATGATCTCCACGGTTCCCATCAGCCCCACTTTAAGGCCTGTGTTCTCCAGAACGGACTTTACCAGATAAGCGGTGGTGGTCTTGCCCTTGGTGCCCGTGATGCCGATGACCTTCAGCTTCCCGGCAGGATGTCCGAACCATGCTGCTGAGATAAATGCCATGGCATACCGGGTGTCCTTCGTCTGGATAACTGTCACGTTCTCCCTCTCCAGTCCGTCCACAAGCTTGGAGACCACCACTGCTGCCGCACCCTGTCTGGCAGCAGACACTGCAAAGTCATGTCCGTCAAACTTTGCGCCCTCGATACAGATGAAAAGGGCGCCCGGCGGCACTGCCTTCCTCGAATCATACACAATCGCGGATATCTCCTTGTCCATATCCCCCTGTACACATCGGTAATTTAAACCTTCCATTAAATCCAGCAGTCTCATTCTCGATTTCCTCCGTCCGCTCTGGTCACAGCTTGCCCTATAAGGCATCCCCCTCAAAGCCCGAACATCTTTTCTTGATACGATTCTTATTATTTTACTCTAAAATTCCGTTTTCTACCACTTGTTTTCTCACAAATCCATTTTCCGCTCCCAGCCAAAGCGGCTTCAGGACATCTTTTACATCAAAGCATGGATGCCCTCAGCTCCTCACCGCTCTTTGCGCTCAGATAGGCCGGTGCAATATCAAATACCGTCTTGCAGCCTGCGGCCCCTTCCGCAGAAAGCCGATATGCGGCTCTTGCATAGGCTACGATCACGCTGGCTGTGAACTCCGGATTGGAGTCAAGCTTCAGACTGTACTCAATCAGGTGGCGGTGCTCCTTTTCCCAGCCTGTGGCACCGCTGCGCAGCACGAATCCTCCGTGAGGGATCCCGCTGTGGTCACGCTTCAGCTCCTCCTCGGTGATGAAATGCACTGTGGTATCATAGTCAGCGAAGTAGTTGGGCATGGTCTTGATCTCTTTCTCGATTCGCTCCTTGTCTGCGCCTTCCTCCGCAACCACAAAGCACTCCCTTGTATGCTTCTGACGTGTGGTCAGATCAGGATTCTCTCCCTTGCGCACCGCCGCCAGCGCACCGTCCACCGGAATGGTATACTGCTTTGCGTCCTTCACCCCCGGAATCCGGCGCACCGCGTCCGAATGCCCCTGGCTCACGCCCCTGCCCCAGAAGGTATAATCCTTCCCCTCCGGCAGGATCGCGTTGGCATACATTCTGTTCAGAGAAAACATACCTGGATCCCATCCCACGGAGATGACGGCAGTCTTTCCTCCGGCTTTTGCCGCCTGATCCACCTTGGCAAAATGCTCCGGAATCCTTGCGTGGGTGTCAAAGCTGTCCACCACATTGAACATCCCTGCATATTCCGGGGTCTGCACCGGGAGATCCGTGGCGCTGCCCCCGCAGAGGATCACGACATCCAGCTTATCCTTCCAGTCCTTCGCCTCGCCCACGGAACAGACCTTCGCCGTCTCCGTCAATATTTTCACGCAGGCCGGATCCCTTCTTGTAAATACTGCCGCAAGCTCCATGTCCGGATTCTGCCTGATGGCGCATTCCACGCCCCTCCCCAGATTGCCATATCCTAAAATACCGATTCTGATCTTCATAATACTCCCTCCTTGCCTTTACCATTATATACATTCTTTGCCAGTTGTGCAAGATTTTCCCCACATATAAGAAAATATACAGTTTGGACACATTTTCATGCTATGATAAAATTTATCTATGCCCTGCTCTTCCTTATCTAAAGCAGGATGCATTTTTAGGGAGGTGGAATCTATGGCAAATATCCTGATCGTGGAGGACGATGAGCCGATAGCCGAATTGATCTATATGAATCTATGCGCGGAAAACTACCGCTGTATCTGCGCCTGCGACGGCGCGGAGGGCGCAAGGCTGCTGGAGAAGGAGCGCTTCGATCTGGTCCTGCTGGATATCATGCTGCCGAAGCTGGATGGCTACGGGCTTCTGGATCTTGTCAGGCCCACCGGTACGCCGGTCATCTTTCTGACAGCAAAGGGAAGTGTAGAAGACCGGATCAAAGGCCTGAAGGCGGGGGCCGACGATTATCTGGCAAAGCCCTTTCAGGTCGGCGAGCTGCTGGCCAGAGCGGAAGCTGTGCTTCGGCGGATGGGTAACCGGACAGATCTGGTGGTTTTAGGAGATGTGACCATCTGCCCGGATTCCAGACAAGTGACCAAAAACGGCTGTCCCGTGATCCTCACGGCAAAGGAATTTGATCTGCTGCTTGCTCTGGTGCAGAATAAGAACGTGGCTCTGTATCGGGAACAGCTCTATGAAAACGTCTGGAAGGAGCCCTTTTTAGGCGAGACCAGAACCTTGGACGCCCATATCCAGCGGCTCCGCAGGAAGCTTGGATGGGAGGACAGGATCAAGACCATATTTCGTATAGGCTATAGGCTGGAGGGATAGGATGCGGCTTTTTACAAAGATTTTCTTATTCGGAATGCTGGTGTTCGGTGTGGCGTTCTCTTTCTCAGGATACTTTCTGCTCCACTATTCTCTGGAAAGCAGTATGGCAAGGGAAGCAGATTTCGCCCTGAAGCAATATCAGTATGATAAATTTACGGTTCAGTCCGCAATGCTGACATATGCAGATGTGTCTGTGGCTGTAAGTTTAGAAGGCGCTCTCTTTCCCTCCGAAACACGGATCTATACCATCTGGCAGACCTTTCCGGACGGCTCCCTCATGCCGGGAGACTATTATTTTCTGGAGGATAAGCCTGCTCCGGACGGGCAGGATGATTCCGGCGGGCAAGGCTCTCCGGACGGGCAGGATGGCTCCGACGGGCAGGCCCTTCCCGAAGCCGCCTTCACAAAAAGCATATTCCGCGGCCTTGCGGAGGAAATCAACGTTCCTGTGGCCTTCCTTGCGGAGGATAAGACCCTTCTTTATTCCGAAATCGAGGAGCTTGACATTTCCTTTCTGGACAGCCTGTCGGAGGATGCCCATGCATACCAGTTTCAGGATACTGCCCATGGCAGCTATGTGCTGACAGGCAGCATCGTAGAGTGGAACGGATGGCATACTACGCCGGAGAGCGGAAATGAATCCCTGAACAAACAGAAAGCTTATTTCATTACCCAGTGGGATATCACCAAAACCGTTCAGCAGCAGGACACCCTGCGTCGGTATTTCATCCGTTGCTATCTGGCCGCAATGGCGGCGGGCATGGCGCTTCTGGGATTCTTGTCCGCACTGCTGACAAACCCTTTAAAGAGGATGTCCAAGGCCGCCCGCCGGATGTCCGAGGGCTATTACAGAGAGCGGCTTCCCTTAAAGGGCAGCGATGAGATAGGGACGCTGGCAGAAAGCTTCAACCAGATGGCGGACGCAGTGGAAAACAAAATCGTAGAGCTTTCCAAGGCCGCCAGAGAAAAGGAGGATTTTGTAGCGAATTTCGCCCATGAGCTGAAGACTCCTCTTACCTCCATCATAGGCTATGCGGATACCATTTATCAGAAGGAGCTCTCCCGGGATGCAGTACGGAGGGCATCATGGCACATCTGGAACGAAGGTATGCGGCTGGAGGCCCTTTCCCTGAAGCTGATGGAGCTGACCGTGCTGGGCAGGCAGGATTTTCCCCTGACGGAAATGTCTGCGGAGGAGCTGCTGCAGGATGTGGCAGAGGGGCTGTCCCCTATCCTTTCCAAAAACCAAGTGGACTTAATGGTGCAGGCGGCCCCGGGTTATGTCAGGGCGGATTATGACCTGATGAAAACGCTGCTGATCAATCTGGTGGACAATTCCGTCAAGGCAGGCAGCAGCCAGATTACTGTCTTCGGACAGGCAGAGGATAAAAAGTATTGGATCAGCATAAAGGACAACGGCTGCGGCATGGAGGCGGATGAGCTTACCCGCATCACGGAGGCCTTTTACATGGTGGACAAGGCACGCTCCCGAAAACAGCACGGCGCAGGACTGGGGCTTGCTCTTGCGGACAGGATCGCCGGAATACACGGCGGCTGTCTTACCTTCGAGAGCAGGAAGGGCGAGGGAACCACCGTGCGCTTCTGTCTGCCTTGCATAAGCGCCTCTGATGAGGATTCCGGCTGCACGGATCCGACGTCCGAAACAAATGACAAGACATAAGCTAATATGGCATACTCCGAAAGCATGGGGTCAAAAACCACTCCGGCTCCGTCAGCCGGAGAACCACCTCCCGGAAGAAAGGCAGGGATGAATGATCAAAATGCAGAAAGAACAAAAAAGTAACCGAAAAAACATCTGCCTCAATCTCCTCGGCATCCTGTCCGCTTTCGGCATCGCTCTAGGCGGACTGGCGGGCGTACAAGTCCTCCTTTCCCGAGAAGAGGCGCATCTTCTCCAAAGCGGAGGTCTGGTGGCGCTGCCCGCCCAGACCGAAGACATGGCTGACGTAGACATCGGCATTGTGGAAACCTTCACAGCACAGCTGACGCAGGACGAGCTGGCGCTGACGGTTCAAAATCTGCAAAGCGGCGGGGAATCCTATCCCCACGAGCCAAAGACAGGACAATTGTCCATGACAGAAGCCATGATGCTGGGCAAGGAATGGATAGGTCAGTTTTTCATGCCCCATCTGGGCCAGCCGGATTTTATCCTGCAGGAATACAGAGCAAACTGCTATCTATGGTCGTTGCAGGAGAATCCAAACAGCGGCCAGACCGATCCCCTGCTCAGCTATTGGACCGTGCTGCTCGCCGGTCAGGGCATGGAGGCAGAGCTGATCCTGAATGCGGTGACCGGCCAGATCCTGGACGCATCCGTCAGCTGCTCCTTACCTATTGAATATCAGGACTCAGACACCATGGCCGGACTGCTGCGCAGCTACGCCGATTCCTTCGGCCTGCATGACAGTGCTTCCCTGACGGAGAACGGAGACAAAACGCCGGAAAGCATAGGCCGGGTTCTGTATCAGGATGTGGGAAGCAGCGGCCTGCAGGCCGCCATGAGCGTTTCCGGCATCGCAGTCTTCAAACCGGATGCCGATTCTTATACGGAAGAATATACTGAATTTTTCAACCTGCATCTTTACCTGACCTTCCCGTCTCCTGAATAGATTTTACAACTTAGGCACATGTGGGACACAGACCCTTGACATTTCCCTGATACCATTAGAAAGTAAATTATAGCGGGGCCGCCGGAATGATTGCTCTTTCTGCTGTGAACGGCAGCCCCCGAATCGGGAGGTATCAGGAAAATGAAACAACGGAACTTAAAAAAGGGGCTGGCGGTCCTGCTGGCCACCGCTCTCCTTGCAGGCGTGCTGGGCGGCTGCGGAAAGAATGCACCGGAAGGCGGCAGTTCGCCGGAGCAGCCTCAAGACACATCGGCCGCAGACAAGGGCAGATATGTGGAGCAGGAAGAAATCCTGCCTGAAGCACTGGCAGACTGGTCCATCCAGCAGCTGTTTTCCGTGGATGGCGAGCTGCATCTCCTTGTCTCCAGACTGGAGGAAGAAAGAACCGTCCTGCAGGAATGGGCCAGACAAGAGGACGGCTTTAAGGATGTGACCAAAAGCTGGCTGACGTCCATGGATCTGCCCCCTCAGGATTGGATGTCAGTCAGGCTGGTCCAGAATAAGGACGGACAGCAATATCTCTATGCCGGCTATATCGCAGAAGGAGAGGACAGCTTTCTTGGCCATCTCTGGAAGGAGAACGGCGATACGGCCACGGAGATCACCCCGGAAAAGTGGTCTGTCCTGAATGAGGACTGGGGCATGTATGAAATGATTCAGGGGCTGGCAGCTCTGGACAACGGTACACTGGCAGCAGTCTCCTACACTTCAATGGACATTCTGTCCGGCGAGGACGGAAGCGTCATAGAAACCCGTCCTATTTCAGGCCTTTATGAGGGCGGGATCCTGACTGACGGTGAAAACACCTATCTATGCTCTTCTGGCGGAAACGGCGGAGAGATAGAGAAAAGGAAAGATGGCATGGACAGCAATATGGTGACAATTCCTTTCCCTGCAGGTGCTTCCGGTTCCGGAGACGGCACCATCATGGTGGGCAGCTCTGGCAGTCTCGCCCTCAGCGTCCTGAAGGACGGCACCCTGATCGCCGCAGACGAAAACGGCATATTCCGACTCCCTGAAGGGAATCCTGATGGGGAATGGGAAAAGCTGGTGGACGGCGTGGAGACAGATTTCTCCATGACCGACTATGCCTGCATGGGTTTTGCGGCTTTAGAGGACGGAAGCATCTACGCATTGATCCAGACCGGGGACAGACAGAAGCTGAATCGATACGAGTACGATCCCGAAGCTGTCTCTCAGGTAGCTCAGGTGCTGAAGGTATATACTGTCTTTGAAAATCCCACCCTTAAGCAGGCAGCCATCCTATACCATAAGGCCCATCCCGAAACCTTGATCAGCATAGAGTACGAATATCCCATGTATTCTTATGAGCACCCTGATTATGATGCCATTTATAAGAAGCTGAACACTACCCTTATGGGAGATGACGCGCCGGATCTTCTGGTCATGGATCACCTGAACATGGACTCCTATGCATCAAAAGGCCTGCTGACGGATCTGGATGACATCGTAAGGCCTCTGGAAGAGGACGGAACGCTGCTGTCCAACATTACAAGCACCTATGTCCGGGAAGAGGGCAAGCGGTATGTGGTTCCCCTGCTGTTTGGCTTCCAGCTGGCAATAGGCAGGGATATACCCGCCGAAAGCATGCGCTCCATGGAAGCCCTTGCAGACTTTCTGTCCGGTGCCGACTATAGCTATATGGGACCTCATACCCCGGCGGAGCTGGTAGATGAATTCTATCCTTACTTCTGTGACGAGCTTGTAAACGGCAAACAGCTGGACAAGGAGGCAACCGGCAGATATCTAGAATATCTGAAGGCCATCGCCGACAACTGCGGGATCATTAATACCCGCGCCGAGGACTCGTTCGTCTATACCATGTGGGAGCTGGCTGACAAGGCAAAGCTTGCCTTCACTGAGGCGGACGGCTTTACAGACTGTATGTTCCCCATGTCCATGGTTGACTATATCAAAGGTGACTTCACTGCCTTTGAAAACAGATTCATTCCGTCCCTGCAGATGGGTGTCTGCGTAAAGAGCCGGTATCAGGATATCGCAAAGGACTTCCTCCTGTTCGCCCTGTCCGAGCAGGCTCAGAACAGCGACTTCAGCGGCGGATTCCCGGTCAACAAGGCTGCCCTGCAAAAGCAGGAAACCAAGGACCGCTCCACATTCACTGCCTTCCTCTCTATAGCCGCAGACGACGGAGGCACTATAGACTTTGAGAGCAAAGCCTACTCTCCGGAGACGGCGGCAAGGCTGTCCGCCATATGCCAGACGCTGGACAGACCTATAAAGGAAGATGCCAAGATACGGGAAGTGCTGGCCGAATGCCTGGGGGCATATCTGGACGGCACATCGACCAAGGAAGACACCGTCCAGAAAATCGAGGACGGGCTGAAGATGTATCTGGCGGAATAGGATTATAGTCGCTGAAGGCTTATGTAGGCATCTTTGTCCTTTCGGCAAAGATGCCTACATGATATTCGTCTCTGTTATAGTATCACTTCAATTCCATCACATCATTATACTCATCTTCTAACGCCATGACATCCTTTATAGGAATCCTCTGGCCGTCCTTCATGACCAGCGTCTGCTCATAGCTGTCTATCTTCTTGATCCGTCCGCTGACCGTGACATATGCGCCTCCTGCTTTTCTGGCATCCGGCTGAAAATAGGTGACTGAGATCTCGGGCTGCTCGGCAATCCTCTCCTGCAGCATCCGCAGCTTTTTGTCAAGGGCGCAGACTGCATCTTCCTCCAGCTCCAGCCTCTCATCCGTGAGCCTTCCCGTCTCCTCCACAGCCTCCTCATAACCGGTAAGGGCGGCGAAAGGGGAAAACTGCGCTGCCCGGTTCGCTGCCGGCATAGGCGGATGCGTCTTTGAAACATGATGCGGCAGATTTATGATATCATCATAGCCGCATCCGCTATTGAGACATTTTTCCTCCATGTTCACTGCCATGATGATTTCTCCTCCGCCTCTCTCAAAAACTTCCTTCCTATCATCCTACCTGTCATCCTTCAAGACCTCTCTTTCCCTTCAATATACTCCCGGAATAGCCATACTGCTTAATATATCGCTTTCAGGATTCACTTTTGCCGATTCCCCCGCTTTTCTGAGCGCCTTTCAGGCCCAACACTTGATCTTGCTCACTGAGATTCCGAGAGCTTATTTCAAATATCCTCTCAAAATCTCCGGACCGCTTATCATATAGGGCTATGCCTTGTGCCCCCCTATCTGCCCGTTCCGTTTCACCGTCATGGCTCCTTCCACAAGGTTCATCCCCTTCAGGATCGCATTCTTGCCGAATTTCCTTTTGATGTCCAGCATAGCCTCCTGCAGCTTTCGCTCCCGCTCAAGCTCTGCCTCCTCCTTTTCCTTCTGCTTCTGCAGCGCCTCGTAATCGGTGAAGAGATTCATCTGTTCATACACATATTCCGGCTCTGCGCTGCCCTCTTCCACCACATGGTTGGCCGTCACCGTGACCCTGCGCACCAGCAGATTTTTGTCGACGATCTGGTCATACAGCCCCATCATGGCATTCATGATCAATTTTGTGGAGGAAGTATATCTTCCTATATTTGCGCTTCCATGCGCGGCCTTGGGCACCTTCCGCCCGTAATGATCCGTGACTACGGGTCCTTTGTATTTTTTCTTGATCTCCGGGCTGCTGAGGTTCTCCACATCATAGCCTATTGTCAGCACGATCTGATTCGTCACAAGCCTCTTCTCCACCAGATCCAGCACCAGCAGATCCGTCATCTCCCGCACAATGAGCTTTCCTTTCTCGAAGCTGTAGGGACATTGGAGTACCTGCCCCGCTCCCATGCTGCTTGTGTCAGGCTTATATGCCTTCACGTCTGCGATGGTGCAGGGCTCCCATCCCCATGCATGGTCGATGAGCAGCTCGGCATTAATTCCGAACAGCTTGTACAGCAGATCCTCATTATGGTAGTCAGTGCTCTTGCCCAGAGAGCATCTGGCCACGTCCCCCATGGTAAAAAGCCCGTTTTCCTCCAGCTTTTTGGCGTACCCCCTGCCTACCCGCCAGAAGTCCGTAAGAGGGCGGTGATCCCATAGGAGCCTCCGGTACTCCATCTCGTCCAGCTGCGCGATGCGCACACCCTCCTCGTCAGGCGCCACATGCTTGGCTACAATGTCCATAGCTACCTTACATAGATAAAGATTCGTGCCGATTCCTGCCGTAGCCGTTATGCCCGTGGTCCGCAGGATCTCCCTGATCATCCTCCCCGCCAGCTCATGGGCCGTAATACCCAGAGCATTCAGATAGTCGGTGACATCTATGAATACCTCGTCTATGGAATAGACATGGATATCCTCCGGCGCTACATATTTCATATAGATATCATATATCCTCATGCTGTACTCCATGTACAGCGCCATCCGGGGCGGGGCGGCGATATAGGAGACAGCAAGGGACGGATCCGCCCCCAGCGCAGCGGCGTCCCATGACTCGCCGTCAAACTTATGTCCCTGCAGCCTGCCCAGCCGCTCCCCGTTGACCTCCCGGATCCTCTGTACCACCTGAAACAGTCTGGGCCGTCCCGGTATACCGTACGCCTTCATGGACGGCGACACTGCAAGGCAGATTGTCTTCTCCGTGCGGCTGACATCCGCAACCACCAGATTCGTGGCCATGGGATCCAGTCCCCGCTCCATGCATTCCACGGAGGCATAAAATGACTTCAAGTCGATTGCGATATAGATATGGCCTTCTGCCGCCATTATGATTCCCTCCCTATATAAAGCCTCTCGAAATCTTTATACTGCTTTTCCTGGAACTTTCCCGAAGCCATCCTTACGGCTTCCCCCACTTTTCCGACCACATCATTGATCCGTATCCTGATCTTACTTACTGAGATTCCGGGAGCTTATAATATCACATCCTGATTTCATTGCACCGGCATTTGGCTGCAGCCTTTTTACTAAACCTGATAACACATAACCTTTTATTATGTGCCCGGCTGAGCTTATTATACCAGAACTTATGTTTGCTTTCAACTCTTTTGTGATGCAAACTATTGTAAATCTATCTGCCTATGTCAGATTTCAGGTATTTACTTTTACACAGATATGAAATATGATAACAGCAGGAAGAAAGGCGATGAATAATGGACAAAGAATCTATTCCGGATAAAATGCCCTATGGAGATCTATTGCTTCGTTTCACCGAAATGAGCAGAGATGTCCTGCAAGAAAATTTAATAGGACCTGAATCCGTGAACCTCGTTACAAATTGTTTTCCAAACACCGCATATTTTCGGTGTTTGTTGCTTGTTTTATAG
>CAXHOW010000040.1:0-31348 GCA_964018205.1 uncultured Acetatifactor sp. | reverse complement strand
TGAGGCATGCCGCCTATGTTTTTACCGGATAATTCCATCCGGTTTTAATTTGAGGTCAAGTTCACGGATTCAGGTATCTGATCATCAACGCAGTCTGACTAATAAATCACCGCTCTTAAGTATGCGGTTTATTACATATCCTCAGACAATTGGCAGAGTCCTGAAGCTCTCTGCAATTATTATATTCTATTTATCCCCCAAAAACAATAGTCTCAAAAAAATGCATACATGACCGGCACATCCCTTTCATATACTGTAGCAATATCTCATATCGCAAGGTGATACTTTGAAAAAGCAATCCAGACTCTCCGCCCGGCAGCTGCTCTTTGGCGCTGTCTTTCTGCTGCTTTTCGCAGGCATGACCTTTTTCCTCTTTGCCTACCAGCATGACGAGAAACGCTTCGCCAATATAACAACCGAATTGTTTACGAAGGAAATGGCAGCCAACACCCTCAATATGCATTATACTCTCGCAGACCCTGAGGCTTTCGGCATCTACGACTATACGCCTACCCTTGTCTGCTACCGCTCCGAATCCTCCCTGAACAATCAGGCAGGGACGGAGAATACTCTGGCCGCCCTGAAAGACATACATACGGAAAAGCTTTCCGACTCTGATGCCTACCTGTGCAGGCTGCTGATCCGCTCCCTGACTAATTCTCTGGAGATGAGCGCCTTCGCCTACTACGGTGAGCCACTTTCTCCCGCCTCCGGCGCCCAGTCCCAGCTGCCCATCCTGCTGGCAGAATACACTTTCCGCAGCAAAAGGGACGTAGAGGACTATCTGGCCCTTCTGGACCAGACCGACGAGTACTTCGCTTCCCTGCTGACCTACGAACAGGAAAAAACAGCCGCCGGCCTGCCGATCCCTGCCTCCTTTCTGAAGCAGGTGCGGGAACAATGCGACACCATCGTCACAAAAGAGTCGCTGGAGGAGGGAACCCATTTCCTGCAGACCACCTTTCAGGAGCGGCTGGAAGCCCTGACAGCTTCTGGGGAAATCACAGAGGCTCAGGCTCAGAGCTATATCGCCCAGAATGACAGGCTGTTAAAGACCGTGCTGCTGCCTGCCTACGCCTCTCTGGGGGACGGCCTCCTGCTGCTGGAGGACGAATCCGTCATACCCTGCGGGCTGGCCGGGCTGCCTCAGGGAAAAGCCTATTATGAAAAATTGCTGATCTCCGAGACAGGCTCCTACCGCCCCGTAAACGAGATCCAAAAGCTTCTCTCGGATCAGTTTTCCAAGGAATATGACGAAATTGCCCGTCTTCTGGCAGACCATCCCGAGCTTGCCCAGAGCTACGGAACCGAAAATGCCGATGACTTTCCTTATCAGAATGCATCTCAGATGCTGCTGGATCTCCAGACACGGATGAGCGGAAGCTTCCCTCCCATCCCCGACGGTGCCACGCAGGCGGCAGTAAAGCCACTCTCCTCCAGTCTGGAGGCCTACTGCGCCCCTGCGTTTTACCTGACAGCCCCTCTGGACGACACCAATGCCAACACCATATACATCAATAAGCGCAAGACTCCCGGCGGGCTGGATCTATACACCACCCTTGCCCATGAAGGCTATCCGGGGCATCTCTACCAAACTGTCTATTACAACCGTCTCGCCTATCCCGGCAAGGAGCGTCCTGCCAGAGAGTTGCTCTGGTACGGCGGTTATCAGGAGGGCTGGGCACTGTATGTAGAATATCTTTCCTATGACTACGCCTCCCAGCTCCTGCAGGAATACGGGCAGGGGACCGCAGCGCTGAACGCTCAGCTGGAAAAGCACAACCGCAGCCTGCAGCTGAGCCTTTATTGCCTCATTGACATCCTAATCCATTACGAGGGCGCCTCCTACAGCCATATTGCCAAGGTTCTGGAAAATTTCGGCTATACGGACAGTGAATCCATCAAATCCTTGTACAACTACATCGTTCAGGAGCCATGCAACTATCTGAAATATTATCTGGGGTATCTGGAAATCCTTTCCCTGCAGGAGAGGGCTAAGGAACTATGGGGCGAGACCTACACGGACTATCGCTTCCACACCTTCTATCTGGACTGCGGCCCCTCGGACTTTACCAGCCTGCGGGAGAGGCTGGAAGGCTCTACTCCTCCATCATACTCTCAAGGTACCCACGATCCCACAGGAGTATCTTAAGCCGCCCGGCCGCCTCCACTGCGGGCTGGGTGAAATACTGGTTGGTGAGCACCGCTCCCACCATCCTATCGTAATAATCCCTTCCCGCATAGGCCTCCTGGACCGCCTTGATCCCCACGGGGGAGGTATAGCATTTGCACTGGATGGCATAGGTCACTCCATCCTTTTCCGCAAGGATGTCTATTCCATAGTCGCCGCTGGCTCTGGTGACCTCCACTTCCTGAAAGCCCCGCTTTTTCAGAAGCTCCGCACAGTAATATTCAAAGTCGTGCCCCTCCATCAGGTCAAATTCTTCCGGTCTGCGGCGTCTGACGCGCTGGCGCAGATAAAGCACTGCGCTGGCGGACATGGCGGCTGCACAGACCAATATGATAATAATGACCGGCATATCCATAAAATCCCCTCCTTCCGGCAGATTTTATTTTTCCACACAAAATGCGACAGTTTAAGTATACGTTTTTTCCCTTTATGCGTCAATGCTTTTCAAATTTTGTTGACAGAATTATACCAAGTCTGTATAATAACTTCGTCATGGCAAGAAATTTAATCTATTTATGCCATGGAAATCATCAACGTGTTTTGAGGTAAACCCAGCTGACTATAAAATACGTGAGCCATGCAGTTTTCCGGCAGTTTCTGCCACCACATCCCTATCACTTTATTCATGAAAGCAGTGGCAGAAGGCAACCATCTTACTGTCTCCTGCCGGAAAGACGATCATCATAGAATAACCTGCCCTTTGCGCACAGTTATCCGGATGTCCGAATCCGCAGCAACCCCCATGTAACGGGCTGCTCCACCTTGCATGAAAGTAAAGCAATAAAGGGAATTGCTTGGGGGTTTACTGTGGATGCACACAAACCCGCAAGGCGTGTCGCCTTTGGGAAGCGGGTTTGGCGCACGACTATCTCGGGATTTCGTGCAAGAGAGCACGTACCGCCTCGCGGTGCCGCAGAGTCAAATTTAAGGACTTTCACAGTAAACAGTCACAAAAACATAAACATGAGGGCCAATATAATGAAGCATATTTTAATCGTAGAAGACGATGCGCAGAACAACCAGATGCTGCGGGAATATCTGGAGGGACACGGCTATGTATGCACGCAGGCCTTTTCCGGCAGCGAGGCTAAGCTCCTTTTTTCAATGGAACAGTTTGACCTGATACTGCTGGATCTGATGCTTCCGGGGATTCCGGGAGAAGAGCTCATAACCCTTTTTTCCCGGAAGACACCGGTTATCGTACTGTCGGCAAAAAGCGGGCTGGACAGCAAGGTTGACCTGCTCTCCGCCGGGGCAGAGGACTACCTCTGCAAGCCCTTCGAGCTGCCGGAGCTTCTGGTGCGGATTCAGGTACAGCTGCGCCGCAGGGACAGAAACAGAGAAACCTCCGCTCCGGAATCCAATGCGTACCGATACAAGGAATGGACTCTGGATCCTGACACGCAGGAACTGACTGCTGCAGGAATGCCCGTTTCCTTGACAAAGCATGAATTCCTGATTCTGGAACTTCTCATCCGCAACCCGAAGCGGGTATTTTCCAAGCAGATGATCTATGAGTACGCATGGGGGGAGGAATATCTGGCAGAGGATAAGACTCTCAATGTGCATATCAGCAACATCCGGTCAAAGCTGAAAGAAAGCGGAACCGAGTCCTACATACAGACCGTATGGGGCATGGGGTTTAAGCTTTCCTGACCAAAACTTTAACCTTTCTTAATCCTTTCTGAGCGGTTTCTGAAATCTCTGCTGGTAGAATCTGACCATACGAAGCAAACAGCGAATCCGTTTAGACCGCTTTATAAAGATACCACATTCGGATTCACGGAAGGGAGATTCATAATGCCTCAAAAATATGAGAAAACTACAGCCGCTGCCATAGAAACCACGGCCCTCACCAAACTGTACCAGAACAAGGCTGCGGTAAACCACATGGACATGAAAGTACCAGAGGGATCCATCTACGGCTTCATCGGAAGAAACGGCGCCGGAAAGTCCACCACGCTGAAGATGCTGTGCGGGCTGGCAAAGCCCACCTCAGGGGACATTCTGCTGTTCGGCAGGTCCGGCAGCGATTCCTTCACAGCGAGAAGGATAGGATGCCTCATAGAGTCCGCCGGCCTCTATCC
This sequence comes from uncultured Acetatifactor sp., assembly GCA_964018205.1. GTDB lineage: Bacteria > Bacillota > Clostridia > Lachnospirales > Lachnospiraceae > Acetatifactor. The sequence goes on along the minus strand of CAXHOW010000040.1, from coordinate 27,070 downwards.
CCGTATGACCGCCCGACAGAATGCCGTCATGAAAGCCAGATGCATAGGGCTTGCAGACGAGAAAAGCGTAGACAAGGTGCTGGAAGCCACCGGTCTGGCTGACGCAGGCAGCAAAAAGGTAAAACGCTTCTCCATGGGAATGAAGCAGCGGCTGGGCATCGCCCTTGCCCTTCTGGGGAACCCTGACCTTTTGATTCTGGACGAACCCATCAACGGGCTGGATCCGGAGGGCGTCCGGGAGATCCGTCAGCTGATACTCCGATTGAATCAGGAGGGAAAGACCTTTATCATCAGCTCCCATATTCTGGGTGAACTGAGCAAAATTTCCACCCATTACGGTATCATCAAGGATGGAAATCTGGTAGAGCAGATCAGCAGGGAAGAGCTGGAGAAAAACTGTATGGATTATTTCCGCGTCGAGGTGGACGATGTAAAGAGGGCACTGCCCCTGATCTCGGAGCAGGCTCCGGAGATTTCCCCCGAAGTGCTGGATGCCCGAACCATACGGCTCTACGGCCTGCAGGACGGTGCATGGCTGAACCGGCTGCTGGTAGAAAATCATGTACAGATCTACGCGTCAGGATTCCATCACATGGATCTGGAGGAATACTTCCTGCACCGCATGGACGGCGGACAGACCACACAGAAGGGGGAGAACGAAAATGCTTAATATACTGCGTATGGATCTATATCGGTTGATAAGAAGCAAATCTGTTTATGTCTGTTTTGCCTTCCTTGTGCTTATGGGCTTTTTATGCTATTGGTTAGTCTGGCTGATGGGCACTCCCGAAGGTCAGGCTGCCGCCGAAAGGATAGGTATAACCGCAGTTGTATATATAAACGGCGAAACAGAGTCTCTGGATATCGAACAGTATGATTCTCTGGATATGTTCCGGGAGATCGGCATGGACGGCGGAGCCTACAGCTGCATTCTGGGGATTCTCATGGCACTCTTCGTCTGCATGGATTTCCACAGCGGTTTTGTAAAAAACACCTTGTCCCTGCATAGGCACAGATGGAAGTACATCGCTGGCAAGACCATGCTGGCCGGTCTGCTGAGCCTTTGCTTCCTCGTCCTATCCTACGGCGCAAGCCTGCTGATCAACCTATTCTTCCACAATATGCTGCCCCCTGCCGGACTGAGGGACATCTTGTATTATCTGACATGGGCATGGCTCAACACCACTGCGTTTCTGGCGCTTATCATCATGGTCTGCGTTTTCACCCGGAGTACCTCAGCCAGTATCTTAGCGACGGTACTGCTGGGAAGCGGTCTCGTCGTCACCTTACTCTCTTTTGTGACAGGACTGTTTAATGCAGACGGCTGGACAGCGTATACCCTTTATATCAACCTGACCTACGGGCCGTCCCATTATACGGGACTCGGTGATCTGAAAACCTACGCCGTGAGCATTGTATTTCTGGCTGTCTATTCCGTGGCTGCAGCAGCTGCATTGTCCAAGCGGGACATCTGATACGACGGAAACGGGGGAAGCTTACATGAATATTTTGTTAATTCTTTTATGTATCATCTGCCTCTGTCTGATCTGGCTCTATGCGCAGCTCTGTGCGTCTGTCCGCTCCCTTCACAAACAGCTGGAGGAAATCCATAGGGGCAGTCATATAGAGCTGGCGGTGAGCAGCCGCCAGAGATGCCTGCTGGCGCTGTGCCGGAGCCTGAATCAGGCGCTGTCCGCCAAGGACAAGGAGCATATCCTATATGAGCGCGGGGAAAGGCTCCTGAAACAGAACATCACGAACCTCGCCCACGATATCCGTACACCTCTCACCGGGGCGTCAGGCTATGTGCAGCTTGCGCTGGAATCTGCGGACACCGAAAAAAATGAGCATTACCTGCTGACGGCAAAAAGCCGTCTGGAGGAGCTGGAGGACATGCTGGAAAAGCTGTTTCTATATACCAAGCTCACCAGCGAGGACTATGCCCTCCCTCTGGAAAGCAGAAAGAAAATACAGGTGCTCCCTCTTCTGGGGGAGTGCCTATTAGGTTTTTACGCACAGTTTGAAAAGACCGGGAGCGCTCCCCAAGTCATCCTGGATGCAGAGGATTTTCATGTGTCTGCAGAGGAAGAAGCACTCCGGCGCGTCTTTTTGAACCTAATCCAAAATGCCCTGCTCCACGGCAGCGGCGGCCTCAGGATCCTGCAGGAGGGCAGGGACTGTCTCACTTTTGAGAACCCTATATCCAGCGAAAAGACTATTGATACTGCCCGGCTGTTTGACCGGTTCTACAAGGCCGACCCGGCCCGGGGAAAGGCTTCCTCCGGACTGGGTCTGTTTATCGTCAGGGAACTGATGCAGAAAATGGACGGGAATGTATGGGCGGAGCAGAATGAAAGAATATTCCGGATCGTTCTGCGCTTTCCCGCACCGTCTATATGATCTTGCCATCCGAGTCTGTGGAGTGTCCGCCGGTCAGGCTGAAGGACGGCTTTCTGCATAAAATGTACTCTCTTTTTACGGCAATATACAGATACGCAGTAAAACTGTTGAATCCCTATATTATGCAGCGGGATACAGCCATGGAAAAATACCGCACGGCCGAAAATCCGGAGGCGGTGCTGGAAGCAAACGGGATTCCCATTATCCCGGCATTAGTCTTAAGGAATACAAGCCTGAAGGGAAAATGCCTACAGACCGCCGCATCAATGTCTGCCCAAAGCGGACAAGACGACACTAAAATGCAGAACCTAGAGGAACAATTCTTTTATTTATATGAATGGTACAATGGAAAAGCTTTGAAGAATGAGGAGATAACTGTAGCCCATTGCCAAAGGATCGGAGCTCTGCTGGCACAGATTCACCGCAAGGAATCCGGCAGCCCCAGTGAGTTTCATATTGACTGGGATTATTATATAGAGCAGCTTTCCGCAAAAACAAAGAATATGGACCGCAAAAATGTATTGTGGGTAGGTGTTTCCCTTTTGATTTCCTAATTATATCCGAAGCATAAGCTTATTATTTACGGTAAACTTCTCCGTCTCAGAAAATGGCCTAATGTTTTTAAAATTAATTAAAAAATTTAAAGAAAAATCTACTTGTACGCAACGTACATCTATGTTATAGTAAATACATCACCTATCAGATAATATCTAAATTCATTACAGTCGGAAACATAATATTTCCGCTGCATCGGCTTTTCGCCATCTATTCAGACAACACAGCAACCCATGGCACGGACAGGCGAAAGGTCATTCCTTCTGTCCGGGGCAGGAACAGGAGGGAACATGAAAGAAAATGAAAAATTATTACAGTCTATGGAAATGCAGGCGGCAGCAGAAAGCCAGAAGCTAAAAAGCTCAATACACAATAGGGATATCAGCAGTAAGACTGTCTTCGGCAACCCCGTCCTATGTGCACAGTTTCTCCGGGACAACTTTGACATACCAATGCTAAAGAGCATCCAGCCTGAGGACATCGAAGACATCTCCGATCGGTACCTCCCTTATCTGGGAACCGAGTTCAATTCCGACTCCGTGAAGAAGATCCGGATCCTCGACATCGGGAGAGATAAAAAAGCAAGTGAAGCAGGCGTAAAAGAGCCCCCGTTCTTCGTATCCCTGATCGACCACAAGAGCCTTGTGGATTATGACGTGTCCATGCAGCTCCTGCGGTACATGATGTGTATATGGACAGAATACCGACGGGAGATGGAGACGCTCCATAAGGGCTGCACCGGCCAGAAAGGCTTCCGCTACCCCGTCATCATCCCCATCGTGTACTACGAAGGTAAACCGGAATGGACCGCCGGGCTGCAGTTAAGCGACCGTATCGGCAGCGGCCCCGAGGGACATCAGTGGATACCTGACTTTAAATATGAGCTTGTACAAGTGCATGACTACAGCAATCAGGAACTGCTGGGTCGGAGAGATGAAATGTCTCTTGTCATGCTGATCAACAAGATTCAGGACACTGCGGATCTGGAGAGATTCATACGCATCCCGGCGGACAAGGTTGACGGGATCCTCCGAGACAGCCCAGAACATGTGGTAAACGTGCTGGTGTCAGTAATGGAGAGTCTGTGCTTCAAGATAGATGCATCCGAAGAGGAGCGGACACAGTGTGTCCAGAAGGTAAGGAGGCGCAAGATGGGATACTTATTTGAAAACATGGAAAAGATCAGCATTCAGGAAGAGCGAAGGAAGACCGAGGAGCAGAGGAAGCTGACCGAGGAAGAGCGGCAGCGTACTGAAGAACAAAAGAAACTAACTGAAGAGCAAAAGAAACTAACTGAAGAACAAAAGAAACTAACTGAAGAAGAGCGCCGACGCGCTGACGAAGAGCAGAAGCGCGCCGACATCGCTGAAGAAAAACTCAAAATATTAGAGGAAAAACTCAGGGCTGCCGAAGAACTGCTCAGTCAATCCAGACATTGACCCGGTCTTCAGCACCAGAATCTTTATCACAGCCGAGGAAAAAGATGAGACAGATTACAGAAAAAAACTATCGCAGCAGCATGGATAATGAAGTACTCCCGTATCTTTCAAAATGCAGAACCATCGGTTATTTTCAGCCGGACGGCAAGGGGGACATTTATTATGAGTCCTACCGCCATGACGCTGGTCATGACAATGATCATGACCAGCCAAAAGGAAATATCGTGATTGTCCATGGCTTCTCCGAATCTGCCGAAAAATATGCCGAGCTGATCTACTACCTTCTGCAGGCCAGATATCAGGTTTATATTTCGGATCTGCGGGGCCACGGACGTTCCGTGAGGACGGAAAAGGATTTATCCATGATTCACATTGACCAATATGAATCTTACCTCACAGATCTGGAATATCTGACAGAAAAAGTTGTGCAAAAGGAAAGTCCCTATCTTCCCCTATATCTGTTCGGCCATTCCATGGGCGGCGGAATCTGTGCTGCATTCCTCGAAAAAAGAGCCGATCTCTTCCAAAAGGCTGTGCTGAGCTCACCGATGATCAGGCCCCTTACCGGAGTCATCCCCTTCGGTCTGGCGCGCATGATTGCGATAACCATGTGCGCGCTGGGAAAAGGACATCATTATGTAGCCGGCCAGCACGAATTTCGGACGGACGAAACCTTTGAGAACAGCGCCGCAGCGTCCGCCGAGCGATATGAATATTATCATCAGAAACGGTGCACCGAAAAAATGTTCCAGACCAGCGGTGCCTCCTATTGCTGGCTCCGGGAAGCCGCCAATATGTCAGTCTATATTTTAAAAAAAGCAAACTGCCGAAAGATCCAAGCACCGATCCTGCTGTTTCAGGCGCAGCGGGATAACCTTGTAGACCAAAGGGCTCAGGAGCGCTTTGCTGCGCAGGCAAAACACGTCCGCCTGATGCCGATGGCAGATACAAAGCACGAAATTTACATGAGCGGCGACAGTGTTTTGCAGAATTACGTAGAACAGATCCTGCTTTTCTTGTCGTAAACCCTTTAGATCACCCTGAAGGCAAAAAAGATATGTTTAAATTACAGCATTTATTTTGATTCCTTTACAAGCCTGCATATCTTCTCTATCTCGTCAGGAATCCGTATTTTCATAGGGCACTTGTCCAGACAAGGCATATCCGCGCACTCCCTGCACCACTTAGCGCTGTCCCCAATGCCTAAGTCCAGCTTGCGCAGCGCCCAGTATTCTTTTCCAAGAAAATAGTACTGATACTGTCTGAACAAGGTATGGATCTCCGTTCCATATGGGCAGACACATCTCTGGCAGCGGTCACAGGCAATGGGCCTGTATTCTCTCTCCAGAACAGACAGCACTTCATTAAAGGAAGGAACAGCCTTCCCTGAATCTTGTTCCCTGCTGCCAAACGCTGCCTCTGCCTGCCCAACGGTTCCGATCCCCACCAGCGCACTGGAAACCGGATAAGATAAAACTCCCTGAATCAATCGGGACGGCTGAAAAAAGGCCGGCAGAAGCCCTGCCGCATACACCTTGTTGACAAGAATCCCTTTTCCCCGGAAAAGCGGCTCTGTCCTCATCCGCTCCAGCATACCTCTCTCCAGCAGATTGCCGCTTCCCTGCAGCACATCCACACGATCGTCCCGGGCGCCTCTGAGCAGAATGTCGTAATAATGGGACGCAACTCCTGCCGACCGGATCTTCCCCGCTTGTTTCAGCTCGGAAAGCGCATCCAGCGCACCACCTTTTCCGAATACCTCATCCTCATGCTCCGCATCCACCTGATGGACAAAATACACATCCGCTTCAGTGCCCAGATTTTCATTGGATGTCAAAACCGCCCTATACATCTCATTCCCGTCATAGAAACGCGCCTTATCCGAGATGATAATCCGCTCCCTTCCAATATGAGCCGCAAATTTTCCCAGCTTTATCTCCGCATCCCCGTATTCCGGCACAATCGCCGTATCATAAAGATTACAGCCCAGCCGGAACGCATATTCCATCACGGCAAGCGCCTCTTTTTCATCCAGATTATAATAATCCGGCAGCACCGGAACGCTTCCCTGCAGAATAGGGATCGTCCCAAAGCTTACTTCCGAAACCATTAGTCCGGTATGCCCTAATCTCCGATACTTCATATTCTTTCACTCTCTTCCGCCATACAGCCCTTCGGCGAACGGATTTTTTGAAAGCTCTCTGCAGAAAGCAAAGGCATCTCTCCCGATCCGCTTCAGGCTGGAAGGCAAAACAACTTCCCGCAGACTATGACAACGGTAAAAAGCCTTCTCGGGTATCTCCTCCATGCCCTCCGGCAGCGAAATCTCCTGCAGAGAGGTGCAGTTTTCAAAAGCTCTGGCTCCCAGACGCTGAAAATGCCCTGACAGCTCAACCTTCTCAAGAGCGCCGCACCCGAAAAATGCCATGTCCCCTATCTCCCGCACATTCTCAGCGCCGCGAACCTGCCGCAGCCATTTGCATCCGGCAAAAGCCCTCTTTCCAATCATCCGCACTGTAGAGGGAAGCGTGATTTCTGTCAGCAGATTCCCGTCCTGAAACGCACCTTCTCCGATGGCAGTAATCCCTTCCGCCAGCCGCAGCCGGGAAATATTTCCGGTACATTCTAACAGCACACCTCTCTCATCTGTCTTAAAGCAGTTCATGCTCTCCATGACCGCCTGCTTTGCCAGCGCAGGGAGCTCCTTGTACCGGTCTTCTATTCCTTTTATCCTGACCCTGACACCGTCCGGCAGAATGATTTCCTCCAGATAGATGCAGTTGCGGAAGGCAAACTCCTCCACCCTCACTCCGGCAGACCGAAAACGGATCCGCTTTATCTCCAGCCCGTTGGCAAAGGCCCACCCGCAGACCATCCGGATGTCCTCCGACACAGCCACCTCACCGGCACACCCCGATGCATCCAGAAGCATATGGTTCACCGTCACCATGGGCGAGACCTGCCTCCGTCGACTCATCCATGCGGTTCCGTGGAAAGCCCTTGCCCCGATGTAATCCACACTTTCCGGAATCTCTATTTCCTCCAGCATCAGAACGTCCCGGAATACTTCCGCCTCTATCCTCCGTATTCCCCGGGGTATCCGCACCTTTCTTCCGGCCCCCCTATACCCGGTGAGGATTTCTTCTTTATTCACCGAAAAACAGCTTAACGCGCTATGAAAGATCATCCGGATCATCTCGGGAATCTTCTCCGACAAAATATCACTGTAGGTATCAAGGATCCATTCACGCCCCTGCAGTCTCACCTTCTTAAGCGCTGTGCAGCCAGAAAATCCATATTCCCTCAGACATATCTTCCCCTGCTCCCCTAAAAGGACAATCTCTTCCAGACTGCTGCAGTCCTCAAACCCATGGGGATTCACACAAGTCTCATCCAAAAACTCTGCATACTTCAGGCTGTCACATCCCGAAAAAGCATATTCTCTCACTACATAAATACGACTGAGATCAAAGCTTTGCAGGCCCCGGCAGCCGATGAAGCAATTTCTGCCCACCACTCTGGCATCCTCACAGATACATTCTTCCAGATTGGTACAACTGTCAAAAAGCCTCTCCGCAAGAATGGAAATTCCGCTTATTTTAGCTTTCTTAAGAGAAAAGCAGCAGGCAAAGGCACCTGCCCCCATCTGCGCAGCTCGGACATCCGCCTCCCGCAGAGAAACACATTTTTCAAAGGCCCGGGCATTTACCCTGCAGCTGCCCTTCGGAAACCTCACCTCCTCAAGTCCGCTGCATCCCCAGAATGCTCCCTCCCCGATCCTGCCAAGGCTCTCGGGCAGTATCACCCTCGTGATCTTCCGGTTTCCGGCGAATCCAAAGGGCGCGATTCCTATGATTCCCTCCTGCAGCTGAACTTCTCCGCTGCAGCTTATGGCAGAGACCACAATATTGCCGATCACCACGGGCAGATTCTCCCCCATTGCTAAAAATGCAGTATCCTCAAAGGCACGCTCCCCGATCCACAGTCCCGTTTCCTTGAAGCATACCTGCTCCGGCTCCAGACCTATACACCCTGAAAATGCCTCTTTCCCGATATCCGAAGTTTGTGCCAGACATATCTCCTTCAGGTTTTTGCAGTGGTAAAAAGCCCTGTCTCCGACAGATTTCCATTTTACAGCCATGCCCTCCAGACTCACACAGCCGGAAAAGACTTCCGCCTCCAGCTTATCTGCGCTCTCCGGCCAGTAAACCCGCCGCAGTTCACTGCAGCCCTTAAAAGCTGCCGCTCCGATCCATTTCACCCCTTTCGGCAGATGGATCACTGTCACCTTTTTATTGCCGTAAAACGCCCCGCCAGCCACGATCCTGACTGTGTCAGGAAGCCATATTTCTCCTTCCAGATCTCTTCCGTCCCAGAATATTTCTCCTGCGGAATTCTGTTCCGAAATCTGTCTCATCATCTGCGCCTGCCTCCGCCAGCTTTCCAAGAACAGAGTCCCCTCAAACACATTTATCCCCACAGACTTAACGGAATCCGGCAGGCTAACCTGTCTTAAAGCTGTACAGCCATAAGCCATTTTGTCCGCAATATGGCAGACGCCCTCCTCCAGCACAAGCGACTGCAGACGGGTACACCCCGAAAAGACACTTGTCCCGTTACTCTTTCCGTCACCGGCCATCCACGCTTTCCTGACGCCGCTCTGCGCAAATGCCAGACTGCCCACACGCGCCGTCCGGGGTGTAAGCCTTATTTCCTTCAATGCTCCACACCGGTAAAAGGCCATCTCCCCCACCCAGGTCAGACTGTTCGGAAAAGACACCTGCCCCAAAGCACTGCAGCCGTAAAAAGCCTGTTCCCCGATTTTCCATAGCCTTTCGCCAAATGCAATCTCCTTCAATGCCCTGCATTTCCTGAAGGTTCTCTCTTCCACCAAGAAAATCCCCTGAGGAAGCCGGGCACGAAGCAGTTTGACACAATTTTCAAAAGCTCCGGCACCGATCCGCCTGATCCCTTCCGGAAAAGAAACAGACTGCAGCAGCAGACAGTCTTTGAAAGCTCCGGCACCGATTTCCTGAAGGCTTTCCGGAAGGAGCACTCTGTCAACAGCCTCATTTCCGGCAAACGCCTCCTCGGCAATGACAGTGATCCCTTTCGGCACCGATACTCTGGATTCCATGCCAAGATATTTTAACAGAATCGTTCCGCTGATCCTGAAATTCCCCAGTACCTGCCGACGGATTGTCCGCACCGTCTCGGGAATATCCTTTCCCTCCAGACTGCAGAGTCCTTCTATCTCATACCTGCCTCCTTCCGATACGCAGACTGCCTTCAGGGAGCTGCAGTTCAGAAAGGCATCCTCGTGAACGGAAACCTCTTTCCCTGCAAAAATAACCGTTTCCAGATTAATACAGTTCCGAAATGCCCGGCTTCCGATCTCCCGGAGAGAACCAGGAAGCCTTACGGATAAAATCCCCCGCTTGTCAAAGAAACAGCTCTTCCCGATCCGTTCAATTCCCTCGGGGATCTCCACATGCTTCAGATTGGTTCGAAAAGTGACCAGACATCTGCCCTCCAGCTCCATCATCCGGAGAATATCCACTGCAATATACCGCACCAGCTTCGGCACGGGCAGCTCCCCTGCCACCACCTCCACTGCATTGGGTATCCGCCAGCTCTGGCCGTCACCAAAGGAAATCTCCCGCAGGGCACCGCAGCCCGTGAATACATCGCAGATACATTCCTCCTCCAGTTCTTCAGATACCTCCAGCTTTTCAAGCAGCACGTCATTGACAAACACCTGACCTCCAAGCCGCCGCACTCCCGGTATCCGCGCCTCCCTCAGCCCGTCGCAATAGAGAAACACACAGTCCCCCAGCTCTGTCACGGATGTGGGCAGCATGATTTTTCTGAGCGAATGGCAGCGGTGAAAGGCATAGTCCCCGATATAGGACACCCCCGCAGGAATCTCCGCCTCCTCCAATTTCCGGCAGCCTTTAAATGCACCGCTCAGAATCTTCTTTAAACCCGGCGGCAGCACAACCTTTTTCATAGAGACACATGCCTTAAAGGCTCCCTCCCCGATGGTATGCACTGTCTCCGGCACCTCCACCAGCTCGTCCCTCCCTATATATGTTTCCAGAATTCCGTCCCGAATAAGAAATTCTCCTGTCATTCCACAATCCTTTCCCCACAGCCAGTCTATGGCCTCCCCGCAAGGCAGATCCGCACCTATTCCATACCGTCTCCATATCCGGAGCCTATGCCGCTATACCTTTCCCTCAGGAAGAATCCGCTGCCTGTTCTGTACCGCCGCTGCAGCCAGAGCCTATGCCGCCATACCTTTCCCTCAGAACAGCGCCTGCTGCCGACCTCTCCCATGAAACATCTTCTGGCAACAAGCCCTATATCAGTCTCACTCCTGGAAAATCAGCTCCACCGTTTCCCGCAGCTCTTCCAGACTGCCACTTTGATACAAGCACTCCTTATACCGCTTCGTCCCCTTTCGTTTTTTCATCCCATAGGATGCCAGCTTACGAATATAAGCTATGGTGAAGGTTTCGTCATAAAATGCTCGGGTCAGCTCCATCTGCTCCAAGATCACACGGCCCATCGTCTTCTCACGAGACTTACCTGTCAGACTACTGAAAATAAATGGATTCTCCAGCCCATACCGGGCAATCATGACACCGTCCGCACCCGTCCGCTCCATCATCTCATCTGCATCCTCCACAGAATAAATGCCTCCATTAGCTATCACCGGAATAGAGACTGCGGCTTTCGCCTGCGCAATTTCCTCGTAATAGGGCTTTCCGTCATACATCATGCTCCGGGAACGCCCATGAACGGTAATCATGTCCGCCCCGGCATCCTCGCACATCCGGGCAAATTCAGCCGTGAACATATCCTCCCTGCGGATACCGGTACGGCATTTTACCGTTACGACCTTGCCACTTTTCTTGCATCCCCGGATAATGGCGGCAGCCCTGCCCTGATCCAGCATCAGGGCACTTCCCTCCCCGCTTTTGAACACATTCGGCACCGGACAGCCCATATTAATGTCTACTATATCAAAAGCCCCCAGCAGCTCACTGCAGGCCATCTGCTCCATCACTGCCGGGATACCGCCCAGCAGCTGAACCGCCTTTATTTTCTCATTTTCTGTTGTCAGCAAAAGGCGCTTTGTGGCCTTGTCCTCATATTTCAGTGCGTTCGCGCTGACCATCTCGGTAAAGCACAGCCCTGCTCCCATCTCGTATGCCAGCATCCGGAACGGATAGCAGGTATAGCCAGCCAGCGGTGCCATCAGCACATTGGACGGCAGCAGCAGTCCCCCTAAACGTAGCTTTCTGACTTCCATAGCCCTTGTCCTCTCAAACTCTCATCATAATCAGTTTAGCACAAGTTCCCGCACGCAACAACTCTATATCTAAACGCCGGACTCCGACAGCGGCAGGGTAAGCTCTACGGAGAACCCTTGGCGAAAACCTCGCCCCGCCACAGCTGTCCCCCCGTGGGCGGCCATGATCTGTTTCACGATCAGCAGGCCCAGACCGTGGCGCTGTTCCGCAGTATTTTCATCACATACCATGTAATGAGGGGCATTGTTGAGCTTCTCTATCTGCTCATCCGATGCACCGCAGCCATCGTCGGCAACGGCTACGGTACATCTGCCGTCCTGCGCCGTGACATTGACGTAAATCCGGCATCCCTGCCCGTTATGGCTGATGCAGTTCTGGATCAGATTTTCTATTGCCCGCTTCATCAGATCCTTGTCCGCGTTCACGGGACAGTGCATCAGGCTCTCATCTGTCTCCCACTCTATGGGGTATTTCCCCTCGATATCCATATTCATAAAATCCACAGCCACCTGCCGGGCAATGGCCACCATGTTTTCCCTCCTGAGATGAACCGGCTGCATATTATACTCTAATTTGGATGCCAGATTCAGATCATTGATGAGATTTCGTATACGCTGACTCTGCTTTACGATCACGACAGCTTTTTGCCTCTCCCCCTCTGTCAGACGCCCGTTATCCTTCAGCTGGCCCGCATAGCCCATGATCATGGAAAGCGGCGTCCTTATGTCGTGGGATACCCCTGCGATCCAGTTTGCCCGCGCAGTTTCCCTTCTGCGGAGCTGACTGCTCTGGGACTGCAGAAGCTCCGAGGTCTTGTTGATATTCACTGCCAACTCCGACAGCAGACCCTTTTCCCTGATATGGACAAGCTCCTTTTCCGGCAGGGCCTGTATGCCGTTTACAATGGGCTTCACAGAGTTTAACAGCTTGGTATTGGCTGTCATATAAATGACAAAAATCAAGGCTATGTTAACAGCCGCCACACAGAGGAAGGTTTTAGGCAGGTTGACGATGGTATCATAATCCCAGCTGGGCCACATATGCTTCCAAAAGCTGTCCCTAGGATAGCCCAGCACCACCAGCCCGTCCCTGCTTGCTCCCGTAAAAGCAGGATATCCATCTATATAGCCTCTGGTCAGACCCGCAATATCCGAAATAGTATATGACAGCGGCACAGTCTCCGGCAGATTATCCGTCTTCCAGACTACCTCTCCTGTGCTGTCGCTTATCAGTATCCCCCAGACATTGGCGCTTTCCAATTCCTCCGCCAGCTCGTCAGGCAGCATATAGCCGGCAGCTTCCGTCTGCCCCAACGCATCCGCAGCTTCTCCGGCAGTCATCCACGGGCGGCTGTTCGGATCCTGATCCATGACAAATATACCCAGCAATATAATATTCAAGACAATGACCAACAAGGACGAAAAAAGCAGGATCCCCACGAAACGCCTTATCAGCTTCGGCACACTCTTCATACTGTCACTCTCCCGCCATCAGCTTATATCCCAGTCCCTTGACCGTGATCAAGGATACCGGGTGCGACGGATCTGCTTCTATCTTTTCCCTGATACGGCGGATATGGGCCATCAGGGAATTTTCATATCCGAATGGATTCTCGCCCCATGCGGCTTCGCATAAAGCATCAATGGTCACAATGCGCCCTGCGTTACGGTACAGAACAGCCAGAATATCATGCTCCTTGGCAGTCAGGGCAATACGCTTCCCATTCTTTATGACCTCGGCACGGTCAAAATCGATCTCACTGTTCTGCAGCCTCGCCACGGGATCTTCCCCCTTATAGCTCCTGCGGAGAATCGCCATGATGCGGAAAATCAGCTCCCTGGGCAGAAACGGCTTCACCACATAGTCATCCGCCCCCAGCCCGAAGCCCTCAAGCTTATCCTCATCCTCCCCGCAGGCAGTCAGAAAGAGTATAGGATATTCACCCTTACGCCTCAGCTGCTCCATCAGGGAAAAGCCGTCGCCGTCAGGCAGCATCACATCAAGGACGGCAAGCTCCGGCCTGAAATCATCCGCCAGAGCAAGCGCCTCTCCCACAGTTTTGGCTGTAGTCACATGCACAAAGCCCTCCGCCTCTAAAATAGATACCACCATATGCAGAAGCTCCTGCTCATCATCCACAAGCAGAATACGTTTCTGCTTCAAATGTTCAAGTGTCATATTCTCATATCCTCCTCTTTATTCTTGTAGGCAATGTGCCAAATGCCACAGCGCACTTGACTCCTCTATTCAGTGAAATTTTTGCTCTGAAACCGGATCTGCAGCAGCAAGCCAATCCCATTGGCATACCAATTCCATTGGCTTTGTTATGACATACGGCTTCATGTTCAAGTCACCCGATAACCGGCTTAAAGCACAGCACAAAGCTAACTGCATTGACTTGACTCATTGCATACGGGAGCAGAAATCCATGAAGTGCACCACTCACAGATTATAACACATAAATACCATATTATCTTCCCCCACGGTTAAATGTAAGGTAGATGTAAGGCTATGAGAATGTTGGTGTAAGGTTCCGGAGGTAGAATAAAGGTGCATTGAGAAAGGAGCAAAATTCATGAACATCATTGAAACAGAAAAACTGACAAAATCTTACGGGGATTTCACCGCTGTGTCCGCAGTCAGCCTGCATATTCCGAAGGGAACTGTATATGGCTTCCTAGGTCCCAACGGTGCCGGAAAATCTACCACCATGAAGCTGTTTCTCGGGCTGACAAAGCCCACAAGCGGCTCTTTCCTGATCGACGGGAAGCAATATCCCCAGAACCGCCGGGAAATCTTAAGAGAAATCGGCTCTTTCATTGAAGCCCCTGCCTTCTACGGCAATCTCAGCGGCGAAGAAAATCTGGATATTGTCCGCAGGATCTTGGGACTGCCAAAGTCCGCAGTCTCCGAAGCCCTTGAGCTTGTGGGGCTTACTCAGCATAAGGGCAGGCTCGCAAAGAAATACTCCCTTGGCATGAAACAGCGGCTGGGGCTGGCAAGCGCCCTGATCGGCAGGCCGCCTATTCTGATTCTGGATGAGCCCACCAACGGCCTTGACCCTATAGGCATCCACGAGATCAGAACCCTCATACGCTCGCTTCCGCAGAAATTTGACTGCACGGTTCTGGTATCCTCCCACCTGCTCTCCGAAATCGAGCTGATGGCGGACAAAATCGGCATCCTCAATCATGGCCGTCTTCTGTTTGAAGGATCCTTGGAGGAGCTTAAGTTCAGCGCGAAAGCTCAGGGCTTTCCCATCGACAATCTGGAAGACACCTTCCTCGCCCTCATTAATGCGGACAACTGGCAGAGAGGAGGCGCAAGATGATCCTCGGACTGGAATGTAAAAAAGTAAAAGGAACCGGCTTTATTCCCGCCGTTCTGGGAGGCGGGACACTGGCTGCCGCCGTTCCGGTGCTGAATATGGCAGTCCGCACCGAAATCTACACCGGAGCCTGCGGCTCCCCTGTCCAGATCCTGATGAACGCAAACTGGCAGCTGATGGCCATGCTCAACATCCTGCTTGCGGTGGCAGGCGCATGCCTTATGTATCACACGGAACATACCGACAATGCCCTCCAGAGGATGCGCACCCTGCCCTTTCGGGAATATAAGCTGTTTCTCGGCAAAGTCGTCCTGATGCTGCTTATGTGCATCATGATACTGATTCTGGAAGCTGCAGCTGTAACATTCTGTATCAGCCATTGGTTTGAGCTATCTTCCGATACAGCGGCGGAGCTGCTTAGAAGCTTCGGCTATGCTCTGCTGCTGATGCTTCCCGCAGCCTTCAGTTCTCTGCTGATTGCGTCAATATGCAAAAACCTATGGGCTGCCCTCGGCATCGGGGTGGTATGCGTGTCTGCCGCCACCATGCTGCCTGCCGACAATTTCGCCTTGTCTCTGTTCCCCTTCGCTTTGCCCTTCCAGATATATGCAGGCACAGCGGAGCATACCGTCATCAGGTTCCTCACAGCCGGGATAACGGAAATCGCAATAATCGTAATCGTGGAAATGTCATTCTTAAAAATCAGGAGGTGGTTCGCATGAATTTCCTGACTCTGATCAGTATAGAGTTTAAAAAAATACGGCGTTCAAAAATCCTGCTGATCCTGGCAGCAGCCACAGTCATTCTCTGGCTGCCTTCCGTTTTGAATGCCCGCATGAATTTTGAGATGCAGGCAGAGGGCATCCCGCCGGAGTATAATTTCCTGATACAAGGCTTCATGGGCATGGCATGGTTTATGTTCCCGGCATGCATGGTTGTGAATACCGTCCTGCTGAACATGACGGAACGGAGCAATAAAGGTATCCTGAAAATGCTGGCCCTGCCGGTCAGCACCGCCGGTTTGTGCATGGCAAAATTTATTGTCCTTCTGGCACTGGCCGCCGTCCAGCTTTTCATGACAGTAGGCATATACTTTGTGAGCGCAGGGATTGCAACACATACACAAAACTACAGCTTTATTCTGCCGCCGCTGTTTGTCTTCAGGGAAGCCGGACTGATCTTCCTGTCAGCCGTCCCCATGCTGGCGTTCTTCTGGCTTTTGTCAGTGTGCATCCAGACGCCGATTTTCTCTATCGGCATCGGCCTTGCCTCCATTGTCCCGTCGGTGCTGGCCATAAACACCAAGCTGTGGTTCGCGTATCCCATGGCATATCCCTTCTTTGTGATAACCTCGGAATACGGCAGGCTGGCCAGCAATCTGTCTACAGCCCCCATTGAGCCGGTGCCCTTTATACCCATGGCCGTCGCTGTCACAGTCATCTGTTTATTCATTTCCTGCCGCTGCTTCGGGCAGGCAGAAAGGAGATAACCGTTATGAAACATAAGCTTATAACCGTTGTCAGTACCCTCATGCTTTTCATCCCGTGGACGATCCTATACCTGCGCTCCTTTCAATGGGCGCTGGAAATGCCCGTTGCCGAAATCATGATCGCCTGCTATGCGACATTTATGATCTTCAGCGGCATCTTCACCGTCATTTCCTATACTATGGTAAAGGTACGGAATAATCTGATGAAGGTCTGCCTGATCGTAAACAGTCTATATGCCGCAGGCGGCGCAGCGGCGCTGGTGATGATGGCCATGAAATGAACCACCCCGCCGCAAGCAGCGGGGAATTAACCCTCTTTTAGCTTAAAACAGCAGGCGCCTTTGCAGCGCCTGCTGTTTTTACCACAAGTATATTTTCACAGCTCAAGATTCCTGCCCTTCAGCCCCAGAAAGCTTCCCTTTTCCAGTCCACCCTCCGGATGCCCGATCAGCCACTTGTTTACTGCCGTCAGCAGCATATCCTCGTTCGCTGCAGTTTCCGGGATGCCCTCACCGGCCGTTTCTTCCTGAACGCTGCCTGCTTTCCCATGCGTGCCCTTCAAGGGATAATTCGTGCCCTTCGGCAATACGATGGCCACCTGAAAGCCGTCTTCCTCCACATGGCAGGGCGCATAGTGCAGCGTAGTGGCATATATCTCCACCGCCGTGCCTGCAGGCACCAGAAACGCTTTCACCTTGGACGTGTCGTAGGTATGATCCTCCTCCACCTCCGTCAGAAGCCCCAGCATCAGCACCGTGTCCCATGCCGCCACATTGATCTCTGAATCCCGATGATACTCCAGTGCGTTCAGCTTTACATTATGCCCGTTGCAGTAGCCGATCTGGATAGGCATCTCACCGTAAGCCACCCGGGAAAGCTCCTCCATCACCGGAAGCGCCTCCAGCTGCGCCACAGAGGGCACATAGGCCACGTCCTCCGGAACCGGGGTCGCCTTCAGCTCCTCCACCAGTTCGGAAAAATCAATGTTGTCCACAATCCTCCCATACCTTCTGAAGGCAGGGTCTGTCACTTTTAAGATCTCCATCTGTCTGTTACTCCTTTTTAGGAAGAATATCCTCCCGGAATTATTCCGAAAGCTTATATCTATGTTTCTGCGGGCGACAAGCTATATGTAAGTATCCGAACCCCTTCTGTCCTAAGCCCCCGCCATTACAGTATACCGAATCGCTGAGGATATTACAATAGCCAATACAGAGCAATATTTAGGAAGAACTTCGCAAGCTTTCCGCAGCGCTCAGAGAGATTGGGGCTGAAGGCTTGTCAGGACGGTTTTCTTAACCTATCAGTACTTCCTTCCCCCGAAACGCGAAACCGTATTTCCGAATCCGCTCTGCTGGGATGCCTTTCGCCTCCAGAGCTGCTGCGTATTTCATTTCTTCAATCTGCTCCAGAGCGGACCTGACCGTGTCTTCCAGCGTCTTCTCTCCGCCCTCCGGGTCATGCACTTTGAACTCCAGAATAATGGCATCATCCTCTTTCTCATGACACGGTTCCAACAACACATCATACCTCCCCAACCCGCTCTCCCGGTTGGATGTCACGGTATAGCGTCCCTTGAAATCCACCAGAAGCCCCAGCACAAAGCCATGGTAGAAGCGTTCCGGCTCCGCACTCTCCGATGGCTTCTTTCCGCTGTCGAAAAAGCTGAAAGTGTCCAATGCGACTCTATTCATATAATGGTTCATTTCCCGGAGATTGCCTTTCAGCAACGCTTTGGCAAAGCCGTTATACGCCGGAGTATATTCAGAAAACCAGTCTCCTACCATCTGCTCGAACATATAGCATACTTCCAGGTTCGTCAATTTCAGGTCATATTCTTGTTTCCCATTCCTCTCATTGAACGAAAAAGCCTCCACCCTTAAATACCCGCTGGCCAAAAGCAGGCTCCAGATGGCGTTAGCCCTGTGATCAAGCTGGTCAAATACAATCTGCTCATCTATCACTGTATGGAATGTCCTGCCCTGCAGCAGGTCCTCCATGGTCATCTTAATATCCGGACTTCCCCCGCGAACCAGCTTCCCTACGAGGCTGTTGGAACTGGTGTTTGCCCAGTAGGTAAAAAGCTTTCCCGTCTTCAGATAGTTCAGAATAGACCATGGATTATAAATATCCGTTGTCTTCCCGAATATGAAGCCGTCATACCATCTCTTCACATCATCCTTTTTATCTCCCATTTCATACTCGTCCAGCGCGGCAAATACCTCTTCTTCTGTAAAACCGAAACTATCCGCATATGACTCAGATGTGGAAGTCACGACTGTCAGATTGTTCAGGTCCGAGAAAATGGACTCTTTGCTTACCCTTGTAATCCCTGTCATAATGGCCCTGTCAAGGCTAGGATTCGTCTTGAACGTAGCATTGAACAAGCTTCTGGTAAACTCCACCAGTTCACGCCAGTAACCATACACATAGGCTTCCTGCAGCGGCGTGTCATATTCGTCCAGAAGGATGATAACCTTCTTGTCATAATACCGTGAAAGATATTCCGACAGCTGATTCAGGGCAAGCGTCGCATCCACGTCACCCATGGCGATGCTTTTCCTGCGGAAAGTGTCCTTTTCCTGTTCCGTCAGATAATCACCCTCCAGCAGAAAAGCACACCTTGCAAATTCGCTGGCAATCAGCTGACATATTTTTTCACGGGCATTCCTATAGTCCGTTTCTTTCACATTGGCGAAAGAAAGGCTGATGACCGGATATTTCCCTTGTAGGTGCCTATATTTGTAATCTCCATCCGGGGATTTCTCCTGCCAGATGGCCAGCCCCTGAAACAAGTCCTCTCTGCCCGCATACTCTACAGAAAAGAACTTCTCCACCATACTCATGGTCAAGGTCTTGCCGAAACGTCTGGGACGGGTCAGCAACGTCACTTCGTCCTCGTTTTCCCACCATTCTTTGATGAAAAGTGTCTTATCTATATAAAAGATATTGCTCTTAATGACTGCCTCGAAATCCTGTCTTCCGATACCAACTGTCCTTGCTGCCATGCCATACCCCCTCTGTTTCTATCTATCTTTATGGTAGCATATCAGAGGGCTTTCTGCAATCTGTTTTGCCCCTCCGCATACTCAGGTCTCCGGCGACATTATGTTCTACCGCCTCCAGAGCACGGTGGACTGCAAGCTGCGGGCTTACACCGCATAGGCAGATTTTCTGACGGCGATTTCCCGCAGCTCTTCCGTAGCCCGCCGTCCCCGCTATGCCGCAATATGATATGACGCATTCCCACAGACCAAGAACCTACCTGAAAAATCATCCCGCTATTCCGCCGGCTTCAGAACGCCTCCAGCACGGCGCTGCCTTCCTTCACGAAAGCCGCGAACTGATCCAGCCCGACCTCCACCGTGACCCATCTCTTTCCCTCGTACACCTGCCTATCGATGACCAGAACCCATCTGCCCTCCGGCAGATACACCCTTCTGGAGGTCTGTCCCTTCTCCATGATGGGAGCGAACAAGATGTCCGGCCCGAACAGATACTGATCCTCCAAAAGATAGCATTCCGGATCCTGATCATATTCATAGAACATGGGCCGCATGAGAGGCGTTCCCGTTGTATGCGCCTCCTCCATATGCTCCATGATATAGGGCCGCAGACGCTCCCTCAGCTCAATGATCCCCTTGATAATGCGATAATTCTCCTCGCCGAAGCGCCATATTTCATTAGGCCCCCCGCTTCTTTCGATGATGCCGGGATGCCTCTCCTCCTGATCCGCCGTCCTGAGTCTGGATCCGTGCAGACGCATGATGGGGCAGAAAAGCCCGAACTGGAACCACCGGACCAGAAGCTCCCGGAACTCCGGACTCTGGGTGTCCCCCATCAGAAATCCGCCGATGTCGCTGTTCCACCAGGGAATGCCGCACATGGCCATGGACAGCCCGCTGGTGACGCTCTGCCGCAGGGCTCTCCAGTCGGACATGATGTCCCCGTTCCACACCGCTGCGCCGTACTTCTGGCTGCCGGGATAAGCCGCTCTGGTCAGAGAGATGATCTCCTCCTCTCCCTCCTTCTCAAGCCCTTCATAGAACATCTTCACATAATAATAGGGATACAGCAGCGCCGTCTGGGCGCCGTTTCCCAGATAGAAGCGCAGGTGTCCAAACTGCTGGGGATGCACCTCCGGCTCCGCCTCGTCCAGCCAGAAGTTCTTGATGCCATTGTCATAATAATTCTCCTTCACCTTGTCCCACACAAAGGAGCGGGTCTCCGGGTTCATAGGATCGATGAAGGTCTGCTGGCCATAGAAATCAAAGGTTCCGAACTGCCCGTTCTCCGTGCGCACCAGCATGTTGGCCTCGCTCATGGTTTGGAAATTTTCGCTCTTGGGGTTGATGGTGGGCCAGATGGACACGATGGGCTTAATCCCCATCTCCTCCAGCTCCCTGCACATACCGGCGGGATCCGGCCAGTATTTCGGATCGAACTTCCATTCCCCCTGCTCCGTCCAGTGGAAATAATCGATGACAATGGCGGATATGGGAATACCCCTTTCTTTATACTCTCTGGCCACCTCCAGCAGCTCATCCTGACTCTCGTAGCGCAGCTTGCACTGCCAGAAGCCGGATGCCCAATACGGGAACTTAGGAGCATATCCCGTCAGGTCGCAGTAAATCTTCATCACGTCCGCCGGCCTCTCCCCTGCAAAAATCAGATAGTCCGCCTGATAGGCGCTGTCTGCGCACCACAGCGTATGATTCCTCGTGGTCTCGCACCTTCCCGGAGCAGGATTGTTCCAGAAGAATCCGTACCCAAGAGATGAATATACATAGGGCAGAGTAGACTTGGTATTGTAATGCACCAGATTGCAGGTGCTGCCCTTTCTGTCAAAGGCATCCTCCGTCTCTTGGCCCAGCCCATAAAAATGCTCTCCCTCGTTGGCATCGAAAATCACCTTTACCTGATAATGATCTCCTTCCACATGGACATTCTTATTGACATAATCTCCCTCGAACTTGGTGTGGAGAATCCTCTCCCCGTTTCGGTAATAGGTAATCACTCCGCCGTACCACGGGTTCCCCGCCTCCAGCGTGGCGGAAATCATTCCATTGGTGATGGTGACAAATTTTTCGTCGCCCTGAATGACGCAGGCATCCTCCGTGGCAGGAGGCAGCAGCGTCCAGCTTTCCTCCGAAACCCTTGCGTTTCTGGTGGAACGGCACCTGAGGCAGTCCTTTCCATAAGGCTCCAGCACCGTGATCTCATCCCTTCTCCTGAAAACCACCGATTTTCCTGAAATAGTTATTCTTCCCATGCAGTTTCTTCCTTTCTGTGTTTTATATTTGCTTTCTGCATATTTACATTTTCCGTGTTTTTGTTTTTCACTTATCTATTTCCCGTATGCCCGTTTCCGTCTGACTTTTCCCTTCTTCCGCCAGAATGAACAAAAACGTCCATTACCATTTTATCCTACTTTGGGCCTCTATACAATGATACATTCTGTAAGAAAGTTGATCTTTCCTCATATCATATTGCTTCTATGGGATTTCTGTGCTACCATTGGGTCATGTTGACCAGAACAGCGAAAATATATTTGAAGCCTTTGTATGTGCAGGCCATGTCCGAATGGTATGTAACCTATGCTCAAGCTGCATTACAGCTGTGCCCAAGTCGGCCAATGATCGGCTTTAAGCATGGCACAGTAACTGTGTTGTTTGGCTAACTGCGTTGTAAAGTCAGCTGTATCCAAAGTCAATTGTGCTGCAAAGTCAGCTGTGTCACAAAGTCAATTGCGCTGTAAAGTCAGCTGTGTCCAAAGTCAATTGCGCTATACAGTCAATTGCATTATAAAGTCAACTGCGCCATATAGTCAATTGCATTATAAAGTCAACTGCGCCATATAGTCAATTGCGTTATAAAGCCAAACTGCACTATATAGTCTTTTGCATTATAAAGTCAACTGCGCTATATAGTCTTTTACATTATAAAGTTAACTGCTCCATATAGTCTTTTGCATTATAAAAGTTAACTGCTCTATATAGTCAATTACGTTATAAAGTCAACCGAGTTGACATTGCTCACTATATACAAGGAAAAGTTTTTGCAATCACATCAAAAGGAGTAAATGCATTATGCCGGAAAGAATAATACAAGAAAGAGTCGTGCAGGAAAAAGTCATGCAGGAAGAAATCTGGCTTCAGAAAATAATCGAGATCGTTCAAGGATGTGAATCCATTCTATTGAATGCCTCCCATATCGGAGAGAAGCTTCATCAAAAAACCGGCAGAGGGAATTTTGTGACCGACTATGATTCCAGGGTGCAAGCTGTGCTCCAGTCACGTCTGCTGGAGCTGATACCAGAAGCGGTCTTTCTGGGCGAGGAGGATCAGATGGATCATACGGACATCTCCAAGGGCTACGCCTTCATCGTAGATCCGATAGACGGCACCGCCAATTTTGCCAGAGGCTACAATGCCAGCTGCATCAGCGTGGCACTGGCACTGGACGGCCGTCCCATACTGGGAGTCGTCCATAATCCCTACCAGAAGGAAACCTTTCACGCCCTGAAGGGAAAAGGGGCATACTTAAACGGCACCCCAATCCACGCCTCCTCCAGAACACTGCAGGAAGGTCTGATCCTATTCGGAACCTCTCCATATCAGGCAGAGCTGACAAAGAAATCCTTTGAGGTGGCCTATCGCTATTTATCTCAGGGTGAGGATCTCCGCAGAAGCGGCTCCGCCGCCATCGACCTATGCATGGTTGCCAGTGGCAGGGCTGAATTCTTCTTTGAGCTCTCCCTCTGCCCTTGGGATTACGCAGCAGGTGCCCTGATCGTGGAGGAAGCGGGAGGCTTTGTCAACGACCTTCAGGGAATGCCTCTGACCTATGACAGACGGCAGACTGTCACAGCAAGAGGGCCTAGGGTGGAGCTTTTAAGTGTTAGTGAAGTATGATCAGGCCCCACATTGGGTACTGCACAAGATGGAGATTTTGCAAAGGATGCCGTAAATTCAGCATTTTCGGCTTGTTTTAGAGTTCAAAATTCATGGGGATAGGGGCAAATAGTTCAACTATAATTCAACTCGTTTACAGAAATCCGGCTGAAAATACGGATGAAAACCAGAAGATACCAGAGGTTCAACACACTTGAGCTGAAACTCCGTCACTGCTAAATTGGCTAGGAGAAGACTGCTAAATTTCATGAAAGTCGGACAGAGAATCAGGCTCGCTGAGATCCTTTAAACGATTTTAAAAAGACTATTGAGAAAAACCCTTTTTCAGCGTATACTGTTATCAACGGGAAAGAACCCTCCCAATGGGAAGAATCTTCCCATGAAAGAAAGGAATTTTATCATGGGGAAGTTAGATACTGTAACAAAGGAATATATTGAGAATCCGATAATCTTTGCCGATGCGTTTAACCAGTTTTTATACCATGGGAACCAAAAGATCGACCCTGCCCAGCTGACAGAACTGGACACTACGGAAATTGTGATTCCTTATGGAGGAAACGGTGCCGGTGTGCCGGAGCAGAAATACAGGGATGTGCTGAAGCTACTGTATGCAATGACGGACGGCAGAACGGCATATTGTATTATGGGAATCGAAAACCAGACGAAAATTCATTATGCTCTTCCGGTCAAGAATGGGGTTTATGATTTCCTCCAGCTGTCTCACCAGGTCAGTGAGGCGGCCAATGCCCATAGGCAGGCCATGAAGAAATCACAATCGGAACAGCCAAATAATCTACAAGAAAAAGGGGAACCAACAAACGATGAGTTTCTAAGCGGTTTCTGGAAGACGGACCGCCTTATTCCTGTAATTACCCTTGTGATATATTTTGGCTCAGACAATTGGGATGCGCCGCTCTCCCTGAAAGAAATGTATTCAAGTGTTGACAGCGTAGTTCTTGCCCATGCACCAGACTACCATGTAAACTTGATTGCTCCAAGGGAGATGTCAGATGATGAAATCAACGAATTCCACTCGAACCTACGAGAAGTGATGCTTTACATCAAGTATTCTAAAGATAAGAAAACCTTGAATAAGGTTGTAAAAGAAGACATAAAGTTCCAAAGCATGGAAAGGCAGGCAGCTGAAGTAATAAATATTGTTACGGGATCCAAACTGAAATATCCCGAAGGGAAAGGAGATGTGAATATGTGTTTGGCAATTCAACAGATGCGGGAAGAAAGCGAAATTAAAGGTGCGGTAGAGGCATACAAGGACTTAGAAATATCTCTGGCCGACACAATAAAACGGATTGCAGAAAAATTTCATTTATCTGAGAGTGAATCCAATGAAGCAGTAAAACAGTACTGGTAGAAAGGCAGGGAACATGTTTAGGTATGAATGCCCCCTTTCAGTCTCTCTCGGATAGCTATTATATATCAATTTCCGTAGACATTAGAACTCTCAACAGTGTTGAGAGAATTTAAAACAGGGATATAGAATAACAAAGGAGTGGGCATCTTATGATGGCGGCTGTCTAACACTGTTTTGAAAACGCTAACATACTGTCCAAATCCAACCCCTATGGCAATGAGTCAAGACCCTTCGGGCTTTGACTCATTGCCTGCGGAAATAAACTACGAACAATCAAGCAGCAAAAGAAACGATTATCACAGTTGAAAAAAGAGCAGGAACAGCAAAAAAGAAAAATAGATTTTGAGGTGCTGGAGGGAGACGACTCAGGCTTTATTGAAGACGCTGAAAATAAATTTAACAATTTCCCGATCTTACTGCCCCATAAAATATATTCCGATTTAAAAGAACGAATCTCCCAAATTGCTCTTTTAAAATCAGCATATATCAAAAACGGCGGAGACTCGGATGAAACATTTTCTTCTTACTGCCGCCTGAAAAATATCATTATGGAATTGTTTTCATCTGCCGAACATTATCACAACTCCGTGGCCGGCAATCCGTTACTTTGTGATAAACATACCGCTGAATGGCTGCTGAAAAACAATAAGAACATTTGGGAAATGGTCTCAAAAAATGGCGGCATATTTTTCTCAGATACTTTGAAAAAAGTACGCGATGAAAGATATGTGTCACAAAAAATGAGGTTGAGCCTGAGACACATACGGGATAAAGATTTACAGTTATTACAGGTAAGCAAATTGCATATTCATTTCTCTATAAAAAATGAGCGCTATGTTTATCCTGTGACATTTACTGTTCCTATCAGCTATTTTATGGAACATATCGGATGCTATGCGCTTACAGATAAAGAGTATACTTTCAATAAGGAAAGCTTATCACATGTTGCAATCGAGAATACAAGTAATAATTTTCATGCTCTTTATAACAGCGTATTTGAAATTTTAAAGCAAAACGGGTACGATTATATTATTGAGGAAAAGACATCACAGGCATACTGGAAATGGGGATTTATGAGGACACACCAATGGATCAAAAGTAACCGCTTAATAAAATAGCGGATATCAAAAATCTAGCAGTTCCTGTATAATGGTAACAAGAACTGCTAGCGTTTTACTCTACTTATATTTGTCGGAGGCAAGCGCTGTTTCTACATTGCACCAAAGCAACTGGCCATGACATCCTGATCCCAGGATGCCAGTTTCGACAGGGCACTGTCAGTCATTTTTGTACCGGGCAGACGCTCCAGCAGGTATTTCAGATATTTATAGATATTCAGGCCATGTGCCCTGACCATCTCAACCATAGTGTATACAGCTGCACTGGCCTCAGCCCCCTTAGGAGTATCGCTGAACAGCCAGTTTTTGCAGTTATGTTCTTGAGTACCTAACCGCCGTTCAATAGGTTTCAGTTTGCCTTGAATATCCAGTTGTTCTCCTATCATAGACTTGAATTTTTCATCAAGCCCTGCCATATCCATGATGTTGTTGGCTTGCAGGAAGTTCAGCATTTTCGGCGTGTCCATACCGCTCCAACGCCCGGTTGCAAAGCTGCGCCCACGCCGCCCGAAAATCAGAACGTCAAACTGACGTTTGATTTCGAGCGACCATTGATATTGATTAAATATTTTGATTTCCCTGTGGCAATAAATCAAATGCTGTTTTTGATTCTAATCACCTGAAATTAAGTTTATCAAATTGTTATCGACAATATATTTCAAATTGCTTCTGTTAATCATCCAAAAGCTATTTCTTGCCCCTTTTTGATATGCCAATACCTGCTGCCGCATATCATCGGAAAGGCTGTCATATATTTCCTGAGCCTTTTCCCGTATGGCAGGTGACATACCAAGCTTATCTGCGATAAAATCCAAATACACACGATATTCATCAAAATGTTCCCGGAACAAGCTTTCCACTGCCCCAAGATAATCCTGTTCAAATTGTGCGCACAAGCTGCCTGCCGTCTGTTGTATCTTGCGGTTTAACTCTCGCCTCCCACAACTTTTGACTTGACGATTTGGTTAGCCCATTAGATAGGAGCGTTAGGTATATTATATATTCAAATATTCAATTTTTCTAAAAATATTCAATGTGTCCGAAGTGCCTACAGCTATGTAATTTCCGCATTTGCTAAATCCAAATGCCTTTATTTCATAATCCTCAAAGATAGTGGTACATTTCTCTGGATTTAA
>CAXHOW010000039.1:0-31813 GCA_964018205.1 uncultured Acetatifactor sp. | reverse complement strand
TTTGAACGGTTCATGAAAAAAATTTAAAGTTTGTCACGAATGTCACACATGTCACGAACAAAAGGTTTAATATGGTATCAGGTCGGAGCAGGCGAGAAAAGGACACGGCAGCAGTCGTGTCCTTTATGCTGTCCGTAAACCACAAATGCCTATAAGCTTGTGGGAGCATACGGCAGACAGATAAGCTGCTTTTTCTGTTATTTCAAAAACAAACTCAAAGAGGTGGTGGTGATTGCGCAATGAAGATATAAGGGATCAGGCCTTCAATGACTACAAGAAGGGAATGAAATATAAAGAAATCGCTGAGAAGTACGGAGTCAGTCTGTCGGCTGTTAAGTCATGGGCATCAAGGTACTGGAAAAAAGACAGCTGCAACCAGAAAGCAAAAAAGTTGCAACCTGATAAAGGCAGAGCTGCAACCAGAGGGGCACCCCGGAATAACAAGAATGCAGCAGGCAACAAGGGAGGAGCCGCACCAGAAAGGAATAAGAATGCGCTTAAGACGGGGGAGTTTGAGGCTCTCTTTTTTGACACCTTGGAACCGGAGGAAAAGCAGCTGGTCAGCGCCATGCCTGACAGCAAGGAACAGCTCCTGCTGCATGAGATAAAGCTCCTGACAGTCAGGGAGCGGCGCATGATGAAGAGGATTGAGGACATCAGCGGATCCGGAGAAGACAGTGAAGGAACCGGGAACAGCTCGGAAGCAGCCATGACTCTGGTGAAACGGCAGGCCGGAATAGAGAAAGGCAATGAGACGGATCTGAAAGAATACCACGGAAAGATCGGGCAGATTCAGGCAATAGAAGATGCACTGACCAGAGTGCAGGCCAGAAAGCAGAAAGCCATTGATTCCCTGCACCGGTTCGGGTTTGACGATGCCCGTCTGGAGATCGAGCTGATGCGGCTCGATCTGGCGGCCATAAAGCTGGGCGGGACAGAGACAGAGACGGAGGATGATGGTTTTCTGGATGCCCTGAACGCGGAAGCGGGCAGCTTATGGGGAGACGCGGATGGAGGGGATTAAAGAGCGTCTTGCCGGCATGAAGCAGAAGATCCTGCAGATGAAACAGAAGCGCCAGAATGCTGTCCTGACACAGGTTTTTAGATTCAAGCCTTTTTCGGCAAAACAGAAGAAGGTCCTCACATGGTGGATGCCGGGCAGCCCGGTGAAGGATCATGACGGCATTATAGCAGACGGAGCCATCCGGTCCGGGAAAACGGTCTGTATGTCGCTGTCCTTTGTGTTCTGGGCAATGAGCAATTTTTCCGGGCAGAATTTCGCCATGTGCGGAAAGACCATAGGAGCTTTCAGGCGGAATGTGCTGTTCTGGCTGAAGGTGATGCTCCGGAGCCGCGGATATAAGATAGCTGACCACCGTGCTGACAACCTCGTGGAGATCAGCCGGAACGACACGACGAATTATTTTTATATCTTCGGCGGCAAAGATGAGCGCAGTCAGGACCTGATTCAGGGGATCACGCTGGCGGGTGTGTTCTGCGATGAGGTGGCGCTGATGCCTGAGTCGTTCATCAATCAGGCCACGGGCCGCTGCTCTGTGGATGGCAGTAAGTATTGGTTAAATATTAGCCACGTTATACAGTGATGTATAATTGAAAATGGGTGAACCTGCAAATGCAGGGTGTGCGAAAGCGCTAACGGTGAAAACCTAAAGCGAACATATTTTAACTGCAATCCTTTTCTGGGATATGATATAATACTTAAGTGAAGTATCATATTCAGGGCAGAAAGAAAGAGCAACTTTCCACAAATGATAAAGCTGCCCTGAATGTGATTCTTCATTATTGTACCAAGCTGCGGGACTATTTTCTGACAATTCTCTATGGAATTAGTATTTATTCCAAAACACTTCTGAGAATTGTCAGAAAATATTGCGGTAAATTTGCCTTAGCTGTAGTATATCACAATGGGGCAACCTTGGCAAGCTGCCGCGTAGCGGCTTGGTACAATATTCTTAGAAAGGAGAGATTGTATGATAGGTTATATTTATATGTTGACATCACCAAGCGGAAAGAGGTATATCGGACGAACCATTGATTTTAAAAGAAGAATGAGGCAGTATACAGCTTCTTCTAGGGCAGACGATAGCCCGATTTACAGAGAAGTCAATAAGTATGGTTTTGATAAATTCAAGAAAGAGATACTTCAAACCGTGGAAGGCGAAAGGGAATTTGTTGAACTGGAATTAAACAGGCTTGAGCGTGAGTATATAGAGAAATACAAAACGGTTGAGGAAGGTTTAAACCAGTATAGATGGGATTCTAAGAGCGGAGAAATAAAATTTTCTGATGAGATAAGAGAAAAAATGAGGAAATCTCAAACCGGAAGAAAGCACTCCGAAGAATCAAAGGAAAAGCGAGCCGGGGAAAATGCTTATCAAGGGAAAATGGTATATTCTGAAACTCTAAAAATGTCGTTCCCAACACTGAAAGATGCTGCAAATTATGCCGGTGTAAACGGTGGATGCAAAATATCTGAATGCATCAAGGGAATGAGAAAGTCAGCAGGAAAAGACCCCAAGACAGGTCAGAAAATAAGCGATTGGAAATATGTTTGATGGCAATACCGTGCCAAGCACGAGCGGAAACGCTTGTGAAGGTGTAACGACTAGGATATACGGGCTAAGGAGGGAAAAACTCTATGTCCATGAAATCCGTACTGCATAGGTGGAATTCCTGTGTGGGAAGTGCCCATCATCTCAAAGAGATGAAGAGATAGTCTACTCCCTTTAAATATTGCGAAAGCAAGGGTATTAAGGTTAACTGCAACCCGGACGGCCCCTATCACTGGTTCAAGTCCAGATGGATTGATAAATCTACCGGGTATCTGGGGAAGGAAAAGGCGGCGAAGCTCAGGGAAGAGGCAGCAGGACGGGGGGAAAAGCCGGACCTGAAAAAGCTGCTGTACATCCACTTTACCATGGACGACAACCTGAGCCTGTCGGACAAGATCAAGGAAAGATACCGCTCCATGTATTCCGGGGTGTTTTTCAAGCGCTATATCATGGGGCTATGGGCTATGGCCGAGGGCATCATCTATGACATGTTCAATGTGGATAAACATGTGGTGGATGTGGGGCAGCTTGTCCGGGAAGGGAAGATAAGATGGAGCGGTGATTACTATGTAAGCTGTGACTACGGGACCCAGAACGCGACAGCATTCCTGCTGTGGCGCAAGTCAGATGACGGGAAATGGTACTGCATCAGGGAGTATTATTATTCCGGGCGGGACAAGGGCGTCCAGAAGACAGACACCGAGTTTTCGTCTGACCTTCGGAGATGGCTGGACGGCATCTCCCCCCGGTATGTCGTGGTAGACCCTGCGGCAGCAAGCTTTAAGGCACAGCTGAAAAAGGACGGATTCCATGTCAAGAGCGCCGTCAATGATGTACTGGACGGCATCCGCTTTGTAGCCAGCCTCCTGAACCAGATGCAGCTCTTTTTTGATAGATCATGCGAGAACACCATAAAAGAGTTCGGCTCCTATATCTGGGACGCTAAAGCGGCAGACCGGGGAGAGGACAAGCCGGTGAAGGACCGGGACCACGCAGTCGACGCTGTCCGCTATCATGCGTATACGATAATCCGCAGGCGTGGCGGGATGAAGATACTGGAGGGGTGATGTGATGGAGATCGAGGCAATAAAAAAACTGGTGGAGGCGAACAGGAAAAAGCACCGGGAGATGATACGGGAAGCGGCCGTGGCAGAACGGTATTACCGCAAGAAGAACGACATCCTGAAGAAAGGCGCGCGCGGGCGCAGCACGGATGGGAATCCGATGCGCTCTGCGGACAATAGGATCCCGGCCAACTTCTACAATATCCTTGTGAACCAGAAGGCTTCCTATCTGTTCACGGATCCGCCAGTCTTTGACATGGGGGATGAGAAAGCCAACAAGGCAGTGCAGGCGGGGCTTGGAGACTGCTTCGCTAAAGTGTGCAAGGATCTGTGCATCGGAGCATCGAACTGTACCGTTGCATGGCTCCATTACTGGAAGGACGATGGCAACAGATTCCATTATGCGGCAGTGGACCCGAAGCAGATCGTCCCTGTCTGGACGGATGACCTTGAAAAGGAGCTGTCCGGGGTCCTGCGGATGTACGACCAGATTGACGGGGACGGCAAAAAATGGAATATCTATGAGTACTGGGACAAGGAGCGCTGCTGTGCATTCCGCAAGCAGTCCCGGGACGTCATGGACTCGCTGAAGCCATACGACCTGCGCTTGGCGTGGCAGGAGCAGCCGGACGGGGATCCTGACTATTGGATGCACGGCTTCGGCGAGGTCCCTTTTATCCCATTTTACAACAATGCGGAGGGCAGCAATGATCTGAACGACGTGAAAGAGCTGATAGATGCATATGACAAGGTATACAGCGGGTTCCTTAACGATCTGGAGGATATCCAGGAAGTGATCTTCATTCTGGCAGGGTACGAAGGGGAAGAGCTCGGTGAATTCCTGCAGAAGCTGAAGAAGTACAAGACCGTCAAGGTGGAAAGCGATGAGGAAGGGAAGAACGGGTTAAGCACCCTCACCATCGATATCCCAGTCGAGGCGCGTGAGAAGATGCTGGCCATGACACGGAAGTCGATCTTCGAGCAGGGCATGGGGATCGACCCGGATCCGCAGAATTTCGGGAACAGCTCCGGGGTGGCGCTCTCTTACCTGTATTCCCTGCTGGAGCTGAAAGCGGGGCTGATGGAGACGGAATTCCGCCCGGGCTTCGGGAGGCTGGTCAGGGCAGTCTGCCAACATATAGGCATTGCTGCAGGTAGCATAGTCCAGACGTGGACCCGGACATCCGTGCGCAATGAGGCTGAACTTGCTTCCATCGCGCAGCAGAGCGTAGGTATCCTGTCGCAGAAAACAGTCCTGTCAAACCATCCATGGGTGACGAATGCCGATAAGGAACTTGAGCAGCTGGACAAAGAAGAAAAAGAGGCCCAGAAAAAGGCTGACCTATACAGCGATGCCTTTAATAAGGCTGCAGGAGCCGGTGACGAGGGGGCAGGAGCGCATAAACAGTGATGAAGAATGGGGACTATTGGAGAGAGCGCTTTAAACTGGTCGAGGAGGCGCAGAACCGGCTGGGCCTCCAGTGCTATGAGCAGATTGAGCAGCAGTACCGGCTGGCGCAGCGCCAGCTGGAGGCGCAGATCAGCACATGGTACCAGCGGTTTGCGGACAATAACGGCATCACGCTGGCGGAGGCCCGCAGGATGCTGACCGGCAGGGAGCTGGAAGAGCTGAAGTGGGATGTCAGCCAGTACATAAAGTACGGCAAGGAAAACGCGACCAATAAAATGTGGATGAAGCAGCTTGAGAATGCCTCAGCCCGGTACCATGTGAGCCGGCTGGAGGCGCTGAAGCTGCAGACCCAGCAGAGCCTTGAGACGCTGTTCGGGAACCAGCTGGACACCATTGATTCCGCAATGAAGGGCATCTATACCAGCGGATACTACCATACGGCTTTTGAGATACAGAAGGGCGCAGGGGTAGCATGGGATTTTGCGGCGCTGGATGAAAATAAGATCCGGAAGGTGATCAACAGGCCATGGGCAGCAGACGGAAGGAACTTTTCTGAGAGAGTGTGGCAGAACCGCCAGAAACTGGTCAGTGAGCTGAACACAGAGCTGACCCAGAACATCATACTGGGGCAGGACCCGCAGAAGGCCATTGATGCGATCGCAAAGAAGATGGGCACGTCAAAGTCCAATGCAGGGCGGCTTGTCATGACAGAGGAGGCCTTTTTCAGCTCGGCGGCACAGAGGGACTGCTTCAGCGAGCTGGGGGTAGAGAAGTATGAGATCGTGGCGACGCTGGATTCCAATACATCGGAGATCTGCCGGGAAATGGACGGCAGGGTCTTCCCCATGTCCCAGTGGGAGGTCGGGGTCACGGCCCCGCCTTTCCATGTGCGGTGCAGAACCACTACTGTCCCCGCATTCGGTGACGAATTTGACAGCATCGGGGAACGTGCCGCAAGGGATCCTGAGACGGGGAAAACCTGCTATGTGCCGGCAGATATGACGTATCCCGAATGGAAGGAAAAGTATGTTGACAAAGCCGGGCAGAAGGGCACTCCACAGACTAAAACCGCTGCAGGCTATCTGATCAGGAGCCACACCCCGGGGCAGGACATAACTGCTGAGCGTAAGATTGTAGAGGATACAATTTCATCTATGCCAAAGAAAGTCCGTGAAGCACTGGAGCGGGGGACAATAATTGATATTGGGAAAGATGGGGCTAGCCAATATGATTATGACCATGATATAATATATATAAACAAAGGGGCAGCAAAGAATGCGGTTATCCATGAGATTGGGCATATGGTTGAGAATAAGCTGCTGGATTCCCGGCAAGTGGCGATATTAAGAAAGAAAATGGTGGGGAATGTCAATGCATTTGAGATAGTGCCGGAAATATATGGAGATGGATCACATAATGAAGTCGAAGTATTCTTGTTAAAAAAAGAAACTTTTGTTTCTGACTATCAGGGAAGGATATATGTAGATTCTGATAATATTTTGGAAGCGTTTGATAAAGATGGAAACTTTAGGGATGATCTACTGTGGGAATTTGTTTCAGAAGGATATGCTAAATATGTGGAAAATCCAGAAGCCTTAAAGGAAAAATGTCCTGAGATGTTTGCTTTGATAGAGGAGGCAGTCCAATGACAGACAAGGAAAAATTTTTATCTATACAAAATTATGAAGAATTTGATAAGAGACGCGGCGAGTTTAAGGAACTCAGCATGGCTGATGAAGAAATACGTAGACATGTGGGTAAAATATTTCCAAGGCTAAAAAAATGTACGGAAGAACTTTACAGAACCCCTGCGCTTAATCAGTGTAAAAACTGTAAAAACTGGCAGGGGTTCAATGGATGCCGTCTTTATCCACATATTCTAAAAGAATTCCCTATGAAAGATGGGGAAGAGGTGCCATGCCGGTATCAGGAGTAAGGTGCATACACAAGGAATAGTGTTATCAGCAAAAGTCTTGATAGAGACCTATATAGGGAGTGAGATAATGAATTACAAAACCGTAGAGGAGACATTGTGCACATTTCAGCCGGAAAACGGAGAAGTATTTTTTGTAGCCAAAGGACGCAGAAAGCTGCTGGCCAGATGTGGCTTGGAGATAAACATTGTGCAGCGTTCGACAACGTTCAAAGCAAGAAACCCAAAAGGATATGATGTGAAAAAACGTTATATTTCTGTAGTGTTCTGCATTGACCCAAAGATTGCGGCGGATATCACAGATGAGGTTTTTATGTCTGCGGAAGGGTATGAGATATGCTGTGAAATTGAGAAAGCCTCCGGGGTCTACGAGAAAATCAAGCTGGATAACCTGTTGGAAGAATCCGTGGATCTTTATGAAAATGAATGGGAGTTCAGGATCGAGGATGCGGAAACCGTCAAAAAGCTTGATGCTCTGTTGAAAAATACCGTCACTTAGGCGGTGTTTTTTGTATGCGGGAAAAAGCAAGAAAAAGGAGCTTCCTGTATAATTCAAATATAGGGAATTCCAAAGAAGGTGGTTGATAAAAAGATACCTCAGAGTAAAATAAGATTACTGA
Source organism: uncultured Acetatifactor sp. (assembly GCA_964018205.1). Classification (GTDB taxonomy): domain Bacteria; phylum Bacillota; class Clostridia; order Lachnospirales; family Lachnospiraceae; genus Acetatifactor. Next base: position 24,212 of record CAXHOW010000039.1, on the reverse strand, counting down.
CTTTGCTGGTTAGTAAAAATCTTATTGAACAGAGAGGTATCCAAGATGAATTATAACACACAAAACGCAAAAATTGCATCCATAACTGAAAAAACTTTGGTCGTAGGAATTGATGTGGGAAGTGAAACCCACTATGCCAGGGCATTTGACTGGCGCAACTACGAGTATACAAAGAAACCGCTGGAGTTCAGCAACACAGAGGCCGGATTCCAGACATTCAAAGCATGGATGGAGGACATAGCGGAGAAATACGGCAAAACTGCCGTAATCCCTGGCATGGAGCCAACAGGCCATTACTGGTTTGCCCTGGGGAAATTCCTGCAGGATACCGGAATGAAGCCGGTACATGTAAATCCCCACCATGTGAAGAAATCGAAAGAACTGGATGACAACAACCCCAACAAAAATGACCGTAAAGACCCAAAGACGATCGCTGCGCTTGTCAATGAGGGACGGTTCTCGTACCCTTACATACCAACCGGTATCTATGCAGAGATCAGGAGCCTGTCAAACCTGCGCTTCCAGACGCAGGAGGAGCTCACGAGGATCAAGAACCGCCTGGCCAGATGGTTCGCCATCTACTTTCCTGAATATAAAGGCGTTTATGGGGATATGAAGGCGGTCAGCGGGAGGATGGTGCTGAAGGAGGCGCCGCTGCCGGAGGACATCAGAAAACTGGGAGTGGAAGGCGTGAACCGGATATGGAGGGACGCGAGGCTGAGAGGCGCTGGAATGAAGAGGGCAAAGGCCCTGGTAACAGCCGCAGAGCATAGTGTCGGAAGCAAGGAGGCGCCGGAAGCCGCCCGGATGGAACTGAAGAACCTGCTGGATGACATGGATGTATATACAGCAAGGCAGGAGGGACTGCTCCGAAATATAGAAGAAAAACTGAAAGAGATCCCATATATAGACAACCTGCTGGCTATCAAGGGGATCGGAATGGTGACGGTCAGCGGCTTTATAGCGGAAGTTGGGGACATAGGACGGTTTGACAATCCCAAACAGCTGCAGAAGCTGGCAGGATATGCCATCGTGGCGAATGATTCCGGAAAACATAATGGGGAAAGCCGGATCAGCTACCGTGGGCGGAAACGCCTGAGATATGTACTGTATGAGGCAGCAATATCGCTGGTGGGGAAGAATGCAGAGTTCCGGGAGATACATGAATACTACCGGACGAGGAAGGAGAACCCGCTGAAAAAGATGCAGTCGGTAGTGGCGGTAGCCTGCAAGATACTAAGGATATTTTATGCAATCCTCACAAAAGGTGTAGAGTATGACCCAAAGAAGCTGCTGGGAGACATCAAGAGGCCACAGGTACAGGCAGCATAACAAACAACGGGAAAAAACAGGCAATGCCCTGTCACAGTTGGACTGAGCCTCCGTCAGACGCTGCCGGGAGCTGAATCCAGCGGTGACAGGAAAGCTGGAAGGTATGGAAAACCGGCCGGAAAAACGTCCACCGCAAGGTGCCGGCCGTGGAAAACATACAGGTCAGTAAGACTTATACAAAGAATGAGCTGGTAGCCGGCAGGAATATTTTCCATAGGGCATGACCCTGGTTAGGAGCTGAGCCGGCACCCTGGTTATGGACAGGCGGGACGAAGGAAGTTAGGACCCGGCAGAGATGCAGGTGATCCTGGTAGACACGGGAGGTACGCTGCCATAGAAGGATGGGTATACATAAGGCCATGTAGAGCGAAAACAAAGACGTTCTACTTCGTGTACCCTTCACCCTCTATTTTCGTACCAGATACAGAGAAATGTCCATCTCCTTGGCTCATTCATCTGAGATATGTAACTAAAAATTCCTTGATTTTTTAAGGAAAATCACTTGACAATATAGGGAGGAGGCCAGTATGGGAAGGACAGACCAGACAATCAAAGTCATCCCCGCAGATGACGGCGAGCTGCACATGACGTCCGGCGGGCGCAGGCACTGCATCGCCAGATTCAGCGGGCGGGTGGAGATAGAGGAAAAACAGAAACAGGTTACGATGCTGGGAACACTGCAGAAAGGCACAAAGAGGATTTCTGCATCTTTCATTGTCTGCGGGGACTTAGACTTTCAGAGCGGGTTCAGTTTTGATTCTGTGGACAGCGGAAAGGTTTTTGAGGCGCAGGCGGGAGTCTGCGGCGAGAGGCTTTCATTTGCCGGGTTAAGGTTTGAAGATTCCGACCCGCTGAAAAATGAACTTATTTTTGAGATCCCGGATCTGGAACTGATACAAAAACTGCTGGCAGGCTGACGGCGGAAAGGATGGCGGAAATGACTACACTATTAAACACGCTCTTCAGCGAGAAAGGCGAACTGTTCGCCATTGGGCAGGGCCGCCGGGTGCTGTTTGCGCACTGCAGGCCGCAGATCGGCATTTACGAGAAAACCACGCAGGTTCCCGTTCTGGGGGAGCGGGGGTATAAGAAGAAATCAATGCGTTTCACCGTTGCCTTGTGCGGGGGCACGGAATTTACCTGCAGCGCCGTAGAGGAGACCATGCAGAAGGCAGATCGGTATGAACTGACTGCAGATCTCCTGCGGAACGATGGGATTGTGGAACGGTTTTATTTCCACAGCATTTCCCTTGTGGAGATCAATCCGGCAGGGGAATGGGAATTTGAACTGGATGCCACGGAGGAACAGATGCGGAAACTGTCAGAGATGGCGGGCATATAGAAAATCAGGTTGAAGTATTTTGCGGGCGGATAATGCGGGATCAAGCACTTTTGAAAATCAATTTTCAGAGGTGCTTTTTTCATGCCTTTTTAGGAGGATGCTGATGCGAAGAATTGAATATAGGGGAGAATGTATGTCCGGGTATGCTCCTGACCTCCCCCATGAGCCTGCTGGGCGTTGCGGAATGCAGCGCTCTTTTGATTTCCATGGGTAGGGTGGAAAAAATTTTGAAAAACCTCTTGACTTTTGCATACCAATAGTATATAGTTTTGGTATGCAAAAGTGAGGTGATCAAGTGGAAAAGAAAATGGGGCGTCCAACAGACAGTCCTAAACAAGTCCAAATAGCTGTGAGGTTTGACGAAGAAACTTTACAAATATTGGATAACTTCTGCGAACAGGAAAAAATCAGCAGGGCAGAAGGGACAAGACGTGCTGTTAGGAAACTCAAAGAAAAATAGAGCAATCGCCAACCTACCAAGTAAGCCGATTGCTCCACAAGGAAGTTTCCTTCCGTGAAATATTCTATCATGGATAGGGGCTTCTTTCAACAACAATTTTTGAGAGGAGTTTTTTATTATGCAGAAAATTAGAGATTATATTGACCGTTTTTTTAAAACCAAGAAGATGAATAGGAACTATGCACTTACAACATCGGAGATGATAGCATTTAGGCAGGAAATAACAGATGCAAACGGAATGTTTTATTCCATCGCTACACTTTTTCGTTATGGCTATGTCAAAGGCTATCGTGCGGCACTGGCAGAGATGAAGAAAGGCGGTGCGGCATGATGGGTGAATTAGCGGGAACAGTGATTACTTCCATGGAAGTGGCGCAGATGGTAGATAAGCGGCATGCGGACTTATTGAAAGATATTCGCAAGTACTGTGAGCAGTTAGCCGAGGGGAAAATCTCCCGGGGCGATTTCTTCTCAGAAAGCAAGTATCAGGATTCCAATAATCAAGAAAGACCCTGCTTCCTTGTCACCAAGAAAGGCTGCGAGTTCATCGCCCACAAGCTGACCGGGCAGAAAGGCACAGAGTTCACTGCGAAGTACATCAACCGTTTCCATGAGATGGAGGATGGCATCCAGCAGAAAATCCAGCATGACATCCCGGTAGGTGAAGTGGCCCGGCTCTCCACCGTCATGGACAGGGTTATGGTGCGGCAGAACTCCAAGCCCCATGATATTGCAAGGGCGTTTGAGATGCTGTGCAAGCAGTTTGGGATTGCTCTCCCGGCCAATTTTGTGAATGTTCCGGAATATGAGCAGCTGACGCTTGACTTTAGGAAGGGCGGTGGCGTGGCATGAGTAAACACGAATCGTCATTAGCGCCGGAGGACAAGCATTACCAATGCCCTGTATGAGATTGAGTTGGGCATGGGCGAGAACAACAACCGGCTGAAAGAGCTGATTGGAATTAAGAAAAGCGTAGCATAGAGAACAAAACAATATAATCAGAACGTCTTTCCGATGGAAGGGCGTTCTTTTTATACAAAAAATCAGAAAGGAAGGTAAGCAATGAAGAAAGAAGAATTCACAGCCCTCGGCATCAGCGAGGAGCTGGCAGCCAAAGCTGAAGCGGCATCCTTAAAGGAGCTGGAGGGCTACGTGCCCAAAGAGCAGCTGGACACGGCCAACACGGAGAAAAAGCACCTGCAGGAGGACATCAAGGCCAGAGACAAGCAGCTGGAGGAGCTGAGGAAGTCCAGCGGGGACAATGCAGAGCTGCAGAAGCAGATCGAGGAGCTTCAGAAGGCCAACAAGGAGGAGGCGGGGAAGCACGCGGAAGAGCTCAAGGAGCTGCGCCTTACGAATGCGATCAAGCTTTCCGTCGCCGGAAAGGTGCATGATGAGGACATGGCGGCAGCTCTGTTTGACCGTACAAAACTGATCCTGACGGAGGACGGCAAGGTGGCCGGGCTGGAGGAACAGCTGAAAACAATCAGGGAGTCAAAGAGCTTCTTGTTCAAGGACGGGCAGGGAGGTCAGGGAGGATCCGGTGCAGGCGGCAGGGGAAACTATAAGCCGAAGGGCGGTGAGGCCCATGAAGAGGGCTATGCGGCCCAGTATGCGCAGCAGCGCAACGAAGCAGAGAAGAGCGTAAAAAGCAGCCTATGGGGCACAGAATAGGAGGAGGTATGTATTACAAGACGGGTATTGAAAGGACGCATGAAAAGGAGATCCTTGCATCTGAAAAGACTGTCTCTTTTACCGGGACAGTGGTCCCTGACGGGGTGGAAGCAGATGCGGACGGGAGAAAGATCGTCCACAAGGGGAGCCTGATATCCGCGTCCGGCAAGGTGGTCACAGTCACGGCAGGGGAGACGGTATCTTTTTCGGAGGATCCGGCAGGCATCCTGCTGGAGGCGCTGGATGTTACCTACGGGGCGCAGCCGGGGGCGATCCTGGCTGAGGGCTACGTCATCGGCGAGAGGCTGTCCCTGGGGGCGGAGTACACGGCAGCAGTAGGGGAGGCGATCCATGCAAAGCTGCCGGAGATCAAGTTTAGATGAGCAGATCAAATTATTCGGAAAGGAGAATGAGTAATGCCGAGTGTAGAAGAATTACTGAGCCATAAGGAGCTGATTGACTATACAAAGAACCGGGCACCTCAGAAAAAGGCTCTGGAGGAGCTGTTCCCGTCAAGGAAGACGGAGGCTCTGGAGATCAAGATGATAAAAGGGGCCAACAACCTTCCGGTGTCGGCCTCCATCCATGCCTTTGACACGGAGGCGGAGATCGACCAGAGGGAAGGCGCCAGCTATGACGTGGCAGAGCTGGCGCTGATCAAGCGGAAAAGGAAACTATCAGAGAAGGAGATCATCCAGCTGGAGACTCCCAGGAACGATGCGGAGGAAAAGGAGGCAATCAGCAGGATCTACAGTGATGTGGACTATCTGAACGACTCCGTGCTCACAAGGGCTGAAGCCATGCGGGGCGAGGCGCTGTCCACCGGGAAACTGTCCATCAACGAGAACGGCTACAAGACTGAGATCGACTATGGTGTGCCGGCTGCGCACAAGAGCACTTTCACATGGTCTGACGGATCAGGAGACATCCTTCTGAACATGGATGCCTCCGTGGACAAGATCGTGAAAGATACCGGGTTCACCCCTACAAGGGCACTGACATCGAAAAAGAACCTGAGTTTTATCCTGAGGGATGAAAAAATCAGGAAAGCCGTCTTTGGCGTGAACAGCGACAAGCTGCTCACCAGACAGGAACTGAACGCTTTCCTCAGGACTCAGGATCTGCCCCAGATCGCTATTTATGACGCACAGTACCGCCTGCTGAATGCCAAAGGGACATATGACGCGAAAAGGTATTTCACGGAGAGCGCTTTCACGTTCATGCCGGACGGGGCCATGGGCGAGACGCTGTTCGGCCTGACACCGGAGGAGCTGGCCCTGAGGAAAAAGGAAGGAGTGGACATCTCTGAGATCGGCAATGTGATCATAGAGCAGTATGCGACCAATGACCCCGTGGCAAAATGGATCAAGGCAGTTGCCACTGCGCTGGTCACGTTCCCCTGCGCGGATCAGGTGTACATTGCCACAATAAAATAGGCAGGTGGGGATATGTTTGACGCTGACACAGTAAAAAAGCGCCTGCAGTCGCTGGGGTATGAGGCCAAGGCAGAGGACGGTTTTGCCTTGGCCTTCTGCGTTGACAAGGTGCGCAGCACGATAAAGAACGAGATAAACTGGAGAGACGTGCCGGAAGGGCTGGAGCACGTTGCGGTCGACATGGCAGTGGGTGAGTTCCTGCAGGCTAAGCGGACGTTTGCCCCTGCCGACCTTACGGGGCTGGATCTGGACTGCGCAGTAAAGCAGATCCAGACGGGTGACACAAACACGGTATTTGCGGTGGGGGAGGGCTCACAGACGCCTGAACAGAGGCTGGCAGCCTTTATCGCTTATCTGATGTCCTACGGGAGGGCGGAATTCAGCGCGTTCCGCAGGCTCAGATGGTGACGGCGGTTCAGGCGGCATATGCCGCCGCAAGAAAGGCACAGGAGTCCCTCTATTCTGGGACGATGACAGTCACGGAACGCATAAAGGTGAGGGATGAGCGGACAAAACTGACAGTGGAAAAGGATGCGGTAGTGCTGGAAGGCCAGCCCTGCAGGCTGTCTTTTGAGACGCTGAAGGCCGCACAGCAGACGGGATCGGCAGCCGGCATCACGCAGGTCATCAAACTGTTTCTGGCGCCGGAGATCACGGTGAAGCCCGGATCGAAGGTGACGGTGACGCAGGACGGCGTGACCGCAGACTATAAGTGCAGCGGTGTCCCGGCGGTCTATCCCGCGCATCAGGAGATCATCCTTGAGCTGTCAGAAAGGTGGGCATGACATGGCAAATATGGGAGGGTTTGATCTGTCCGGCCTGAAGGAGCTGCAGGAGAGCCTGAACAAGCTGCAGAAGACCTCTGACGCTTTCGTGGAAGGGTGCGCGAAGGAGCTTGCGGCCAGACTGCTGAGGATGGTCGTGAAGCGTACCCCGGTAGGCGACTATTCCCATGAAGTGGAGGTGGTTGCAAAACGGGATTCCAAGAACCATAAAAAGGGTGATGTATACAAAAAGAAAGTGAATCCCAGCGGGAGGATGGGCGGCACACTCAGGCGCGGCTGGACTACACAGAGGGAGGGCAGCGGTCAGGAGGGTGTGGGCACGGGAGGGGTATCTCAGTTTGTCGACACAATAAAGGTAAAACATTTCGGAGATACATACGTCATCGAGATTATCAATCCCGTGGAATACGCAAGTTATGTAGAATATGGCCACAGAACCGCCAGCCACAAAGGCTGGGTCAAAGGCCAGTTCATGATGACGGTATCCGAGCAGGAGCTGCAGTCCGTTGCGCCGCAGATCCTTGAGAAACGGATCCAGAAGTTTCTAGGGGGTGCTATGAGGTGATAAATTCGATCATGGAGGCGGTCAGCGTTGCCCTGAACGCTGAATTCGGCGACGGATATGAGATACATATCGAGGAAGTGAATCAGGACATGAACGGGCACAGTTTCTTTATCCAGTGCCTGAACCCTACGAACGAGCTTTTCCGCGGGCGGAAGTACTTCAGGCGCAACCAGTTCTGTGTACAGTACTTCCCGCTGTCAGAGGACGACAGGAACCGGGAATGCTGCAGTGTGCTGGAGAGGCTGAACGTCTGTCTGGAGTATATCACAGTAGGCGGCCTCATGAGGGGGACGCAGATGAACGGCAGGGTGGTAGACGGTGTCCTGAATTTCTTTGTAAATTACGACTGCTTTGTCTACAGACGGGAGGCGGAGGCGCCTGAGATGGGGGAGATGGTCTCCGGCACTGCAGTGAAAGGAGGTGATTGATCTGGGGGCGAAGAAAGACAGAGCCGCAATGGCAGGGACAAAAAGTGAACGGGCCGAACCGGTGTACACGAGGCAGCAGGTGCTTGAGTCTGCCCGGTACAGGGGCAGGAGGGACCTGGTGTCCGCCCTGCTGGATGGCAGCAGGAGGTACACCATCGCAGAGGTCGACCGGATGGTTGACCAGTTTATGAAAGGAAAGGTGAAGTAAATGGCTTTAGGAGGAGGGACATTTGTCACGCAGAACAAGAAGCTGCCCGGCGCGTACATCAACTTCGTGTCTCTGGCAGCGTCATCCGCAGCCTTGTCCAGCAGGGGGGTATGCACGATGCCCCTTGAGCTGGACTGGGGCGCGGAGGATGAGATATTTGAGGTGACCAACGAGAGCTACCAGAAGGACTGCATGAGGATTTTCGGGTATCCTGCGGACCATGAGAAGATGAAAGGGCTGAACGACCTGTTCCTGAACGCGAGGACGCTGTATGCGTACCGCGTGAACGGCGGCGGGAAAAAGGCAGAGAATGCTTTTGCATCAGCCGTCTTCAGCGGGAGCCGTGGGAACGACCTTAAGGTCACGGTCCAGACGAACGTGGATGATGGTGCCTTGTATGACGTGGACACCTATATGGGGACGGCGCTGGTGGACAGCCAGACCGTAGCGGCAGCAGGCGAACTGAAAGAGAACGGGTATGTGCGGTTCAAGGCGGATGCAGTGCTGGAGGTGACAGCGTCTACGCCGCTGTCCGGCGGGACAAACGGAACCGCAGACGGCGCGGCGCACCAGAAATATCTGGACAAGATAGAAAGCTATTCCTATAACACCATGGGGGCAGCCCTCACGGACGAGACCATCAAGAAGCTGTATGTGTCATTCAATAAACGCCTGCGTGACGAGATGGGCGTCAAGTTCCAGCTGGTGCTGTACCGTGCCGAGGCTGATTATATGGGGACTGTCTGCGTAAAGAACAAGACCACGGACGCCGGATGGCCGGAGGCGTCCCTTGTGTACTGGGTGACGGGCCTCGAATGCGGGTGCGAGGTGAACAGGTCATGCCAGAACAGAAAGTACGACGGCTCATTTACCGTTGATACAGAGTACACCCAGACGCAGCTGGGACAGTGCATCGACAGCGGCGAATTTGTCCTGCACAAGGTCGATGCCGACATACGGGTGCTGGAGGACATCAACAGCATGGTCACGACGACGGATACCTGCGGCAGCATCTTCCGGGACAACCAGACCGTCAGGGTCATCGACCAGCTGGCGAATGACATTGCGGTGCTGTTCGGCACGAAGTACCTCGGGGTGATCCCGAACAACGATGCAGGCAGGGTGTCCCTATGGTCGGACATCGTGGCATACCACCGGCAGCTGGAGCGGATCGGGGCGATAGAAGGGTTCTCCGACTCGGACATCACCGTACAGCAGGGGAGCACAAAGAAATCCGTCGAGGTGACGGGATCCGTCACGGTGATCAATGCCATGGATAAATTATACCTGTCCGTGGTGGTGGCATAAAGGAAGGGGGTGGAAGAATGGGAGACAATGCCATGATGAACGCAAGCGACGCCGTCTATGGCGGGCTTGCGGAATGCTTCATCACGATAGACGGTCGGCGCTACAATTTCATGAGCATGACCGACTTCGAGAGCAAATGGGAGATGAGCATCAAGGACGTGCCGATCCTCGGCAAGGTCGGGATGGGGCACAAGCCGGCCGGAGGGAAAGGGACATGGAGCGGCACGGCGCACTATAACCAGTCCGTCCTGCGTGAGATGGCGAACAGGTACCAGAAGGAAGGCGTGATGCCCTATTTTGAGATGCAGGTGAGCAACGAGGATCCCACCAGCACGGTAGGCAGGCAGACCATCATCCATAGAGGGTGCCTGTGCGACAAGATCACTCTGGCCAAGTTCAAGGCCGGGGAGGAGATTCTGGACGAGGAGCTGTCGGGCACATTCGAAAGCTGGGATATGCCTGAGAAATTCACGGAACTGGAAGGGTTCTGAAGCATCGTATAGGGATCCTGCCCCACGGAGACGTGGGGGGATCCCGGAAAGGGAAGAGGAGAAAGAAGATGTCTAAATTTGCACAGTTCATGAAGTCGAACAAGAAAGAGAAAAGCAACGGGTTCTATGCCCCTACAGCGTCCATATGTGACGACAGCGGCAGGCCCGTCCCGTGGGAGTTCCGGCACCTGACATCAAAAGAAAATGATGACCTGCGGGACGCCTGCACCATTGAGGTTCAGGTGACAGGCAAGCCCAACCTGTTCAGGCCCAAGCTGGTCACGTCGAAATACCTGAACAAGCTGGTGTGCGCTGCTACGGTATACCCCGACCTGTATGACGCGGCCCTGCAGGATTCCTATGGAGTCAAGACGCCGGAGGATCTGCTGTACGCGCTGGTGGATGACTCCGGAGAGTACAACGACCTGTGCGCATGGATGCAGACGTTCCAAGGGTTCGGCGGGACGCTGGAAGAGAAAGCAGAAAAGGCAAAAAACTGATAGACGGAGGGGATGGTGAGGCGAACTACGCATACTATGCCCTCCACAAGCTGCATATCCTCCCAAGACAGTTTCTTGAGATGGATGAAGAGGAGAAAGCGTTTATCATTGCCGCCATCAGGATCAAGATAGAGAACGATAAGAAGAAAAAGAGAGAGATCGAGCGGAAGGCAGACATGAAAGGCAGGTGACGGGGATGGCATCCATACAGACAGGGATACAGCTGAATGACGGTTTCACCAGCGTGCTCAACAGCATTATCGGCTCGGTCAGCCTTGCCGTTTTCGCGATGGAAGATATGCGGGGGGCGATGAACGCTGACATTGACACCAGTGCCCTTGAAGGCGCAAGGATGGAGATCGATCAGGTGACAATGGCAGTGAACGAGCTGGAACAGGCGATGCCAGGGGTGGCGGCTCTGACGGTAAGCCCGCAGGTGGATATGCCTGAAATATCACGGGGCATAAAAGTGGATGTGGTTCCTACTGTTCATGAGCCGCTTATTCTGGAACAGGCGAGAGAAACGGTCACGGTACCAGCAGAGGTCACTGTGGAGAGCGGGCAGCGGATTGCCGGGATCACCAGCCGTCTGGAAGGGATTTCACGCATGCAGCAGGCAATCAGTGACACTGCCAAGCATATGTATGTCCTACCGGACAAGGCAGCTGCTGAGATCAGCGGCATCAGCCGTGAGATTGCCCGTATGGAGCAGGCATTGAGGTTTCTGGAGGAAAACCCGTTCAACCTTGACCCTTCTGTCGCAGAGCTGCAGATAGAAAGCATATCTGCAGGGCTGGATGAACTGGCAGCGAAACAGCAGAAGATAGACGGCAGTCTGGGAAACATTCCGTCACAGATAATCCATGCGGACATAGACGTACCGGATCCCCTGATTGAGGATCCCGCCCCCGTGCGTGTGCCGCTGGAGTGGCAGACAGACAGCCTTGGCGTATTCACAGGCTCAGGGATGGAGCGGTTCCGGCAGGAAGTCCAGAGTACTGACGCAATGCTGCAGCAGCTCTGCAGCACGCAGGACGCTATTGCGAAGCAGGCATACAACACCAGCATCTTCCCGCCGGACGCATTCCGGGATTTGAACAGCATGGCGGTCAGGGTCGACAGTATCCGGGACCGTATACAGCAGATAGAAAGCAACCCGATGAATATCGGGGCGGACGCAGTGAACAGCGAACTGGAGCAGACGAGGGCACAGCTGAATCAGATAGTCAGCATACAGAATGAGCTGAAAGCCGCGGTGGACGGCATGGATGTGTCGGCTGCCAATGACGCATACCTGCGCCTGAGCCAGACTGTCTCAGGGACTGAGCGGTACCTGAGGGACAACGTGGACGAGCAGGGGAGATTCAACCGTGAGATCGACCGGGGGACAGACAAGGCAGGGGGGCTGGTGCGGACGATAATGGGTGCTGTGGCCGCCTACGCCACGCTTCAGACGGTCACGAATGTATTATCGGTATCAGATGAAATGGTTCAGACATCCTCCCGTTTGGAGATGATGAATGATGGCCTCCAGTCTACACAGGATCTGATGAACATGGTTTACTTGTCGGCACAGAGCGCAAGGGGATCCTTTTCCGAGATGGCGGCAGTGGTCGCAAGATTCGGAAACAATGCGGAGGATGCTTTTGGAAGCTCGGCTGAGGTGGTCGCGTTTGCGGAGCTTGTACAGAAGCAGATGACGGTAGCAGGAGCCAGCACAGCTGAGTCCAGCGCAGCGATGCTGCAGCTGTCGCAGGCTCTGGGCTCAGGTGTCCTCCGTGGAGATGAACTGAATTCCATATTTGAGCAGGCTCCGAACCTGATCCAGAATATAGCGGATTATCTGGGAGTAGGGATAGGCGAGATCAGGGAGATGGCAAGTGAAGGGCAGCTTACGGCAAGTGTGGTAAAAAGCGCTATCTTCGCCGCGGCAGATGAAATCAATGCAGATTTTGAGTCCATGCCGATGACATGGGGGCAGGCAGTGCAGTCTTTCCAGAATACCGCACTGATAGCATTCCAGCCTATTCTTACGAGAATAAATGAATTTGCAAACAGTACAGCGTTTCAGGAGTTTGCAGTGAAGGCAACGGAGGCTTTGACGGTAGCGGCAGCTATAGTTGCACAGATTTTTGACCTTATGGGGGCCGGGGCACAGTTGGCGGCAGATATCTGGTCATGGCTGGGGCCTATCATATATGGTGTCGTGGCCGCTCTGGCGGTATACTACGGCTGGCAGATGGCGGCAAATGCTGTAAGCCTAATCAGCAAAGGGATTCATTTCGCCATGGCAGTGGCTCAGATGATTCATGCAGCAGCAACCGGAACATTGACAGCAGCAACGGCTGCTGAAATTGCAGCTCAGAATGGACTCAATGCCTCTATGTATGCCTGCCCTATCGTATGGATCGTGATACTGATCATTGCCTTGGTTGCTGCGTTTTATGCAGCTATAGCAGCAATCAACAAATTTGCTGGAACATCTATTTCAGCGACTGGCCTGATCGCGGGATACTTCGCCGTATGTGTAGCTCATTTTCTTAATGGCTTTATCCGCATACAGAATATGGCTGCCTCGTTTGCAAATTTTCTAGGAAATTTTATAAATGATCCGATAGCAGCAATTAAAATCTTGTTTTACGATATGTGCCTTACAATAATCGGTTATATTCTGAATATGGCAAGCGCCATTGAGAACGTGATAAATAAGATTCCGGGTGTAACTGTAGACATTACGAGCGGCCTTGACGGCTTCTATTCAGAAATGGAAGAGGCACAGCAGGCCGTGAAAGATGAATCAGGGTGGACTGAGTATGTTAAGAAGCTTGACTACATTGATTATGGGGATGCATGGGACGCAGGATATTCTTTTGGAGAAGGAATTGATGAAAGCATAGCGAATTTTGATCCGGCATCCTTTTTTGATATACCTGAGATCCCTTCCCCGAGCGACTATTTGAACGCGTTTGGCGGAGGTATAGATGATATAGCTGATGATACTGGTGCGATCAGGGATGCCCTTGACATCACGCAGGAAGATCTGAAGTACCTGCGTGACATCGCAGAGCAGGAGGCAGTGAACAGGTTCACGCTGGCGGAAGTGAAGGTGGAGCAGACCAACCACAACAATATAAGCAGCAGCATGGATCTGGACGGTGTTGTCTCCGGCCTGACGGATGCAGTGAGCGAAGCCGTTGACAATATCACAGAGGGGGTGCATGAGTAGATGGAAGGAAACGGATACGAATTTTATCTGGGCCGGTGCCTGTTGCCCGTGACACCGTCCAAACTGGACATAAAGATCAGCAATGCGAACAAGACCATGACGCTCATCAACGAGGGTGAGATAAACATCCTGAAGATGGCAGGGCTGACGGACATCGAGTTCACCTGCGACATCCCGCAGGAGGAGTACCCATATGCAGTATACAAGGAAGGGTTCAGGGGTGCGGACTATTTCCTTGGCTGTTTCGAGGCGCTGAAAAGCAGCAGTGAGCCTTTCCAGTTTATTGTATGCAGGCCGTCTAGCAGGAGCTTATTCAGCACTAACCTCAAGGTGACACTGGAGGATTACAGACTGACGGAGGATGCCGGAAATGGGGCTGATGTACAGGTCAAGGTGAGGCTGAAGCAGTGGCGGGACTACGGAACCAAGACCGTGAACATAACCATGACGGCATCAAGGCCGAAGGCCGCCGTCCAGCCGCAGCGTGAGACAACGGCATCACCTGCTCCGGCGCAGGCAACGACCTACACCGTAGTAAAAGGCGACTGCTTATGGGCCATCGCAAAAAAGTTTTATGGAGATGGGGCCCGGCACACGGTAATCTATGATGCGAACAGGGCAGTGGTCGGCAGCAATCCTAACCGGATATATCCGGGGCAGGTGCTGACCATACCGGCAGTATGAGGGGGTGGATCCGGATGGAGGTTGAACTGCTGATCGCAGATGAATCAGGTACAAAGGCATATATCCCCCCAGCGGAGGAGGGGATCGAGTGGCTGACAGAAAGGAGGGGGACGCCCGGAAAGCTGACATTCAGGATCAAGAAGGATGATGCGCTGGACTTTTCGGAGGGCAGCGCAGTCAGGCTGAAGGTGGACGGGGACAAAATATTTTTCGGCTTTGTGTTCAGGCAGAGCAGGGACAAGGACCAGATCATAAAAATCACCGCATACGACCAGCTGCGTTACCTGAAAAACAAGGACACTTATGTCTACGAGAACAAGACCGCTGCGCAGTTCATAAGGATGGTTGCCGCAGATTTTGCCCTGAACACGGGGGTCATAGATGATACAGCATTCGCCATAGAATCAAGGGTGGAAGAGAACACATCCTTATTCGAAATGATAGAGAACGCCCTCGATCTTGAGCTGGCAAACAGCGGTGAGCTGTATGTGCTGTACGATGACTTCGGACTGCTGACGCTGCGGCACTTATCAGAAATGTATGTGGGCAGTCCGGGGGCCTATCTGATGATTGATGAGGAGACGGGGGAGAATTTTGAATATACATCCTCTATTGATGACAGTACATACAATAAGATCAAGCTGACATATGACAATGAGGACACCGGGTTCAGGGAGGTCTATATTGCCCAGAACGGGACGGACATCAACAGGTGGGGGATCCTGCAGTATTTCGACACGCTGCAGAAAGGGGAGAACGGTCAGGCGAAAGCAGACGCGCTGCTGAAACTCTATGACAAAAAGACCAGAACCCTGAAGATCACCAATGCCATAGGCGACAATAGGGTGAGGGGTGGCTCGATGGTGGTCGTCCGTCTTGATCTGGGCGACATCAGGCTGAGCAATTTCATGCTTGTGGAATCCTGCCGGCACATATATAGGCAGGGTGAACACTGGATGGATCTGACGCTGAAAGGGGGAGAATTTATTGGCTGACGCAAATGAACTTGTGAAGATCATAAAAAAAGCGGCGCACGACGAGAGGGAAGCATCAAAGCCGGTAAATATGTTATTTGGTGAAGTCCAGTCAGTGGATCCCTTGAAGATCAATGTGGAACAGAAGATGGTGCTGGGGGAGGCGCAGCTTGTTCTGGCAAGAAATGTCACAGACCATATGATTACAGTGACCGTGCAGTGGGAGACGGAGAGCCATGGGATCAGGCATAGGCACATGGGGGACGAAGGATACACAGAGGATACGGAAGTCCCCCATACACATGAAATAGGCGGAAAGAGGAAGCTCACAGTGCATGGCGCCCTGAAGGTCGGCGACAAGGTCATACTGGCAAGGCAGCAGGGCGGGCAGAAATTTGTGGTCATAGACCGGATTGGGGGAGAGGCATGATTCCTTCGGCTGGAGGATTTTTGGCACAGGATTTTGAAGTTGAAGAACAGCCATCCCTGACCTATAGGATGGATCTGAACGGAGGATCGGTTCGCGGATATGTAGATGGGCAGGAAGCAGTGAAGCAGGCTGTATTCAGGATCCTTCAGACGGAGCGCTACCAGTACATCATCTACCCGTGGTGGTATGGCATTGAGACGTCTGACCTGTACGGTGAGCCGGTAAACTGGGTATGCGTGGAGCTGGAGCGCAGGATCACGGAGGCCCTGCTCATGGACTCCAGAATCACCGGCGTGACGGACTTCAGGCATGACACCGGTGCAAAAGGAGTGATTCGTACCACATTCACTGTCCATACTGTTTATGGCAATATTGCGGCAGAAAGAGAGGTGAGCATATAGATGTATGAGGATATGACGGATGATTTCCTGCGGGAGAGGATGCTGTCCCGTGTGCCTGACAAGCTGGACAAGAGGCCGAGTGCCCTGATCTATGACACAGTCGGGGCGACGGCAAGCGAATTTGCAATATTATATATCGAAATAGAATATCTGATCAGGAATTCCTACGGGGATACGGCTGCGCAGGAGTACCTGACCCTGCTGTGTAAGGACAGAGGGATCATCCCCGAAAAGGCGACCAAGGCAATCCTGAGGGGGAAATTTACCCCGGATTCCACAGTTGCGGCAGGACAGAGATTTAACATCGGCGAAATGAACTATGTGCTGACTGGGAAGAAAATTGAGGATGAGGAAGGAGGATGGGAAGTACAGTGCGAGACAGCCGGAGAGGTCGGGAACCAGTATCTGGGGAAGATGATCCCTATAGATTACATTCAGGGGCTTAAGACTGCTGAACTCACGGAGATACTGATACCCGGAAGGGCTGAAGAGGACACGGAAACCCTGAGGCAGCGATATTTTGACAGCTTTGACGAACAGTCTTTTGCCGGTAACCGTGCGGCATACATCGATACAGTGAGAAAGATTGATGGAGTGGGCGGCGTGAAGGTGGCAAGGGTATGGAACGGGGGCATCCGCCCGGCGGACATGATACCGAACGCAAAAGTTGCATCATGGTACAACGCCGTCATCGGCGGGCTGGAAGGGGAGGTTGCAGGATGGCTGTCTGCCGTCTATATGGCGGCACAGGACAAGAAGCTGACAGTTGGAGGGACTGTGCTCATCACAGTTGTGAACTCCCTTGATTTCGGAGAGGCATCGGATGCGCTGGTGGATAGGATCCAGACAGAACTGGATCCGGCGGAAGATGCAGGGGAGGGCTATGGGCTTGCCCCGATCGGCCATGTGGTCAGCGTGAGGAGTGCCGAAGCAGTACAAGTTGATATAAGGACGACAGTGACCTTTAGTGACGGATATGGATGGTCAAACACGAAAGCCATGATACAAGAGGCGGTCAATGCCTACCTGCTGGAGCTGAGGAAGGGATGGGCTGACGGCGGTGCTATAGTTGTCAGGATCAGCAGGATGGAGACAAGGATTCTTGGCGTGAGGGGAGTGGTTGATGTCATAGGGACAAAAATCAACGGGTCTGAGAGTAACCTGGTTCTGGCTGAGCATCAGGTGCCGGTGTTAGGAGGTGTGTCTGCGTGATCAGGGATGTTGATCTTGTGCAATACCTGCCGCCCTTCATGCGGGATTACAAGGAGCCGGTAGCAGCGCTTGATGCAGAGAACCCGGAATTCTGTATGGTATGGGAAACAGTAGACAAAGTATTGAAAAATAGGTTTGTTTTTACTGCTGATGAATATGGGCTTGGCAGATTCGAAAAGATGCTTGGGATCAGCCCGGCAGACGGTGATCCTCTGGATGTGCGCCGGAGCAGGATCCAGAACCGGTGGAACAATCAGGTCCCGTTTACTCTGCGTGCATTGGCATCCAGACTTGCAGAGCTGCTGGGAGGGGAGCATAATTTCTCCCTGCATCCCGATTTTGACAGTGCATATGGGCTGATGGTTGTAGTATACTCTGCTGATGATAAGCCGGAGGAGGAACTGAAATATCTCTTGGAGTCAATGGTTCCGATGAATATTGTAGTAGATGTAGTATACGAAAGCGTCACAAGCGGTTTATCTATATACTGCGGCAGAACCATAGAGCAGGCGGATATCATTGAATTAAGGCAAAGGTGAGGTGAAAAAAATGGCATGGACGGGACTTGCTTTGACGGTAGACGGGCGGAATGCGCTGAATGATGCGCAGCTGTCCGGAAAGATTAGGATAAAAGAAGTCGTGGTGGGGGATGGCAAGCCCCCTGCGAATTTCAGCACACAGAAGGCGCTTGTGCACCAGCTGTATGCCATTAAGGAGATCAGAATTGACAAGACAGAGAGCGGATGCACTGTGACAGCGGATTTCCCGAAAGTGGATTATGACTATTATTTTAGGGAAGTCGGGATCATAATAGAGACTGATCAGGGAGATAAACTGTATGTGTATGACAACTGCGGGGACGATGCGCAGCATATAGTCAGCAGCACGGGAGCGGAATCAACGAGAAAGAGACTCAGGTTATCGCTGATAATTGCTGATGTGGAGGAGATCACAGTATCGAATCCGAGCATACTGTATGTGGCATACGATGACTTTGAGGCGGCGATAGAGAGCCTGGAGCAGAACATAGAAGATGCTGATATAAAGCAGCAGGAAGCTCTTGAAGCTGTGAAAAAGCTGCTGGAGAATGCTATCGATAATCATCTAATCGACAAAGAGAATCCGCATGATACAACCAAGGCGCAGATTGGATTAGGCAATGCCGATGACACCGCAGATATTGATAAGCCAGTATCCAGAGCCCAGCAGGCGGCGCTGGATGCCCTATACCAGCAGCTGACAGCTTATACGCAGGCTAAGATTGCGGAGCTGATCAACGGGGCTCCTACATCCATGGACACGCTCAAAGAGGTGTCGGATGCGATGGCAGCGCATAAATCTATCATGGACGCACTGGATGCAGCCATCGGTAAAAAGGCTAATCAGGCGGAGATGGACAGCCTGCTGGGGACCAAGCTGGACAAGACGGGTGACGCCAGCAACGTCACCGTGGAATTTTCAAAAGCGACTACACGGAGCAATCTGACAAGTAAAGAAAAACTGTCAGTGTCGCTCGGAAAGATTATGAAGTGGTTTACAGATTTTACAAACGGTGCTGTCAGCTCCCTGCTTGGGAGTAACCTGGCGGCCAGCAGGGCGCTGGTATCGAGCGGAGGCGGCAAGGTCACCGCCTCCGACGTGACGGCCACGGAGCTGGGGTATCTGTCCGGGCTAACCTCCAACATCCAGACCAAACTAAATGAGCTAAACTCGGGTTTGGCAGGGAAACTTGGCAGCTCTGATACAGCAAAGGCCGCCAGCAAGGTCACGGACGTCGGCAACGGGACACAGATAGGCCTGCAGTACTCCGGCAACGGTGTCAGCGCTGCTGACTGGCTTGCCGTGTGGGATGGGTACAATATAAAGGCGATGGCTGCCAGCAGGATTGCTGATCTGCACAACCATGACGGTAGGTATTATACTGAGAGCGAGATCAATGATATGCTGCCCCTGCAGCATTTTATCACTGGCATAAATCTGACGCCCAAAGCCCTTAATACCGAGTACAGATATACCAATGCTGCATTAAAAAACAAAAAGTGCATTGGGGCTATTTTTTATAGCTCGGTCGGAAATGTATTTGTGACACCATATACGCAGTCACGAGGTGTATTAAACGTAAAAGACGGAGATCAGTACTGGGGAGGTGAGGTATCTGTTAAATTTGACGCTACCGCTGGCACAGTGACCTTTAGCGTCATATGGATTGGTACATCACAGATACTCAGCAACTTTGCGCTGACGGACATATTGTATTAAGGTACAGTGTAACTGCTACGCTACGGGGTAGCACCCCCAATAATGGGACGCAACCGTAGATGCTTTTGTATTGGATATCCTTACCCTGCCGCTGTGTTCTATCCGCAGCTGTCCGTTGTTCTCGTAACCATCCTCAAAGTACAGATGCTGTGACACAGCAGTTTCGGGCAGATAAAAAGGATACCAATTTCCTACCGATCCAGTGTACACCAACCAAATGTGGAAAAAGCACCAGCCATTTTTGACAGCGTAAAAACTCGGCACGGCGGAATAAAGCGCCCCTGCAGCATTTGCGGTTGATACATCGGTAATTGCTGTGGTAGTGGTTTTGCTGAGCATATTGTTGATTGCCGCTATCAATTCCATGATGGTCTTTGCAGATGCATAAGCAGTTTTGCCCGATGCGTCCTTGTAACGCATATATACATCATCATTGTCTGCATATACATAGGCATATGCAGAGCCGCCGAGTTTTGCACCTACTACCGATATAATACCTCCGCCTGCATCAAGTTTCCCGGCCAAACCCGAGTTTAGCTCATGGGGCTGAGCCAAAAGGGTGGGAAAGGTATTGCGGCGGGACCGCAGATATGCTATAGTGGAACACATGGGAAACCAGAGAGCCAAGGCGGCTTTACCCTCCTTTTCGGAGGGGCGACCCTCCAGACGAAAGAAAGGAGGGGATGCCAATGATTACATATCAGGACTTGTTTCTGTTCTGTACATTCATTGTCGCCCTTATCAGTCTGATTTATCAGATTTTTAAGGGAAAGAGATAGCCGCCACTACTGCGAATAGTGACGGCTGTGTAAAAAACAGCTAATTCATACGTTCGAGGGTAGAGCCGCTTCTCTGGCTTTCCCTTTTTTCAAATATACCATATCATTGGTGTATTTGCAAGGTGTTTCAAAAATGTTGTATGCTTGTCCTGGAGGTGGTGTGTATGGATGATATCCGGGCAAGCATAATACAGAGCGTGGTGCAGGCTCTGCAGGGGAAAGCGAACGATGACATCATTAATCTGGTAAATGATGTATTGGTTATGCAATTGAATAGGTATGAGGTGCAGGAACGCTGTACGGAGGTGGCTGTCAGGGACGACAGCGCAGAGGGCAAACTGAAAAAGTTTATTGCCACCAAACGTGTGGAGGGCATGGCGGAATCCACCCTGCGGCGGTATGCTGATATCAATAGGGCACTGTTCACGTACCTTGGCAAGCCGCTGGAGGAGATAACGACCTATGACATACGTTTTTATCTGTCCGTGCGGTGGCAGATCGGCAAAGTGAGCAATCGGACGCTGGACGGGATGCGGCGATGCTACTCAAGCTTTTTCGGCTGGGCAGCAGCAGAAAGGATGATACCGCATAATCCTTGTGCGGCATTGGCGCAGATCAAGTGTCGGAAAACAGTCAAGAAGCCATATTCTGCCGCTGAGATGGAGAAGATGCGTAAGGCCTGCGATAATGTGCGGAATCTGGCGCTGGTGGATTTCCTTTACTGTACGGGGTGCCGTGTGTCGGAGGTATCCCGTCTGGACATATCAGATGTAGACTTTGAACGCATGGAATGTGTGGTGCTTGGCAAAGGGAACAAAGAGCGCAAAGTGTATCTGACAGAGGTAGCAGCCATGCATCTGCAGGAATACATTAACAGCCGGAAGGACTCATGTGAATCCCTATTTGCTGGAAGAGGGCAGAGGCTGGGAAAGAATGGGATAGAGGCGATCATAAAAGGGCTGGGGAAGAAAGCCGGGGTGGAGAATGCCCACCCGCACCGATACCGCAGGACACTGGCCACGAACTTATTGGATCGGGGCATGAACATACAAGATGTTGCGGCCATTTTAGGTCACGCTGACCTAAAGACCACACAGATATACTGCTATATCAGTCAGGTTAACGTTAAGACCGCCTATAATAAGTACGCAACCTGAGGTTAGACTGTCCATATGATTTTTTACTCCGGGGATCCTCCGGAGTTTTTGGCATGGGCAGGTTTTTGGCAAAGGATATGTTCAGGCAGGGTGACATACTGAGGATACCATAAGCTAAACACGGATTTAGGGACCAGCCATGCCGGTTGAAATCAATTTTGGATCCCCAAACGCCTCCTGCAGCCTCAGGATATCCTTGTTATTGCGATGCATATGTGGGCAAAATGGACATTTCTGGACGTTAATTATGCCCCAGACATACTTTCCGCCATCAGCTGAGCCACGTTTCTGCAGGTAAATCCGTGTTTAGCTCTCAAAAATGAACACATATGAGCATCAGAATCAGTCTGGTGCTGGTATGTGTTTATTTTTGCAAAAAAAAATAAGAAAGGAGAACTTTTTAAACCATGGTAAGGATCAGAGCAGAACCTTAAAAAATCAAATAAACATAATAATCAGAACGGAGGAATGACAAAATGACCACTGAAGAGATTGC
The DNA here is from genome assembly GCA_964018205.1 of uncultured Acetatifactor sp. Lineage (GTDB taxonomy): Bacteria > Bacillota > Clostridia > Lachnospirales > Lachnospiraceae > Acetatifactor. The sequence continues at coordinate 2,065 of CAXHOW010000039.1, read as the reverse complement.
GGTAAAAATCGAAGGGCATGATCATGAGATCAAGTCCCTGAAGCATCGGATGGACAGTCAGGAAGAGGAGAGCAAGTCCATCCAGCAGCTGGTGGTCTCCGTTGAGCGGATCGCTCTCAGCACGGAGCATATCATGCAGGAGCAGGTAAAGCAGGGCGAACGGCTGGAAAAGCTGGAGAATGAGCCGGCGGAGACGCATAGGCGGGTCAAGACAACAGTCATAACAGCGCTGATCACATCCATAGTCAGCACTGTTGTGGGGATTGCCATAGGAGCATTGCTGGCAATGTAAATCATATAAGGAGGAGATATAAAAATGGATATTAGTTTTTTGCTTGAGATGATCAACCCTGTTATCTTGGGGATCTGCTTATTGCTGGGATATGCCCTTAAGACAGCATTTGACAAATTCCCGAACCGCTATATCCCGCTGGCGGCTCTGAGCTGCGGAACCATGCTGGCCATACTGATACATATGCAGAGCGGGATCAATGCGCAGGTGGTGCTGGGCGGCATGATAAGCGGACTTGCGTCTACTGGGCTGTATGAGATGCTGCGGAATCTGCTCAGGTTTGACGGAAAGAGCGGCAGTTGATCTAAATGTATCAGAGATATTCCCGGCAATTGTTGCATCAGTGCATAATTGCCGGGAATTGAAGTTTAAGAATCACTATTAATGGAAGGAGAATATTATGGCTAAGAAAGTAATTGCGCTGGATGCGGGACATGGCATGGGCACAGCCGGGAAGCGGTGCCTGCTGAGCATCGATCCGGCAGAGACGAGAGAGTGGTATCTAAATGATCGGATCGCTGACATGGTGCAGGAGCAGCTGGCGGCATACGACTGCAGTGTCCTGCGGGTGGACGATACCACGGGCGCAAAGGATATCAGCCTTTACAACCGTGTAAAAGCGGCCGACGATGCCGGGGCGGACATCTACATATCCATCCATCACAACGCCGGGATCAACGGCAAGGCAGGTGGGGGTACGGTAGTATATTATTATAATGATGCGGTAATGCAGGCGATGGCAAAGAGGCTGTATGATGCAGTAATTAAGCGTACGGGGCTGGTCGGCAACCGCAGCAGCAAAGTGGCAGTTGGTAACTATTATGTGATCAGATATACCAAGATGCAGGCATTGCTGCTGGAAAACGGCTTCATGGACAGCCTGACTGATACGCCGACCATCCTGACGGAGGATCACGCCCAAAAAACTGCGCAGGGTATTGTGGACTTTTTGGTGGCGGAGCTAGGGCTTTGCAGACAGAATTCGCCCGCATCAGAAAATGTGCCGCAGGATAATGGCCCATATGTTACAGTAAACAAAGGAGACAGTCTTTATAGCATCAGTAAAAAGCTGGGGGTATCGTGGCGGGACATTGCCGACATAAACGGCATTGCAAGCCCGTATACTCTCCAGATAGGCCAAAAACTCCGCATACCGTCCAAAGCGTCAATTCCTTATTATCCGGCATATACGGGGGTGAAAACCACTTTGGCAGTGGCCCTGACCAGTCTTGGGATCAACAGCTCCTATGCCTTCAGAGCAAAGATCGCCGCTGCTAACAACATACTCCTTTATGTCGGGACAGCTGCACAGAACACTAATATGTACAATCTGCTGGTGGCTGGGCTGCTCAAGCGGGCATAAATGTGTTATCCAATCACAAAAAATGGCGGCAGGATAATCCTGCCGCCTTATCAGATAGAAAAATACAGCTGTTTACTGGCCAGAAGTCTCTAAGTTCCAGACTCGCTCTAAAAGCTTTGGTATATAATCAGGAGGCTTTCTCTGGCCTATCTCCCAACACTGTATCGTTCTGACCGGAATCCCCAAATATTCCGCTATGCTTAAAATTGTCTCTGTGACATTTTCAACAGAAAAATCGTGACAAAATCCATGACAAATTTTATTAAAAACCATGGTTTTTATACGAAACAATAGGTTGTAAATTCCTACATACAAAAAGCCGCAAACCCTTGATTTTGCTGGAAAATCTTCTGATTTGCGGCTTTGCATGAAAAAAGCAGGTGATGGGAATCGAACCCGTTAAAAAAACC
>CAXHOW010000038.1:0-33986 GCA_964018205.1 uncultured Acetatifactor sp. | reverse complement strand
ATGGGGAAAAGCCTTTCACTGTCGGGAAATTCATACAGCTTATCACAATACGCCTTGATTTCCTGCGTCAAAAATTCGGGAATATCTATTGTTCGGACTGACTGTTCCGTCTTAGGCGTTGTGATGACATCTTTTCCTCCTGTACGGTAATAAGTTTTTGAAATGGATATTTTGTTCTCCTGAAAGTCAATGTCATTCTTCGTTATAGCAAGTAATTCTCCAATACGCATACCCGTCCAGAATAAAATCTCAAACAGCACATAATATCTGCTTCCCACCTCAATCGTATTAATGAATTGCTGGTACTCCTCATAAGTCCAGAAATCCATTTTATCCGCATCTGACTTCCCCATTTTCTTTACTTTCTTGCAGGGATTGTTTGTCAGGTTGTAGATATTGGAAGCATGGGTAAATAGCGCTGTCATCTGATTCTGAAGCATCCGCAGATATGTCTGCGAATATCCAGCCTCCCGCATTTTGTTCTGCCACTGGATAATGTCTGCCGGTGTAATTTCATTCATGGACTTATTTTCAAAGTACGGAAGGATATGCCGTTCAATCATATATCTCTTATTCTTGATCGACCGTTCCTTCAATTCACCCTGCTTATCCCTGAAATATGTCTCAACAAAAGCTCCCACTTTCATATTCATGTCTGCTTCTGTTGTTTGCATAAATTGTTCCTCATACTCTTTTGCTTCTCTTTTTGTTTTGAAACCTCTTTTGCACTTTTGTTTCTGTCTGCCCGTCCAATCATTGTAACGGAACATGCAATACCATGTTCCCCTCTGCTCATCCTTATAGACTGACATAAAATCTCCTTTCCTCTCAAGGCAGTCTGCGGTTTGCCATATAATCAATCCCGCAGAACTACCCTCAAATTTGCTTTTAGTTTCAGCCGCATATGCTATCTGAATGATATGCCGACCTCCTGTTACGCTGTTGTCACTCCACTTTGATACCCGTAAAACTTCTTATCCCAATATGCTCTGGGAATCTTGCCTGACACGACAATATAGCCGCTATCTTCCAGTTCTTTGTTCAACTGTCTGATAATCTTATATGCGTGTCCCTTAGAAACGCCAAGCATATCAACGACATCCTGTGCCGTTACCATATAATTGTTATTCATCTACCTCCCTCCTCCTGCACTGACGCTGTATATTGTCAAGTTTTTATTTTGATATTTTAATTTATCTTGACTTGTTTCCTATAATAAATCAATACAGACTATTTGTCAAGATAATTTTGTTGAATCTATTTTTATCTTGTGATACTATTGTATCTATAAGAAAAGAAATGCATTTATGAGAAGCTATTTTACACCGTTCATCTGATAGAAAGGAATTTTAAGCATGAATTTATATTCGCAGGACATCATCAAAAATGATTTTCACTTTAGTGTTGCAACCTATGGCATTAACCGCCGCACCCACGAAGAAACGCTTTCTTCCACTTATGATGATAAGAATACGCACAAAAACGGTACTGCCTATTTTATAAAGAAAGCAGCTATCCATACCGGCATTATGGAAATCCTTGATTATGATATGCCTGAAAAGGAATCTGCTATTGTAGCATTTGAGAAATTGAAGTCTGTTTTGCCATTGCTCGGCATCGACTGCCCCTTTGACAAAGAAACCTTCAATTTATATTGCTGCGAACACATACCAAAAGATATCGAGACTTCTGCCGGACAAATCATGCCGATATTGCAGTCCTGCTTTGAAGAACATCCGGCACTGTCTTATCTGTATCCTCTATTTCATATGGTAATGCTTTCCTGCTATCAGCAAGCTGGAAAATCAGCCGATGCGGGGCTATTCCAAAGCGCAAAACTATTATCCGAAGAAGTCAGCAGTCTTGAAACTTTATATACGCAGGCAAGAAATTATTTAACTGAGGTTGCCATAGAGCCGTCAAAACAAGGCTTACAGTTGCCTAGCAGTGCAATAGCTGAAATATACCATTCCTATTGCCTGTATGCCAGTAAGCAGGATTTTCAATCGGATGCATTATCCACTATGGAACTGAAAAACAATTTTCTATCTGACATCCGTGCCCAAAAAGACAGTTGCAATACGCAAAATTGGACAGAATATCTAAATCATGCCTCCAATCTTATTACAGATAATGCAATCGGGAAATACCCCATTACGTCATTCAAACAGTTCTTATGTATAGGCATCCGGCTGTTTCTTGAAGATGAACTCGTTATCAAAAAATGCAAACTATGTAATGGATATTTTCGTGTGAAGTACACTTCCAACCAAGAATACTGCACAAGAATATACAGAGACACTTCCACTACCTGTAATGAGTACGCCAGCCGGAAATCCTATAAGGAAAAATTATTCAGCCATCCGATTCATACGGAATTTACTAAATCATACAACAGACTGTATGCCCGCATCCGCAGAGGGAAACTCCCTGCTGACACGCCACTTATGGATCAGCTTAAGGCGCTCCATGACGAATATACCGAAAAATATGAAAACACACACCAGAAAGACCGAGAAGCTATATGGAAAGAATATATAGAAAGAAATAAAGAACTGCTCAAGTTAGATTCTTCAAAGAATTAATGCACAAAGCAAATGTTGAATTATCGTATATGGCTAAATAGTTATCTGCTACAATCTGATAACTATTGCGTTACACTCGTTTCTTCAAAATTAGCAAATTTTTGTTATCATTCTGTTATCACGGCTTACCAATCCCTCCACACTACGAAAAAAGGACTTTCCGAGAAACCTCGGAAAGTCCCATAAATTCAATGAATTTTTAATTACTCAATGATAGTAGCCACACGACCTGACCCAACAGTCCGTCCACCCTCACGAATAGCAAACGTAAGTCCCTGCTCCATAGCGATAGGATGAATCAGCTCGATGGTCATCTCTACGTTATCGCCAGGCATACACATCTCGGTACCGGCAGGCAGGTTGCAGACACCGGTAACATCCGTTGTTCTGAAGTAGAACTGAGGACGATAGTTGTTGAAGAAAGGTGTATGACGGCCGCCCTCGTCCTTTGTCAGAACGTAAACCTGAGCGGTGAACTTTCTGTGGCAGGTAACGGTGCCGGGCTTAGACAGAACCTGTCCTCTTTCGATTTCGGTTCTCTGAACGCCACGCAGCAGTGCGCCGATATTGTCGCCGGCCTGTGCCTGATCCAGCATCTTACGGAACATCTCGATACCGGTAACAACAGTCTTCTTGGTCTCTTCCTTGATACCTACGATTTCAACTTCCTCATTCAGCTTCAGGGTACCACGCTCAACACGGCCGGTAGCAACGGTACCACGTCCGGTAATGGTGAATACATCCTCAACAGGCATAAGGAAAGGCTTGTCTGTATCACGCTGAGGATCAGGAATATACTCGTCAACTGTGCGCATCAGCTCAAGAACCTTGTCGCCCCACTCGCTGCTGGGATCTTCCAGAGCCTTCAGAGCCGAACCCTGAATGATAGGACAGTCGGTGAACTCGTACTCCTCCAGCTGCTCGGTGATCTCCATCTCAACCAACTCCAGCAGCTCGGGATCGTCAACCATATCGCACTTGTTCATGAACACTACGATATAAGGAACGCCTACCTGACGGGACAGAAGGATGTGCTCCTTGGTCTGAGCCATAACACCGTCGGTAGCGGCAACCACCAGAATAGCGCCGTCCATCTGAGCAGCACCGGTGATCATGTTCTTTACATAGTCAGCATGGCCCGGGCAGTCTACGTGAGCGTAATGTCTCTTCTCGGTCTCATACTCTACGTGTGCAGTAGAAATAGTGATACCACGCTCTCTCTCTTCGGGAGCCTTGTCGATCATATCGAATGCAACTGCCTCACCGGTTCCAAGCCTTGCGTTCAGGGTCTTGGTGATAGCGGCGGTCAGAGTGGTCTTACCATGGTCAACGTGGCCAATGGTACCAATGTTACAATGGGGCTTAGTTCTTTCAAATTTAGCTTTAGCCATTATTAAGGTCCTCCTTTAAATGATAAATCATTTTTTATTATTTCCCTCTCGCCGAAGCGCATTCCGCACACTCGGCGCTTTTATCTCGGCTACCTCTGATTATATTAAATAACCAGAGGTTTTTCAAGTCATTTTTAAAGATTGCAGGCATATTTTAGCAATTTAAAGCTTTTCAGCCCTTCTTTGCCGCCAGCACCTTCTCTTGTACGCTCTTCGGCACAGGCTCATACTTTTCAAAGAACATAGAATAGTTACCGCGGCCCTGAGTTCTGGAGCGCAGGTCGGTAGCATAGCCGAACATTTCAGCCAGAGGCACGAATGCCTTCACCATCTTGCCGCCTCCGATATCGTCCATGCCCTCAACGCGTCCGCGGCGGGAATTCAGATCGCCGATGACATCGCCCATATATTCCTCGGGCATAGTGACCTCCACCTTCATTATGGGTTCAAGGAGCACAGGGCTTGCCTTCTGCATTGCCTCTTTGAAGGCCATGGAGCCTGCAATGTGGAACGCCATCTCGGAGGAGTCAACCTCGTGATAGGAGCCGTCATACACATTCGCATGCACGCCCAGCACGGGGAACCCGCCCAGAATACCTGCATCCATGGCTTCTCTGATACCTTCGCCTACGGCAGGGATATATTCCTTGGGAATGGAGCCGCCCACTACGGTGGTTTCATACAGCAGCACGGGAGGCTCATTGATCAGGATATTTGCCTTAGGATCAAACTCGAATTTCTCGCAGTTGGCCTCCATGGGCTCAAATTTAACCTTACAATGTCCATACTGTCCGCGTCCGCCGGACTGCTTCGCGTACTTGGAATCCACTTCCACAGCCTTGGTAAATGCCTCCTTGTAAGCAACCTGAGGCGCGCCCACATTGGCCTCCACCTTGAACTCTCTCAGCAGACGGTCAACGATGATCTCCAGATGGAGCTCACCCATACCTGCGATAATGGTCTGGCCCGTCTCCTGATTAGTATGCGCACGGAAGGTAGGATCCTCCTCCGCCAGCTTCGCAAGAGCCTCTCCCATCTTGCCCTGACCTGCTTTGGTCTTAGGCTCGATGGCGAGCTCGATAACGGGCTCAGGGAATTCCATGGACTCAAGGATCACCGGATGCTGCTCATCGCAGATGGTGTCGCCCGTGGTGGTAAGCTTAAAGCCTACGGCCGCAGCGATGTCTCCGGAATAAACCTTATCCAGCTCAGCACGCTTATTGGCATGCATCTGCAGAATACGTCCCACACGCTCTTTCTTGTCCTTCGTGGCATTCAGCACGTAGGATCCAGAATTCATGGTACCGGAATACACCCGGAAGAATGCCAGCTTACCTACAAAGGGGTCGGTCATGATCTTGAATGCCAGTGCAGAAAAAGGCTCCTCATCGGAAGCATGCCGCTCCACTTCATTGCCTTCCTTGTCCACACCCTTGATTGCAGGGATGTCCGTAGGGGCAGGCATATATTCAAGAATCGCGTCCAGCAGCTTCTGGACACCCTTGTTACGATATGCGGATCCGCAGCATACAGGCACCGCCGTACACTCGCAGGTAGCCTTGCGCAGGACCTTCTTCATCTCTTCCACAGAAGGCTCCTCGCCCTCCAGATACATCATAGTCAGATCGTCATCCAGCTCACAGACCTTTTCCACCAGCTCCGAACGGTACAGCTCCGCGTCCTCATGCATAGCGCCCAGATCATCGGTGACAGTGATGTCATCGCCCTTATCATCATTGTAGATATAGGCTTTCATCTCAAACAAGTCTATGATGCCTTTGAACTCGTCTTCCTTGCCGATGGGCAGCTGAAGCATGATCGCGTTCTTGCCCAGACGCGTCCGGATCTGTTCCACTGCTCCGTAGAAGTTTGCGCCCAAAATGTCCATCTTATTGATGAACGCCATACGGGGCACATTGTAGGTGTCCGCCTGACGCCAAACATTCTCGGACTGAGGCTCCACGCCGCCCTTTGCACAGAAGACGCCTACGGCGCCGTCCAGCACACGGAGAGAACGCTCTACTTCCACAGTGAAGTCAACGTGGCCGGGAGTATCGATGATATTGATACGATGCTCCGGCGCATCGGGCATAGGCTTTGTCTCTTTTTCCAATGTCCAATGGCAGGTCGTAGCAGCTGACGTAATGGTGATTCCTCTTTCCTGCTCCTGCTCCATCCAGTCCATGGTGGCAGTGCCTTCATGAGTATCACCGATCTTGTAATTCACACCAGTGTAATACAGAATACGCTCGGTCAATGTGGTCTTACCGGCATCGATATGAGCCATGATTCCTATATTTCTGGTTCTCTCTAACGGATATTCTCTTCCAGCCAAGATTTTTTCCTCCTATATTTATTTTCAGAACAGAAGAATACCACAGAGACATTCCATCTGCAGGCACCAGAATCTGTAGTGCACAAACGCCGAGGCGTTTGACCAGACTCCGCACTTTAGAATCTGTAATGAGCAAACGCCTTGTTTGCCTCTGCCATCTTGTGCATATCTTCTTTCCTCTTGACTGCAGAACCCGTATTATTGGATGCGTCAAGAATTTCATTTGCCAGTCTGTCCACCATGGTCTTCTCGCTTCTCTTGCGGGAGAAGGTGGTCAGCCAGCGGAGCGCCAGAGCCTGACGTCTCTCTGCCCTGACCTCGATAGGCACCTGATAGGTGGCGCCGCCGACACGTCTCGCCTTTACCTCCAGAACGGGCATGATATTGTTCATCGCCGCCTCGAATACCTCCAAAGCAGGCTTGCCGGACTTTTCCTCAACTTTTTCGAATGCGCCGTATACAATCTTCTGCGCAACGCTCTTCTTGCCGTCATACATGATATTGTTGACAAGCTTCGTCACGATCTTGCTATTGTATAAGGGATCCGCTAATACATCTCTTTTCTGAACATGTCCTTTACGTGGCACGGTTCTTCCCTCCTTATCATTTAAGTGCGGCGGACCGCACTCTCCGCAGCAAATGCGCCGCTGTTCAATAATTCATCGGTACTCACAAGTGTTTCCCCAAGTGTTCGCGCTGTTTATCTGTATTACAGAATTCCAACACTTTCTTAGTTTCGTTTTGTGGTACTTATGCCGAGCACGGCAGAAGCCTACTTCTTAGCTGCCTTGGGCCTCTTGGCGCCGTATTTGGAACGGGCCTGCCTTCTGTTGGCAACGCCTGCAGTATCCAAAGTACCACGGATGATGTGATATCTGGTACCGGGCAAGTCCTTCACCCTGCCGCCGCGGATCAGCACGACGCTGTGCTCCTGCAGATTATGTCCTTCGCCGGGGATATAGCTTGTAACCTCGATCCCGTTGGAGAGACGTACTCTGGCAATCTTTCTCAGAGCGGAGTTAGGCTTCTTAGGAGTAGCTGTCTTCACAGCAGTACACACACCACGCTTCTGGGGAGCCGACGCATCGGTAGCCTTCTTGTGAAGAGAGTTGTACCCCTTCTGCAGTGCAGGTGCGGTAGACTTCTTTGCGGAAGTCTGACGTCCTTTTCTTACTAACTGGTTAAATGTTGGCATTCTGTTTCACCTCTTTCTGAAATTTGATCTCAATATAAACCTGCGCCCTTTGAGGAGTGCCTGATTCATTGTGCACAATATCATATGCATTAAAAAAACACATCCTCACGCACGCCTTTTCATTATAGTTGCTTAAGGATGTGTTGTCAACAATTATTTTTTGAAAATACCGTCATTTTACGGCTTTTTTAAGGCCCTCCGAAGGCTATAGGCTGTCTCATTCACGCGCTCTCCTCCTTCTGATAATACTGGGCCTGCGCCGTCCAGAGCTCATAATACTTCCCGTCCGTCTCCTCCATCAGGGACTCGTGGTTCCCTCTCTGCACCATCCGTCCTTCATGAAATACCGCAATATCCCCGCAGAAACGGCAGGAGGACATACGGTGGGAGATGTACACTGTGGTGCGGTCCGCCACAAGCTCGTTGAACCTTTTATAAATCTCATATTCCGCCAGCGGGTCCAGCGCCGCCGTAGGCTCATCCAGAAGCACGAATGGCGCACCCTTGCAGACGGCCCTCGCAAGCGCGATCTTCTGGGCCTCTCCGCCGGACACCTCTATGCCGTCTTTGTCAAAGTCTCTGTACAGATTTGCGGCCAGACTGTTTCCATGCTCCTCCAGAAACTCCTCCATCCCGGCCTTCACCAGCGCGTCCCGCACCGGCTCCTCCTGATAGTCCTCCGCCACCGCCACATTCTCCCCCAGTGTAAAGGAAAACAGCTTGAAATCCTGAAACACCACGGAAAACAGACTCAGGTACTCCTGATAATCATAGCGGCGGATATCGATCCCGTTCATGTAGATCGTCCCTTCTGTAGGGTCATATAGACGACACAGAAGCTTTATAAAGGTGGACTTGCCGCTGCCGTTCATCCCTACCACAGCCATCTTCTCTCCCAACTGAAATTCCATATTGATATCCTTCAGTGCGTATTTTTCGCTGCCGGGGTACTGGAAGGACACATGGTCAAATACTATTCGGTAGTCACCGTCCACCCGCTTCTCTACCGGCAGGCAGCCCTTCTGCATCCGGCTCGCTCCTTTTTCTTCATAGAAGCCAGCGCCTTGTCCAAAACAGCCTTAAGCCGCTCTTCCTTCACCGGCTTCACCAGAAAGTGGAGGGCTGACACATCATACCCCTGACTCATATACTCCGGCAGGCCTGTGACAAACAGTATCTCCACTGCCTTATCCTTCCGGCGGATCCGCCTTGCCAGCTCCATGCCGCTGATGTCCCCGCCCAGATCGATATCCAGCAGAACCAGATTGAAATCCATGCTTTCCATCCAGTCCGACAAAAAAGCCTCACAGCCCCCATATACGGAAATCTGGAGCTTCTGCCCCCGTCCCTCGCCCCAGTCTGCGACTATTCTTCTCAAGTTTTTTGACTGTGTGGGATCATCCTCACAGATCGCTATCTTCAACAACATATTCCTGATGCCTCCCTCTGACAGAGATCAGAGGCTATCCCTGCTTCTGCAGCAGCGCAACATACCTTGCCAGCGCATCCTGCCATGCAGGAAGTCTTCTGAAGCCGTTCTCGGCCAGCTTGCTGTTGTCCATACGGCTGTTGGCCGGACGCTTGGCCTTTGCTCCATATTCCTCTGTAGTCACCGGCACTACCTTCACATCCACCCCTGCCTCCTTGAAAATAGCGCAGGCAAATTCATACCATGAGCAGGTTCCTTCGTTCGTGGCATGGTAAATGCCATATTTGTCCGTAACCACCATGTCCGCCAAAAGCCTGGCCAGATCATAAGTGTAGGTAGGAGAGCCGAACTGGTCGTTCACCACCCGGATCGTATCGTGGGTCTTGGCCAGATTCAGCATGGTCCTGACAAAATTCTTCCCGTTGATACCGAAAGCCCATGCTATGCGCACGATAAAATACTTGTCCAGCAGCTCCTTAACTACCAGTTCACCTTCATATTTCGTCTGACCGTATACACTCTGGGGACGGCCCTCGTCCTCTGGTTTCCAGAAATTGTCGCCCTCTCCCGCAAACACATAATCCGTGCTGATCTGCACCATCTTGATGTCCAGCTCCTTACAGACCTTTGCAATATTCCGGGGACCATCCACATTGACCCTGCGGCAGAGCTCCTGGTTCTCTTCAGCTGCATCCACCGCCGTGTAGGCAGCACAGTGAATCACGGCATCCGGGGAGGCCTCCTTGATCACCTTGTCCACGCTGGAGGCATCCGTAATATCCATCTCGTCGATATCCACGCCCACGGCTTCTATGCCGCGCCCGGTCAGCTCGTTCACCACATCATGTCCCAGCTGCCCCTTTATTCCTGTCACAAGAATCTTCATAATGAAATATCCTTTCTTCAATTGATCGTATCCAAAAAGCGTGCCCGCCGCACACGGCAGGAAATACGTTTCCATCTCTCCTCTGCCATAAGCGATCAGGCACGCTCTTAAAAACTCATTGACACTGTTATGCGATATCTGCCTGGGCCGCCTTATCAGTCGGCAAGCACCGGTTCTTCCGCCTCCTGCTCTTCCTCTGCAGCCTCAAAATCCTCGCCGGCTTCCTCATCATCGATGATGTCATCGAATTCTTCGTCTTCCGCCGTCTCCTCAAACACCTCATCCTCCAGAATATCTCCGGCACCCTCCGGATCATCCTGAAAACCGTCTTCTATTTCGGAGTCCAGTCCCACACCAACGGTCTCCTCCAGCTCGTCCGTGCTCAGTCTGGTATTTCGATACCTCTTCATTCCGGTTCCCACAGGGATCAGCTTACCGATGATGACATTCTCCTTCAGACCGATCAGGTTATCCACCTTACCCTTGATGGCGGCCTCCGTGAGAACCTTGGTTGTCTCCTGGAAGGATGCTGCCGAAAGGAAGGAATTGGTGGCCAGAGCCGCCTTCGTGATGCCCAGCAGCACCTGCTTGCCGTCTGCAGGCTCCTTGCCCTCCGCTGTCAGAGTCTCGTTCATATCCTCATAGTCCAGAACATCCACAAGCGTCCCGGGCAGGAAACCGGTGTCGCCGTTGCTTTCAATCCGAACCTTCTTCAGCATCTGGCGCACAATCACCTCGATATGCTTATCGGCAATGTCAACGCCCTGCAGACGGTACACTCTCTGCACCTCTCTCAGCATATAATCCTGCACTGCCCGGATGCCCTTGATCTTCAGCAGATCATGAGGATTCACAGAGCCTTCTGTCAGCTCGTCGCCGGCCTCCAGCACCTGTCCGTCCAGTATCTTGATGCGGGAACCGTAAGGGATCAGGTAAGTCTTTGCCTCTCCGGTCTCGGCATTGGTGATGAGTACCTCCCTCTTCTTCTTGGTATCCCGGATCTCGGCCTTGCCCCCGAACTCTGCGATGATGGCAAGGCCCTTAGGCTTTCTTGCCTCAAAAAGCTCTTCCACACGGGGAAGACCCTGTGTGATATCGTCGCCTGCCACGCCGCCGGTGTGGAAGGTTCTCATGGTCAGCTGGGTTCCGGGCTCGCCGATGGACTGTGCGGCAATGATACCGACCGCCTCGCCCACCTGCACCGCCTCGCCGGTAGCCATGTTGGCGCCGTAGCATTTCGCACAGATTCCCACATGGGAGCGGCAGGTCAGTATGGTACGGATCTTCACTGCCTCGATAGGCTCGCCCTTATCGTTCACGCCCACGCTGAGGATCTTTGCCGCCCGGCTGGGAGTGATCATATGGTTATGCTTTACGATCAGCTGTCCGTCCTTATCATATATATCCTCACAGGAATACCTTCCCATGATTCTGTCTTTCAGGCTTTCGATGGTCTCTTTCCCGTCCGTGAACGCCCTTACGGTCATACCGGGTATCTCAGTCCTATCCTCGCTGCAGTCCACCTCACGGATACTCAGCTCCTGAGAAACATCCACCATTCGTCTGGTCAGATAACCGGAGTCTGCAGTACGAAGCGCCGTATCCGACAAGCCCTTTCTTGCGCCGTGAGCGGACATGAAATATTCCAGTACGTCCAGACCTTCACGGAAATTGGACTTTATAGGCAGCTCGATGGTACGGCCTGTGGTATCCGCCATCAGTCCTCGCATACCTGCAAGCTGCTTGATCTGCTGCTTGGAACCGCGGGCGCCGGAATCCTCCATCATGTGAATGTTATTGTATCTGTCCAGACCCGCCAGCAGCACCTCGGTCAGCTCCTTATCCGTCTCGTTCCATGTCTCCACCACCGCACGGTAGCGCTCCTCCTCGGTAATCAGGCCTCTCCTGAAGTTAGTGGATATCTTATCTACCGTGGCCTGCGCCTGAGCAAGCATCTCCGGCTTCTTGGAGGGCACGGTCATATCGGATATAGACACCGTCATGGCTGCCTGCGTAGAATATTTATAACCGATGGACTTCACTAAGTCCAGCACCTCTGCGGTCTTGGAGGCTCCATGGGTATTGATGATCTGATCCAGGATCTGCTTCAGGCCCTTCTTGTTTACATGGAAATCCACCTCCAGCTTCAGGAAGTTCTCCGGAAGGCTCCTGTCCACAAAGCCCAGATCCTGAGGCAGGATCTCATTAAAGATAAACCGTCCCAGCGTGGACTCCACGTTCCCGGTTATCACTTCGCCCTCCGCATTCTGCTTGGACATACGCACATTGATTCTGGAATGGAGCGTCAGGCACTTGTTCTCATATGCCAAGATGGCTTCGTTCACACTCTTAAAATACTTGCCCTCTCCCAGAGAACCAGGCCTTTCCTGAGTCAGATAATATATACCCAGTACCATATCCTGCGAGGGAACCGCCACGGGACCGCCGTCCGAGGGCTTCAGCAGGTTGTTTGGAGACAGCAACAAGAATCTGCACTCTGCCTGCGCCTCCACGGAAAGCGGAAGGTGCACTGCCATCTGGTCTCCGTCAAAGTCCGCATTGAAGGCCACACACACCAGAGGGTGCAACTTAATGGCCTTGCCCTCCACCAGAATAGGCTCAAAGGCCTGTATGCCCAGCCTATGCAGCGTAGGAGCACGGTTCAGCATCACGGGATGCTCCTTGATGACCTCCTCCAGCACATCCCAGACCTGATTGTCCATCTTGTCTACCAGTTTCTTGGCATTCTTGATATTCTGGCTGATTCCCTTGGCAACCAGCTCCTTCATCACAAAGGGCTTGAACAGCTCTATGGCCATCTCCTTGGGCAGGCCGCACTGGTAAATCTTCAGCTCAGGTCCTACCACGATAACGGAACGTCCTGAGTAGTCAACGCGCTTGCCCAGCAGATTCTGACGGAAACGTCCGGACTTACCCTTCAGCATATCGGACAAGGACTTCAGCGCCCTGTTGCCGGGGCCTGTCACGGGACGGCCTCTCCTTCCGTTGTCGATTAGGGAGTCCACCGCCTCCTGCAGCATCCTCTTTTCATTGCGGACAATGATATCAGGCGCGCCCAGCTCCAGCAGCCTCTTCAGACGGTTGTTTCTGTTAATGATCCTTCTATATAAATCGTTCAGGTCGGAGGTGGCAAACCTGCCGCCGTCCAGCTGAACCATAGGGCGGATATCAGGAGGGATCACAGGGATCACGTCCATGATCATCCATTCCGGCCTATTGCCGGATTCCCGGAATGCCTCCACTACCTCCAGTCTCTTTATGATCCGGGCTCTCTTCTGCCCGGAGGATTCCTTCAGGCCGGTCTTGAGTTCTTCTGCCTCCACCTCCAGATCAATGGACTGCAGAAGCTCCTTGATGGACTCCGCACCCATCCCTACCCGGAACTTGCTGCCATAGGCCTCTCTGGCATCCTGATATTCCTTCTCGGACAGAATCTGCTTATACTCCAGATTGGACTCTCCCGGATCAAGCACAATATAAGACGCAAAATAGAGCACCTTCTCCAGCACTCTGGGGGACAGATCCAGTATCAGCCCCATACGGCTAGGAATCCCTTTGAAATACCAGATATGGGACACGGGAGCCGCCAGTTCGATATGCCCCATACGTTCCCTGCGGACACTGGACTTTGTGACTTCAACGCCGCACCTGTCACATACCACACCCTTGTATCTGATCTTCTTATATTTGCCGCAGTGACACTCCCAGTCCTTGCTGGGTCCGAAAATCTTCTCACAGAACAAGCCGTCCCTCTCGGGCTTCAGCGTCCTGTAATTGATGGTTTCGGGCTTCATAACCTCTCCATGTGACCACTCGCGAATCTTATCAGGTGAAGCTAATCCGATTTTGATGGCATCAAAAGTCATCGGCTGATATGTCGCTGTTTCATTCTTTGTTTCTGACATGAATGGCACTCCCTTCTAAATAATATGCATAATACCGGCACTGGCTGGTGCACTAGAATTCATCGCCCCTGTCATATTCCTCTTCCTCCAGATCCGACTCAAATACATCGTCAAAATCGTCTCCATCCTCCTCATCGGAACTGACAAGCTCACCGCTCTCGTCGTCGAATTCCTGCGCCTGATATCCCATCTCGCCCAAAGCGCCTCTGTCGTAATCATCATCATACTTGCGGTCATCACCCATCTCATAACGGTAATCCACATCACCGTAATCAATGGTTTCCATGATTTCCACCTCTGTCTGATCCTCTCTCAAGACTCTCACGTCAAGCCCCAGAGCCTGCAGCTCCTTCAGCAGTACCTTGAAGGACTCGGGAATGCCGGGTTCAGGGATATTGTCTCCCTTGATGATGGCCTCATAGGTCTTTACGCGGCCCACTACATCGTCGGACTTCACCGTCAGGATCTCCTGCAGCGTATAGGATGCGCCATAAGCCTCCAGAGCCCATACCTCCATCTCGCCGAAACGCTGTCCGCCGAACTGGGCCTTGCCGCCCAGAGGCTGCTGGGTCACCAGAGAGTAGGGGCCCGTGGAACGGGCATGGATCTTGTCGTCCACCAGATGATGGAGCTTCAGGTAGTGCATATGGCCGATGGTGACCGGACTGTCAAAGTACTCTCCCGTCCTGCCGTCCCGCAGCCTTACCTTTCCGTCACGGGAAATAGGCACACCTTTCCAGAGTTCCCTATTCTCCCTATGGTCTGACAAGTACTGGAGCACCTCCGGAAGCAGCTCCTCCTTGTGCTTCGCCTCAAACTCTTCCCACTCCAGATTGACATAGTCGTTTGCCAGCTCCAGAGTATCCATGATATCGTCCTCGTTTGCGCCGTCAAACACAGGCGTGGCCACATTGAAGCCTAGCGCCTTGGCCGCCAGAGAAAGATGAATCTCCAGCACCTGACCGATGTTCATACGGGAAGGCACGCCCAAAGGATTCAGCACGATGTCCAGAGGACGTCCGTTGGGCAGATAAGGCATATCCTCCACCGGCAGCACACGGGAAACCACACCCTTGTTGCCGTGACGGCCCGCCATCTTGTCACCTACGGAAATCTTTCTCTTCTGTGCAATATAGATACGGACTGCCTGATTCACCCCGGGAGACAGCTCGTCGCTGTTTTCCCTGGTGAACACCTTGGCATCCACTACAATACCGTATTCTCCGTGAGGAACCTTCAGAGAAGTGTCCCTTACCTCTCTGGCCTTCTCACCGAAGATAGCGCGGAGCAGCCTCTCCTCCGCAGTCAGCTCGGTCTCTCCCTTAGGGGTAACCTTGCCTACCAGAATATCGCCGGCCCGAACCTCGGCACCGATACGAACGATCCCTCTGTCATCCAGATCCTTCAGAGCATCGTCACCTACGCCGGGCACGTCCCTTGTGATCTCCTCGGGCCCCAGCTTGGTATCTCTGGCCTCCGCCTCATATTCCTCAATATGGACGGATGTATATACGTCATCCTGCACCAGCCTTTCGCTCAAAAGCACTGCATCCTCGTAGTTATACCCCTCCCATGTCATGAACCCGATCAGGGGATTCTTGCCCAGAGCCAGCTCGCCCATGGCAGTGGAAGGGCCGTCCGCGATGACCTGGCCCGCAGCTACATGATCTCCCTTGAATACAATGGGCTTCTGGTTGTAGCAGTTGGACTGGTTGCTTCGTGAGAACTTCGTCAGACGGTATTCCACCTTCTCGCCGTCATCGCAGGTCATGCGGATCACTGCCGCAGACACGTGATCGACCATGCCGGCCTTTTTCGCCACCACACAGTCTCCGGAGTCCACCGCAGCCTTAGGCTCCATGCCCGTGCCTACCACCGGTGCCTCCGTAAGCAGGAGGGGCACCGCCTGACGCTGCATGTTGGAACCCATCAGAGCGCGGTTGGCATCATCGTTCTGCAGGAAAGGAATCAGGGCCGTAGCCACGGAAAATACCATTCTGGGCGACACATCCATATAGTCGTACATGGAACGGGGATACTCGGAGGTCTCTTCCTTGTAACGGCCGGATACCATGCTGCGGACAAAATGCCCTTCCGCATCCAGCGCTTCACTTGCCTGCGCCACATGGTAATTATCCTCCTCGTCGGCGGTCATATACACCACCTCGTCCGTGACCACGGGATTCTTAGGATCCGTCTTGTCGACCTTTCTATAGGGTGCCTCAACAAAGCCATACTCGTTGATCCGGGCATAGCTTGCAAGGGAATTAATCAGACCGATGTTGGGACCTTCGGGAGTCTCGATAGGACACATCCTTCCGTAATGGGAATAATGTACGTCCCGGACCTCAAAACCTGCGCGGTCTCTGGACAGACCGCCGGGTCCCAGAGCGGACAGACGCCTCTTGTGGGTCAGCTCCGCCAGAGGATTGTTCTGGTCCATGAACTGGGACAGCTGGGAAGAACCGAAAAACTCCTTCACCGCCGCCGTCACCGGCTTGATGTTGATCAGCGACTGAGGCGAAATCTCGTCCGCGTCATGGGTGGTCATACGCTCCCGCACCACCCTCTCCATTCTGGACAAGCCGATGCGATACTGGTTCTGGAGCAGCTCGCCCACAGCGCGGATACGTCTGTTCCCCAGATGATCGATATCGTCATCGTTCCCCAGACCATATTCCAGATGCATATTATAGTTAATGGAAGCAATAATATCTTCCTTCGTGACATGCTTGGGTACCAGCTCATGCACATTCTTCTTGATGGCCTCTGCCAGCTTTTCCGGATCCTCGGAAAACTCTTCCAGAATCTGAGCCAGCACTGGATAATAAACCTTTTCATGAATGCCGAAATCCCTCGGATTGCAGTCCACGAAGCTGGTCAGGTCAACCATCATATTGGAGAGAACCTTCACATTCTTCTCCTCTGTCTGCACATATACAAAAGGAACCGCGGCATTCTGGATAGCATCCGCCATCTCGGCGGTCACCTTCTCCCCTGCGGACGCAAGAATCTCCCCAGTGGAAGGATCCACTACATCCGCTGCCAGAACGCTTTGCCGGATTCTGTTCCTCAGAGCCAGTTTTTTGTTGAATTTGTATCTGCCCACCTTAGCCAGATCATATCTGCGGGGATCAAAGAACATTGCATTGATCAGGCTCTCCGCACTCTCCACGCTCAAGGGCTCGCCGGGACGTATTTTTTTGTACAGTTCCAGCAGACCCTCCTGATAGTTCTCCGCAGTATCCTTGGTAAAGCTGGCTTCGATCTTCGGCTCGTCGCCGAACACCTCCCGGATCTCATCGTTTGTGCCGATGCCCAGAGCTCGAATCAGAACAGTCACAGGAACCTTACGTGTCCTATCCACACGCACATAGAACACATCGTTAGAATCCGTCTCATATTCCAGCCATGCGCCCCGATTGGGAATGACAGTGCAGGAATACAGCCTTTTTCCGATCTTATCATGGCTTATAGCATAATAGATACCAGGGGAACGCACCAGCTGGCTTACGATTACACGCTCTGCACCATTGATCACGAAAGTACCCGTCTCTGTCATCAGGGGAAGGTCGCCCATAAAAATCTTATGTTCACTGATTTCCTCTTTTTCCTTATTATATAGGCGGACAGTTACCGTCAAAGGCGCTGCGTAGGTGGCATCTCTCTCTTTACATTCTTCAATAGAATACTTCACGTCATCCCTGCTCAGCTCAAAGTCCACGAATTCCAGACTAAGCGAACCACTGTAGTCAGCGATGGGAGAGATATCATCGAAAGCTTCCCTTAATCCTTCGTCAAGGAACCACTGATAGGAGTCCTTCTGAACCTCGATCAGATTGGGCATCTCCAAAACCTCTTTTTGCCGGGCATAACTCATACGCATGACTTTTGTGCCGGCAACTGGACGTATTCTGTTCTTTTCCATTGACACTTCACCCCGTTCTTTTCTGATTTATACCCGCTAAACAACTACAGCCGCCGCAAATATCAGCACAAAAAAGGCTTATCTGGGGCGGATTCGGGCATAGCTCTGCACAATAATGCACTATCCATATTAACACAAATTGGAAAACGGGTCAAGCAGAAATTTCTGAATTTTTCTGATAATTGGAATACGCCGATAAGCCGATATCCCCGTGAAGAATCCCCTTTAGTAGGAGAAGGATCCCCTTTAATAAGAGAAGGATTCCCATTAATAAGAGAAGGATTCTCATTAATAGGAGAAGGATTCCCTATTTTTATAAGAAAAGGCGGTTCCTCTAATCAGAGAAACCGCCTTTTGATTCGCTTTTTATCAGGAAGAACCGTCATAGAGCGAACCTGAAATCAAGACTGTGCCGAACGCACTCTTTATCCGATCCCAGCAAGACCCGCAAGCAAAAACCTCTGTGCCGATGGTCTCTGCCCTCGAAAATATCCGGCATATACCGATTACTTAAGAGTAACCTTAGCGCCCACTTCCTCGAGCTTCTTCTTGATCTCCTCAGCCTCTTCCTTGGTAGCGCCTTCCTTGACAACCTTGGGAGCTCCGTCAACCACGTCCTTAGCTTCTTTCAGACCCAGACCGGTCACTTCTCGCACAACCTTGATAACCTTAACCTTCTCGGCACCGATCTCAGTCAGCTCTACGTCAAACTCCGTCTTCTCTTCCTCTTCTACTGCAGGGCCTGCCGTAGCTACTACCACGCCTGCCGCAGCGGATACGCCGAACTCTTCCTCGCAGGCCTTTACAAGGTCGTTGAGCTCTAATACAGTCATCTCTTTGATAGCATCGATCAGTTCCTGTGCTGTTAACTTAGCCATTTTAATATCCTCCGTTTTCATGATTTAAATTTCTACAATGATTTGTGTGCCATTTTGTGACATCCCGCATTACTCGGCAGGAGCCGCCTCGGGTGTTCCGCATGCGGAAGCGCCGCCTTTTTCCGCCAACTGGTTCATGACGCGCGCAAAGTTCGTGACAGGACTCTGCAGGCTTCCCAGCAGTCTGGAAATAAGAACGTCTCTGGAAGGGATGCTTGCGATGCTCGCCATCCCCGCCGCGTCATACACTGTGCCTTCTACGACGCCGGCCTTGATCTCCAGCTTATCAGCCGTCTTTGCGAACTCGGAAATCACTCTGGCAGGAGCTGTAGCGTCCTCCGTGGAAACCACGATTGCGCTGGGACCTTCCAGATATTTCGACAAGCCCTCGAACTGTGTGCCCTTGAACGCAAAGTTCATGAAGGTGTTCTTGTATACCTTGTAGAAGATTCCGGCCTCGCGCAGGTTCTTGCGCAGCCTTGTATCCTGCTCAACGGTAAGTCCGCGGTAATCTACTAAAACTACCGACTGGGCATCCTTGATCTTGGCAGAAATCTCATCTACGATAGGTTTCTTTAATTCAACCTTTGCCATTTCTTTACCTCCTTCTAGAATTTATACTGCGCATCGAATAGATTTGCAGCCATATGGTATAACGAAGGGCCGCCAGCCATATTCCTGATTCAAACAGATAAGTAAATTCCAGCGGCCTTGCGTATAGTCCGAAGCGTTTCCGGAAAAATTCCTTCGCAAAACCTGCGGAGAAAAACGCATAAACCTGCAGAAAAATTCCCCGCAAAACCTGCGGGGAATTGGAACTCACTCTGCTCACCGTGCATTCTCATGCACCGTAACATTCTCCTCGGCAGGATTTACCTTTGCACCTACTGTCTTCGGCCTATTAAACTTTTTGTATTATAGCATAAGGGAGCGTCAGCCGTCAACCCCTTAATACCGAATAAACATTAGTACTTTGTCACATTCACCTTCACGCCGGGTCCCATGGTGCTGGTCAAGGTGATGCTTCTCAGGAACTGACCCTTCAGTGCGCTGGGCCTTGCCTTCACGATAGCGTCTATCAGGGCATTGAAATTCTCCTGCAGAGCCTCATCCGTAAAGGAAACCTTGCCCACAGGCACATGGATGATGTTGGTCTTGTCAAGCCTGTACTCCACTTTACCTGCCTTGATATCCTTGATGGCCTTGGTCACATCCATGGTCACCGTGCCTGCCTTGGGATTGGGCATCAACCCCTTGGGGCCTAAGACCTTACCAAGACGTCCTACCACACCCATCATATCGGGAGTTGCAACCACCACGTCAAAGTCCAGCCATCCGTCATTCTGGATCTTGGGGATCAGCTCGTCGCCGCCTACATAATCGGCTCCGGCAGCCTCAGCCTCATTTACCTTATCACCCTTTGCAAAAACCAAAACCCTGACGGTCTTGCCCGTTCCGTTGGGCAGCACTACTGCGCCGCGGACCTGCTGTTCTGCGTGACGTCCGTCACATCCCGTCCTGATATGCACCTCTACCGTCTCATCAAACTTCGCTGTTGCAGCCTTCTTTATCAAGGCAATCGCATCATTCGGCTCATAAAACACTGTACGGTCAACAAGCTTGGCTGCCTCAGTATACTTCTTACCATGTTTCATTATCCTACCTCCTAGGTTCAAACGACAAAATCCTTTGTCTCCCAATTCTATTTATGAACGGATGATTACTTCTCAACCGTAATTCCCATGCTGCGTGCCGTTCCGGCGATCATGCTCATAGCCGATTCAATGCTGGCTGCATTCAGATCCGGCATTTTCAGTTCGGCGATCTCCCTGAGCTTCTCCTGGGAAATCGTAGCGACCTTTGTCTTGTTGGGCACAGCGGAACCCGACTTCAGATTGCATGCTTTCTTCAGCAATACTGCAGCGGGAGGAGTCTTCGTAATGAAGCTGAAGCTTCTGTCCGCATATACGGTGATCACTACCGGGATGATGGTGTCGCCCTTGTCAGCCGTCCTTGCATTGAACTGCTTCGTAAACTCTACGATGTTCACGCCGTGCTGTCCAAGTGCGGGACCAACCGGCGGAGCCGGCGTCGCTTTGCCGGCAGGAATCTGTAATTTGATATAACCTGTTACTTTCTTTGCCATTTTGGCACCTCCTTAATTGTGGTAAAACTGCTATCAGCCGGCGGGATCCGGGGCAATCACCCCGTTTCTCAAAAAGACACGGCTCCGATAACAGCGACTCGGCGCAGGCTGTCGCATTTTCACCTGCTCCCACTTTTACGCGGCGTCTGCCGCATGTATTCAACTGTCCTATATCGGAACAGAAAATACCGAATAAATAACCAGCCCTAAAGCTTCCTGACCTCCGCAAAGCTGATCTCCACGGGAGTCTCCCTTCCGAACAGCTCCACATTGATGGTGGCGGTCTGCTTGTTGTAATCCAGCTTCTGCACCACGCCTATGGTGTCCTTCCAGATGCCTGCCACTACGGAAATGCTGTCTCCCTCCACGAAATCGATAGACACATTCTCCGTCTTGATGCCCAGAGGCTTCATCTCCGCTTCCGTCAAAGGCACCGGCTTGCTTCCCGGCCCCACGAACCCGGTAACGCCCCGGGTATTGCGAACCACATACCATGTATCATCGTTCATCTCCATATTGAGAAGCACATAGCCCGGAAACATCTTCTTCTGGACGGTCTTCCTGACGCCGTTCTTCAGCTCGACTACATCCTGCAGCGGAACCCTCACTTCCAGAATCTGTTCTGCAAGGTGCTTGTTGTTCTCAATGGTCTTCTCGATATTGGCTTTGACCTTGTTTTCATATCCCGAATAGGTATGAACCACATACCATTTCGCCTCTGCCATACAATCACCCTCGCCTTAAATTGATGTAATGAAGCTTACGCCATATTTTACGACCAGATCCAGAACTGCAATGATGACCCCGACCACCACAGAAATCGCCACCACTGCTATACTCTGCTTTACGGTAGACTTTCTGTCCGGCCATATGATCTTCTTGAATTCGGACTTCACCCCTTTGAAAAAGCCGGGGGCCGCTTTCTTTTCTGCAGAATCTCCCATCTTGCCCATACCTTTCCCCGAAGATTATTTGGTTTCCTTGTGCGGTGTATGTTTCCTGCAGAATCTGCAATACTTCCGAAGCTCCATCCTCTCGGGATGTGTCTTCTTGTCCTTGGTAGTATTGTAGTTACGCTGCTTGCACTCGGTACAAGCCAAAGTGATTTTTGTACGCATTTTGCTACCTCCACGTGTTTTCTAAGCTCGTTGTCTCTTGCTCTTGTATATAAATTTTAAGCATAAAAAAAAGACCTGAAATCTTATCTCGCTTGTTCACTATACCATATTCCGCCGCATCCGTCAACAGTTTTTCCAGCGGTTTTTCCTATTGTTTTTCCTATCAAATTTTCCTCATCAGGCACTTGTTTCCAGTATTGGCATATGTTATAATATCCCCAAAGGGGCAGAGTCCCTATCACAGCAGACGAAAGGAGGCATGACAATGGGCGCTGTTATAAACACGGTCTATAACAACTATCTTACTTCTTATATGCCGAAGCCGCTGACCCGATATGATACCCACAAAAAGAGCGAGCTGCGCAACGTGTACAATTCCATTGTCAAGTTGAGCAAGGACGAGCCTTGGTATCTGCCCACTACCAACAGGGATACGCAGAAATACGCAGTAGATCTGAAGGAAAACGCCCGGGAGCTCCGTAATACGATCGCCCAGCTGGGCGGGCTGGAAAAAGAAGGGCTTTTCAGCAAGAAGAACGCTTATTCCACAGACGAGGAAGTGGCTGCTGCCGCCTACATCGGTCCAGAAAGCCCTTCCGGGGACATACCTGAGCTTCAGCTGGAGGTTCTTTCGCTGGCATCCACTCAAGAGAATCTAGGGCTGTTTCTTCCTAGCAGCAGCAAGGTTGCCCTGATGCCGGATACTTATTCCTTTGACATCAACATCAATGACATGAACTATGAATTCCAGTTCTCCGTGGGGGAATCCGAGTCCAACAAGGATGTGCAGGAGCGTCTGGTACGCCTGATCAACAATTCGGACATCGGCATCAAGGCCTCTCTGGCAGAATCGGAAGGACGCTCTTCCCTGCGCCTGACCTCGGACGCCACCGGCCTCACTGCCGGCAGGGAGCAGATTTTCACTGTCAGCGACAGTCATACAAGCAAGACCTCCGGAACGGTAGAATACTTCGGTCTGGACTATACCAGCAGGGATGCGTCTAACGCACGTTTCCTAATCAACGGTGAAGAACATTCCTCCCCCGCCAACCGTTTCACCTTCGACAAGCTTTTTGAAATTACTTTAAAGGGGATCAGCACGGAGGATACGCCTCTGCAGATCGGCCTGAAGACGGATGTAGAATCTCTCACCGACAATGTGTTTCATCTGGTAGGAGGATACAACGACTTCGTAAAAGCGGCAGCTTCTTATCTGGATACGCAGGCAAGAAGCAAACAGCTGGTAAAGGAGCTGAAAGGAATCGCTTCCGTATACGGCGACTCTCTGGGATCCATGGGGCTGAATCTTGAGAACGACGGCACTCTCGCCATTGACAAGGATACGCTGAAGGAAACCGCTTCTCAGTCCAATGACATCAACGAGACCTTCAGCTACCTGAAGAACTTTTCCAATATGCTCCTCCGGAAGAGCAATCAGGTTTCCTTGAATCCTATGGATTATGTGGAGCGGGTCATGGTGGCTTATAAGAACCCTGGCCATAATTTCATCAACCCATATGTCACCAGCGACTATACCGGCATGATGTTCGACGGATACTTTTAGGCGCTTCTTGTCGGGATGGGTAGGCTTTCGCCAAGAAAGCTTTCGGACAGTGAAGGGCTATGATATGGCAATACACCCAAAGATATTTGAAAAGGCTTCTTGTCGGAAGCCTTTTTTATTTGTTATTTTTTTGTCTGTTTTTTTGCTTTGTTATTTTTTGCTATGTTATTTCCTGCTCTGTTATTTCCTGATCGTTATTTTTTAATTCTGTTCGCCGTCTTTCTTGCCTTTTTTCCCCTTCACTCTGTACTTGTCAATCTGACAGAAATCGTCCATCAGATCCAGAACCTTATCCCGGCCCGCCTGATTCAGCTTGACATAATTCTGCATCACCCGGTTCTCTAGCAGCTGTGCGCCCAGACAAGCGTCCCTTTCCAGAGACGTGAAATCCACCGGGTTCAGGCTCAGCTTATCGCACATCTTGATTACAGTGCCATATGCCATCCCTTCTATGCCCCGCTCCAATGCCGTCACTAATGTACTATAAGGGATATTCATCTGCAACGCAAACTGACGCACGCTGCGGTACTGTCTCAATATTTCTCTCTTCAGAATCTCTGCTTTTGTCATCTTCTTATCCTCCATAGCAAACCTCGTGCTTACTGCACAAAGTTAATATACGATTTCACGTATTCCTTTTCAAGAGGGTATGTCCAAAATTAATACTTTTTGAGACAAATTTTATAATTCCTTAATAATGCCCTGCCCCATAATCCCCCTGCTGATGCATTCCGCCAGCTTTGCAATTTCCGTCTGATCCTGCCTTACGCTTACCTTCATCAGGCTCTTCACATCCACAAGAACCCCTTGTACCTCCTCATAGGTCTTGCTGCACATCCTATCCCGTTTCCAGTCGCTGACTGCCTTTCCGACCTTCAAAATACTGTTTCCGCTCTTCCATTTTTCATCCATGGCGTCAAAGGGCATCAGGAACGCGTTGTATACATTGTAGCTGTTCCCGTGGATTCTCCGGAATTTCTCCTGCTCCGCCACATATTCCCCATAAGTGATCTGCTTCCCCACGGAGGATGAGTCCGGCAGATCATGCAGGTCTTTGGTCACACCGTACTTATAATATTTTGCATCCAGAATATAGATATCGCCCTTATATATCATGATTGTGTCCGGCTCCAGATATGCGTTGCCGCGGGATTCTCCTTCCATGATCCATTCCGTCTTCGGGAAATAATCCTTCTTGCCGCTGATGCCGTATACCTTGTCTATCAGCGTCTCCCACACATATTCAAACCGATAGGTTCCGTATATGAAATATTCTGAGGATTCTCTGTTCCCCTGATAATCCACTATGGCCAGCATATTTCGGAACAGGCCCCTATCTCTGTCGTTGAAGGTTTCCTTAAGCTTCTCCTTCAGAACCCTCCGAAACAGCTTTTCATGATATTTCAGCTTCGGTCTTTCCGGCAGCTTTGCGGTAAAAAGCCATCCTATCTTTGAGAAGCTCTCATAGACACAATATTCATGGATCAGCGTTACCAGCTCGTTTTCAGCTGATGCATTTTGCTTCGTCACAAAGTCCAGATAAAACACATTCCCGTCCTGCACGTAAGCCTGCCGGGTCTTGATCGTCTTGTTCCAGTCGATCTTCCCCCGCTTCGCCACAGCGCGAATCTTTTCATTTTCCCGATAATATCCTCTGGCATAGAAGTCATATATCACCGCCATATATGCCTGCATAGGAAACATTGTGTCAAGGTATTCCCTTGTCATATCCGGTATCTCAGAATCCTTCTTTGCCGCAGCTGTGCCGATGGTGCCGATCAGAAGTAGAATATCCCTGCGCAGCTCCTTATCCTCAGAGGAAATCGGGAAGCCCAACGGAAAATGGATGCTGAGGTCACCGCCCTCACACCTGATGCCCACAAACCCGTCCTTATCTCCGCCGTTTTTCGCTCTGCACTTGTCTCTGATTCTGACCTCCGCCATAGACAGCTCTCCTATTATTCCGCCGAATCCTCTCCGCCGTGGTTTTCTTTTCTCATCATTTCACGCATCTTCCGGAAGACCTCGCTCCGCAGGACTGCTTCCAGCTTGTCCGATGAAGACCTCTCATATTCCTCGATGACTCCATCCAGCGACAAGAACCGCTCCTGAAAAACCTTGTCCCTATCCATCTTGAAAGCGTCGTCCCATAGATACTTCAGCACCTTTTCAGGAAACCTGCAGCCGGACAGCTCGCTGCGCCTGACAAAATAAGCCCCCAGCCTCTTATCCTCAGAGCTGACCATGTCGCTGCCCATTTGGACTACCATATCGTTAATGACCAGCGCAAAGGCTCCCCACTCAATCTCTGAGCCTTCTATTTGCTCATGGGCATGGACGGCTGCCATGACATCGTTGCGGATATGCCGCATGTCCCATCTTCTCTGAAATGCTGTATCCAGCGTAAATACATTCTGGTCAGCAGTGTTCATGGTGGCAAGGATCCACAGATTCGACGGGATGCGGACTTCATGCTCTTCATTCCCATACATCTTCCCCGCAATGTCATAATTCACAACCCCATACTCGCTTTCACCGCACTCATGAGGCAGATATCCGTTTTCCTCCGTCTTTCGGTCCAGCAGCTGGAACAGCTCCCCGAATATGGCAGGCGCATTCCCTCTGTTGATCTCCTCTATCACCAGATAAATCTCTTTGCCGGGATTGTCCCATGCCTTTTTCATCACATTGGTAAAAGGCCCCGGTGTGAATTCATATTTCAGCTTATCCTCCTTAATCCCCGGCAGGATCTGCCCCACGAAATCCAAATAAGAATAGTCTGGATGAAACACCACTCTTTCCATGCGGTCAGGGTCATCACAGTATTTCTGCCGTATCTCATGGCTTTTGCCTGCGCCCGGCACACCATACAAGAGAATATTTTCCCCGCCGGTCACTCTAAAGACATCCTCCTCTTCAGCCGGAAGCTCCTTTGCCAGAAATCCCTCCGTCATACGTCTGCAGACATCGTGGAATAATTTTTCCGAGATACGGACGATATCCGACCTTTCCAGATCCTCCTCTATGGCAATGTCCGCCGCTTTCACCCCCTGCGCGACCTCCAGCTTCTTTATAAATATACACTGCCCCGCCGGAGATCGTCCTGCATGGGACTGTCCTCCTGCAAAAATCTCTTCCCAGAGCCGCTCTCCCGAGGGTTGTCCACCCAAAGGTTGCGCTTCCAAGGGCTGTCCTCTCAGAGGCTGCCCTCCGGCAGCGCTTATGACCTCCAGAAGGACACCCACGCTTCCTATAGGCAGTCTCCTATATACCAACACCTGATCCCCATCCTTAAACGGCGTCAGGATATCTCCCCCGTTCTGGGTCTCAAGGGAAAGCCTGAGCTCCTCCGCCGCATCCGCCACGGAAAAGCTGTCCAGAAGCGAGTCGACAGACAGAATATAATAATTTTTCACTTGGGCTCCTCCGTTTCGAACACGTATTTTTTCCATCCATAAAATTCCGATGTGACTACTGCGTTCCCTCTGATGCGGATCTCGCCTATCTCCTTACCGGCGTAAGACGTCAGAAGGCTTTCTCCATCGATCAATATATCATAATAATCCGTGGTCTCCGGGGAATCGTTTCTCTTCCGCTGCGCCCCCAGAAAGAGGATCTCTACCTTCGTCTCCGTCCTGCCCGCCATGCCCATGAATCCGGAAAACCTTTCGGGCGTAAGGATCTCGAAGCCGTATCTGGATTTCTGAAACACCAAGATATCCCTGTTCTTCTTGGTACAGACATAATATCCCTCCCGCCCCCGCAGGATCCTTTTTTCAAAGGCGATCTCATCCCCTGCGGAAAGTCCTCTGGAACGATAATACTGCCCCAGACCCACGATTCGCTTTTCTCCGCCTTTTGTCACTATGTTTCTCGTCGTCACCTTTTCATGCGTATACTTGTCCGTAAATTCTACCGGTACATCAAGCGAACGGAAAATGTCCGATACGTCAATCACGCTGGGCACCAGTACATATGTTTCGTGAGTCCTGCCCTTCCCAAGCTCAGTATTGTTCAGCTTCTTAATAAATTGAACGCTCTTCATCCAGTCCCCTTTTATTCCGCATCCGCCGTTTTTACTCCAGATACTGTTTCACCACTCTGGCTATCCCTCTGGCCATCATCACCGGCACTGCATTGCCGATCTGCATATAGGTCTTCAGATAAGCCCCCCAGAACAGATAGTCGTCCGGAAAGGACTGCACCCTGGCTGCCTCCCGGGGTGTCAGGGCCCTCACCTGAAAGGGATGTATGTGGGAATGACAGTCCATCTTAAGGTGCGCCGTTATCGTCCTGCACGGCCTGTCTGCATACAGTTTGTAGTATTTATCCTTGAAGCAGTGGTTCCGGTGGGCATAGGGCATGATGTCCTTCACCTTTTCATCCGTTGCATCATCTCCCTGATTCAGTCTCTTGTAAATCTCATAATTCACGTCGCTGCAGTATCTGGCCTTATGGTTAAAGACATAGGGAATCTTCCTTCCCTGATTGATCAGGGCCAGATATTCATTTTCGCTGTCCGCAAAAGAGTTCACGTCGATCTTTTTGCCGCTTACCTCACTGTCAATCTCGTTCTGGTTCTTGATGCGGGGCGCCTCCAGAGGTTTGATGTCCCTCAGGGCATCCATCAGGATATATCTTTTGCTGTTCCCGCACTCCTCTCGGATTCTGGCAAAGATATCTGCCGGGGCAATCCCCTTTTCCTCCGTCACATCGCTGCGAACCGCAATGTATATCAGCCGCTCCCTGCTCTGGGCCACCTGAAAATCCTGAGAATTCAGCATCTGGTAATCTACCTTATAAGAATATACCCTGCCGTCCTTCCGAATCCTCAGCCGCTCATAGTCCTCCACCACCTGACCGGCAACCTTGAGCATACCCTTGACGTTTTCCATCACCACTACCTTGGGGGCTATCTGCTCCACCGCCTTGACAAAATACCGATACAGCTTGTTCCGGGGCTCATCGATGACCCTCTGCCGGTTGGCCTCGCTGAAGCCCTGACAAGGGGGGCCACCCACCACAATGTCGATATCCCCGTCTATGTAATCATGAATATTGTCTACGATCTCCTTTATGTCCCCTTGTATCAGCTTGTCCGAGGGCAGCTCCGGGTGATTGTATCTATAGGTCTGGACACATACATCCTCTATATCGTTGGCCAGCTTTACATGAAAGCCCTCCTGTATAAATCCCAGACTTAAGCCTCCGGCACCGCAGAAGAAATCTACCAGCGTAAGCCGATTCTCCCTCTCCGCCTCATGCTGCCGCTCTCTCCTCCTTGCATTATACAGCTTGTCCACCAGATCCCCTGCCAGTTCTCTATTGACTATGACGAAATTTACCGCTTCCTCGAATTTCCCGTAATCCGCTCCAAGGAACTCCTCTAACTCCGGAATCTCCTCCTTGGCTCTTATAATGCCTATGTCCATCAGCTCCGCAGCATAGCTTTCCTGCTTCTCCGCTCTCAGCTCAAGACCCTCCTTCTCGCAGAGTACCTCGACCAGTCTCCTGTATACTTGAACCTGTTCCACAAAAAAAGCCTTTTCCGTCTTGCTGCGAAGCATACCCACCGGCTTAAATATCATCTTCTGCCTCCAACATCTCTAACTTTTGCTTTATGCATTTGGCAATGGCTTCCGCAAACAGCGGCGGCACAGCGTTTCCCACCTGCTTGAACTGCTCCGTCCGGGGGCCCTCGAATACAAAGTCATCCGGAAAGGACTGCAGCCTCGCGGCCTCCCGAACCGTGAAAGTCCTGCCCTGAGAGCTGTCCGGATGTATAAACTGGTTGCCGTCCTTATAAAGATGGGCAATAATGGTCTTTGAGGGCAGATCCCACCACTGCACCGCATAGCTGTTTCCGAAGACTCTTGGCTTCTTATGCCTTAAATCCGGCCTGTTTTCAAGCAGCTCCTGAAAAGTCCAGTGATTGCCGCTCATGGCCTTATACCGCTGAATGTCCTCGCCATTATGGTTTCTCGCCACATGATCCCTCAGCTCCCTGTCTTCAGGTCTTCGGATCTTCTGCAGGAACTCATTGTTCCTTTGGGACACAAATTCAACCACCGGCTCCCCCTGACCGGGCCGGATGGGCGGCAGCTCCCCTATGGCATCCCGCACTGTGACATACTTTTTCAGCCCTTTCCGTTCCTCCTCTGCCATCTCCGGGTCGTAGTGGGTCTTTAAGATTCCTGCGTAAATCTCCTCCGGCTCCATCTTGATATCCTTGCGCACACCGATGATGATCACCCTCTTCCTGATCTGGGGAACCCCGTAATTTGCCGAATTCAGCACATTCATGCCGGGGTCGAACCTGACCTTATAGTTTTCCCCCAAGGCATCCACCACCTTGTTTACGATATATTCCCCGTTGATCTTTGCCGTAAGCAGCCCGGTCACATTCTCGAACACAAAGAGCTTCGGTTTATAATGGTTCAGCACCCTCACATAGCTTTCGAACAGATAGTTTCTGGGGTCATCCTGCATGGCATTGTCGTCCTTTGCCCTGCCAAGGCTGGAATAGGCCTGACAAGGAGGTCCACCTATAATGATGTCCACCTGCCTCCCCTGCACCGCCTTGTCCAGTCTGTAGATGACATTGTCCCCTGTGATATCCAGCTCCAGCACCGCCTTGTCCGCATCCTTATATCCATAATACTTCATTCTTGTCCTTAGGGTCTCACAAGCCACCGGATTGATCTCAATATGGGCAAGCGCATGGAATCCCTGCAGGTAAAAGCCCTCGCTCAGCCCGCCGCACCCCGCAAACAGATCTATAAAATTCATCTTCACGCCTCCCGGCCTGCTACCGCCATCTCTCCGGCGGCATCCGTTTTATGTATATAATAATCTAGAACATTTGTTCTGTCAAGGATTTTTATTCCTTTACAAGCCTATAGTTTGACTGAAGCCGCAGGCTTGGTCACAGCGGCACCGGGCATCTCTCACCCTCCGACACCGCCGCAAATATCGTTGCGAACTCTGTATCATACTGATTCAAAATCGCCAGTCCGGCATTCCTGATATATTCCGCCGTTTCCTCCGGCCTATCGGGATACACCGTTATTTTTCTCGTGCCGGTATCTATGAACCCGCTCCTATTCTTATCTATGGAAAGAACGAATCTGCCTGCGCTGTTCAACAGCCCAGCTATCTTATCCACCGCTCTCTGCTTTTCTTTAATATGCATGAAGGTCAGGGAGGAATATATTACGTCAAAACCACTGTCAAATTCATAGGAAAGAAAATCTCCGCAGATCAGTCTGACGTTTTTTAAATCCGAAAGGTTCTCCCTTCCCCGCTGCACGGTCTTCGGCGAGATATCAATGCCCCATAACTCTCTGCACAGAGGCGCTACGCGAATCGCCAGCCTGCCGGTTCCGACTCCGATTTCCAGAACCGATTTACTTTCATCCAGCGCCATCTGCTCGATAAAACCGGAACCGTCCCACTTATCCATATAAATCCGCAGATGCTGGGGATCATAAAAGGGATCGTTATTTTCGTCGATGAGGGTGTCATAATGGGATATGACAAGTTTTTTGTTGCTCAGAATCTCTTTCATTCTCAGATTACTCCCCACTTCCTTCAGGCTATCTCCTAGTATACCGCATTTCATCATACTTGCAAAGCATTTTAGCCTCCGGCTTTTCAATTCCCTATGGCTGTGCCGCAGGAAAGCCATCACATTGGCGATAGTATCATTTCCCGTACCGATACCCAAAATGGCAGCCATAGGCCCAGACCGCCTCTCGGAAAGCTGATCCCCTGCTCCTCTGCTCCTGTGCAAAAAGGCTTGACACAAAGGCTGTTTGAGGCAATAATCTTTATAGAGAGCAGATATAAAGAGCAGCTCGAAGGGAAGAAAAGGAGGCATTACGAAAATGAGATATGCGCTGGTCACGGGGACGGATCATGGGGTAGGGCTGGAGCTGGCAAGAGAGCTGCTACGGCGGGATTTCTATGTAGTTGCCTGCAGAATGAATCCTGCGGAAAAACAGATAGACGAACTGATGGATGAACATCCTGACCAGATGGCTATCCTCCGTCTCGATATAGGCGACGACCAGAGTACGGCTGCTCTGAAGGACCAAGTCGCCGCTCTGGTGCCGCAGCTGGATCTTTTGATCAACAATGCGGGGATCCTAGGCGATATGCATAAGGTGCTGGGGGATGAACTGGATTATGCCGAGATACTGCAGGTGATCAACGTAAATGCCGTGGGAACCCTCCGGGTCACAAACGCGCTTTCAGCACTGGTGATGGAAAGCAGCCTGAAAATGATCGTGAACATCTCTTCGGAAGCCGGAAGCATCACGGACTGCTTTCGGCAGGGCTGGTTCGGATACGGAATGTCCAAGGCCGCAGCCAATATGCAGTCGGCGCTTGTCCACAACAATATCAGAGAAAAGGGCGGAAAGGTGATTGTCATGCACCCGGGCCATGTGGCTACCTACATGAGAGGTTATCTGGACACCACTGCAGGGATCACGGCTTCGGTGTCGGCGAAGGGAATCCTGCAGGTGGTTCTGGACAGTGCGCTGCCCGCGGAAGACAGGCCGTTATATCTGAATTATCTGGGCGAAAGGCTACCGTGGTAGGAAAAGCTGTACCTGCAAAGGACAAGCTTTTCTATGACAAAAGCTTCTCTATGGAAAGGAAAAAGAAAAAGATGAAAAGAATCCTAGTAATCGGTATGTATGACGACGCTATGTATCATCCGCTGACGGGCGTTGACGAAGCTTTGGGAAAGATATTTCCGGAACTGGCATTGACCATAACCGACCGAATTGCGGCGCTGGAAGAAGCAGGACGGTACGACTGTGTCATCTCTTACTGGGACGACTGGAACAACCCGATACCGGATCAGCCTGCAGAGGCACTGTATCGGTACGTGGACAAGGGCGGGAGCCTTCTTGTGCTGCATAACGGCATCAGCCTGCAGCAGCAGGACTCTCTAAAGGAAATGATCGGCGGAAGATTTATCACCCATCCGGAGCAGGAGAACCTTACTTTCCTGCCAAAAGAGCAGAATCTGGAAAGCAGTCAGGCTCCGGCATATGAGCCCGCTCTCACAAGGGGCTGCACAGCGTTCGCAATGACAGAAGAGCCCTATCAGTTTGAGCTGGAGGATGACCAGAAGGAAATCTTCCTCACATATGCTTATCATGGGACGGAATATCCCGCCGGATGGCGAAAAACCTTCGGTAAAGGGAAGGTTGTTTACCTTGCGCCGGGGCATACTGCAGACAAATTTACCTGCGAACAGTACATCCGGCTTATCCGAAGCTGCATGGACTGGCTGCTGTAAACGCTGCGGCTCCGAGCATGCTCCCCCGACCAGATGCCTGGCCTGCCTTATGCATTACCCTATAGGATGCTGTATTGCTTTTTGCACATCCTCCATAGATTAATTCATATTCCAATTAATTTTTTTGATAACATTTAATCAGAGCAGACATCTATCTCTAAAAACATCAGGAGGTTATAAAAAATTGCATGAACAGAAGAATATATCAGCGTTATTTAGAAACCAGCGTTTATACATATGTAGGGCTATATAAAGAATTTATATTATCTTTACCAAACGACATACCTTCCATAGGGATGTTGATTTGCGATCAAATCACTCATCCATCTATGTATTTTACAGAACCATCTCCTTACTTAGAAGATAATTATTTTGGGAAATTTGCGTCCTATCCGAAACATCGTTTTAAAAATGAAGATGAACTATATATAACTGCCGTTTCAATGATTGCTGGCATTTTACGTTTAGATGAAGCAGGATTTACAAAGCATAGGGATGTGACAAAAAGAATTACTGTATCCTGCCGACAGGCTTCGGTATTATTCAGCGCAATTTTAAAAGCGAAAGGAATCCCTTGCCGTTCCAGGGCTGGATTTATGGATTTTGGAGATACAGGTGATAGCTATATGGAACATTGGGTTAATGAGTACTGGGATTTTAATGAAAATAGGTGGGTTTTGGTAGATGTTGACGGTTATTATGAGTATGAACGGCGTTTTGGTTACAGCCAATTTGATTTACCACGTCGAAAATTTGTAACTGCATCTGAAGCATGGATTGGTCTAAGAAAAAATACGCTGAATAAAAAGTTAGATGTTTTTTCACCAAATCTCTTGGAAGGTGTCTGTGAATACTTGTTCATGGATTTTCATGCATTAATGAATAATGAAATTTTTTATTCTTATCAGCCCCTATATCTTCGTGACGGTATATATGCACTGAACGAAAGTGAATTATATGAACTAGACCGTTTGGCAGAATTGCTGTCAGAACCTGATAA
Organism: uncultured Acetatifactor sp.; assembly: GCA_964018205.1. Classification (GTDB taxonomy): domain Bacteria; phylum Bacillota; class Clostridia; order Lachnospirales; family Lachnospiraceae; genus Acetatifactor. The sequence goes on along the minus strand of CAXHOW010000038.1, from coordinate 292 downwards.
AAATATTGAGCAGATAGAACATACATGGACTACAAACGAGAAATTTTCTGTTTTAACAAACAATACGCAGAACATCTACTATGATACTTTTAGATAACACGATACCCAATAATAATCTGCAATAGTAATACCATTTAGTTAAGCGGTTTCCAAGCAGCTTTACAGCGGTTCCTAATTTCAGGAACCGCTATCTTTATGTTACACAAACATTAAGATATTACCTGAATCCGTGAACTTGACCTCAAATTAAAACCGGATGGAATTATCCGGTAAAAACATAGGCGGCATGCCT
>CAXHOW010000037.1:0-36906 GCA_964018205.1 uncultured Acetatifactor sp. | reverse complement strand
AGAATCAGTTCAACAGTCCCGGTCAAACTAACTCTGTCCTATTTTACAGTTATTCCTCTTATTTGTCTATCAGTCTATCCCTGCTCGAACTTCTCCCTTAACTTCCCCAGCGCCTTCTTCTCTATCCGGCTCACATAGCTGCGGGATATGCCCAGAGCCTCCCCGATCTCACTCTGCGTCACTTCCCTGTTTCCGTACAGCCCATACCGCATTACCAGAATCTGCCTCTCCCTGTCCGTCAGGCTGTCATCCATCAGGGCAAACAGCCGTCTGATGTCGCCGTCAAGCTCCATATTCTCCAGAATATCCGGCTGATTCTGTTCGATCACGTCCACGAGGTGGATCTCGTTGCCCTCCTTGTCCTGACCGATGGGTTCAAAAAGAGAAACCTCCCGGGAGGATTTCTTCTTTCCCCTCAAAAACATCAGCAGCTCGTTCTCGATGCATCTGCAGGCATAGGTGGCAAGCCTTCCCTTCTTGTTGTCAAAGGTCTTGATCGCCTTGATAAGCCCTATACATCCTATCGAAATAAAGTCCTCTATCTCCCCGTCCGCATTCTGATATTTCTTGACGATGTGAACCACCAGACGCAGGTTCCGCTCCACCAATACCTTCTGCGCCCGTTCTGCCTCCTCAGGGGAGCCATCCCGCAGCAGCCGGATGTACTCTGCCTCTTCCTCCTGAGTCAGCGGCTTCTGAAAAGTCTCCAAGTCGAACCCCCATGGATTACTCTTAACATTATCTTATGTGTCAGATTCATCCATGGTGCCTGTCACGTCAGCAAAAACTGTGCCATCACATAATTGCTGACGTCCATCCCCTTCTCTGTCAGGGCAAGTCTCACAGAACCGGCCGCTTCACAGCCGTCATGGGATATTCCTCTCTCCTGCTCTGTCACTTTTACATCAATCGTCCCTGCCTCTCCTAAAGTTTCCCTATCCCAAACACCCCTTTGCGGTATCTCTTTTAAAAGTCCATCTCTCAGGTTTTTTCGCACTACTGTTCCGTAAACATTCTCCAGACTGCAGTCGAAGTGCCTCTTAAACTCTGCCACGTCTACCCCATCCGTCATCCGCAGCCCCAGAAACATGAATTCTTCCATCTGTTCCTGCCTGCTCAAGGACTGGATCTCCTCCCTGTAGCCAAGGGGGTTCCTAATATACATCTCCAGCTCCCTGCCGTTTCTAAACCGCACATTCTCCACCAGAGAGGCGGCCCCGATACCGAATCCCGCATAGTTCTTCCTTCTCCAATAGCCACAGTTATGACGGCATTCATATCCCCTGCGGGCATAGTTAGAAATCTCATACCGCTGATAACCGCTCTGCCCGAGGATCCTCTTTGTCTCCAGATACATCAGCCTGTCGGTATCCTCGTCCGGGATCTCCAGCCCGCCTGCTTCATATCTCCGAAAGAAAGGTGTTCCCTCCTCCAGAATCAGGCTGTATGCGGAAATATGCTCCGGCGGCTCTTCCAGCGAAAGCACCTTCTCCAGCGTCACCTTATACGCATCCAGCGTCTGACCGGGCAATGCGCTCATGATATCCACATTGATATTTGCAAAGCCCGCTTCCCTTGCCGCCCGATAGATCTCCTGAAACTGCTGCCATGTATGGATCCTGCCCAGCAGCGCCAGCTCCTCGTTCCGGGCGGACTGCAGCCCGATGCTGAGACGATTGATCCCCGCCCTCCGGTAACGCGCAAGCCCTTCTCCCGAAACAGTGCCCGGATTGACCTCTATGGTCACCTCCGCATCCCCGGCCAGACGGTAATGCTCCCTGACAGTCTCCATCAGCCTCTCTATCCGGCTGACCGGAACCACCGACGGCGTGCCGCCCCCTATGAAAACAGAAGGAACCGTATATGCCTCATAGGAAACGGCGCTTCCCGCCGTCTCCGCAAGAAGCGCCTCCATATAGCTCTGCTTTGTGGGCTCGTCCCCATAAGCAGACAGGAAATCACAGTAAAGGCATTTCCTTATGCAAAAAGGAATATGAAAATACAGCTCCAGCTCTTTCTCTTCCATACCTGTCCTGCCTATTGTATTTAATCTGCAACGCTTTTTGTCAGGTATGCCAATCCTCAGAAAGCCAGAAAAATCATAGCATACCTGATTTAAAATCGTTACAGTTTAATAGTCTGCCCGAATCTCCGGACTGCCTTTCGCGGAACCTTTGATCACTCAAGGTCTCATACCCCGCAGCCTGCTGGAACCAGAATTTTACCGAGCAAAGCGAGGTTAGGGCTAATACCCCACAACTTGCTGCGTGGAAATTTATTATAGGCTATTTCAATAAAGGCTATTTATCATCCAGCTTCAGCACGCTCATGAACGCCTTCTGGGGGACTTCCACATTGCCGATCTGGCGCATACGCTTCTTGCCCTCCTTCTGCTTCTCCAGAAGCTTTTTCTTCCGGGTAATGTCGCCGCCGTAGCATTTCGCCAGCACATCCTTGCGCATGGCCTTCACGGTCTCCCTCGCGATGACCTTGCCCCCCACAGCTGCCTGAATGGGAATCTCGAATAAATGTCTCGGGATCTCTTCCTTCAGCTTTTCGCACATCCTCCGGCCCCGCTCATATGCCGAATCCGCATGGACAATGAAGGACAAGGCATCCACTTCCTCCCTGTTGATCAGGATGTCCAGCTTCACCAGCTTGGACTCCTCATAACCCTTGATATCATAGTCAAAGGAAGCATACCCTCTGGACCGTGATTTCAGGGCATCGAAAAAGTCATAGATGATTTCGTTGAGAGGCAGCTCATACCTAAGCAGCGCGCGGCTGGCCTCGATGTATTCCATGCCCAGATAGCGCCCCCGTCTCTCCTGACACAGCTCCATGATGGAGCCTATGAATTCGCTGGTCACCATGATCTCCGCGCTGACCACCGGCTCCTCCATGCGCTCGATCTCCGAAGGATCCGGCAGATTGGAGGGATTCGTCAGCTCCATGACCTGACCGTTTGTCCTGTACACCTTGTATACGACTCCCGGAGCCGTAGTCACCAGATCCAGATTGTACTCCCTCTCCAGTCTCTCCTGAATCACCTCCAGATGCAGCAGCCCCAGAAATCCGCAGCGGAAACCGAATCCCAGAGCGATGGAGGTCTCCGGCTCATAATTCAGGGACGCGTCATTCAGCTTCAGCTTCTCCAGCGCATCCCGCAGATCCGGATACTTTGCGCCGTCCGCAGGGTACATCCCGCAGTAGACCATGGACTGAACCTTCTTGTAGCCGGGCAGAGGCTGGGCGCAGGGGTTGGCGTCATCGGTCACAGTATCTCCTACCTGGGTATCCTTCACGTTTTTGATGGATGCCATGATATATCCCACCATGCCGGCAGACAGCTCCTGACAAGGGAAAAAGGTTCCCGCACCGAAGTATCCTACCTCCACCACCTCTTCTCTGGCACCGGTGGCCATCATCCGGATGACTGTCCCTTTCTTTACGGTCCCCTCCATGACACGGCAGAAAACTATGACCCCCTTATAGGAATCGTAGAGCGAGTCAAAGATCAGCGCCTGCAGGGGAGCCCCCGGATTCCCCTTGGGAGCCGGGATCTTTTTCACGATCTGCTCCAGCACCTCCTCTATGCCGATGCCGTTCTTTGCGGAGATCAGCGGCGCGTCCTGCGCCTCCAGACCAATCACGTCCTCGATCTCCTCGATGACCCTCTGGGGCTCGGCGCTGGGCAGGTCGATCTTATTTATGACCGGAAACACATCAAGGTCATGGTCCAGCGCCAGATAGACATTGGCCAGAGTCTGGGCCTCGATCCCCTGCGCCGCATCCACTACCAGAACGGCTCCGTCGCAGGCCGCCAGAGACCGGCTCACCTCATAGTTAAAATCCACATGGCCGGGAGTATCTATAAGATTCAGGATATACTCCTCCCCGTCCTGAGCCTTATACACTGTCCGGACAGCCTGCGCCTTGATGGTAATGCCCCTTTCCCGTTCCAGCTCCATATTGTCCAGCACCTGAGCCTGCATCTCCCTGCTGGTCAGCAGCCCCGTATGCTCGATGATGCGGTCCGCCAGCGTGGACTTGCCGTGGTCGATATGTGCTATGATGCAGAAGTTGCGGACCCTGCTCTGATCCATCCCTCCGCTTATATTTACAGCCGTGCTGTTCTTTGTTGTTTCCATACTGATATCCTCCTGCCTGTCCTGGAGACATTTCCTATTAGAGTCCCTTATACTGGAAAAAGGTGCCGATCAGCCGCTCACTGCTTTATCCCTTTCAGTATTTCTTATATTGCCCAAGCCCTGTGCAGAGCTTGATCAAAAACTAAAATCATTATAGTACAGATATGTGAAAATTTCTACCTCTTTCACACAAAAAACTCCCTGCCAAAAACGCAGGGAGCGAATATATGCTATTTTCTGCTACTTGAAAGTGATACACCCTTTATCCCACCGGCGAAACAGGGCACAGCATGAGAAGCAGCGGCGGAATATAGGCGAAAGACTCTTCCAGCCTATAGAAGCAGCTCCCGCTCTCCTCTTTCAGCGATAGGGGCAGTTGTTTCAGGGCTTCTTCCGCCTGACTTACAGAAAGCTGCGCCTCCTGCGCTATCTCCTCACAGGACGCATAAAGGCTGGAGTCCCCGGAGGTCAGGCCATATAGCGCATACATCGCTTTCAGGACATGGAGCTTGCTCAGCTTTTCCAGATTCAGGGACAGGCTGCGCAGATCAGATATCATGGGCACAGTCTCCGCTTTCCCCAGCGAGAACGTGATACAGTTGTTTTTCCGCCCTGTACAGCCCTCCTCTTCCACGCTGAGCGACAGCCCCCACCGGCCGACCTCATCGATGGAATAGTCCCTATCCTTTTTCCAGGGCAGGAATTTCTTATAGCCGTCCGTCACCGCTATTTCATGCAGCAGAGCCGCAATACGGTAAGCTTTTTCAAAAGACTCCTTTTCGGGCAGCTCCGTAAAATAGTTCCGGATTTTCAGGCAGATATCTCCCAGTCCGCCAGCGGCCTTATGCCCCATCAGCTCATCGATGGTCACCTCAAAAAGCTCCGCGATTGCGGGCAGCAGCTGAATGTCGGGGCAGCACTGCGCCGATTCCCATTTAGATACCGCCTGATTCGTCACACCCAGAGCGCAGGCCACCTCCTCCTGTGTCATCCCTTTCTGTTTTCTCAGGAAAATGATCTGTTCATTGATTTTCATAGTCTCCATGACAACACCTCGCTTTCGTTTACTTGCAGCTGCAAAATAATCATACCACACAGCAGCAAGCAGGCACAATAACGCATCGGTTTGACAGGTGTCCGGATTCTCCAACCTGAGGTTGGGCTGCCTCGCTGCGGCAGTTCAGGTTCTGCCGCCGCAGTCCTACTCTCCCGAAAGCACCAGATCCAGAATATGCGCCAGCGGGTCGCAGGCGTTCATGGCCTCCTCCAGAGTGTTGTTCTGGGCCCCCAGCTCGATCAGCAGATATCTGGGGCGCAGATGCATATTATAGCGGTAGCCCTTCAGATAGATCCGTCTGGTAAGGCCCGGATAATACTCCATGGCCTTCAGCTGCATCTGGAAGGAAAATGCCAGATTGCTGTCCAGATTTTCATTGTACAGGTAGGCGATGTTGCCGGTGTTTCTGGTACGGGAAAGGCCGTTGAAAAACATGAATCTGGCAGTAGGCCTGCCGTCCAGATCCATCACAAGCCTTGTCTCCTCCGGCACCGCGTCCCTATGTAAGTCGATCACCACCTGAATGGAGGGATTCTCCTCCAGCACCCGCTCTATATCCCCCAGAGAATTGGAATAGGCATCGTCTCGGGACTCCACGTCATATTTGCCCCGGTGATGCAGCACCTCGTACCCGTACTTTTCTGTCAGGATGGCCGTGAGGCGATCCCCCACCCCCATGATGGACGTAGACTCGTCCCCGGGAACGGAATCGCTGTAGCCCTCCTGAGAGTGGGTGTGATATATGAGGATCTGGGGGCCGCCGCCATCCTTCGATATGCTCATATCCGCCTCCATGAATTTATCCACATTCAATTCGTCGCTGCCTGCCGTAGTGTTTCCGTCAACCGTATAGAACTGCCGTACCAGTGTTTCATAATCCCTCAGCGGCCCCAGATCCACCTGATTCTGTCTCTCATGAGGTATAAAGCCATAATCAGTCATGGATTCCTGCGTCTGCTGCATAGCGGCCTCGTTTTCCGTGCGCAGGAGCTCCTCCAGTGTCTCTCCCATAGAGTCTGTTCCCTCCGGCACATCGTCCTGCGCGAACCCCTCCTGCTCCGTAACCTCTTCCTCAGGAACCATGATCCCTTCCTCCGCCTCCGCCAGCATGATCGTGCGAAGGTTCGATGCTCCCGCTTCCCCCTCCTCCCATGTCTCTCCCATGAGATAACCATAAAAGGGGAAAATACATTTGATCTGCTCCCAGAACAGCCACCCAGTTCCCTGCCCCTTTTCCCCGGCACATACGATACCCGGCACAAACTGGTCATATAATGTCATCTTGGCCTCTGCCGCTATGCTCTGCAGCATGGCACCCCCAAAAGTGGTCTCCTGCCCCACTGTGCCCTGCACGGCTGCGCTGCAGCTCCTTGCCGCCGCCTGTATCCCCAATATCAGGGCTGCCAGCAAAAGAAGACGCCCTGTCATGCCGCCTCCGAACCTTCTTCTTTTTACGGTAAAGCACTTCCCTTCATCGGATTTCCTTTTTCAGTATATGCCACCTTGTACCATGTCATGACTCTCCTAAAGACCTGTCTATTCCATGAATGCCTCCCCTATAGCCATGTTGATCCCCTCCGACACAGTGTAGCTGACCCTTTTTATGACGGCATCGATATCCTTCCCTGTCATATACATATTGTTCAGCTCCGCAAAATTCAGCTTCTGCTTTTCCATCAGCTTCACGCCCTCCAGATCCTTTTCCTCCTCCAGAAGCTTTTCCAGCGCGTCCCCCACAATGGTGGCCGCATCCACCACTGTGGGGATCCCTATGGCGATCACCGGTACCCCGAGGCTTTCCTCCGTCAGCGCATTCCTATGGTTACCCACGCCGGAGCCGGGCTGGATACCCGTATTGGTGATCTGGATCGTGCGGTTCAGCCGCTTCGTGCTCCTTGCCGCCAGCGCGTCTATGACGATCAGCACATCCGGAGCAGTCTCCTCCACCACGCCCTTGACGATCTCCGCCGTCTCCATACCCGTCTTGGCCATGACTCCGGGCTCCAGCGCGCTGACCTGATTCATCTTCTCGCAGTTATAGGCGGCCTTGCCGTACTCCTTCACGATATGTCTGGTGATAAAGAGATTGTCCACCACCTGCGGCCCCAGCGCGTCCGCCGTCACATCCCTGTTGCCCAGCCCTACCACCAGCACGGACTGTTCCACGTCCGCATCCGGCAGCAGCTCCAGAATCTCCTGCGCCAGACAGCCGGAAATCTCCCTATGATAATCCTCGTCCGGCTCGATCATGGCGGGCGCCTCCATGGTCACATAGATTCCCATGGGCTTCCCCATGGTCTTTGCTGCGTTTTTCGTGTCGATCATCACCTTCGTGACCTTGATATCCTCTTCCTCGTGATAGTACTCCTCCACCCTGACACCGCGGAGCCTGCTGTCTGCATCGTTGATGCTTTCCCTGACCTCCAGCGCCAGATCCGTCCTCATCTGAAAATTCCTCATGCTCATACCTCCATGCCTGTTCGTATGTTTCCTGCTTACTATTTTGGTCAATTTTTCTCGGAATATGTTTAAAACCTCTTGACAAATTTTCTATAATTCACTAAACTACTATCGTGTGTGTGTTTACGTTAGCCTACCGTGTCGGGCTACCGTGAAACATCTGATGAACGATCGAATCTATGCATACAATGAATAAATGGAGGTGTACGACTTGGCTAACATTAAATCCGCGAAAAAGAGAATCTTGGTATCCCGCACCAGAACTGAGAGAAACAAGGCTGCCAGAAGCCGCGTCAAGACAGCTATGAAGAAGGTGTACGCTGCTATCGCCGCAGGTGACAAAGAGGCGGCAAAGGCAGAGCTGTCTGCTGCCACCAAGGTGATCGAGATGGCCGGAAGCAAGGGCGTTTATCACAAGAACAACGTTGCCCACAAGGTTTCCCGCATCAGCAAAGCTGTCAACGAGATGGCATAACGAGATAACGGAATGAACATGAAAAACCGGACAAAAGGATGATAGGCCCCATCCGCGCCCGGTTTTTTTGTTGCTTTTAAAAGCCGTACCCTGCGGAGGATCCGCAGAGTACGGCTTTTTCCATGATATCCTCTTCCTCTGCCGGCAAAAATCAGTGCCTGCGGCTGCCGCCCCCGTGGCTGGCCCCGCTGCTGCTGCGATGATGACCTCCGCCTCCGCTGCGGCTGCCTCCTCCGCTGCCGCCGCTGTTTGTCTGGATCTTCCTCGTCACCACGCTCTTCCTTATGAAAGCATCCGTCCTCTCCCTGAATTCCGGTCTGCCCCCTGCCACATAGGCATTCACCGCCGTGGTGTTCCGCGCCTTGCTCTGGCTCAGATGGCTCACGGCATAGACTGCCGCCACAAAGACCGGCAGGATAAATACCACCGGCCAAGGAACAGACGGCACAGATGATCTGCCCAACAGATCCTCCACCTTATCCACATAGGCTATGTACGACTTATACGGCTCTGCGGCAGTATAGGTATTCGGCCCGAAGGCATAATAGGCATCCACTGCGTCCAGAACCTTGTCGATGTCACTGCTGCTAAAGGCCCGCTCCACGCTTCCGCTGGTAGAGATATGCTCCCCCGTCTGCCCGGTATACCAGTTGTGCAGGAGCAGTATGCCGTCCCCTTCAAAGCTTTTGTTGTACCCGAACCTATTCTGATCCCAGAAGTCATCCGCAATATCCTGCATATTCCGCTCCCAGTCCCGATAGCGCAGATCATGCTCCCTCATTGCCTCATCCCCCTCCACAGAATAATCTATGGTCATCAGCACGATATCTATCCCCAGTCTTCCCTCCGCTTCGGCTATGTGCCGTCTAAGCTTCTCTTCTTCCTCCTCCGTAAGGACATCCGCATAGTCATATACCCGCTCCGTCGGCGCCTCCACGTTAGTCCTCGGGATCTCCTGCCTTCCGGATCTCACCGCCCAGAGAACGACGCAGACCGCCGCCAGAATGCCGATCCCGGCAAACCAGAAACGGAAATAATGTATGTACTGCCTTCTTGCCTCTTTTTTATAATTGTTTTCCATGGCTTCCTCAATTCTTTTTATATCCTATCTCTTCGCATCTATTTCATGTAAGCTCAGAACAGTCCCAGCAATGTCCTCAAAAGAGCCATGATCACAGTCAGGCTCACCCACAGGGTGCCGGCATAGGCCCAGACCTTTTTGGCGGAAACAGGAGCTGTCCCCACAATCTTCCCCGTCTGTCCGTTTACATAAAAGGGATATTCCTGCCCGTTATACTGATAGACATATTTCCACACAGGAAGCAGCCCGTAAGCCGTCCTGCTGTCCTTCACCCTGATATCCTGACGGATAGTCTTTACCGTATTGTATCCGGCATAGCTTTCCCGCAAAAGCTTCTGGGAATCCTCGTTCATCAGCTGTCTGGCCCTTTTCTCCACCACATCGGAGGTCATATTATATTTCTCCCCATAAAACCCCGACATATATTCCGGCGAAAAATCCCCCAGCTGCCCGTAATTAAACGGCGCTATCAGATCCATCACATCATCGGGCATCTGTTCCGAGGCATCCACGGGAATCTTTTCAAAATTGATGTCCATGCTGCGGCGGATGGCATAAAAGGAAGTCTCCGTATACTCCTTGTCTCCGCTGCGCCAGACTCTGACCTTGGTGCCTTCCCCCTGAAAATCGCAGAATGCGTCATAATCATAAAACCAGTACGGCACATAGATTCCCTGCATACTGTTCAGACGCACCTCGGAAAGAAAGTCCGTAGGGGCAAAAAGACATCTCTTGAACTTCTCCCGTATAGACTGCTTGCAGGCCTCCTTGCCTAACTGAAAGGGAATCATGATCCGGGGGGCATATTTCCCTTCCACTCTTTCATTAAATATCAGATAGCTGTCACAGTAAGGGCACTGGGTAGCGGAGGTATGTACCTGCACCGGCACTTCGCCGCCGCAGTTGGGGCAGACAGTCAGCTCACTGCTTCCGCTCTCGGCCCGCTCTTCGCTTTTCTCACTGTCACAGTGGGGACAGTACATACCGTGCCGCTCCGGACTGTACACCACATTTCCCCCGCAGTTCCTGCACCTGAAATACATGCTTGGTTTCCTCCTTATAACAAACGCTGACCTCTAGGCATCTTCATAAACGTGACCACATCAATGATCCGAAGCAAATCTTAACGCTTTTACTTGTATTCTGTCGCACTTCTTCTTATATTTTCCCTTGTCACATAAATATGTCCCGCCGTGAACAGCACCCCTGAGACAATCAGAGGAACATACCGCAGCGTGATCCCGCAGAGCAGGAAGAGGCAGGACGGCAGGATCACCAGCAGCCATTTTACCGCCGTCACACGCCCTGCCGCCTTTCTTCCCGCCACAAAAACTGCCGTAGGCCCGTCGCCTTTCACAAAGATATACACTCCTGTCATGCGGAAGTACACGGCCCAGACGATCAGATAAGCCAGCAGCAGGGCCGGAGCGCCGAAACAGTAACAAAGAAGGGCCCCCACCGAGGGAAAGCCGAATCCGCCCTGCGCAAAGCAGACTGCCATGAACAGCATGGACCCATACCTCCCTGCCTGCTCCGCCAGATTCATCAGCCTGCTCTCGCAAAGGTTCTTTTCCCCGCCCTGCTTTGCAGCATAAAGAATATTAGGAACCAGCAGCAGGACTATCATGATCAGATTGAACAGGTTGATCCACCCCCATTCAAGCCCAAGGGCCTCTGCCATAATCACCCCTGCCGCTGCTTTTCCGCTGCTAAGGATACCGTACCTCATCTTGTCCTCCTTTGGAACTGTCCATTCATACTTTGCGCCCACCGCAGACTGCCGTCCAAGAAGCGTCTCCTATACGTGCTGCCATCAGATCCTTATGACCTGCACCGCTTCAGTCACACAGCACCACCACTTTAATGGGCGTAGTCTGGGCAGGAATGCTTCTGGTGGAATTGCCGTAGGTCACCACCAGATTATGGTTGGAAGGAGAACCTTGAAAATACTGATTGTTTGTGGTTCTCACATCCACCCTCCCGTCCAGATTCAGCTGCAGGGTCTGATCCTCGTTCACCAGCGAGGAATTGAAATACCCCACGCTCACCATGCGTCCGTTTTTCTCCTGCGCCGCCGCCACTGCGCTGTACTGTGGCGGGTAGATCAGAGGAGCCGGCGCATCCATGGCATACCAGAAGGTGCACAGCATCCCCACAGACAAGGTCTCGAAATCCACCACATAAGTGGAGGGGGTCAGGATGAAATTCACCATGTTCCCCTCCAGATCCTCAAGAGACACAAACAGCACACAGCCGTTTGTACGGTTGCCTCCCATTCTGGCGGGCATCAGCTCCACGATCGTGCCGGTGACGGATCCGAAGCGTTTCCTCCTGTCATAAGCCATTCTTTCCCTCAAAACAAAATCCATGTCCTCTCCTGTCATATCAATGTCCTTCCTCACATAATATGCGCTTTTCAAGCCTGATGTGCGCAGATGCTCCCAAAGCCGAAATCCCCGTCACGTTCTCGGGCTGCCTCAAAATGCGGCATCTTAAAGCACCGTCCGAGTCAATCCTCCGTCCTGTCCCACCCAGACTTCCCCTCCCTGCTGTCATGATTCACGTCCGCACAGTCGTGTACACAGCGCCATCATGCCTTCCGGATAATGCCTCCCCCCAGCACATACTCCCCGTCATAAAAACAGACCGACTGCCCCGGCGCCGCCGCCCGGACCGGTCTTTCAAATATAACCCGCAGCCCGCCGTCCGGCAGCTTTTCCACCCTGCAGAATTCACCCTTGTGGTTATAACGTATTTTTGCGAATACTCTCCCTGCCTCGCCGAAATCCTCCGCCGCCATATGGTTCACATCGCCGCAGAACACCTCGTCGGTAAACAGGTCCTCATTTTTCCCGATAACCACTTCATCGGAATCCGTCCGGATATCCGTCACATAGACCCGCTCTCCCATAGGCAGCTCCAGTCCCCGGCGCTGCCCGACGGTATAATGGGTGATTCCCTTATGACGCCCCAGAATACGTCCGTCAGCCGTCACGAAATTACCGGGAGCCGGAACCCTCCCCGGCGCATATCTGTCGATAAATCCCGCATAATCGTCATCCGGCACAAAGCATATCTCCTGACTGTCCGGCTTCTGTGCCACGGGCAGCCCCGCTTTTTCCGCAATGTCCCGGATCTGGTCCTTCTCATATTCTCCCACGGGCATCAGCGTATGGGCAAGCTGACGCTGGGTCAGGTTATACAGCGCATAGGTCTGATCCTTGTCCGCCGTCACGGATCTGCGGACGGCGAAGCGCCCATTGGGCAGCCTTGCTATCCTGGCGTAATGTCCCGTGGCTATATGATCCGCGCCCATGGCAAGGCTTCTGTCCAGCAGGGCCTCCCATTTCACATATCTGTTGCAGGCGATGCAGGGATTGGGGGTATGCCCCCTTAGATATTCTTCCACAAAATAATCCATTACCTTGCATCTGAATTCCTGACGGAAATTCATGACATAATAAGGGATTCCCAGCGTCTCCGCCACCCTCCGGGCATCCTCCACCGCTGTCAGGCCGCAGCATCCGCCCTTCTCCGCCCTGACCTCCGCATCCTCGTCCTGCCATATCTGCATGGTCACGCCTATTACATCATAGCCCTGCTCCTTCAGCAGATAAGCCGCCACGGAGGAATCCACTCCCCCCGACATCCCTACTACTACCTTATTTCCCATATACCCTCTAGTCTACTGTTTTCTCTGTTTCCCTGACCCGGACAAGCCGGAACCAAAATTTTGCCGTGTTGCGCAGGATTTCGTTGTTAAGCGTCTAAACAGGCAAGACCTTCATGAACCCGCTCCGTCCATGAAGGCCTTGCCGTCCGGCGGGAACAGTCCTGCTGCATTAACTGTTCCCATTATAAAATATCCTCGGTTAAAACACAACCATCAATTCATCCACTTTACTATCCGTATATATGCCATGGATGTCCTCTTGTAGCTGATCCCATACACCACTGCGAAAACGATACAGCCTCCTATGGTGCAGGCGATCAGCAGCGCAGTCTCAAAGAAGCCTATGGCTCCCAGCAGCATATACACCATGTTCATGCCTACCGCCGTATGCACCAGCGCCCCCAAAAGCGGCAGACCGAACACCATGCTGACCTGTCTTTTGACTGTCCGGCGGATCTCCCTTTCGTCCATGCCTACCTTCTGCATGATCTCAAAGTTTCTCTGGTCTTCAAAGCCTTCAGTAATCTGCTTATAATACATGATGATCAGCAGGCATATCAGAAAGATAGAACCAAAGAAGATACCGATGAACAGCAGCCCCCCGTACATACTCTCCTGATCCTCCATAATATCCCGGTGATCCCGGTATTCGGCAAATTCCGCTTGTCCTTGTGCATACTGCTCCAGCTCCTCGGAAAATCCGTTTACATTCTCCTCCTCTCCCTTTGGCCGGAACCCGTAAAACCATGTCCTTCCATGAAAGCCGTCCACACCGTACTGCATACTGACAGTGTTCAGCTGCTCTCTGTCTGCGAATACCACGATATAATCCTTATTCAGGACATTATTGTCCAGCTTCCTCCTCACCCTGCTCTCCATAAGCTCCTGCCGCACGTCATATCTGGCACCTTCAAAACCGATACTGTCATATCCAAAGTCCGGGCCGCCGGAGAAAAGCAGCACTTCCCCGGGCTGCAGGCTTTCATTCTTTCCCTCCAGCAGATTATACTCTTCCTGCGTCATCAACATGACATCCGCCCATCCTGAATAATCATAGGGCACACCCTCCGCATAAAATGTATCATCCTTCTGATAAGCCCTGATCTGTATATAGGAATGTCCTATTTCATCCTCCAGCGTCACCCCGTGCTTGTAAGCCAGCTCCTCCGCTTTCTCCTGCAGCCCGGGGCCGTCCACGTTTCCGTCTCCGAAAAATATGACTTCAAACTCCCTCCTGAAGCCGGAGGTCACGATGGTACCCATGTCCAGATACACTGCCACCGTGCACACCACCGTGATGATGACCATAGTGGAAAAAATACAGATATTGGACAGGCTTGCCGCGCTCTTTTTCATTCGGTAAAGCATACCGGATACCGTGATAAAGTTTTCCGCCCGATAATAGTATTTCTTCCTCTTCTTTAAAAATCTCAGAAGCGCAATGCTTCCTGACGTAAACAGCAGATAAGTTCCCACAACCACGAGAAGCACTGCAAGAAAAAAATCCGTAAAGACCTGACTCTGCAGCTGGGACTTCAGCGCCATATTATATCCCGTTACCAGCGCCAGCAGCCCGGCCAGACTCCAGAGCCCGATCAGCTTCGGCTCCTTCTCCCCGCTCCTTGCATCGCTCATCAGCTCCACGGGATTAGACTTGCCAACCTGAACCAGATTCACGAAAAGGTTCAGAGCCGTAATGAATGCATAAAAGATAAGCGTATCTATGACAGCCTGGGGGCTAATGGAAAATTCCACGTTCACAGGCAGCTTTGTTAGATTCAACAGCAGCAAAAACACCAGCCTTGAGAATACCAGTCCCAGCACGACGGCCGCCGCCAGCACGATCACATAGACCACTGCGCTCTCCCAGAACATCATAATGCCAATGTGCTTCTTTTCCAGTCCCAGTATGCTGTACAGCCCCAGCTCCCTCTTCCGCCGCTTGATTAGGAAGCTGTTGGTATAGTACAGAAACGGCACCATGATAATTCCCAGCAGCACAAAACCGATCTGGACCAGCATCAGCGCATAGGCCCCTTTGGGCAGGGTATACATAATATCGTTCTTGAGGATCAGGTCAAACACAAAATAGGTGAACATGGCAAAAATACTGACACCGATATAGGGAAAATAGATGGAGCCGTTTTTGCGGATGTTCGTCACTGCCATTCCGGGCAGAAGCGAAATATATTTATTCATGGTTCAGCCCCCTTTCCTCACCTTGCCGTCTCTGCAGCCATGCCGTCTTTTTCTGTCTGCAGCACCGTCAGGGTATCCGAAATCCTGCGGTACATCTCATCATCATTCAGCCTGCCCCGGTAGATCTGGTTGAATACACAGCCATCCTTGATAAAAAGCACCCTTCCCGCACGGCATGCTGCCTGAATGCTGTGGGTCACCATAAGGATTGTCTGGCCGTCCCCGTTCACCTCCGCAAATATCCGCAGCAGCTTGTCGGAGGCCTTGGAGTCAAGCGCGCCCGTGGGCTCATCCGCCAGCACCAGCTGAGGCCTGGTGATCAGAGCTCTGGCCACCGCCGCGCGCTGCTTCTGCCCTCCGGATACCTCATAAGGATATTTCTCCAGTATCTTTGCAATGTCCAGCTTTACCGCCAAGGGCTTAAGCCGCTCCTCCATCTCGCGGTACTCGCGGCCTGCCAGCACCAGCGGCAGGAAGATATTGTCCTTCAGGCTTAGGGTGTCCAGCAGATTAAAATCCTGAAACACGAACCCCAGATTGTCCCGGCGGAAGGCACAAAGCTCCTTCTGTTTGATGTCCGCCATATTTTTCCCTGCCAGCACCACAAGCCCTCCGGTAGGTCTGTCCAAAGATGCCATGATATTAAGCAATGTGGTCTTTCCCGAGCCCGACTCTCCCATGATCGCCACATATTCCCCCTGCTCCACGGAGAAATTCACATTGTCCAGCGCCTGCACCTTATTGCCGCCCAGACGCGTCGTATATACCTTCCTCAGATTCTTCACTTCCAAAAGCGCCATCTCGCTCCTCCTTCTGTTCCTGTACCAGATCTTCTTCCGGTCTGTCTTTCCCGCCGCTTCATCCCGGCTGTCATATACAGAATACAACAAAAGAAAATGTACTGCCATAGAACCGGCTTACATTTTCTCTTGTTATCCTTACGTTTTCGTAAGCTTCAGAGGGCCGCGGTCAGGCCTGACTCTTCATATTGTTCAATGCATGGTAGAATATGTACTGCTGAAAAAGACCGGCATATTTAAGGCCCGCCCACTCCGGCAGCCTGCCCCCGTATTCTCTCTCCAATATCTGCTTAATATGAGTGTCTATGGGAAATGCCTCCAAGCGGTGCAGGCCGAACAGACAGACACAGTCCGCGACCTTACTGCCGACACCTCTGATTTCCAGCAGACGCTCCTTCGGCGCTTCCATGCTCCCAAGCCGTCGTCCCGCATCCCCTTCTTCTCCCATCCACCAGACAGCAGCTGCTTTCACATATTTATCCCGGTATCCAAGCCCCTTATCAGACAAGTCCATCTCCCACAGCTCATGACAGTCGGGGAACCTGCCTCCGCACTCGTCACATATCGTTTCAATGCTTTTCCTGATTCTAGGAATATTATTGTTCTGACTTATTATAAAGCTCACAAGCACTTCCCACAGATCCTGCCTCAGGATACGTATGCCGCTGCCCAGCCGATACGCCGACTTGAGAAAATCATCCTCCGACATGGCGATGATCCGCTCAGCCTCCCCATAATCCGTGTCGATATCAAAATATGTCCTCCATATATCGCTCCATTCCTCTTCCATGCAGGAGAGCTGAAAGAAATCTCCCTCCTGTGAGATCTCCAGATACCTGCCGAAAGCATGGATGCCATATGCGCTTTCTCCCAGCCGGCGCCATCTGAAACACTGGCCGCTGTCTGCTATCTGATGCAGATCCATATGGTCTATTCTCACTCTGTACATTCCTTATCTCCGTCCTCCGTTCCGGGACAGCTAATCTATCCAATGTATGCATCCTTTCCGGTCCAGCACGCAGATCAGCACAAAAATCCCTATTCCCAGAAACGACAGAAATACGCCTAGATATACCTGCATAGGAGAATATACAAATTCCACTGTATGCACTCCCTCATCCAGCTCCACCCCTATGAACACATCTGCCACCAGCGTTATTTCCGCCTTCCTGCCGTCCACATACGCTTTCCAGCCCCTCTCATACGGGATGGATGTATACAGCAGATTCTCCCTGCTGACATTTATGGTACCTTTCAGGCTTTTAGACGTGTATTCCGTCACCTCCAGCACCTCATCCTTCAGCCTGCCATAAGCGCGCTCAAATACATCCTGCCGGAATACGCTTACATACATCCTCAGATCTCCGGATTTTCCGCTGCCTATCTCCGAGCAGACGGAAAAAATATCTCCCTTTTTGTAGGTTCCCGCCGGAAAAAAGCTGCCGTTTTCATATATGATATAGGAATTAGTACCGTAGTCAGACAGCACTCTGGCGGTATTCTCCGCCTTGCCCTCCGGCCGCAGGTCCATGAATGCATAGACACATCCGTCCCGGGGCATTTCATAATTGTACTTGAATCTCCCCTTTTCCGACTCGTCCGCATCCTCCGAAGGCTGATAATGGTATCTGCCGTAATCCTGCCTCGTCACATATAGGTTCTGGTGCCCCACATGGATCATGTCCAGAGCCTCAAACACATCCTCGTCCATTCCGGCTGCCGCCTTCAGCAGGTTATTCTGCATTTCAAAGGGAGTATCCCCTTCAAACACAAAGTCCGCCATCCCTTTCTCCACCATAAATCCCACTGGAAGATATGCATCGTTACGGTATACATAGATGTCACCCACTTGATCCATCTGTGTAAGATACTCCTTGTTGACAGCTTCAGCACCGCAGGAAATGAAATATTTCAGATTCAGGAACGCATTGTTCACCGGAGTGGAATTCAGGGCATAATACCGATTGGCCGCCTGCCATGCGACTAACCCCATATGCTCAAACAATTCGGTGACAGCTGCGTTCGCAGTGGAAGAAAAGAGGGCTGTCCCATAATAACCATACAGTGCCGGGTCATTCCAGCCATGCTTCCCGGCGAATTCCATCCTATAAAAATCATTTCCTTCCTCACCGGCTTCAATATCGGACAGGGCCTCCTCTACCGCATCATATCTGTCAGGATAGCCTGTTCTGTCCGTCGTCCCCACAGCCCTGATCCCCGCCGTCACGGAAGGCACCAGCTCCAGACCTGCGACCACTGCCAGCAGCAATGCCGTCCGCGTCTTTTTCAGCTTCTTTCCCGCCGCAAAGACGATTATGACCATGTATGCCGCAAGGATCAGCAGATTCTTTAGCAGAAACTGTCCGGCTTCTTCCGATTTCAACATATCTGAAAGAGACGCCGTGTCATGCTCTTTCTGATACCGGTACAGCCCGTCTGCCGCAATCAGCAAAAAGTACAGCGTACCGCCGCCACATATGGCCAGACAGTCCTTTTTCCCCAGCATATCCATACCGGAATATGCCCTATGTGCCAGCACCACCATGAGAAAGGAAAAAATAAAAGTAAAACGGTAGGGAAGTGAATTTGTTACATGAAATCCATGCCATATATAATCCAGCACATTTACATTGGTACTGACAAGCACCAGCAGCACTGCTGCGGTATATGCAGCCTTTTCCCTTACAGCCACCTTTGGCAGCCTGTAAAACGCAAAGAGCAGGAGGATACAGAGCAAGCCGCTGTAGAGATAGGGATCTCCTCCCATAGCGGTGGGCTTCCCATAGGCCAGAGAGCCTGAAAGCGTCTCCAGCCACCCCCTTACCACAGACCATCTGGCCGGAGCATTGCCGCTTTTGTAAGCATTCTGAAGCCCCACAAACGCAGGCAGCGTAACGGCCGCCGACATCATGATCGCTATGGCAGAAAACAAGATGATATTCCTGAGATTACGCCACAGCGCCCTTGGAGAGTTCTTATGGGCTGCGCATTGCACAAAAAAGAAAACTGCAGTAAAAATGCACACCATGACCCCTATATAATAATTCATAAAGATTGCTGCCGCAAGCGATATCGTATAAAGCTTGTATTTTTTCTCCTTCACAAGCAAAAATATCCCCGCCGCAACAAGCGGAAACACGGCAAAGGTGTCAAGCCACATGATATTCCAGTAATAGCCTATCGTCCAGCCGCACAATGCGTAGAATGACGAGAAGACCACGACAGAATGGCTCCTCTTCTCATTTATTCTGTCCAGTGCAAATGCGCAGAGCGCACCGGCAAGCCCTATCTTGATCAAAATAAATAATGTGAAAACCTCCCTGAGTATGTCAGCGGGAAAGAGTACAGTCAATAGATTCAGCGGGCTTGCCAGATAATACGCAGCCAAAGAAGCGAAATCGCTCCCCAGTCCCAGCCGCCAGCAGTAAAGCAGGGACTCCCCTCCTCTGAGCTTTCTTCTCAGCTCAGCTAAAAAAGGATAATATTGATTCCATGCATCTACCACCAGAACCTGCCTGCTGCCGAAGGGGTAGACCTTAAGCAGCGCAAATGCCGTAAGCATGATAAGGAAAGGGACAGCAAATGCTGTCAGATAAATGCACGCAGCCTTCTTCTTTTTCATTCCAAAAGTCTCCTCGCATCATGTCCTTTTAGTTTTGTTTTCGCAGCTTCTGTCAGGAACAGCCATTAAAAGGGGAAAGGCTGCATATAGCTGCAGCCCTCCCTTTGTTACATTATTACTTTACAGCGTTTTCCTTGCTTTCCTCACGTTTCTTAACAGATAAAACAGCAAGTACAGCATTCACAACCGCATATAGGAGCATCAGCAAAGTCCATTTGTCCACAAAGGCCATCGGATTGCGCATATCCTCCGTCAGTGCGAAAGTAATGACCGCCAAAATTGCGGGAAGGACACTGATGATACGGATAAGTCCTTCCTTCTTCCGTTCTCCTTCCTCATCCTCTTTGTCTTCATCGTCCTGCTTCTTTCCCATAAAATACAGCGTCAGCATGACCAGACTCGCAAGTGCGGTAAGGATTGTCAGGATCAGGTTCAGGAGCGCCCATCCTTTGCCGGTCTTTTCGCCCATCGTCGCCAGCGGGACCTCGTCTTCCTCGATATCCTGCATTGCAGGCTCTTGGTCAGATTCTGTTTCAGGTTCCGTTTCAGGTTCCGTTTCAGGGGTCGTCTCGGGCTCTGTTTCCGGCTGCGCTTCAGGTACCGGCGCATCAGGAATATCAGCTTCTACCTCTGCCGGCGCCTCAGGCACTGCCGGCGCCTCAGGAACGGTCGGTGCAGCCGGTCTTACTGCCTCTGGTATGGGGGCAGGTGCCGGATCTACAGGTGCTACCGGATCGCTCGGAGTGATTGGCTCGATTGGCTCTATCGGATTCTCAGGTTCTGCGGGCTCGTTCGGCTCGCTCGGGTCGGTCGGCTCATTGGGTTCCGCCGGCTCGCTGGGCTCAGTCGGTTCGCCGGGCTCCGTCGGTTCGCTGGGATCCGTCGGCTCACTGGGCTCAGTCGGTTCGCTGGGCTCCGTCGGCTCGCTCGGGTCGGTCGGCTCTACTGGATCCGTCGGCTCACTGGGCTCAGTCGGTTCGCTGGGCTCCGTCGGCTCGCTCGGTCGGTCGGCTCTACTGGCTCAGTCGGTTCGCTCGGTCGGTCGGCTCGCTCGGGTCGGTCGGTTCGCTGGGCTCCGTCGGCTCGCTGGGCTCCGTCGGCTCGCTCGGGTCGGTCGGCTCTACTGGATCCGTCGGCTCGCTCGGGTCGGTCGGCTCGCTGGGCTCCGTCGGCTCGCTCGGGTCCGTCGGCTCGCTGGTTCCGTCGGCTCGCTCGGGTCGGTCGGCTCGCTGGGCTCCGTCGGCTCGCTCGGTCGGTCGGCTCGCTGGGTTCCGTCGGCTCGCTGGGCTCCGTCGGCTCGCTCGGGTCCGTCGGCTCGCTGGGATCCGTCGGTTCGCTGGGTTCCGTCGGCTCGCTCGGCTCGCTGGGTTCCGTCGGCTCGCTGGGTTCCGTCGGCTCGCTCGGCTCGCTGGGTTCCGTCGGCTCGCTCGGCTCCGTCGGCTCGCTCGGGTCCGTCGGCTCGCTCGGCTCAGTCGGCTCGCTGGGCTCAGTCGGCTCGCTCGGTCCGTCGGCTCGCTCGGTCCGTCGGCTCGCTCGGGTCCGTCGGCTCGCTGGGCTCAGTTGGCTCGCTGGGCTCAGTCGGCTCGCTGGGCTCAGTCGGCTCGCTCGGTCCGTCGGCTCGCTCGGGTCCGTCGGCTCGCTCGGGTCCGTCGGCTCGCTGGGCTCCGTCGGGTCCGTCGGCTCGCTCGGCTCAGTCGGCTCGCTGGGCTCAGTCGGCTCGCTCGGGTCCGTCGCTCGCTCGGGTCCGTCGGCTCGCTCGGCTCCGTCGGGTCCGTCGGCTCGCTCGGTCCGTCGGCTCGCTCGGCTCCGTCGGGTCCGTCGGCTCGCTCGGCTCCGTCGGCTCGCTCGGCTCCGTCGGCTCGCTCGGCTCCGTCGGGTCCGTCGGCTCGCTCGGGTCCGTCGGCTCGCTCGGCTCCGTCGGCTCGCTCGGGTCCGTCGGCTCGCTCGGCTCCGTCGGGTCCGTCGGCTCGCTCGGCTCCGTCGGCTCGCTCGGCTCCGTCGGCTCGCTCGGCTCCGTCGGGTCTGTGGGATCAGCATCCTTCCATATAGGAATAAGCACTAAATCCTTCTCAGGCTCGATCACTTGACCAGGAGCATATTCATTACCATCCTGATCTTTCCAATTAACCAGCTCTTTCCCTTCCGGCGGTATGATACTGTCTTCTCCAGGCAGAGTCACCTCTCCATCAGAATCAGGCAACAGTACCTTGTCAGAGTCAGCATCTTCTTTCCAGGTACCTTTACCATCCTCTCCACCGTCAGTATCCTTCACTGTTACGGTAATCTGTTTCCACTGGGCATAAACAAGCATATCGCTGTCAACTGCCGTATTGCCATCAAATGCATCCCCTGTGCCGTCAGCCTCTGTATTCCATCCCACAAAGATATATCCTTTACGTGAAGGATCCTCGGGCATCTTGCCGCCAAGGGAAGCGCCTGCGCTTACAGTCACTGTACTTTCACCATTTAATGTACCTTCATTCGGATCGAAAGTAACAGTCACAGTAACCTCTTTTTTCGCAAAGTTAGCGGTGAACGTATATACCGCTCCCCCTTTAGCGCTCACATTGTCGGCCTGAGGAAGGCCGGCTTGTTCGATGACGCTATAGCTCCAGCCGTCATGTCCCTCCGCAGATGCAGTCCAGTTCTTAAAATCATAGCCCTCATCCGCTGTGGCTGTGGCTCCGGCAATGGAAATAACGCCCTCCTCTGCCATTTTACCGCCATTCATGATGGTTTCATATTTTGTTATACCGTCTTGTGTACCTCCATCAGCAGCTTCATAAGCTACTTTTGCCTGATACTTGTCAGGGATGTTGTCAGAAGTATCAGTAGGGTTACCCGAACTGTCCTCACCGATGGTTCCCTTCATGTCCAGACTATAGATGATGTCTTCAAACACGTTTTCAATAACCGTCTGCAGCTCGCTCAGACGTTTCAGCGCATCGGCGCTGGCTACCTCGTCCAAGACATAAGTCATACCGTCCTTGGTAATGGTCCAAGGGATCACAAGAGTCTCGGAAGTAGCTCTGGGAGCTGCTGCTCTGGTCACAGGCTTGCCGTTATAGCTAATCCCATTGAACGCACCGCCCTTGTCATAGTCCTCGCTGACGGATTCGCTCAGTGTGTCCCCCTTATCAGTCTTGAAATTGATGGTCACACTGCGCTTCTCGCTGGCCACGGAGTCATGCTTACCCGTGCCATTGCCGGTGGGTCCGTCCGTGGTGGGCTTGCTGGGATCGGCGTTGTCAGCCGCCAGATCGGCGGTGTTGGTCAGCTTGCCCTCTTTGATTTCGCTCGGGCCAAACGTCTTGGTCACATAAATGACTGCCGTGGTCTGACCATCCGGGATAGTGCCGGTGATAATCAGCTTGCCGTTTTCGGTTTCGTGGCTGCTGCCGCCGCTGACCCACTCGGCGCCCTCATCGCTAACCTTGTACTGGGCACCCTTTTCACCGGTGACAGTCAGCTTATACAGCAGCGTGACACTCTGATCATCGCTACGGAAGATGACCGGACCGTAGGTGATGCCATCCGGCTTCGGCGCGCCGTCCTCGCCTTCCTCCGTCACGCGCACCTTCTCCAGCTTATCCAGCTTGGGGTTGGCCGGCTTCGGCGTGGCAGACGTAGTAACCGTTAAACTGTTCTGAGTATCGCCGTCCTGACTGGTCACGGTCGCCTTGTTGTTCAAATTACCTCTTGCATTATCATCCACCGTGACAACGATCTTCAGCTCCGCCACTCCGCCTGCTTTCACGGTGGGGTTCCAAGTAACCACTCCATTGCTGTGGGTCACGTTTTCCGCCGGGTCGGCGCTTTTAAAGGTCACGCCATAGGGCAGCTCATCCTTCACGCTGACTGTCTTATCCACGCCGCTGTCGTTCTTCACGACCAGCGTG
Source organism: uncultured Acetatifactor sp. (assembly GCA_964018205.1). Classification (GTDB taxonomy): domain Bacteria; phylum Bacillota; class Clostridia; order Lachnospirales; family Lachnospiraceae; genus Acetatifactor. The sequence continues at coordinate 13,489 of CAXHOW010000037.1, read as the reverse complement.
TAGGTCAGCGTCTCGCCGCCCACCACCTTATCCTTGTCGGCTGTCTTCGTGATGCTCAGACCGTCAATGGAGTTGGGATCGTCCCCTTGAAGATTACCGACAGTGACCTTGACAACATCAACATAGGTGGTCAGGTAATCTTGATTTCCTGTCTGTGCGCTATTTCTGTAGTAATGATACTGACGCTCAATTTCAGCCTTCCCATCACCTACGCCAGTCAGGGTTATTGTCTGGGTACCCTTATTGTTCTGCCCACTTACGATTTGTGTGCTTCCTTCGTTGAAGCGGAGCACTGTTCCATTCGTACTAAGCGTTCCGTCAGCAGACTTGCCCAGCGTCTTTACAGTCTGCTTCTCTCCAACATCCAGCTGTACTTCTCTCGGCTCAATGATGTGGACGGTAATAACATCCAAGCATACCTCCTGTCCATCAGATACACCATATGGACTTGTCGCAGTGTATGTTACATACAGTGTTGTAGTATCACCAGCTTTGGCATCTTCAGCGCTTTTGATGGTCACATCATTACTGATTCTGTCACTTATTACGCTTTTTGTGATGCTGGCAACATCTTCATTCCCCTGCACATAACTGTTACCTGAAAGTATACAGCCCTTGGTACTCCAGTAATCGTAGTATAAGTCCATAAACGACATTACTGTGCTATAACCGCCCGCCGGAATATACAAGTCGTGGTACTTCGTGACGTCCGCAGCCGGCAGATCAGGTTCCGCAGAGTCCTCACCCACAGTGAAGTTCAGGATGAAGTCCTGCACATACCACTGGTAAGTATTTTTCCAGTGGCTATCTGAATGAGTCCGCCAACAATGATCGTATCCCATGGCTAGACGATAACGCACCTGAATCTGCGCGCCTTTTGGAGCGTCCTCGCTGATCGGCACATCACATCGGATATACGGACCTGTGGGCTGATAGGCGGGGCCGCCGGTAGACTCCAGCTGCGGCTCAGCGCTGGCGCAGAAGGTAATGCCGTCTCTGCCGCCCGTAATATACTCCGCGCCAGTAACTTCCTCAAGCTGATAGAGGTATACGCTGGCAATTGTAGGCATTAAACCTCCCCAAGCATCGTTAGAATTAGCTAAGCCCTGCCGCCAGCCAAAGCGGGCCGTCGTTCCCGCTGCCGCAGTCCTGCTGATTTCTTCCGGCTCATAGGAATTATAGAGGGATCTTTCAAAATAATTGCCCTGAACCGGTGCCGAGGCTCCGGCGGGAACTTCCCGCTTTCCGCTGATCCGATAATCATACCAGTAGTAATAATCGCTTGCGTGCATCGGATTGCTGAAATCCCAGGGAATGACAGAAATCTGTGTACCATTCGACTTGGGAAACTCATTCAGATCCGCCGGATCATAGCATATGACAGTTCCAAAGCCGAATAAACCAGAGTCTTCGTAAACTATTCCGTTTCTGCCCGCATAGCCGGCGCTCTCCATACCCAGCGCCTCGTCAATGGCGTCAATGGCAGCGGCGTAGGCGGCACAAGCCTCCTTCACGTCCGCCCGCTCCTCGTACCCGGTGCCCAGCAGAGCCTCGTAGGCATCAGACACGGAGCCATAGACATACTCCGCCGCTTCCGCCGCATTGTCTGCTGTAATGGCGGGGATTGCCGCCACTGCGTTCAGGAATGCCTGCACCTCGGAAGGCACTTCAGCCGTTCCGGCAGAGCCCTCTTCTTCCTGCCCGTTTCCTATACCCCCCCTAGCAGCAAGGGCATCAGAAGTTTCCATGGCATAACCCGTCACCGAGTTCATGCCAAGCAGCAGTACAAGGAACAGCGCCAGTCCGCTTTTGCGCAAATATCCAAATACATGTTTCTTAAATCGCATAATCTCTTTCCTTCTTTCTTTGCCAAAAATCATATGGATGCAAAGGCTCCAGCGGTCAGGCTGGCATAGCGCAATAAACTGCCTTAGCCCCTATGACTTTGCGTCCCGCCGTTTCCGACGGTTTGCCGATATTCCCACCGCTCTCATTTCCGCTCTGCCGCCTGCGATGGCAGAGGCTACAGAGCCCCCTGAACTGGCGGGGCATTTTCCGTCATAGCTGTGACACCCATATACTTCCCTCCTCTCTTTCTGTATTATGTAACCGCATCTTCCTCCATCCGGACAGATCATCCGCAGCCGGAATCACCGCTGCAGTATCCGTAATGCCGAAAGCCTGCGGGAACATTCCTTTTTGACACACAAAAAACCATACGCATCCTGATTCTGGCATACGGGCTTTTTACAAACAGCCTCCTTTGCATCATTTCAGCGTACGGTCATTTCATTACATTTATAATCGGCAAAATAGCCAACTTACTACATACATAGGACAACAAAATTAAACAAACTTTTTCTCTTTTGTCGAAATTTCCACCTAAGGTATGTGCCTGCTAAATAACCGACGCATTCAGCTGTTAAATACATCTTTAAAAGCCGCAGCCCCTTCTATCAACTGAATCCGAATAAGCAGGACACGGCATCGTCCTGCTTGAATGGCTGCACCGTAAAGAAAATAACTCAAAGACTACCTATCCACACGGCATTGCTGCCACAAAATCCTTAGTTTGGCCTTATCTTAACATTAAGCGTGAAAAATGTCAATTACTTTTTGAATATTTTAGAGCTGTTCTCGTCACAAAAGCAGCAGTTCAGACACTCTTTAGCCCCGCTTATCATGTACTGCCGGATCACGCGCTTTACAGAGGCAATAAAACGCTCTGGCCTGAACATCTGCCAAAGCGGAATTCAACTTTTCACTTCCGCCACAGGAATTTACTTGTAAAAATAAGAAAAAAAGCGATTGACATTTTTCCCGCTTAATGTTAATATATATCTTGTGCAGTAAATAGGCGGAAGTGTCGGAACTGGCAGACGAGCAAGACTAAGGATCTTGTGGCAGCAATGCCGTGTGGGTTCAAGTCCCATCTTCCGCAGTATTTGTCGTATGGCTGAATGCTTTGATTCGTTAAGGTTTTCAGCTTTTTTCTTGCCTGAAAAGCTGATTATCTTTTGGTCACTTTTGGTCACTTCGTCTCCAGACAGCGCATTCAGCACTATTTCCCCTATCTCCTTGTTTGCTATAGTATTGTAGATATAGTGTCTCAGCGTGGTGGCTTCGTCAGTATGCCCAAGCATATCTTTGACTACGCTTATATTCACGCCGTTGGACAGCAAAGCGGAGCCATACGTTTTCCTTTTCTTATGCATTGTTTTCACGTTGATCCCGATATGCTCGCACCCTCTCCTAATCTGGGCGTCAACCCTTCCACATTCAGGACATTTAATAAGTGCCATAATGAAATCCTCCCATAAAATATTTCTACAATCAATATTCCAATTGCTCAATTTTCTAATTTCCAGAAGTGAACTAATTGCGTTATCCTCATATGTTGCTGAATCCATATTTTTTATATCAATCCTAAAATACTCTTGTTGTCGTTCCATCTCTCTTTTCTTAGCAGCAAGCCTCTGTTCCATAACTTCTACCTGAATCCGTGAAGCTCATTGTTTTTATATGCCAATCTACAATCAGATTGGCAAAAGTAAAAAATAAATCTGAAATAAAAGCATCTAGATACCTATTCTCCAAATGCTTTTATATAATTCACTGTATTCTATTTGTCACATGAAACTAATTATCAGTTCCTTTGCTTCGTTCCATAAATCCTCTGGACATTCTTCCTTAAACTGAGCATTCCTCGCACCCACATATAACATCTTCGCCTGATCGCACAATATCACGCCTGTTGTTTTCGTCCGTCCATCCAGTTCTATATGAAACGGATGTTTTTTGTTGGTATTAGTTATCGGACAAACAAATGCCAATGAACTATGATGATTCAAAATATCATTACTCAGGACAAGTACTGATCTTCTACCACTCTGTTCATGACCCTTTTGAGGGTCAAAATCCATAACGATTATGTCACCTTGTTTATAAGTTACCAAATCTCATTCCCTACTGGATCACCTACATCAACCTCTTGCGTACTTTCGACATAAATCTCATCAATCGGTCTCTGGTAGAATGCCTCCAACCTTTCTGCCAAATTAAGGTATTTAGGCTTGTTGACTTTCTCAACAGTCATTTTTCCATCGCAAATATTTATTCCTACAGTATCATTCTCTTGTAAATTCATTTGTGTTAATATTTCTTTTGTTAATCTAATCCCCTGACTGTTTCCCCACCTCCTTACATTAGTTTGTATTGTATACACATTATCTTCCTGCAAATTTTTTGATTCCATTTTCTCGACCTCCAAAGTATATACGATGGATATACCTTTAATATTAGTAAATACAAAGTATATCCGTTTGTCAATATAAAAATTCACCTTCCTTCTAACATCTATTGAAATGCAAATTGGATTTACCAATCATTTCCATCATTATATTCTATTTTCTTACCACACCATGGGCATATATCATATTCTCCACCCTCTTTGTCAGGGAGAAGTCTGCGCTTTTTTGGCTAAGACCAAGATTAGGCCACTTATCAATGATTTTTGACGCAAAATGGCAAAATTTCTGCGTAAGAAAAAATACCTATGCCAATGTTGGTATAAGCACAAGGTTTCTTACGGACAAGCCCGCAGTGATGATTTCTTTACCATAGGCTGTTGCAAAGTATTTATAGGTACCCTGTACCCGTTCAATAATCCCATGGAGACGGAGACGTTTAAAAATTCTGGACATGGCTGACGGACTGATATTTTCAAGATGCTGACGGATATCCTTTCCCTGCATCCCGAAAGTCATGTACTCGCCCCGGCCGATTACTTCCAGCACTTTCAGGTCATTGTCTGCGAAAAAGTTGATGCCGCGGTAGGAACGTCCTTTTTCCATGACTGGGCTGGTGGCTTTGGTCAGGTTTCCATTCCCATTGCTGTGGTCATCAAACGTTGAGATGAACTCCAGGTACCGGTAGTTGGCCGCTTTCATGATCGTGAACAGCTGGTAAAGGCTGTAGATGCTTTTTTTCAGAGGGGCTTTCTGCTCTGTGGAGCTGCCGTCCCTGTGTTCCACTTTCCGTTTTACCCGGAAGGTCCCGATGTCATTGCAGGTGCTTTCTATCCGTAAGACATGGCCGAACTTATCATACATTTTGATTGATACATCACCCATATGGTGTTTGATCCTCGTGCCAAGGATTCGCTGGTTATAGTTGGTGCCGACCTCTTTCTTACAGTTATAGGTAATACGCTGCCCAAGGAAAGTGGCGATATTGTCCGGTTTTACCGTAAAAATTGCCGTTCGGACGATCTCGTCATAAAGTGGCTCCAGCCCTTCCGGCTGTTTGAACATGATGTCCGTTGCACACTCGATCTGCTGGACTGTCCATGTGTAGCTGAGTCCAAGCGTTTCAGGGACTGGACAGCAGCGTTTTGCGAAAACATCCAGGACCTTATGGAGGTCTTCCGGATTGATCCTGTCAGAGAGTCTCTGGGCGGCTTCGATATCCGAGATCTCCAGGAAAGCGTTATCATGCATGCGGTAAGCGATTTCCTTCTTCTGCAGTTTATGGGCAAGCAGGTTATGGCCGTTCATATAGAACTGCAGACGGAAAGGCGCCCAGGTAGGGACACGGAGGTAACAGAGCCCAAGTTCTTTGTCAATGAAGTAGAAATAATAGTGGAGACATTTGCTCTGGTCAAACTTAAGGAATGTCTTCCCCGTGGCCTTGTCATGCCATGGCTTATAAGTACTGCACTGTTCCATGGCAGAAAAGATATGGACCAGCCCCTCGGTCTTTCCGGTCTTCTGGATGATTTCCTGGATCCGGTCATCCTTGCGGAAAGCCCGGAGCTTGCGGATGAACTCGATTTCAATGCCGTTTTCATCTGCGATGCGTTGGGCATTTGCACGGATTTGTTCTGTAAGGGGCTGGGTGAAATTTGAAAAATCAAAAATACGGATGTTGTTGGCATTCAGATAGCCGGTCATGCCTTCGGCATGGCTCCATCCGGGGATATATCCCTGGATGATCATGCGGTCATAACAAGTGATCGTGCCATAAATTTTGTCAGCGTATTTATCCGTAAGCAACATGAACACATCCTCCAACATTTTTCTTTATTGTACTTGAAACTTGGAGGAATTGCAAAAAAACTTTTCCGGTTTATCCGGGTTAGGTTTCACAGTAACATACAATCTGCTCCTCAAGACCTTTGAGGAATACCGGGGACATGGCTTTGGCAGCGCTATGACCGCCTATCTCACAAACAAGATTCTGTCCTCAGGAAAGGCGGCCACCTGCCGTACTCTGCCAAAAACGGCCCCATGAACCGTATCCTTGAAAAAGCAGGTTATCAGAGACTGTACGAAAACAGCTGTATGAAAACGACTGAAAAAGTTAAAATTTTTGTTGCTTTTTCTGTAGTTTGTGCTATACTAATAGCCATGGGGCATTAGCGCAGTTGGGAGCGCGCAACATTCGCATTGTTGAGGCCGTGGGTTCGAATCCCATATGCTCCATTATAGCTACAGTCCCTCTTTCAGATAGGTTCTGATTAACAAAATAACTGAAGCATGATAAAAAGAAATCCGTGCACACTGCAGTGTACGGATTTTATATTGCATTTTGACATCTCCTTTTCAGCACGTTACCCAATCTCATCCAGCACCCGCCTTGCCTCCCGAACCTTCTCCCCGTCCGTCCGAAACAGCTGATACTCTCCCAGCCCCGGCACTCCCATGGAGACACCCTCCCTGCGGTAAGCCATGGCGCTGTCCAGAATCACCTTTCCCGACATATGGTAACAAGGAGCATGGGTGGCAGCCGCCAGCCTGCGGAGGACTCCTGCGTCTACGCCGCCTCCTGCCATGATGTCCAGAGTTCCCCTGCTCTCCTTCACCAGCCCTGCGATCAGGTCGCTGCCCTCTCGGCAGCTTTCCTTCTGCCCCGAGGTAAGGATAGTGTCTATACCCAGACTCTTCGCCTGCTCCAAAGCCTCATAAGGATCCCTGCACATATCGAATGCCCTATGGAGGGTCATGGTCATAGGGCCTGCTGCGTCACGGAGTCTCTTCATCTTCTCCCCGTCCAATCTGCCGTCAGGCAGAAGGCAGCCAGCCACTATGCCGTCCGCACCCAGCCTGCGGTAATGCTCCACGCTGCGGACAATGATCTCAAACTCGTGATCCGTGTAGAGGAAATCTCCGTATCTGGGCCGGATCAGCACATTGATCCTGATATCCGTCAGCTCCCTGACCTTCTCATACAGCGCCTGCTCCGGTGTCGTGCCGCCGATCACCAGATTCGCGCACAGCTCCAGACGGTCTGCGCCGCCTGCCTGCGCCTGCACCGCCGATTCCGCAGAATCCACACATATTTCCAGAACATATCTGCTCATGCTTGTCTCCTTCCGTCTGCCTATCTGCTCATGTGTTTATCTCCTTCCGTCTGCCGCCATCTATAGGCTTCAGCACAGTCCGGCCCAAAAACCGGGCCAGAAATACTTTCCGTCCGCGCTGCGCGGCACAAGCTATGCGGCGGAACCCGGTCCCCGCATAACTCAGGAGGCTGCATTCTGATCCATGTCCCGCTTCAGTCCCTCAAAATCCAGATAATCCTCGATAAACTGCTTGCGCAGCAGATCCAGCGGGATAAATTCATTGTACTTGCCCCTTATCTCGACCTTGTCCGGAAGGGGCAGACTGTACAAGTCAATGCAGGAATTCAGGATATCCCTCACAGCCGCCTCCAGCTCCTCCCTTTCCCCGTCAAACACCACCTCCAGATAGACGCTCACGCTCCACATCAGCCTGCTTTTTACCTTTCTCTGGCGCAGGGCATAATGGAGCGTCACAAGCTGTCTGGTTCCCACCCATGGGAATATGGCATATTTCTTATCGGACAAGGCCGTCACTAAATTATCCAGTATCCCGCTGTTGCGGGTGATATAACGGATCTCATTCAGCCTCTCCCTGCACCGGTCGCTCAGGTAGGGGTAATCACCGTCTGTCTGCAGTATGCTGCGCATCTTGCGCACCAGCACGGTGTGCAGCTCCGCCTCAAAATCCATATCCCAGTCCACCGCCGAGATCCCGGGAATCTTCTTTACAAAGATGACCTTTGACCTCTCGTTCAGATCCACCGTCTCCCATGACATACCGGCCAGCGCAAAATGGGTTCCCACCGGATAAGCCTTGTCCACCGTTCCTATGGTACGGTTCTCTTCCTTTACCAGATAGTACTCCGGCGCAAGGAAAACCGTCAGGAACTTATGGCTGTTTATGATCTTTTCCCCTGCCCTGCCTACCGCCAGCCCTCCATGCTCCGTGCGCTCCAACTGCTCTATTTCGACCAGATGCAGCAGCAGCCTCTTGTAATCCTGCTGGGGAATCTGCCTGAAGCATCCAAGAGACAGCACATTGGAAGCCAGAGCCGCCGGCGACATCTCTCCGTTGCTTTTCAGACAGCTCATGGTCTGGTGGTACAGGAGATTGTAGGGGTGGTTCCGGGGCGGTATCGGTTCTATCCAGTGTTCCCTGAGATACAGCTCGATAATGGCGATCGTCCGTATAAAGTTCCAGTTGATAGGCCCCAGGGTATCCGAGGAATTGATCTTCAGGCTCTCCACAAAGGTGAAAAGAAGCTGAGGCACCTGCCCCCGCCGCCCGCAGCGTCCCAGACGCTGGGCAAAGCTGGACACATCCAGAGGCGCCCCCACCTGCACGGCCTGATCCAGAGAGCCGATATCGATTCCAAGCTCCAGCGTCACGGTGGCGCCGGTGACGATCTTTTCCTCCCCGGACTTCATCTCGTCCTCCGTGTTCTCCCTAAGCAGCGCAGACACATTCCCGTGATGCACCCGGTACACATCCGGCGCCTTATACTTCAGCGCAAGCTCCCGCAGATTCGCCATCACCAGCTCTATCTCCTCGCGGCTGTTGGCAAAGATGATGGTCTTTTTGTCCAGCGTCTGACGGAACAGATACTCGTAATGCTCCCTGTCCCCTATATCGCCGTTGGTGCTCACATTGGCGATATTCATGCTGGCGTCCCGCTCCTCGAAATCCTTCTTGTCCGCATAATTCACGAACCTCTCCACCCGCAGCCGGACGCGCTTCTTTCCCTCATCCATAAGAGGCGCCGCACATTCCCTTCCCGTACCGGTGTTCAGCCAGTTCTGGGCTAAGGACACATCTCCAAGGGTGGCGGACAGCCCGATCCTGCGGGGATTGACCCCCGTAAGACGCTTCAGCCTTTCAAGGACGCAGAGCAGCTGCAGCCCCCGCACATCCCTCATGAAATAGTGCACCTCATCGATAATCACGAAACGCAGATCCGAAAACATGGAAAGGCAGGCTCCCCGTTTGTTGGTGATCATGCTCTCCAGCGACTCGGGCGTGATCTGCAGGATGCCCTCGGGATCCTTCATCAGCTTGTTCTTCATGGACATCGAGGCATCCCCATGCCATTTCGTAACGGGGATATTGGAATCCAGAAGAAGCTGCTCCAGCCGCTTGAACTGGTCATTGATCAGGGCCTTCAGCGGCGAGATGTACATGACTGCCACGGAGCGGGAGGGCTTGTTATATATTTCTGTCAGTACAGGCAAAAAAGCCGCCTCCGTCTTGCCTGAAGCGGTGCCGGAGGACAGCAGCAGATTATCGTCGGAATCAAAGATCACCTGACATGCCGCCACCTGATTGCCCCGCAGCTCTTCCCAGTGATTCCTGTATATAAAATCTTGTATAAAAGGCGCCAGCCTATTGAATTCGTCCATTTCTTTTTCCGCCCTTTTCATAAGCCCGTCGGCTCTCATTCACGACAGACACTTTCGGAGAAATCTTCCTATATCTCAAACTCCCTGAACTCGTCATGAATCTCCTCCTCCGGGATTCCTCCCTTGGCCATCTCGAAGCTGTTATCCCCCAGAACCTCCGAAACACTCTTCTCCGGATTCTGATGGAGGATATTCAGAAGCTCGATGAAGTCCCTGATGATCTCCCGTGGCGTGATATGGCTCTCCGCCCCCACACGGTTATATTCCACGGTAAGGAAATAGACCAGATCCTCCTGCGTCAGCACGGGGGTATAATGATACAGCTGGCCATGTATCTGCAGCAGCTTTTCCACAAGGATATACATCTCCTCCTGCGTCAGCATCTGCAGACGTATGATAGGCGCGGACATATCCTTCATCTCGGCAGTGGCAAAATGCCCCTCCGCCAGCCGGGAGCGCAGCGCCTCATAGCTGAACACCCCCTTGTACCTGTCCTCGATGCACTGGGGGGTGCCTCCCATGAGGAAGCCGATGTACCTGGCCTTGCCCTGCAGCACATCATTGTACATGGTCAGGATCTTTTCATAATTGTTCGCTCTGGTTATGGAATTAGGTATCTTGAAGATATTCACCAGCTCGTCAATGATTACAAGCAGTCCTTTGTACCCTGCGCCCACCAGAAACGCCGCAATAATCTTCAGGAAATCATACCATGTCTCGTCGGAGACGATAAAGTTGATCCCCAGATCCTCCTTGGCTTCCTTACGGGTGGGGTACTCCCCCCGAAACCACCGAAGTACATTGGATTTCAGCGCGGCGTCGTCCTCCTTGTAAGCCTTCCAGTAGAGCACCACTGCTTTGGCAAACTCGAACCCGTTCACCATCCCCTCCAGAGAGCCTGCTACCGCATAGATCTGCTTTTCCACAAGGGCATCGAATTCGGCCCCTTCCGCCTGCTGCTGGATCTTCACCGCCGACTGGATGCCCGATATCCACTTTTCGAGTATCAGCGGAAGGGCCCCTCCGTCCGGCTTGGACTTGGTAGAAAGGTTCTTGACCAGCTCCTTATAGGTGGCAAGCCCCTGCCCCTTCGTCCCGGCAAAACGCCGTTCCGGGGAAAGATCTGCGTCCACCACCGCAAAGCCCTTCGCCGTTGCGTAATTTCGGATGGTCTGGAGCAGGAAGCTCTTTCCCGCCCCGTATTTCCCCACCACGAAGCGAAAGGACGCGCCGCCCTCCCCGATCATCTCGATATCATGCAGTATGGCATCGATCTCCTGCGTCCGTCCCACCGTGATATACTCCAGACCCGCCCGGGGCACCACGCCTCCCTTTAAAGCATTGATCAATATATTGGCTATCCTTGTAGGTACCTGCCCTGCCATACTCCCTCCACCATTTCCTTTGCTTGTTCTTCATAGTCATCATAAATCATGAAATCTTCATCCAGAAGGCTGTCTCCCGTATGATCCATGGCCTTCTCATTGATGCCGTCCATCAGGACCTCCAGCATGATGCCCTGCTCATCCGCCAGCTGCTTCACGTCTTTACAAGATAATATCTCCTGCCATGCAGCATACCGCTCATCCCCGCCGGGAGTACTCCGATCTATATCAAAAGGCGGCTTCTCACCATCTTTATACAACTCACCATCTTTATACAATAAGAATGTCAGCGCCTTTAACTCTGCCTCACTGAGGATGCTCCCAAGATTCTTCCATGGATCATCCTCCTGATCTGAAGCTTTTTCCGCAGCATATATCTTGTTTGTAAAACCGTTTTCTCCTCCGATACAGTCTGCCTGAACAAGCTCCTTCCTCTCCGAAGCATATACCTCTCCCGCAGAATCCTCTTCGGTACATATTTCCCTGACAGACTCAATATCTTCCGCAGTTCGCACGCTTCCTAAGGAACAGTTTTCACTTACAGCATATGTTTTCCCTGCAGAATCCGCCGACCTCTGTCTTTCCTCTACAAGATCCGCATTCCCATCGGTATGCGCTCTTCCCGCAGCACTGCTCTCACCCATAGAGCCTCCCGGGGGCGTTAATCTGCCTGCCCCCAGCCCCTCCTGCTCCAGCACCGCCGCCTCCTGCTCCGGCACCACCAGCTTCTCCTGCGTCTGCAAGGCCTCCCGCCGGATCCTCTCCAGAGCTCCCGCGTCTATCCTGACTACCGTTCTGGTGGCTTCCCGGTGGAATTCCAAGACCCCCTCTTCAACGATCTTTTCAAGGTCGATACCGGCCCTCTCCAGCTCTTCCCTCACAGCCGGACTGACCATATCCATATTGGCGGAAAGCTTATACTTATATTTCACCGCTTTCCTCAGCACAGCCTCCATCCGCTTCATGACATAACCCATGAGCTTCTTTCCGCTCTCCGTGGTCAGCGTGGTATTATATGTCCATCTGTCCTGACAGCAGATATAAATCTCCCTTTCGGAAATCACCACTCTCCTATCATCCTGCGCAAGATGAGGATAGAACAAGGCTCCCTTGAAGGGTATCCATTCCGGCATCTTTTTTGTGGACTGAAATATAAATTCATCAAGACTCATGCCGCTTTCCGCAAATACCCCCTCAAGCTTCCCCATCAGGCTGTCAAAGCAGCTCCGCACCAGCTCCTCATTGCCTCCTGCATAAAAGGGAGATTTTCTTATATCATATTTGGAGATGGAGCAGAATAGATCGAATCTGTCCTCATGTTCCGGAAGCTCTGGATAATATTCCCCCAGATTATTTTCTTTCACAAACTCCCGAAAGCTTCCGGACAGATCATAATAGATATGATAATCCTTCAGCCACCCCGGCACATACTTATCAAGCGTCCGGTCAAAGACCCGGAAAGCGTCCCAGAAAAGCAGAAGCCTCTCCAGCCCATCTTCGGGCTCGGCAGCCCCGACCAGATTGATCAGCTCGTAAATGTACAAAAAAGCATAGGACAAGGATGTCCCCTCTATGTTTCCCTGCCGTACCTGCGTCCGCCATGTGAAATAGGTTCTGAGCTGTTCATAGCCCATGGTCTGGTAGCTGGGAAAGTACGCCGAATATGACTGGGACTTTTCATAATCATCCTCGAAATCCTCCATGAACACGCCCTGCCTGAAGAATATTCTGGAGTTTTCCTGCTGGACTCTCTTGTCATAAAATTTTGAGTTGTTAAAATAAAACTGGCGGTTTTCTCTGGCGATGTCACGCATCCGGTCAAACCTCTCCCGGACTGCGTCCTTCGGAGGAGCTTCGATCTTACTGGATTTCAGCACAAATTTACCTACTCCCGGAAAAGGGGAGGAATCATACTCTATCTCATAAAACTCCTCTTCTCCCAAGGGTGCGGGAAGTGTCCCCCTCCCCTTTTGCTGCGGGCGGGCAGACTGCTCCTCTTCGGCAAAGAGCTCCTCAAATATTTCAAATGCGTCATGTCCGTCCGCGTTTCCGCCCATCTCGCCCTCCAATGACCTTTCTGATATGCCGCTTTCATGCTGCATTTTCATACCGCGCTCTGCAAAGATATTCTCTCCGCTGCCGGCCGGTACCAAAATTCATACAATGGCATGAAAAAAATGTGCCATGGCATAAAAAGATTATATCATATGCAGAACAAACGTTCAAGAGGAAACCTTTCAATTCGGACATATTGAAAATGTCAACATTAAATGCGAAAGTTTTTTTGATTTTTTCGCTTTCAGCAATACGCACAATAAACAATGCTATTTATTGTGCATTTTTTACATAATGCAAGTTTTGGTTT
>CAXHOW010000036.1:0-39020 GCA_964018205.1 uncultured Acetatifactor sp. | reverse complement strand
TTGAATTTTGACAAAAAAATAAAGCCATTACTGGCTTTGCGGGTTATCTCAAGATGGGAAAGTGTCAAACTCCCGTGGTAAAATATGCCGACAAAATTTATGACAAAATTTGTTGATGAAAATCTTTGAAATGGCTTTACATCCTGTGGAAAAGGTGCTAAAATAACAGTATTGAATTCCCTCTTTTGCCCCGCAGATGATATGTACAAGTCTATCTGCGGGGTATTGAGCAATATTCTGAAAAGCGTTGAAGAGAAGAGTAGGATGTGGAATGTCTCAGAGAGAACCGCCCGGGAATCCGGCGCTGCAAGCGGTTCGGCAGGAAGCATTTCGAAGACCGTCTCGGAGCGGCTCTAATAAAGCCCGGAAGCTTCCGTTATCAGCAAATGAAGGTGGCAGTTTTTCCTTGTGGCAGGTCCTGTACGGGGCAGGTGGATGGCCGGTTTGCGGCAGGCTCTGAGAGGGGCAGCCAGATGGCCGGTTCATGGCAGGTCTTTGCAGAACAGACCGATGGTCGGCAGGACCGCAGGTCTTCGCAGGAAATAGATTCACGACCGTGATGTCAGGGAGGCTGCAAGAAGGGTGGAACCGCGTTCATGAAATGATACGTCCCTTGCAATAGGAATATTGCAGGGGACTTTTTGTGATATTTTCAATGAAATATGCGTTTCAAAAATTCTATGAAAAAGGGAGAGCAAGATGGAAAAATTACGAGACAATCTGAAGAAACTGACGAAGACTTGCTTCGAGGGCGAGCTGACCATGCCCAAGGTGAATTTCTGGTTGGTGGGGGCGGTATGCCTGCTGGCAGGCGTCGTATACGGGCTGCTTGCGGCGCCCATGACCCATGGCCTGAACATTGCCTGCAATAACGGCAATACGGACAGCAACAACGGCAATACGAAAAAATTCTGCGAAGATGAAGCGGATGAAGAAGAGTAGGATAGCAGGATAAGAGAGACTATATTATAAAAAGGAGACTTTCAAAATGAAGATCACATTGAAGGACGGTTCCGTAAAGGAGTATGAAAATGCGCTGAGCGTATATGACATTGCAATGGATATCAGCGAGGGTCTGGCAAGAGCAGCCTGCTGCGGAAAGCTGGACGGAGAGACTGTGGATCTGAGGACTCTGGTGGACAGGGACTGCCAGCTGGCCATCTGCACCGCGAATGACGAGGAGGGACTGGCGACCATCCGCCATACTGCTTCTCATGTGTTGGCCGAGGCGGTAAAGAACTTGTTCCCGGAGGCGAAGCTTGCCATCGGTCCCAGCATCGACACCGGGTTTTATTATGATTTTGACCATGAGTCTTTTTCCAGAGAGGATCTGGACGCTCTGGAAGCCGAGATGAAAAAGATCATCAAGAATGGCGCAAAGCTGGAGAAGTTCACCCTGCCCAGAGCGGAGGCGGTGAAGTTCATGGAGGAGAGGAATGAGCCCTACAAGGTGGAACTGATCCGGGATCTGCCTGAAGATGCGGAGATCTCATTCTACCGTCAGGGAGAGTTCGTGGATCTGTGCGCCGGTCCTCACCTGATGAGCACAAAGGGCATCAAGGCCTTCAAGCTGACTTCCTCCTCCATGGCATACTGGCGGGGAGATTCCGACAAGGACAGACTGCAGCGTATTTACGGCACCGCCTACAACAAGAAGGAGGATCTGGAGGCCCATCTGGAGCGCATGGAGGATGCGAAGCGCCGTGACCATAATAGGCTGGGAAGAGAGATGGAGCTGTTCACCACAGTGGATGTCATCGGACAGGGGCTGCCGCTCTTTACCCCCAAGGGGACAAAGATGATCATGAAGCTCCAGCGCTGGATAGAGGATCTGGAGGATAAGGAATGGGGCTATGTCCGCACAAGGACGCCGCTGATGGCAAAAAGCGATCTGTATAAGATTTCCGGGCACTGGGATCATTATAAGGACGGAATGTTTATTCTGGGGGATGAAGAGAAGGACAAGGAAGTATTTGCCCTCCGGCCCATGACCTGCCCCTTCCAGTATTATGTATACAAAAACAGCCAGAAATCCTACCGGGATCTGCCCTACCGGATGAGCGAGACATCCACCATATTCCGCAGCGAGGATTCCGGGGAGATGCACGGCCTCACCAGAGTAAGGCAGTTTACCATTACGGAGGCTCATATTGTCCTGCGGCCTGACCAGGCGGAGGAGGAGCTGAAGAACTGTCTGGATCTGGCATATCATGTGCTGAGCACGCTGGGGCTGCAGGATGAGGTGACTTATCGGCTTTCCAAATGGGATCCGGAGAATAAGACGAAATATCTTGGGGACGAGAACTATTGGAACAGCACCCAGGATGCCCTGCGGGCAGTGCTGCGGGAAAAGAACGTGAGCTTTGTGGAGGCGGATGGCGAGGCGGCATTCTACGGGCCGAAGATCGATATTCAGGCCAAGAATGTATACGGCAAAGAGGATACCATGGTCACTATCCAGCTGGACTGTGCAATTGCCGAGAATTTCGATATGTATTATGTGGACCAGAACGGCGACAAGGTGCGCCCCTATATTATCCATAGAACCTCCATGGGCTGCTATGAGCGCACGCTGGCATGGCTGATTGAGAAATATGCTGGTAAGTTCCCCACATGGCTCTGCCCTGAGCAGGTCAGAGTGCTGCCCATCTCCGAGAAGTACGAGGAATACGCTGCCAAGGTGCTTAAGGAGCTTAAGGCAAGGGATATCGATGCTACAGTGGACAACCGATCCGAAAAGATCGGCTTCAAGATCAGGGAGACCAGACTTGATCGGGTGCCGTATATGCTGATCGTGGGACAGAAGGAGGAAGAGGAAGGGCTGGTGTCTGTGAGGAGTCGTTTCGCTGGGGACGAGGGGCAGAAAACGCTGGCAGAATTCCTCGACCAGATCTGCGAGGAGATCAGAGCAAAGGAGATCCGGCAGGAGATGCCTCAGGAGCAGGCTCCATAAATGCCGATTTTATGTCTCTTCTGATGCCTTTTCTATTCATAGGCTGCTGTACGGGAGAAACGGTTTGATTTAAGATTCGTATATATTGCCGCAGAATGGACATACTGTTCCTGAACAAAAAAGAGGCAGCATACGCCGATTGCCCGAAGCGTTGTTTCGGCGGCGGGAAGGCAGTTCGGCAGGGCAGCGTAAAAAGGAGGCAGATATGGCGGATTTGAAATGTGCGGTGGAGAACTGTACCTACAACGATAAGGAGCAGCATCTGTGCTGCAAGGGAGATATCATGGTGGGAGGGCAGCATGCCTGCAGCTGTGACGGCACCTGCTGCGAGAGCTTCATGCAGGAGAGGGAGGGCAGGGATTCTTTCAAGAGTTCCGTAGTCCATCCCAGCAAGACGATCAGCATCGACTGTGAGGCGGTGAAGTGTGTCTATAATTCCAATTACAAGTGTCATGCGGATCATGTGGACATCAAGGGCTGCGGGGCCTGCGCCTGCGAGGGAACGGCATGCGCCACCTTCAAGGAGAAGTAGCGCCAGAGGGCTGTGCCGGATGCCGGTCATGGACGATTCTGTGTCCTGACCAACAAAAAAGGCGATCAGAGCTATGATGGCAGTAGATTGAACAAGGAAAACCGCTGTGAGTCCTTAGAGGGCTTGCGGCGGTTTTTCAGTGCGGTTTTTCGTTGCATGGGCACATTGACAGAGCTGGGGATGTGGGATAAAATGGAGTATAGTCCCTCTAAGAGCGTGACGGACATGGAGCTGTCCGGCGGCAGGGAAAGCTTTGCAAGGAAGATATCTGCATAGTAAGGAAACTTGACAGGGAGGAAAACTGAAATGAGGGTAGTCAGCAAACAGCGCAACAGCAGGATGTGCTTTGTGTGCGGGATGGACAATCCCGTGGGCATGAAGGCCCAGTTTTATAACATGGAGGACGGCAGCGTCATGACGGTGTTTCGGTATGAGACGGAGCATCAGAGCTTTCCTCAGAGGGTTCACGGAGGGCTGGCGGCCACCATGCTGGACGAGCTGGGGCTGCGGGCCATGTGGACGAAATCCTCGGAGGAGGTATTCGGTGTCACCATGTCCATGGAAGTAAAATGCAGGAGACCGGTTCCTTATGGGGAGGATCTGATCGGAAGAGGGATTGTTGTGAAGGAGACGCCGAAATTCGTCACGATCCATGCGGAGCTTCTTGACATGGCAGGGAACCGTCTGGCGGAGGCGGAGCTGAAGTACATAAAGCTGGAGGTAGGGCAGATCGCCCATGATGTGGATCCCCATGAGGAAATGTGCTATCTGATAGAGGACGATGTGAGGGAGATTGGTTTTAAGGCAGATGCGAAGAGGCCTGCGGACGGGCGGGATATTTGCTTGGCGGTGAGGCAGAGTATGTCGGACAGTCAATGAAGCCGTACTGCGTATTGGGCAGTTACAAAAAAGGCGCAAATCGGCTGTGTCAGGAACAGCACAATATGGCTGACGGCAGAAACAGTACATAGGACAGACAGAAAGGAAAAAACGGGATGTTCTTTGCGGATTTATCGGCATGGACAGGGACGAACGTCATTCTCAGGATGGTGGCAGCAGTGGTGCTGGGCTCACTGGTGGGCATTGACCGGGGAGCAAAAAGAAGGGGCGGCGGCGCAAGAACGGATGCGGCAGTGTGTCTGGGGGCAGCCATGGTGGTGATGACCGGGCAGTACATGGAGATGCGGTATCAGGGGACAACGGACGTAGCCAGAATGGCGTCTCAGGTGGTGAGCGGGGTAGGATTTCTGGGAGCGGGCTCCATCATTGTGTCCGGTCATCAGGTCAAGGGTCTGACCTCGGCGGCAGGCATATGGGTCTGTGCCTGCATCGGGCTGGCGGTGGGGATAGGCTTTGTGGACGGGGCTTTTCTGGCCACTGCCATCCTGCTGGGGATGTTGCATATCCTTCCATGGATAGAAGGAAGGGTTTATAGACATTCCAGATACATGATCCTTCATGTGGAAGCGGCAGAGAGCGGTGTAGCCACGGGGCTTCTGCGGAAACTGAAAGCGGACGGGTGCATGGTGGATATGTTCGAAGTGGACAGACTGGGGGAGGATGCTCAATCCCTGACGATTACGATAACGGTCCGCATTCCCCGCAGGCTGAGCCGGGAAGAGTATGTGCAGAGCCTTATGGAGATCAGAGGGATCAAGTCCATTGACAGTATGTGACGGCCTGACAGTCAGAGTATGTCGCATCAGCCGATGGTATATGGCAGCCTGACGTTCAGCGGAGGAGCGCATCCAGAAACAGACGGTGCCTTTTTGACATTCAGCTGACGCTCAGGTTTGCGTACTTTTTCGGGGATACGCCCACGGCCTTGGTGAAGGCCTTGAAAAAGTTGCTGTAATCCCCGAAGCCGCTTTTCTCGAAAGCCACACTTACAGAATCCCCCTCGTTCAAGTGGGCCTTGGCAATGCTGATACGGCGGGCGGTGATGTATTTATTGATGGTGGTTCCGGTGGCCTGCTTGAAAATGCGGCAGATGTAGGATTCGCTGAGAAAGAAGCTTTCCGCCAGCTGTTCCACAGTGATGGGCTCCCCGATATTCTGGTTGATGTAAGCCAGAATATCTTCCACCTGATGGCTGTATTTATGCTCGGTTTCGGGGAGCATGGCTACGTTGGCATCGGAGAGCGCATTGATCATGGTAAGGAGCTCCATGAAGGCACAGCGCTCCAGAATGTCATGGGCATAGCCGTTGGCGGAGGTCATCTTGTTGATGTAATAGAGAAAGCGCTTCTGCTGGGACTTGGTCAGGGAGACCTTGTGCTGGAAGCGGCTGCTTCTGTGGGTGAAGCAGTAATCCAGATCGGTCTCCTCCGTAGAGAGCCGTTTTACAAAGTCCGGGTGGATGCTCAGCACGATGCGCTCGTGGAGCTGGTTGTCGATCTGGGTCAGCTTATGGCTTTCATACTGGTTGATGATGAACAGATCCCCTGGGGCGATGGAATAGAAGCGGTTGTCTATCAGGAACTGCTTCCCTCCGGAGATGGAATAGTACAGCTCATAGCAGTCATGGATATGCATATCCATGGCTTTTTCTTCTTTATAGAGGTGGGCGATGGAAAATGTCCGGGTGAGATTGCAGTTTTCGATTGCGGTCTTGCAGGATGTCAGTTCTTCCATGGCGAGGGTCTCCTTTTTAAAGTCTCGTGTCTTTGCTTCAGTTCCGAAAGTATCAATCTGCTATCAGTATAATATAAGAGTTCAAAATCTGCAAGGTTTTGAGAAATATTTGAATAGACTTGGAGGATTTTTTTGTTTATACTATACTTACAGTGCAAGGCAAACTTCCAAAAGCTGTCGGATCTTACACATCTGGAAACTGCGTTATTTCAGCCGGAGTTTGGAAGAAATTAACAGAAAATTTATAGAAAACACATCTGTTGTATGATATAATACAGATACTTATGTGAAACGGCAGTCATTATGCATTGGAAATTTATTGTATTCATTTTTCAGAAAGAGAGGTGTAGAAGGTGGAACTAAGAACAGCAGTATCCCCAAGAGATGTGAAGCATTACACCACCCAGCGGCTCAGGGAGGAGTTTCTGATCCAGAACCTTTTTGTGCCGGGCCAGACTAAGCTGGTGTACAGCCACATTGATAGGATCATCACGGGCGCGGCGGTGCCTGTGGAGCCCATTACGCTGACGGCGGGTGATGAACTCAGAGCGGAGTATTTCTGCCAGAGGAGAGAATTGGGTGTCATCAATATCGGCGGCGCAGGCACTGTCACCGTGGACGGCAAGGTCTACAAGGTGGGGCACAAGGAGGCCATGTATATCGGCATGGGATCCAGAAACATCGTCTTTGCCAGCGAGGATGCATCCAGCCCTGCAAAGTTTTATCTGAATTCCGCTCCAGCCCACAGAACCTGTCCCACCGTGCTGATCAAGCCTGAGGGGACTCCTGAAGAAGGAGTGGTGATCGTGAAGGATGAGAACAAGGTGGAGCTTGGTTCTCTGGAGGATGCGAACCACAGGGTAATCTGTAAATACATTCTTCCCGGTCAGGTGGAGAGCTGCCAGCTGGAGATGGGCATGACCAGGCTGGAGCCCGGAAGTGTATGGAACACCATGCCCTGCCATACCCATGACAGACGCATGGAGGTGTATCTGTACTTCGATATGCCAGAGGATGCCTTCGTCATGCATTATATGGGCGAGCCGGACGAAACCAGACATATTGTCATGAGGAACGAGGAGGCGGTCATCTCTCCCAGCTGGTCCATTCATTCTGGATGCGGCTCCAGAGCCTATACCTTTATCTGGGGAATGGTAGGAGAGAATCAGGACTTTGACGATATGGACGGCGTAGCGATGAAGGATCTGATGTGATTTTCGTAATGGGAATTGCAAAGTTTAAATTTTATAAAAAAAGGAGAAAAAGAAAATGTCTGAATTCACAAACTTCTCACTGGAAGGAAAAGTAGCTCTGGTAACGGGTGCGTCCTACGGAATCGGCTTTGCCATCGCCTGCGCTTATGCGGAGGCCGGTGCTGCCATCTGTTTCAACGACATCAAGCAGGAGCTGGTGGACAAGGGGCTGGCGGCATATGCCGAGAAAGGGATCAAGGCCCACGGCTATGTGTGCGACGTGACCGACGAGGATGCGGTGAACGCAATGGTTGCCCAGATCGAGAGCGAGGTAGGTGTCATCGATATTCTGGTGAACAATGCCGGAATCATCAAGAGAATCCCCATGACCGAGATGACAGCGGCTCAGTTCCGTCAGGTCATCGACATCGACTTAAACGGTCCCTTCATCGTGTCAAAGGCTGTCATTCCTTCCATGATCAAGAAGGGCCACGGCAAAATCATAAACATCTGCTCCATGATGTCCGAGCTGGGCAGGGAGACTGTGTCCGCATACGCTTCCGCAAAGGGCGGCCTGAAGATGCTGACCAGAAACATATGCTCCGAGTACGGCCAGTACAACATCCAGTGTAACGGCCTTGGGCCCGGTTATATCGAGACTCCCCAGACCGCTCCTCTCCGCGAGATCCAGCCCGACGGCAGCAGGCATCCTTTCGACCAGTTCATCTGCGCCAAGACTCCTGCCAATAGGTGGCTGAAGCCCGAGGAGCTTACAGGTCCCGCAGTGTTCCTTGCATCCGAGGCTTCCAACGCAGTAAACGGCCATATCCTGTACGTGGACGGCGGTATTCTGGCCTACATCGGCAAGCAGCCGGAATAATCGGCAGAGTGAGAGAAATAGGAGGCATTTTTCATGAAAATCGCATTGATCAACGAGAACAGTCAGGCGGCAAAAAACGAGCTGATCTGTTCCACCCTGAAAAAGGTAGTGGAGCCCATAGGGCATGAGGTATTCAATTACGGTATGTGCGGTCCGGAGGACAGTACCCTGACCTATGTGCAGAACGGCATTCTGGCAGCAGTGCTCATAAATTCCGGCGCAGCCGATTACGTAATCACCGGCTGCGGGACAGGGGAAGGCGCCATGCTCGCATGCAATTCCTTTCCCAAGGTTCTGTGCGGCCATATCGAGTCCCCGCTGGACGCTTACCTCTTTTCTCAGGTAAATGACGGAAACTGTGTGGCGATTCCCTTTGCGGAGAATTTCGGCTGGGGCGGCGAGCTGAATCTGGAATATATCTTTGAGAAGCTTTTCTGCGCGCCCGGAGGCGGCGGATATCCCCCTGAGAGGGTGGAGCCCGAACAGAGGAACAAAAAAATTCTGGATAAAGTGAAGGAAGTGACCCATACTGATATTGTGACCATCCTGAAGAATCTGGACAGAGAGCTGGTGAAGGGCGCTTTAGGAGGAGCAAAGTTCAACGAGTACTTCTTTGACAACTGCAAATGTGACAAGATCGCGGAGGCAGTGAGAGAAGTCCAGAATGCGTAAGACATACCTGAATTTATAATGTGACGGGGCTTGGGCTGCGCAGGAACTGCGCAGTCCCGGCTGCGCGTTACTGATTTTCGGTAACGAATTTTTCGGGAGCGAAATTTTCGGTAGCGAAAACGAGAATGTTACAGCCCGCAGAGGACGGGCAGACAGGAGAAAAGATGAACGCAGTATTAGAGCAGATCAGCAAAATCGGCATTGTGCCAGTAGTGAAGATCGACAGGGCGGAGGACGCTCTTCCTCTGGCAAAGGCTCTTTGCGCCGGGGGGCTTCCCTGTGCGGAGGTGACGTTCCGCACCGATGCGGCAGCCGAGGCCATCCGCATCATGACCACAAATTTCCCTGATATGTGTGTGGGAGCAGGCACCGTGCTCAATGCGGAGCAGGTGGATGCGGCTGTGGCGTCAGGCGCTAAATTTATCGTCAGCCCGGGCCTGAATCCCAGAACGGTGAAATATTGTATCGAAAAAAATGTGCCCATTACTCCCGGCACCTCCAGCCCTTCCGACATCGAGCAGGCCATCGAGCTGGGGCTTGATGTGGTGAAGTTCTTTCCGGCGGAGCAGTCCGGAGGTCTGGCAAAGATCAAAGCAATGGCTGCGCCTTATGTGAATATGAAGTTCATGCCTACCGGCGGCATCAATGCCAAGAACCTTACTTCCTATCTTGACTTTAACAAGATCATAGCCTGCGGCGGCTCCTGGATGGTGCCCGGCGATCTGATAGGCGAGGGCGCGTGGGACAAGATCGAGCAGCTTACCAGAGAGGCGGTTCAGACCATGCTGGGCTTTGAACTGGCCCATATCGGCGTGAACACGGACAGCAAGGAGGAGGCTGACAAGGCCGCCGCACGTTTCTGCTTCTTATTCGGACTGCCGGCCAAGGTTGGCAGCAGCGGTACCTTCGCAGGTACTATCGTGGAGGTGCTGAACCAGCACGGCAGAGGCACCCACGGACATATAGCCATCAGAACCAATTATATCGAGAGAGCGATCAATTATATGAGCACGGTGCTGGGCGTGGAGTTCGAGGAGCCCATGATGAAGAACGGAAAGTGCAATGCCATATATATGAAAGAGGAAATCGGCGGATTCGCAGTACATCTTCTGCAGAAATAATCTGACTTGTGAGAAAGGATTTGAAGACAATGGCAAAAGTGATTACCATGGGTGAGATCATGCTGAGGCTGTCCACCCCCAATTTCGAGAAGTTCATTCAGGCGGATGAATTTGATGTCTGCTATGGCGGAGGCGAGGCCAATGTGGCGGTATCTCTGGCAAACTACGGACATGACGCAGAGTTTGTCACCGCGGTACCCGCCAATGAGATCGGCGAGTGTGCCGTGGCGGCCCTGAGGAAGTACAATGTGGGTACGAAGCATATTGCCAGGTGCGGCGAGAGACTGGGCATCTATTTTCTGGAGAGCGGATCTTCCATGAGGCCCTCCAAGGTGGTCTATGACAGGGCCCATTCCTCCATTTCCACTGCCACTGCGGCAGATTTTGACTTTGATGCGATATTTGAGGGAGCTGACTGGTTCCATTTCACAGGCATCACCCCTGCGGTCTCCGATGCAGCCGCTGTCCTGACCGAAGAGGCGCTGAAGGCAGCTAAGAAGCATGGCGTGAAGGTTTCCGTGGATCTGAACTTCCGCAAGAAGCTCTGGTCCTCCGAGAAGGCCCAGAAGGTCATGAAAAACCTCATGCAGTATGTGGACGTGTGCATCGGCAACGAGGAGGATGCGGAGCTGGTACTGGGCTACAAGCCGGGCAAGACGGATGTTACCAGCGGAGATCTGGAGCTGGCGGGCTATAAGTCCATTTTTGAGCAGATGGTAGCGGATTACAATTTCGAGTACTGTGTGTCCTCTCTGAGGGTAAGCCATTCCGCTTCCGACAACGGCTGGTCTGCATGTATCTATTCCAGAGATACCAAGGAGTTTTACCATTCCAAGGAATACAGCATACATCCTATCGTTGACAGAGTGGGCGGCGGCGACTCCTTCGCAGGCGGTGTGATCTGCGGCATGCTGGACGGCAAGGACTTCAAGTCCGCGCTGGAGTTCGGTGTGGCGGCGTCTGCGCTGAAGCATACCATTCCCGGGGATTTCAATCTTGTGTCCAGAAAGGAAGTAGAGACGCTGGCAGGCGGCGACGCTTCTGGCCGCGTACAGAGATGATCGGATACAGAACGGGACTCAAAACTTAACACTGTAAAAAATAAACTTCCCCGCCGCAAGCAGCGGGGTATTCGCCTGATTTGTTCGCAGCAGGCTGCGGGGAATTAACCCTCTTTTAGATTAAAAAAACCGTTGATGCTTTGAAATCAACGGTTTTTTGGGTATGGAAGCTCGTAAGCCGCATAACCTATCGGGACGGCAGACGAGTAAGAGATATATGACGGGAAGTATGTAAGCAGCATAGATGGGAAAGAGACGCACAACAAGCAGTATGTAAACAGTATATAGGACGGAAATGTAGGAAAGGCGGATTATACATATGTACGATATGAAACCCTATCTCGAAACCATAGACAAGGTCATTGCGCAGGGACCTTATAAGGATACATGGGAATCCTTGTCCCGTTATCAGGTGCCGGAATGGTATAGAAACGCAAAATTCGGGATCTTCATCCACTGGGGGATATACAGCGTTCCCGGATTCGGGAGCGAATGGTACTCCCGGAATATGTATATAAAGGATTCGGGAGAATTTAAGCATCATGTAGAGACCTACGGAAAGCACACCGAATTCGGGTACAAGGATTTCATCCCCATGTTCCGCGCGGAGAATTTCAATCCGGATGACTGGGCGGAGCTGTTTGCGCAGGCGGGCGCCAGATATGTGGTGCCGGTGGCGGAGCACCATGACGGTTTCCAGATGTACGCCAGCGAGATCTCCCATTGGAATGCCAGTGAGATGGGCCCCAAGAGAGATGTGCTCGGAGAGCTGAAGGAGAGCTGCGGCAAAAAGGGAATGCAGGTGGGACTTTCCTCACATCGTGTAGAGCACTGGTTTTTCATGGGACATGGAAAGGAATTTGACAGCGATATCAAGGAGCCCATGGAGAGGGGAGATTTCTATTGGCCTGCCATGCCGGAGCCGAAGGATCATTTCGACCTTTTCAGCGAGCCTATGCCCACAGAGGAATTTCTGCAGGACTGGCTTGTGCGCTGCTGCGAGCTCGTGGATAAATACCAGCCCAAGGTGATCTATTTCGACTGGTGGATACAGCACAGCGCAGTGAAACCCTATCTGAGGAAATTTACGGCATATTATTACAACCGTGCTGCCCAGTGGGGGAGCGACGCGGTGATCAATTACAAGCAGGACGGCTATCAGTTCGGCTGTGCCGTGCCGGATGTGGAGAGAGGACAGTTTGCGGATGTAAAGCCCTTCTTCTGGCAGACAGATACCTCCATCGCGTTGAATTCATGGGGATATACGGAGAATAATAATTTCCGTCCTGCGGAGGATATTCTCTGTGATCTGGTGGATATCGTCAGCAAGAACGGATGTCTGCTGCTGAACGTAGGCCCCAAGCCTGACGGCAGCATCTCGGAGGGGGACAGGGAAGTGCTTACGGCCATCGGAGAGTGGATGAAGATCAACGGTGAGGCCATATATGATACCTCTGTCTGGAGGAAATATGGAGAAGGACCCACCCGGATCGTGGAGGGGCAGTTTTCCGATGGCATCAAGAAAAACTTTACCCCGGAGGATTTCCGCTTTACTGCCGGGGCAGGCAAGCTTTACGCCACGGCTCTGAAATGCAGCCAAGAGGGTTCATACTGCATCAAGACTCTGGCGGTGCAGGATGCCTCCAAGGAGGCCAATTTCCACGGCATCATCAAGGCTGTGGAGGTTCTGGGCGGAGATGACAGCCTGACATGGAGCCGGGACGCGGAGGGGCTGCACATTAATTGCGGCGTGAAGAGCAGGAATCCTATTGTGTTTAAGATAGAGGTTGACTGATTTTTGTGCTGAGAATTTTCCGGCATATGCAAGAGAAGACATGAATATGGACCACTCCGCTGCGAGCAACGGGGTATCAGACCCATGAAGGAATAAAATAAGCCGGCATCCAAGGCCAGAAATCTGTTCTTTGACCCTGGATGCCGGCATTTATAAACCGAATGTCAAGGTATTAAAGCAGCAGGGTTTTAGTATTCTGCCCTGCAGCAGGATTGACGCAGCATCCAAAATTTCGGTTCCGGTCTGTCCGGATTAGGATGTTGCCGGAAACTGACCTAGCCCTTTGCCTTTTCCTTTTCCTTCATGGGCCGCACAAGGAAGAGGCTGATCAGCAGCGCTACAATGTACAGTACGATGGTGACATACAGCACGTTCTGATATCCTGTGGGATTTACCTGCTCACCATGAATCATGATAGGGCTTCCCGTATGTTCCACGATAAAGTTCGCAAGCTGATTGCCTGTGAGGCCTGCGAAGCCCCATGCGGAGAGGGTCAGTCCGTGGATGGCGCTGATGTTGCCCATGCCGTAATGATCGGAGAGGAGGGTAGGGACATTGGAGAAGCCGCCGCCGTAGCCTGCGTTCACTACAAAGATCAGTCCCAGCACCAGTACGATCAGCAGAGTGCTTCCTTCGCCGTTCTTAATGCCTCCCGTCAGCATGACGATTCCTGTGAAGACGATGGAGAGAATGAAGATAAGCTTATAAATGGTATTTCTGTCCTTCATGGAGTCCGCCCATGCGGAAAAGCCGAGACGGCCGCCTGCGTTGAAGATGGCGGATACGGTAGAGATGATGCCTACCACTCCTGCGAGACCGATACATTTCACGATCATCTTTTCCTGAGAGATCAGGGCAAGACCGCAGGTGATGTTGATGTAGAACATAAGCCAGATACCGATGTAGTTGGTAATGGGTCTTGTCTTGATGACGGCCATCATGCCCTGACCTTTTTCCTTCTTCTGGGGCTCATGCCAGTCAGAGGGCTTTTTCAGCAAGATATGCCCTGCAAACATCATGATAAAGTAGACAACTGCAAGGATCAGGAACATCTTGTAGATGCCGCTGTCTCCCAGATTGACCAGCATTGCCTGCATGATAGGGCTGGCGATAGCCTTTGCTGCGCCGAAGCCTGCGACCGCAAGGCCGGTGGCAAGGCCCTTTCTGTCCTGAAACCACAGCATCAGGGTCTTTACGGGGGACAGATAGCCCGTGCCCAGACCGATGCCCATGATGAAACCGTAGCATACATAGATGCCGATCAGGGCCAGTATGCTGCCGGAGCCGTTGTCAACATAATACTTGCCGCCGTAATAGATGAAGAAGCCTGTACCGGCCATGCCTGCGGCGAAGCAGATGGCGGCGATAAGGGAGGATTTGTGGATGTCCTTTTCTACCACGTTCCCCAGAAATGCCGCCGACATCCCCAGAAAGAAGATCGCGAAGCTGAAGGCCCATTCTGTGGCTCCCTTGGAGAAGCCGATGTAGCTGGCAATCTCCTGGCTGAAGATGGACCAGCAGTAGACGGTTCCGATGCTACAGTGCAGCAGCAGCGCCGGGATAGCGGCGCATATCCATTTGTTCTGTGCTTTCATGTTGTACCTCATTTCTTTTTTGCTTGTTTTTTGTCAGGTAAATGTGATATCTGACGATTTTCATATGCTATTCTACTCGCTATCTTAGGAAAATGCAAGTATTGAATGAGGGTTGTTTCGGCAATCTTTCAATGTTTTTTGGAAATGTCGGACATTGACGTATTTGCGCAAATACAGTAAAATAGAAAATGTGGTTTAAAAAGCGGGAAGGAAAAGAGGCATAGGAGAACTGATGCAGGAACAGGACTTTTTTCGGAATGCGTTGGCTGATTTTACCCATGAGGCGGCAAACGGCGGAGCGATCCGCCATCTGGCCGATCTGGGGTATACGGTACGGCAGATTGCGGCACAGCTTGATTTCCCGGCTCCTTATGAGAGAGTGCAGAAGGAGGCATGGGAGCGGCTGGTGGACACAGGGGTGATCCTGCTGCAGGAGCCCGGCAGCGGCGGGCGCAGGAAGCGGGCTTTTTATGTACGGGAATATGATAAATACGGCAAGGCCAGTTTTCGGCGGGTGTCTGAGCAGGAGGACGGCGGCTCTTACACCCCGGCTCTGCAGAACTGTAAAAAGGGAGAGGAAGGGGCAGCGGATATATGCTGGAAGGAAAGAGCTTTTGACGGAGGAAAGGCTTGTTCGCCGCAGGAGCTGGCAGGTCTGCTGGATTTCAGGATGGCGGCAAACGGGAAAGAAAGCGCCTATATGTCCTGTGATTTCGGCCTGGCCGCAAGGCAGGAGCCGGAAAAGTATCAGGCGCTGCTGGGTGTACTGGATGAACGGCAGAGAGAATATGTTTCCGGGCTGCCGTGGGAAAGGAGGAGGGTCTATCATAGGCTGGATTTCCGGATGAAGGAAATCCTTATAAAGCTATATTGTACAGGGCACTATCATGGAAAATGTTATTTTCTGAAAACAGAGGAAATAGTCACGCTTTAACGACAAAGCTATAAGCGGTGATGTTAAATAAAGTCTAAATATATCCTAAAGATATGGCAAAGCTTCTTGAGAATTCATAAAGAATTTGATATACTTGCACCGTGCTGTAAGGAGGGCCGGTATGCAGGAAGGCCTGCCGGAGAGCATTGGCGCATAAAAGGTGTGTGAGGAGCTGGTCATGAACAGAATACGTAAGAATTTATCTGATTTAGTCCCGAAAGAGGGAATAGTTCCTCTTATAGTAGCGGTGGCGCTTAATTTTTCGGTATATTTTGGAACAAGGATAATTGCGGGTCAATGGTATCATCATAATATAGAGAGCCCGTTGGATCGGCTGATTCCACTGTGGTCACCGTCGGTGGCTGTATACTTCGGATGCTATCTGTTCTGGATCGCGAACTATATTCTGATCGCAAGGCAGGATAAGAAATCCGTATGCCAGTTTTTTTCGGCGGACTTTATTTCACGGATTGTCTGCATGGTATTTTATCTGGCGTTTCCTACCACTAATACCCGCCCGGAGATCCCGGCGGAGGGATTCTGGAATCAGGTCATGGTTTTTCTGTATGACACGGATGCGGCGGATAATCTGTTTCCCTCCATACATTGTCTGGTGAGCTGGTTCTGCTACATCGGCCTGAGAGGGAGAAAGAACATATCAGCAGGATATCGGGCTGCTTCCTGCGTCATGGCGATCATGGTCTGTGTTTCCACGCTGACCACGAAGCAGCATGTGATCATAGACGTGGTTAGCGGCGTGCTCTTGGCGGAGATCTGTTTCTACATTGGGAAAAAGCCGGCAGTTTGGGGAACCTACGAAAAGCTTCTGGACAAGGTCAACGGAAAAATTTTCGGAAAAGAGGGGAACTGAATGCAGACGAAGAAAAAGGTAATAGGGAACGGGATTCTTCTGGCTGCTGTATTTGCTCTTACCTTGTATGGTGTTTTCCACGGTGAGGATCTGGGGGAGATGATGGATGCCATCAGAAAGGCCGAGCTCCGCTATCTGATTCCGGGAGTCGTCCTGGTTGTGTGTTTTATATGGGGCGAGTCTATTATCATATGGTATATGATGCGTTCCTTCAAGATATATTTGAAAAAGAGGATATGTTTTCTGTTTTCCTCTGTAGGCTTCTTCTTCAGCTGTATCACGCCTTCAGCCACTGGCGGGCAGCCCATGCAGATTTATTATATGAAGAAGGAAAATATCCCGATTCCCGTGAGCACGGTGATTCTGATGGTGGTGACTATCACCTACAAGCTGGTGCTGGTGGTGATCGGGCTGGGGATCCTGATTTTCGGCAGGGGGTTCCTTCATCAATATCTGGAAGGAATCCTTCCGGTGTATTATCTGGGACTGGCGCTTAACGTGTTCTGCGTCAGCTTCATGACGATTCTGGTATTCCATCCGCTGCTGGCGGAAGGGATCCTGCTCAAGGGCATGGACTGGCTGGAACGGCTGCATCTGATAAAGAAAAAGGAAGCCCGCAGGGAGAAGCTCCGGAAGGCCATGCAGGTCTACCGTGAGACGGCGGCTTACCTGAAGAATCATTACAAGGTCATTGTCAACGTGATCCTGATTACATTTGTCCAGAGGATTCTGCTGTTTTCCGTCACATGGATGGTCTATCTGGCATTCGGGATGTCCGGTACGTCCCCGCTGGATGTGATACTTCTTCAGGCTGTGATTTCTGTTTCTGTGGATATGCTCCCTCTTCCCGGAGGCATGGGGGTCAGCGAGACCTTGTTCCTGAAGATATTCTGTGTGGTCTTTGAGGGGCTTACCCTGCCGGCGCTGGTGCTTTCCAGAGGGCTGGGGTATTACAGCCAGTTGATTATAAGCGCCTTATTTACTGTGGTGGCCCAGCTGTATTACACACTGCGTCCGGCGAAGCAGGCAGATATCTTGTGTGAGGAAGGCAGAAGCGAAGATTTGTGTGAAAAGACATAAATAGAAGAGGGCGGGATACAGTCATAAGCAGATATCCTGAGGAGCGGGAGCAGGACAGGATTTGACATGGTGTCTGTGGGAGCAGGCAGGGAGGTATAGGCTTGAAGAACAAACAGTTAAGGATTGTTGACGGGATATCCGTCGAAGGGAGCAGGGAAGATAGGATGAAAAAACATAAATTTGGTCTGATAGGTATCTACGATTACACAGTGATCCTCACGTATATCAGCTTTGCTTCAGCCATCACAGGCATTTTCTGCGCAGTGACCATGCACCTGCGATGGGCGGTTTTTGCGCTGGCTTTTTCGGGATTCTGCGATATGTTTGACGGCAAGATCGCAAGGACCAAGAAGGATAGGACGGAGGACGGAAAAGGCTTCGGCATCCAGATCGATTCCCTCTGTGATATGGTGTGTTTCGGCGTGCTGCCTATTGTCATCTGTTACGAGATGGGGATGAGGCATATCGTGGGCATGGTGATTCTGGTACTGTATGGTCTGGCCGGAATGATACGGCTGGGATACTATAATGTGATGGAGGCGAAGCGCCAGCATGAGACTGAGGAGGTGCGAAAGTATTATCAGGGACTGCCGATCACATCTATGGCGATCGCGCTGCCTATTCTTTTTGTCTGTTCTCCGTTCTTTCCGTCTCCGGGAGCGTTTTTGGTCGCTCTCCATATACTGGTGGCGGTGGTGGGGGGGCTGTTTATCGCGGACTTTCCTTTCCCCAAGCCTTCTCCCCGGAAGGTGCTTCTGATCGTGGGAGTAGTGGCGGTGGCGGTAGCCATACTTCTTTTCATGTGGAAGGGCGGCGGTGAGTTCATACATAGGCACAAGTGGTGATCGGCGGCTTGCTGCTTGGCATTGTATGAACATTTATTCTGAGGAAGTCCGCCGACAGCGTTGCTTATCTGCCAAGAGAGCATAGAGAGCTTGAGATGTACGTGACAGGATGACAGTCCGCCGGATGAGGGGATACAGTTCGGCAGGAAGCGTTATGGCGAAACGGTTCATGGTCAATAGGAAGGGATGGAAAATATGCATTACGTGAGAGAGCGCGGAGGCAGGATAATAAAAGAAGATTCCATGCAGGATCGTCTGGTGGGGGCTCTGTACGGCAGTGCTGTGGGGCGGATGCTTCTTAAGCCCTTGATCTCCCCTGCGGTTTCCGCAGCGGCAGGCAGGTTTCTGGATTCCGGAGCTTCAAGGATACTGATCCGGCCCTTTATCAAGAGCCATCAGCTCAATATGCAGGATTATGAGAGAGAGGATTTTGCTTCTTACAATGATTTCTTTACAAGAAGGCTGGTTCCCGGAGCCCGTGAGATTAGGACGGAGCCGGAGACCTTCATCAGTCCCTGCGACAGCAGGCTCAGTGTCTGTAAAATCAAGGAGGACAGTGTTTTTTACGTCAAGCATAGCTGCTATACGGTGCGCAGCCTGCTGCGGAACCGGAAGCTGGCGGAGAGCTTTGCGGGGGGCTATGCATGGGTGTTCCGGCTGTGCGTGGAGGATTATCACAGATATATCTTTGTGGATAAGGGACAGACATCCCGGTGCGTGAGGATTCCGGGAGTCTTCCATACGGTGAATCCCATAGCCAATGACAGGTTTCCGATCTACAAGGAAAATACCAGAGAATATTCCCTTCTGCGATCAGAACATTTCGGCACCATACTTCAGATGGAGGTGGGAGCCATGCTGGTAGGCAGGATCGAGAACCGCACCGTAAAAAAGACGGTGCACAGGGGACAGGAGAAGGGAAACTTTGCATTCGGAGGCTCTACCATAATATTGATGACCCGGAGAGGGGCGGTGTGCCCGGACAAGGATATTCTGGAGAATTCCGTAAGGGGCATCGAGACAAAGGTACGGCTCGGAGAAAAAATAGGAACCTCAGCAGATATCTGATTCTGCTGAGGTTTTTGTCGTATACATCCTTTTATACACCGCTGGCACGGTTCAGCCGGGCAATCCGTTCCGAAAAGAGAACATTGTCTTTTCTGCGCTTAAGCTGTTCGGTGAATCAGAAAATACGGTTGACACTCAATAGCATCAGCGTTATAATGTATTTAGCAATACAAAGTATTATGTAAAAATGCAATAAAAATCTGATAGGGGAGGTGATTGGTTGAAACTGAAATACGAACAGCAGATGAAGAAGGGCGTTCTGGAAATGCTGGTTCTGCAGCTGCTGTCGGAAAAAGAAAAATACGGATATCAGCTGATCTGTGAGCTGAAAGAGAAAAGCCGGGAGATGTTTCAGCTGAAGGAGGGGACGCTTTACCCTATCCTCTACCGTATGGAGGATGACGGGCTCGTGACAAGCAAGTGGAGCGAGCCAAAAGGCAAAGAGGTTTCCAAAAAATACTACCGGATAACCGAGGAGGGGGAGGATACCCTTCAGCGGCTGAAGGAGCTGTGGGATGCGTTTACCCGGTCGGTGGACGGTATTATGGGCGGGGACGATGAGCGGAGGGAACATGGCGGCAGGGAGCTATATGGTACTGTTATGGAATGTATTGTAGAATAAGAAGAGGCGGGAGAAGGTATGACAGGTTTTATAATGTGGGCAATAGTGGGCTGTGTCATGGTGGTTTTTGGTCTATCAGCTTTCTGGGCAAAGAAGGAGTTTGGCTTCTGGGCGAATATGAAGACGCTTCCCATGAAAGATGTAAAGGCATACAATCGGGCGGTAGGCTGGCTGTTTATTGTGTATGGCGGGATTTTCGTGCTTCTTGGGCTGCCCCTTTTAGGGGGACGGAGTTCTCTCGGAATCGTTTTTTCCGTTCTGGGGGTTGTACTGGAAAGCATAGCGGCTATGGCAATCTATACTATTGTGATACAGAGCAAGTATGAGAAGAAATAGGGTAATTTTGGAAAGGGATAAATGAATGACGACAAGAGAAGAATATATAAGACAGGTAGCGGCGTACCTGCTGTGTTCCGGAAGAAAAAAGCGTGAGATTGAAAAGCAGCTGAATTCTCATATCGGAATCGGACTGGATGAGGGCAGGCAGCTGGAGGAGATTCTGGCGGAAATGGGGGAGCCGAAGGCTCTTGCGGAGGAGTTCAACGATAATTTCGAGGAAAGGGAGCGGAAAAAGGCGAAAGGACATAGGCGGCTGATCATCCTGATGTCTGTGGTGCTGTTAGCCGTGGCAGGCACGGCTGGATTTCTCTATTGGCTTTTTCCCAAGGAGAGGGACATCAATGCCAGCAGGGACTTTGATGTAGAGACGGTGAAGGCCAGAGCGGAGGAGGTGATCCTGCTCTTTGGCAGTGAGGATTATGAAGCCCTTGACGGATACCTTTCCCCAGAGGTGAGGGAAGTGTTTCAGGATATGCCTCCTGCTGCCGTCAGGCAGTTTATAGGGGAGGACTGGGGCGATTTCTGCTCTATGGGCAATATGTACCTGACAGAGGTGCGCCAGCAGGGAAAGAGCTATGCCATTGTTCAGGTCAATGTATCCTACGAAAAGGTCGGCGTTACATTTACGCTGACATTCAAGGAGAATATGGAAGTGTATGGATTTTATGTAAAGTAGCAATAGGAAACTGTTTTTTGCCCTTGGGAAGGAAAGGGCGGCCAGCCAGAAGAATGTATCAGGAGTCTCAGGTTGACATAGGAAGGAGAGAAGGGTATGGGATTTTGGATTTTTATGCTGTGCATGAACCTTATGGTGCCGCTTACGATGGTAGGTCTGGGATGGGTTTTTGTCCATAGGCCGCCGAAGGAGAGAAACAATCTTTATGGTTACCGCACGCAGAGGTCCATGGCCAGCAGGGAAGCATGGACATTTGCCCATATTTACATAGGGAAAATCTGGTTCTGCATGGGACTGGTGATGCTGGTGCTGGCAGTCATAGTCATGCTTTTCTGCATAGGGAAGAGTGACAATGTAGTAGGAATCTGGGGCGGAGCGGTGGAAGGCGCGGAATGCGTACTGATGCTTTTGCCCATTTTTCCTACAGAGCGGGCATTGAAGAGCAAGTTTGGCTGACAGACAGGTAAAGTTTTCCTTTTTTCTGCCGAAATAAAAAATAGGCGGGCCGCACTCCATATTTCGGAAGAGGGGCAGGCTGCAGGACAAGAGTATATATACAGCGCATAAGGAAGGCGCAGAGTGTCAAAGGAAGACACAGGGCATCGGAGCGGCACGGTTCACAGTATACAGAGTGCGAAAGGTGCACAAAAATGCTACGGAGGGCAGAAATGGAGAAGATAGGAAGCTATTACCAGAGCAGTTTTTATGACAAGACCGCAAAGGCGGGAAAAGACAGCAAGACAGCCAAGACTACGGGAAGCAAGACTGAGAAGGCGGGCAAGGACAAGTCGACGCCTACCTTGAGCAAAGCGGCTCAGACGCTTCTGAAGGAGCTGCAGAAGACGTACAAGAATATGGATTTTATCGTTGCCGATTATGAGACGGACGAGGAGGCAGCAGAATATCTGTCAAGAGGCACCGGTGAGTACAGCGCTCTTTTGAGCACGGATGAGCTGGAGAAGATGGCTGCCGATGAGGATGTAAAAAAGAAGAACATGGAGATTCTTGACGGAGCTGTGGAGAAGCTGGAGGAGATGAAAACCCAGCTTGGAGATAAGGCGGGGGATGTGACCCGTATTGGCATTTCCATCGGCAACGACGGGGAGGTATCCTTCTTCGCAGAGCTGGAGAAGAACAGCGAGAAACAGAGGGAGCGCATCGAGAAACAGCGGGAAGACAAGAGAACCGAGGCTAGGGAAGCCAAGAAGGCGGAGCAGGAGACTGGCACGGAAAAGTATGTGCAAAACGGGAGACCGGGTAAGCGTACCACTGTATATGCATCATCTGTCAGCGAGCTGGCGGAGAAAATCAGTCAGGTAGACTGGAACACCGTGAAGGAAGAGCGTTACAGCCCTTCTGGACAGCGTTTTAATTTTTCTGTATAAGAGGGAATGCTGACCGTAGCAGTATGGTGTGGTATCGTGTCTGAAGCCTGCCGGGGTTTGGATATTTAATTGTGGGCAAAGTGAAAGATATTAAACGAGAGCTGCTGCATGGAGGAGCGCAAGGCTTGCCTGATGCAGCAGTTTCTGTTTATTCCTTCATAGGTCCAATACTTTGCGGCTTGCAGCAGGGTGGTTGATTTTTTGTGCCGATGGATCTAAGCACAAGTAAACTCATTAATCACAGCTTGAAAATGAAGGTCAGCTGTGATAGAATCAGAACGATGAATTAGAATTCAAGAGATATTGAATGGCTGCGCATTTGTCTATCTGGACAAAGGGAAATGTTATCAGCATATATCAATACACAAAGTAAAAGAGACGAACAAGAGGATAATGAAATGCAAAAAAAATCGTATAGTAGATGGAGCAGAAAGTTTATAGGGATTTTCATGGCATTAACCCTGACCGCAGCGCTGGTAGCCTGCGGCAAGAATGATGCCCCCGGAGAAGATCCTTCCGGCGGAAATGAACAGTCCGAGGAAGAGGAAAGTAAAGAGCCGGAAGCGGACAGGCATCATGTGGAGATCACAATCAAGGACTATGGCACGATTTCTGTGGAATTGTATAGGGAAGTGGCACCTATTACCGTGGACAACTTTCTGAAGCTGGCGGGGGACGGATTTTACGATGGACTCACATTCCACCGAATCATAGACGGCTTCATGATGCAGGGCGGAGACCCTGAGGGCACCGGCTATGGAGGCTCGGACGAAACCATCACTGGAGAGTTTGAGGCCAACGGACATATAAACAACCTGTCACATACACGGGGAGCTATATCAATGGCCAGATCGCAGGAGTTAGACAGCGCCAGCTCCCAGTTTTTCATAGTTCATGAGGACAGCACCTATCTGGACGGATGGTATGCCTGCTTCGGCTATGTCACAGAGGGGATGGATGTGGTGGATGCCATCTGCCAGTCGGTTCCCGTCTCTGATGACGGAGAATTTGTGGCAAAGGAGAACCAGCCAGTGATAGAGAGCATCAAGGTCGTTGATTAGTCATTCTGGCAGTGGCATGAAACATGAATAATTGTACAAATAAACTCTCCTATTCTGTGGACATGTTGCACAAAAAACTTTTTCTTCACATAATTTACTGACATTTTCCGTTTAAATCTGTTAAAATAAGGGTATAACAATAACAAGGATAGAAATTATTATAGTCAGCAAATATGCGGAAAGGGAGGGCTCTGTGTTTAAGGTTGGAGATTATGTGATCTGCGGTAATAAGGGTGTCTGTACAGTGGAAAATATTACGACTCTGGATATTGCAGGAGTGGATAAGGAGAGGGAGTATTATATCCTGAAACCTTTCTATATGGGAGGAAGTACAGTCTATGTCCCTGTGGATTCCCCGAAGGAGTCCATGCGGAGGGTACTGAAGCGGGACGAGGCCCAAAGGCTCATTGAGGCGATACCGAGGATTCCGCTGCTGGCCATCACAAATGAGAAGCTGACAGAGCAGATGTATAAGGAGTGCATCAAAACGAACAGCTGCGAAGAGCTGGTGAGGATGATCAAGACTATCTATCTGAGAAAGCAGAAACGGATTCAGGCAGGAAGGAAGATAACGGCGGTGGATGCCAAGTATTCCCATATGGCAGAGGAGAACCTATACGGGGAGCTGGCTGTGGCGCTTGACATGAACCGGAAGGATGTAGAAGGCTATATCACAGAGGTCATCGACGGGCAGGAGTCGAGAGTCTGAGAAATGTGAGATGTCTGAACAAAAAGAAATCATGCAAAAGTCGGGCAGGCAGCGTCAGCCATAGGCTCGGCCATGTCTATGTGTATAGCAAAAAGGAACCCAGACAGTGGGTTCTTTTTTTGTGGGAATGAGTGCCTGCTTCTGGTTAATGGAGACAGGGCAAGCTCCTGAATGCATTGAAACAGCTGTTTCAGTATTGATGTAACGTATAAATATTAGCAGGCAATTCTCGAATGTGGCAGACAGCAGATAAACGTCTTACAATATGTCCCAAATAATAAATTGGGAGGCATATTATGAAGTATGGTTATGCAAGAGTTTCCACAAGGGAACAAAATGAGCGGAGACAGATTGTTGCTTTGAGAGAATATGGCATTGAAAGTGGTAGGATTTACATGGATAAGCAATCTGGAAAAAATTTTGAACGGACGCAATATAGGTTGCTTTTGCATGAATTGAAATGTGGGGATACCCTTGTGGTCAAGAGCATTGACCGTCTGGGTAGAAATTATGAGGAAATTTTGGAGCAATGGAGGATTATTACAAAAGAGAAACAAGCAGGTATTATTGTATTGGATATGCCGCTTCTGAACTCTCACGAAAACAAGGACTTGACAGGGACGCTGATTGCCGATATTGTCCTACAGCTTCTCTCTTATGTAGCCCAGACGGAAAGAGAGTTCATACGTCAGCGTCAGGCAGAAGGAATTGCTGCTGCAAAACAGCAAGGTGTGAAATTCGGCCGTAAGCCTATGGAACGCCCAAAGGAATACAAAAAACTGAAAGAACAATGGAGACAAGGAGAAATTTCCGCCAGAAATGCTGCGGCACAGCTTGGGATTACACACAGAACTTTTTTGCTTTGGGTAAATGGGGATGTGGATGGATAAATAAGTACACTTTTTCATCCGCAGCTTAATCAGCCAAATTTTATGGTATTTAGTATATCATTAATGTCATATTTTGGCAATAAGCAATTGGATAAAAAAGTGTACTTTGGTATCCAATTTGGTATCTAAGTACTTCTAAGTACTACGAGGTATGTTCGTTTGTGTTGAAAAAATCTGGGAGTGCTATGTGCCAAAGCGTTTCTGTGTGCATCATGTTGCGGTGAACAATGAAACCGTAAAAGTAATTCTATATGATGAACTGTATGGAAGCTTTTGTGTCAACTATGTAGAATTAAAAAACTATCTAAAAGATTCTAAGAAATTATTATGGGAAGGAGGAAGTTTCAAACAAGCAAAAAAAGTCAGGTTTAAGGTGTTAGAAACACAAACAGACTCACAGAAGTGGGCCTCTTACATCAGTATTTCCGCCTTAAATCATTGGCCCACTTGCACACAGAGACTGAACGGATAAGTGTATCCGATGTTGATGCCGGAATTCCATTTTTATAAGTAGTATTATATCACAGAAACATAATTTGAGAAGCGGAAGGGACAAGGTTTCATAACCCCGTTGGTGTCTTTCGCAGAAAGGCGGATCATAAAAATGAATAGTAATGAATTATTATCTTATCTCCATGATGTTCGAGACCTTGAACAAATATGTTATACATGCAATACAGGTATAAATAATTTGCAATATAAGGCAAATAGGCTTGGAATATATAAGAAAATCAAATTGCCAGAGAAGAAGGAATTTGTTTTTTTTATAGTTGGGATTTCGAACTGGGGAATGCTTATGCTATATCATTTTTTATAGGAATAATAATTCCGATTATATATTGTATACAAGAGAAGGAGCATTGGCAAGGGAGCATATTGGGAATAATTGCAGCAATTATACTGGTTTTTGTAGGAGGAGCTATAATTGCATTGCCAATAATTGTAGTGATATATATAGGTGATTATATATATATTAAAAAACGGCATTCTCAGAGATACATAGAAGATTCTAAGCAATATTGTTTAAAAGTAGAGCAAGATAAAGAACGAGTAGAAAATGAATTACTGGTAAAAAAGAATATTTTGGATCAGCAAAATATTCTAAGATCCTCCCTTAACAGTACACAGAAATTACTAAATAATTTGTATTCATACAATATCATTTATCCAAAATACAGAAGTATGATTGCGGTAACAATGTTCTGTGAATATTTGGAATCCGGACGTTGTAAGCAACTTCAAGGAACTGATGGTGCTTACAATTTATTTGAAAAGGAATTACGAGATAGGATTATAATCGCAGAATTAAAAACAATTTCAAGCCAGCTGGAATCCATCCGACAGACACAATATATGTTATATGAAGAAATAAAGAGGGGTAATGATACCGCAAACAGGATATTAAAGTCTGCCGAACATATGGAGAGTAATTGCGAGATAGAAAAATATAATAGGGAAGTCATTGCTCGGAATTCTGCTATTATTGCAGAAGAAATAAAAATGCAGAGCATCTGGAGAGGTTTCTCAAATATGTAGGTACATAAAAGAGAAGTATTAGTTTACAGCAAATTTGTCAATGTGTAGAGAATGAATAAGTCAGAATGCAGAAAGGATTAATTACCGGGTTCACTGGTTAATCAAGTTCGCCATATTGCAACAAATATTCCGGCGTAATACCCAGCAGCTGCGCAAAAATACTGACCTCATAATCCGGAATAAAGCGGGTGCCTGATTCCAGCTTGATGATAGCGGTTTCGGTAATGAAGTCATATCCGGCCAGCTGTGCCATGATGGCCAGCTTCTTCTGTGTGATTTTTTGTGCCTTGCGGAGCTGGCGGATGCGCAGACCGCAGATATTTTTTCGCTTTTCGTCGTACCAAAAGGCTTTCAAGGTGTTCGCTCCTATCTTGAGAATAATTTTAAAATCGCAGTAAATAATGGGAGGAAAAGATGGAGTACTTTCACTTAACTACACCACAGCAGAACATTTGGAATCTGCAAAAATATTATAGCGGCACTGCAATCGCCAATCTCTGCGGTGCAGTATTTTTTCAGGAGAGAAGGGACAGCAAACTATTGTGTCAGGCGGTTCGCCAGTTTATCCGCAGCCAGAGCAGTATTCGCCTGCGCTTCAATGAGGAAGAGGAGCCCGTACAATACATCTCGGACGAGGTCGATGATGACATTCCTGTCAGGATATTCCGCTCAAGGGAGGAGTTTGATATTTATGCGGAGGAATTTGCAAAGAATCCCATCGGCCTATCAAATCGGCGGATGTATCGCTTTGTGGTATTCCATCTGGAGCAGGAAAATCGGAGCGGCATTTTACCGGTGCTGAGCCATCTGGTATCGGATGCATGGACATTCGGACTGATGGCGAACCAGCTGGATGCGGCATACCGCAAGCTGGCAGGAGAGGAAGACGTAATCCTTCTGAAAGGGGACTATACGGACT
Source organism: uncultured Acetatifactor sp. (assembly GCA_964018205.1). Lineage (GTDB taxonomy): Bacteria > Bacillota > Clostridia > Lachnospirales > Lachnospiraceae > Acetatifactor. The sequence continues at coordinate 11,649 of CAXHOW010000036.1, read as the reverse complement.
TTATACGGTCGGAGGATATGTATCTTGCGTCAGAGCGTTATGGGAAAGATAAAAACTATTGGGAAGCAAAATACTCTGTCCGTCCAGAGGAGAGCCCTATAAAATTGCGTACCACATCAATGGATTCTGTGAAGGCGGGGCGGATTACAAGAACTCTGCCTTTTCCTTTGGAACAAGGTATTGAAGCATACTGTAAGAGTCATCCGGTGACAGAGGCGGTATTGTTTGAGACGGCGCTGGTGATCTACTTGTCTCGTATTAACCCTGAAGTTCAGGCAGTCACGGTGGGGGTTCCTGTTTTGAATAGGGGTAATGTGAGGGAAAAAGAGATTGCCGGGATGTTTGTTTCCACCATGCCTCTTACGGTGGATGTGACAGGAAATATGGAAATTTCGGAGCTGACCAGACAGATTACGAAGGGTCATATGGATTTGTTTCGGCATCAGAAATACCCTTATGCGGACATCCTGAGGCAGCTTCGGGAGAAACAGGATTTCTCCGGGAATTTGTATGATGTCATGATCAGCTATCAGAATGCAAAGACAAAAACTGTGGCGGATACCAAGTGGTACTCCAACGGATGTAGTGAAGTGCCGTTCGCCATACATATTGATAACCGTGACGGGAAAGAGTGCCATACCATCAACATAGATTTTCAGGCAGCGGTATTTCGGGATGAGACGGAAGTAGAGCTGCTTATAGATCGGTTGGAATATATCCTGAGGCAGATTGTAGCAGAGGGTGCGGAGCGGGTCGGAGAGATCAGGATAGTTCCGCCTAGAGAATATGACAGGATTGTATATGGATTTAATGACACATATGTAGACTATCCAAGGGAGAAGTGTATCCATGAGCTTTTCACGGAACAAGCGGCCAAAACACCGGAGATGACGGCATTGGTGTTTGAAGATCAGAGGTTTACTTATAGGCAGCTGGATGAGATGTCAAATTCGCTGGCTCATTTTCTGCGGGAGAAGGGGATTGGGCCGGGGGACGTGGTACCGATCATTGCAAAGCGGAGCTGGCATATCATTGTGGCAATGCTGGGAGTGCTGAAGGCTGGCGGGGCGTATATGTTGGTTGATTATCAATATCCAGTCCAACGGATTTCGTACCTTGTGCAAGAGTGCAAAGCAAATATTGTCCTCACATATGGCTGTAAATATGTAAATGCCGTGGACTTGGAAAGCGTAGATAGCTTTAAAAATATATGTTCTATAAAATCAATAAACGGAATAGATGACGCTTTTTGTATAATCAATACATCGGGTTCTGCTGGTGTACCTAAAGTTACAGCGTTATCCCATAAAAACATGGCACATTACATTAACTATGCTGAAAAATTTTTCAGAGGAGTAAACCAAACGATTGCAACAACGAATATTACATTTGATGCTTTTATACAAGAAACATTGGTTTCTTTGTGTATGCAGATGCCGGTCATCTTGATGAGCGAAATACAAACCACACATCAGAATGAATTCGAAAAAGTTGTGAGGAAATATAAGGATTCTTTTTTATTCCAGACACCAACAAAGCTACAGAGTTATATAAGAAATAGCAAAATGAAAAAATTTCTTTTAAAAATTGCATGTTTGGTCATAGGCGGAGAAGTATTTCCGCAGGAACTGTATGATGCAATCAGGGCATATAATCCTAATTGTCGGATCTACAATATTTACGGACCTACGGAAACAACTGTATGTACTACAGTCAATGAACTGAAAGAAGGCAATGACGTCACCATCGGCGCTCCCATTTCCAACACCCAGATTTATATCTTGGACGATGACAAATGTCCCGTTCCTATCGGTGTTTCTGGTGAACTCTGTATCGCTGGTGAGGGTGTAGGAATGGGATACTTAAACCGCTCTGAACTGACTGCAGAACGTTTTGTTTCGAATGCCTTTGCTACAAAAGAAAACAACCATGGGAAAGTCATGTACCGCACAGGCGATCTGGCCCGTTTCCGCAGTGATGGGGAGATTGAGTATCTTGGGCGCATGGACACACAGGTGAAAATCCGTGGCTTGCGGATTGAACTGGGGGAGATCGAGAGCGTTATGGGAAGTTTCCCGGGCATTGGTCTGTGTGCCGTGGCAGATAGGCGTGACGGGACAGGCAGGCAGTATCTGGTGGGATATTATACTGTGGCCGCGGAGACTTGCAACAAGGGCAGACAACAAGATGGCAGACAAGCAAGGCGGTAAGAAATCCGAAGCCGGGACAGAAATAATGATAGAACAAGGAACCCGCTTGGCATTTGAATTGGATGAAAAAGCACTGAGGGCGCATTTGTCCGCCAAGCTGCCCAGATATATGGTGCCCAATTACTTTGTACGGCTGGAAGCAATGCCCATGACTGCCAGCGGCAAGATAGACAGAAAGAATCTGCCTGCGTCGGACTTTACGCAGCAAGCAACAGAGTATGCACCTCCAAAGACGGATGTGGAGAAAAGGTTGGCAGAAATCTGGCAGGAACTCCTACATATAAAGCGAGTCGGGAGGACAGACGACTTTTTCGAACTGGGTGGGGATAGCCTCTTGGCAATAACCATGCTGAATGAGATAGAAAAAAGCTTCCGTGTGGAGCTTTCCGTCAGAGATGTTATGGAGCATTCTGAACTGGAGGCGCTGGCGCAGTACATGGAAGCTGTCTGCAGGACAGATAACATTGATATGATGGGCAATGATGCGGCGTATAGCAGGCTGACAGAAGAGGATGGGGCTGCTGGCGGCTTAGTAGATAGTTATGTGGCAGGATGTAATGAGGCGGAGCATATGATGACAGAATATAGTGGTGTCAGACGGATTACCGCTCATCATGCCAACCGATATCCTCTGCTTCCCCAGCAGAAAGCAGTTTATGCAGCTTGTATGAAAGAGCCGGGTACTTTGGTCTATAATATGCCTGCAAAGATCATCCTGCCGGATACAGTCAATAGAGACAGATTAAAGAAAAGCATCGAACAAGTGTTTGAACGGCATAAGCTGCTGAAAAGCAGCATTTATATGGGGGAAACAGGACTTTCTGGCATTTATGAGGAAGATGCCTTGATTGTGTTTGAGGAATACGAAACGGGGAAGGAGGAGGCATTCGTCAGGTCTTTTGACCTTGGAAAAGCGCCCCTTGTGCGGGTGGGCTTTACGGAGGATGCTCTGTTATTTGATATGCACCATATCATTGCGGACGGGGCATCAATGAACATTCTTCTGCAGGAAATTGCGACTGTGTACGAAGGCCGTAGCCTATCAGAGCAGGAGGCGGATTACCTAGATTATGCGGATTATTTTTATCACTTGGATATGGAGGAGCATAAGGCATATTTCCGGGAAATGTTGAAATGCGACTGGGAGCCCATAGCGCTCCCGGAAACAAAAAGACCGGGAACAGGAGGCGAATCAAGGCTGTACAAAATACCCGAAGAAGTTTTCCTAGGGGCAAAGAAATATGGCAGGGAGAATGGCTTGACGGATACCATGGTATTTCTGGGGGCATATGGGATTCTGCTGTCCAAGTATACAGGACGTAAAGAGATTTTGAGCAGCATCGTCTTACAGAATCGCAGCAATGCGGACACAAGGGGCATGGTGGGGATGTTCGTCAATACGCTGCCGGTCTGCCTTACGCTGCAAAGTGGCACTGGGACCGGAAATAGCGTTATAGGGTATATGCAGGAGATAAAAGAGAAGTTGCTGGGACTGTTTCGTTATCAGGAGTTGCCATTTGAGGAAATTTCAGAAGCGATCGGGATGAATGATAGGTCAGTTATCAACACATCCTTTGTATATCAGGGGGATGGGGAAAAGACTCTGGCTCTGGATAAGCAGGAACTGGTACCACTGTTTATGGATACCCATACGGCGAAATTTGATCTGGCCATGGAACTTACTCCAATAGGGAACGGCTGTAGGCTCCAGCTGGAATACAATTTAGCGAAATATGACGGGCAGTTGATGGATGTTCTGGCGGAAGGCTATATCCGTATCCTGATGCAGCTGGGAAAGGAGAGGCTGGCAGATGTTTCCGTGTTGTCAGCGGAGGAATACTGCAGGGTAGTGGAAAGGTTTAATGACACATATGTAGACTATCCAAGGGAGAAATGCATTCATGAATTGTTCATGGAGCAGGCAACAAAAATGCCGGAACGGACGGCACTGGTGTTTGGGGATAGGAAGTTTGCTTACAGACAGCTGGATGAGATGTCGAATTCACTGGCGCATTCCTTGCGTGAGAAAGGGATAAAGTCAGGGAAGGTGGTGCCGATTATTGCAAAGCGGAGCTGGCATGTTATAGTGGCTATACTGGGCGTGCTGAAGGCCGGTGGATCGTATATGCCGGTTGACCCGAACTATCCGGAAGACAGAGTTAATTTTATGATTCAGGAAGTCAATGCAGAGGTTGCGTTGACATTTGATTACAATGCAGATAAGAAAATAGCAATTGATGAAATAAATCTGGGAATATTCAAATATGATAAAAAGCTCTTTCCATTAGACAATATTAATGATATTAATGATGTATTTGCTGTAATATTTACATCTGGTACTACAGGGCTGCCTAAAGGAACTGTGTTATGCCATAAGGGGGCAGTTAATTATGCTTTCGCTAATGACGCTTTATATACAAATTGTGATTATGTAGTAGGGCTGGCAACCATAGCATTTGATGCTTTTTTTCTGGATACAATATGTCCTATGATTAGAGGAATTCCATGTATCTTGGCAGATGAAAAAGAGCAATATATACCTGAAAGATTTTGCGGTTTGTTATCAAAGTATAAATGTATAAATATGTTTTGCACTCCAACTAAATTATTGAAATTGTTAATGGGATGCAAGGATGTAAATATTTTAAATAATATTAATGGTTTCTGCATTGGAGGTGAAGTTTTTTCAGCGGAATTATACAAACTTATAAAGAAATTAAATAATCGAATTAATGTTTTTAATGTATATGGTCCAACAGAAACTGCAATGTGGATCAGTGAAAAAAAGGTACTTGCATTATCGGACATCACCATCGGTACTCCCATTGCCAACACCCAGATCTACATTCTGGACGATGACCAGCGTCCCGTTCCCATTGGTGTTCCAGGTGAACTCTGTATCGCTGGTGAAGGCGTAGGAATGGGATACTTAAACCGTCCTGAGCTGACCGCAGAACGTTTTGTTCCGAATCCCTTTGCTACAATAGAAAACAACCATGGGAAAGTCATGTACCGCACAGGCGACATGGCACGTTTCCGCAGTGACGGGGAGATCGAATACCTTGGGCGCATGGACACTCAGGTGAAGATCCGTGGCCTGCGGATTGAGCTGGAGGAGATAGAGAGCGTCATGGGAAGCTTTCCGGGCATTGGCCTATGTGCCGTAGCGGATAAGCGGGATAAGACGGGCAGGCAGTATCTGGTGGCGTATTATACTATAGCTGCGGACAAGGCAGCAAGAATGTCAGCACCAGAGAAAGAACAAGGAGCGGGACAGGAGGTGATCGTCGCTCTGGACGAAAAAGCGATACGGGCGCATTTGTCTGCCAAGCTGCCTAAGTATATGGTACCCAATTATTTTATGCGGCTGGAAACCATGCCTATGACTGCCAGTGGTAAGACAGATAGGAAAAGTCTTCCGGTGCCGGACTTAGTGCAGTCGGTAAGGGAATATGTTGCGCCCGCCACAGAGCACGAAAAGAAGTTGTGTAATTTGATGGAGGAACTGCTGCACGTAGAGCAGGTGGGGGTGACGGATGACTTTTTCGAATTGGGCGGAGACAGTCTGACAGCCATCGAATTTCTGGCAAAAGCTCATGACAGTGGGATTGTGTTTGCGCTGCAGAATATTTTTGATTACCCTACCGTGCGGCAACTGTGTGACCATATGGGGGCAAAAGACAATGAAAAGATTCGCTATAATGCAGCGGATTTTGATAAGTATCAAGAACTGTTTGCAGAGAATATGATTGATGAGGCATTTATCCCGGAGAAGAAATCCCTTGGGAATGTGCTGCTGACCGGTGCTACCGGGTTTCTGGGGGCGCATATACTGGATAGGCTGCTCAAGGAGGGGGCTGGGAGGGTTTATTGTCTGGTGCGGGATGGGGAAAAAGCGGACGGCAGAGAACGACTCAGAGAGAGTCTAAGGTACTATTTTGGGGAACGGTATGAGGCGGAAGTTGCAGCAGGATCGGAGGATAGGGAACTTACGGAGGGGGACACGGAGTCCGGGGGACACCATGCGCGGCATATCATCCCTATTGTCGGGAATATCGAGCAGGAGGCTTTGGCGGAGAATATGCCCAGAGATGTACAGACCGTCATTCACACTGCGGCCAGTGTCAAGCATTACGGCTCCTATGAGTATTTTAACCGTGTCAACGTTGAGGGGACGAGGCATGTAATTAATTATGCCAAGTCTGTAGGCGCAAGACTGATCCATATTTCTACCCTGAGCGTCAGTGGGAACAGTCTGGCGGATGAGTTTGCGGTCTACCGGTCGGCTGAGGAGAAGTTTTTTGCCGAGACCTCCCTATATATCGGCCAGCCTTTGGACAATGTCTATATCTACAGCAAGTTTGAGGCGGAGAGAGCAGTTTTTGACGCCATGCTGGAGGGGATGGATGCCAAGATCATCCGGGTAGGCAACCTGACCAGCCGGGCATCGGACTATAAGTTTCAGCCCAATTACAGACAGAACGCTTTTCTCACAAGGGTGAAAGCCGTCATGGAATTTGGTCTGTTCCCGGATTATCTGATACCCTTGTACTCTGAATTCTCGCCCATAGACCTGACGGCGGAAGGAGTTGTAAAGATTGCGCAGTATGCGGGTAGGCAGACGGTGTTTCACTTAAACAGTAATCGGCCTATTTATTTTGAGCGGTTTCTGGAGGTGGTACATGAATTGGGCATTTCCATGAGAGTGGTGGACGGCAATACCTTTGCTCAGGCACTGCGTAAGACCATCCGTGACCGGGTTACGGAATATATCTTCGAAGCATTTGAGAATGATATGGATGAGCAGGGACGGCTTATGTATGACAGCAATATTCATATCCAAAATGATTTCACGGTGTGGTTTCTGAAGAAGCTGGGCTTTGAGTGGAATGAGATAGACATGGAGTATATTCAGGGATATGTAGAGTATTTTAGAGGGATAGGCTATCTTGAAGTGTAGGAATGAGAGACAGAGCATACCTTCAGATACGGAATTCCCTGTTGCGTATCAGTCTCCGTGTGATCAAGGAGGCAGAGGAACGAATCATTGACTGTGTGGCGGATATGATCTTGAAACCGGCAAAGGCGAAGCTGAAGGTAGTAGGAGATTAATGATTATGATAGCCAAAAGGGAACCACAGATATAGGGGTTCCCTTTTGGAATATTGTGGCGATAAAGTTATGATTTTCAGAGGACAGAAATTTTATTGTCCATTTACAGAAAGTTGCTGATCCAGTTTTTCGATATATTCTACCGAAAGAGTTGGAAATGATTTCTTTATCAAATCAATCGATGCGCCATTCTGCAAAAGTACTTTTACCGTTTCTTTGTCGTGTTCGGACATTTGTTCAGAAATCCTTTGCTTAAAGTAATCTTCAACAACCTGTGTCATAGCGTCAGCTCCTTCCTTTGATTCTTTGAAATAGTATACCCGATCTGATAATTTGGGGAATTTATTGTTTTTACCAGTACTGTTTTTAAAATACTGCATCAGTTCTGCAATATCAGATCCGTCATTTACGGCACAGTTTACAAATATACGATGAATGCCGTCATTGATAACGGTTCCTGTTTCATGTAGGAATATTCCTGCATGGTAAATGGTCTTTCCTTCCTGAAACATATCAAATTTTGAAATGAAACCTAAAATCCCGAAACAATTATACATATGTCAGCCTATGGTAAGCCCAAAGAGTTCAATGATTTCTTTTTGAAATGCTGTCATCGTTGTATAAAGTTTCTTGTTTTTGCCCTCAACGGAAACTACCCGCAAGGATTTCATCTCATCCATAACCTCCTGCATATTATGGCTTTTAAACCATCCATTATCATTCATGATGTTTTTTATCTGGGCGGAAAGTATCAGGGCAATATACTGGACAAACAGCCGTCCTTCCATTGCTGCGGCAGAATGGATGCGGAGCCGCTTCATGTCAAGGTCATTTTTCAGGTCATCAAAATGCTTCTCCACGGCATCTTTCATCCGGTAGACCTCAAGTGCTTCTACCGGATCTTTGATGTCATTTGTGGCGAGCACAAACCAGCCAACGCTGTTTTTCCTGTATGCGTCTATTGCCTCCTGGTTGTATTCAACCTTCCTTCCGCGCTTCGGGATCTCCTTGACCGTAAAGAATCTTTCGTAATCCTTCTGTTTCCCCTTTGCTGTATTCCCGGAACAGAGTTCCTCATATTCCGTCAGAATCCGGCGGCTGAACTTTTTCTCGTCCAGCGCAGCCTTGAGGCTGTCGAAATAAATATGCAGGTAGCAGCGGTGTCCTTTCCGCTTCACAAGTTCTGTGTCGGCATAGAGTTCGTCTCCAAGAACACAGCAGTAATGACGGCAGGAGACCATTTCGTCATTGCGGTGACGCTCTAGGGCATCCAAAGAAAGGGATGCCGTGAATGGAATGCCGACCAGAAAACGCATACGCCTTTTGTACATGGCATCCACATTATCCTCACTGTAAAATCCCTTGTCCATGACCATGTGCATCCGTCTTGCGTCAACCAGGTCAGGTCTGCGCAAGGTTTCATCCAGCGTGCTGACATCACGGATGCTTCCAGGCATCGTCCGAAAGAACAAGGGGAGGCGGTTCGTGTGCCCACTGACCATCAGAAGATTGATCTGCGGAAGTTTTTCCTTGTCCCTGTTATACCCATATGACACAGACTCATTCAGTTCACTGTAGGATGACACGCTGGTGATATCCATGCAGTAATACCTGTCGCTCCTGTTCTGCCCGATCCATGCCGAGAAAAACTCCTGCGAAAGATCTGGTGTGATCCGTACCAGAAGCTCGCTGATACGTTGGTCGGCAAGCGTCGCCCCATAAGGGGTAAGCGCCTGCGCGGACCACTTTTCAGCTCTGGACAATGCTTGTCCATCGCTGACGAGATAATTTTACTTGAATGCAGAGAAAATTTCATCATATATAATGGGCGGTTTTATTACATAAAGCGGATCCCATGCAGGATAGGGGAAAAAGAAGACAAAGATGCCTATGCCTATCTTGGACTGGATGTTTCCATGCGGGACCAGCAAAAATCAAGTCTGCGCTCCAAACTGACAGACCAGGATATGGCAGATGGGGATGTTTATGACAGCCTTAACAACTATGGGCTTTTCATGCTGATGGCCACCAGGCCGATATCTGCAGAAAAAGCAATTGCAATGTACTATACCCGAAACCAGATAGAAGAAATTTTCGGAATAGAAAAGGGCAATGGAAAGCTACTCCCCCTCCGCACTGTAACAGAAGAAACGCTGCGCGGGCATCTGCTTATTACGTTCATAGTTTCTGTGATACTTTTGTTGCTGCGTGATAAGCTGTCAGAAATCAAAATGCCAGTATCCGCCGCTTTTGAGGAACTTCGCCATCAGCAGGGAATTGTTTATGACGATGCAATTGTCCCCAGTGTTGCTACAAAAAATATGAATACTATTTACAGACTGTTCAAAATAAAATACTCCGATGAAGTACCTGTGGATCAAGATATATCAGATAGTTTGTAGATACAAGTTTTTATAGGGAACTACGGTATATTCTAATATCCACTCTTTTTTATCACTCTTTGATATTTTCATTTTGTCCCTTTAAACCAGCCTTTCATCAATAATCAAAATGAAATTATAACTTCCACTTTAATTTGTTTGCCAATCTTATGTGGTGTATAAGTAGTTTCAATCTTAATTACATCTAGTTTACCTAAATCAATAAAAACACATGAATTTTCTTGAAAAGATTCTGTATAATCTCCTGTATCTGGAGAAAGTATTTGCAATTTGGGATAATTATCTCTTCTATTTATCATAATTTCTCCACCATTCTTAAACTGCAAAATTCCGTCAACATAATAGGCAATTTGAGTACAATCTATAAACTCACTTTTATACTTATCAAGCACCCCTATAAGAATCTCTGCATTCTTATCTTCAATTGTATAAGACACTCTAGCCATTAATATTTCCTCTCTTTCCACGGATATTCTATCTAAAAATCTCAAATTAAAAACAGCATTTTATTGCTTATATTATAAACCATTCATAACAATTTGAAAAGAATAGTACTAATTTAGTCATTATCTTTCTTCCTAATCTCACTCAGCAAAAATAACAATTTTATATGTCATTTAATCAATACATCTCTGGACATAATAATTCATGAATCCTATGTTCCAATTCCGTGTAAGCGAGGATACATCCATAACTACGATCATCTATTTTTTCTACGCCTTTTGACTGAATATCTTCAATGATTTTCATACATATTTGGCATAGATAATCTAATGCCAATACTTTATCATCAGCCACATATACGCTACAGTAATTACTAATTATACCAGAAATCAAAGTTTGTAATTCATCACTGCTTCCATCTTCCCATCCAACTTTATCTCCATACTTAACACCAAAATATTCTTCACCTTCTTTATAGCAGTCTGATTTATGCCAAATCACCTTGATTTTACTCCCTAACGGAATATAGATTAATTCATCAGGTGATTCTATTTCTCTTTTTTTCTATTGCTTTATCATCCAAATTTAATACCTCCATAACTTTTCATTCTTACCATTCAATACACACTATTCACAAAAAGCATCCGGATAGTTATTCTCCAAATGCTTTATAACTTGCTATTATATTTTACTGTTAAAATATTCCTGCGTAACTTGTAACTGTTTCTTCAATATTTCCCTCCACATATGAGGACGAATTTCTCCCGATCCTTTTGACACTTTTGTTAGTTTAATATTGCCATTTTCATCTACTTTACGATAGAAATAATGATCGGTATCTTTATACAACTCCCACCCATCCCCATCACAAAATCTCTTTAGCTCTTTCCATCTTGGCATTGCAACATATCTCCTATCTTCTCTGGATTATCCAAAATCAATGCTTTAAAAATATAAGGGATATGTTTCTTTCTATTTGGACTATGTGAATACATTTCGTACTCATTATAATAATCCAAAGCATATTCTAATATAGCTTTTCCCATATTCAGACGTGCTTCCAATTCGTCTTTTCCATTTTCTACAAGATCAATTTCATTAAGAGACAGTGTCACAGAACCATCGTCTTCCATATATTTTAATACCGTAAACTGATATATCTGTAAAATATCAGATATTGTTTCTAAGTTGGAAAACCACATTTTATCTCGTGTGCGCTTAATAAACTTAGGTTTTTCATGAATAACACTGTCGCAAACCGCACTCCATTCTTTTCTCACGGTTGTAGCTTGTTCCATCAACATATCTATCATCTCCTTTGATACCTCCATCATAACAAAAAGTGTACACAATGTCAACAGTGTACATTTTAGTATATGAGGTTAGGGCAATATTTATGTTATAAACTCAAACTTCCCATAAGCTTTTGCGGTGCAAAGGCTTGTAATTACTGACAATAGCCCCTAAATTATGCAACTGTT
>CAXHOW010000035.1:0-40076 GCA_964018205.1 uncultured Acetatifactor sp. | reverse complement strand
GGTGGTTCCCCTTGTATTTCACAAGGCGGTTCAGGAGCGCCTTCTCCTCTTTTTTGGCCAGCCTCCCACGGGTGGCCTTGTTCGTCTCATATCCCTGCGCCACAAGCTCGTCGTAGCGGAGACTGAACCGTTCTGCTGCGCATGGAAGGAAGCGGCACCATGACGCTTCAGCTCGTTTCCGGCATGGTCCAGCCCCTTCAGGAACATCTCCATGTCATGGCCCCATCTGTTCGACGTCTCCTCGGTGTTCTTGCACAGGTAGCGCCCCAGACGGACATTGCACTCCCCATGCCCTGTCCCAAAAACCTTGTGATATAGGGCCTGCCTTTCGGCCCGGCTTCCTCGATACGGTGCCCATAGACTCCCTTACGTATTTTCCCCCACTTCCGCTTTTGACAGGCAGGCCCCTTTATGTCCCTTCTGTGCCCCCGGCTTTCTGGAAGTCGGTTTCCTGCCGTTATACGTGTTGGCAGGTTTTGTGTCCTCATTCTTTGAAGGGGGAATGGACGAATTGGAACTGTCATTGTTCAGTATCCGTTTCATCCTTTCGTTGTCATTGCGCAGAAGCGTATTCTCATTCTCCAGCTTCGCGCATTTTTCTGTAAGGACGGCATTTTCCTGTTTCAGGGAAGAGACTTCTTCACGCAGGGCGGTGTTTTCCTTGCGCAGGCTTGTGACCTCGCTGGTAAGGCTCCTGATCTCTTTTTTGTCTTGTTTCTGTTCAGACTCCAGACTGTCAACTCTGGCCATAACTTCCATTAGCTTCTTATAGAGGTCTTTTTGATAATTACCACCCACGACGCATCTCCTTCCCCAGACTTAATAGGACAAGTATAACAGAATTTAAATGAACAAGCGAGCTGTTTTTTAGGGGGTGTCTGAACTGTTACAACACAAAATGAATACCTATAATTTTCACATAAATTTATGTTGACAAATCGTTCCATTCTTGTTATAATAAGTTTGTTGGGTGTGAGGATTCACACAATGCTGCTGTGGCTCAGTCGGTAGAGCGTCGCATTGGTAGTGCGGAGGTCACGGGTCCGATTCCCGTCAGCAGCTTTTTAAAATTTTTGAATTTACTGGTTTTGCAGAACTTTATAAAGTCAAAACCAATCAACTAACCAATCAAATTTTATTTGTTTGGTTTTTATTTTGTCTGAAACTCAGGAATACTGCTTCTAATTTCATCAACTTATTCGGCAAAATAACAACAGAATGAAAGTCACTTCACAGAATATGTATAGCTGTTCCCGTCTATCTTAAAGGAAATCGTCACCTGATCGCTGCCGGTTTCCAGTTCCTCAGGCACCAGAAATACATAATGGATATATTCTGTGCACAGCGGTATGATGTTCACAAGATCGGAATGCTCGAACGCACTCCGCTCACTCTGTTCTGTTACCGTTGCCTGCGCTTCCGCCTGACCCAGCTTTGCGGAAACCGCTTTTTCCGCAGTGATATTCTGAGCGGAAAGGTTCGTATACGCAACACAGAAATCTATATATACTTTCCCGTCTTCAGCAGCATAATAATTGTAGGCGGCGCCCGGTGCCGGAGGCATTACCTCTTTCGTAAATTCCGAATATTCCACATAGAATTCCGCATTGTCCGTGGCCACCGTCTCGCCATCCGCAACGTCTCCGGAAGTCTTGCGGGATGCACCGGTATTTCCGCCGGCAGGAACGGCCCCCTTCTCTCCCTCCCTCACGATAACTCGATAATCGTTTTCACGTATATTCATGTTCAGCTCCACCATGCGGCTGCTGTCCTGCACCTCCATCGGCACTGTAAAAAAGTAGTGCACCTGCCCGGTGTCCGAAGGCTCCATTTCGATCCAGTGTGCAGGGGACAGCGAGCTGCCATCCTCCTCAGCCGCCATGTCAACGCCGTCATATTCATATAGACCGGAATAAATCAGCTTCCCCATCATGACCTTGGACGCATCAATAGTATAGTCTGCAAGATTTTTATAGGTAATACAGAAATCCACATAGGTTTTGCCGGCATCTGCTTTATAATAAAGTTCCGGATTCTCTGTTATGGCGATATAGTCAACATGGAATTCACACACTCCGTCAATAGTGACCGTTTCCCCTTCTGCCAGTAACGGTGCGCTGCTTTCTTCCGGCAAAGAAGACTGGGCCTGAGGTTCTTCGGCCGGGGTGCGGTCTGCGCACCCTGTAAAGAATAAAGCTGACATGATCATGGCTGACAATACTAAGCATCTTTTCATTGAATCCTGATCTCCTTCTTCATATTCATACCCCTTCGCCAGAAATCACCGATCTCTTTCGGCAGCTCCTGCCGACTCATGTCAGGCTGCTTCCTGTGCCTGATGTCCGCGAGCTTTTCCTATTGCTGTTTTCCTGCTCCCTGCAGACGTCTGCCATCCCTGCTCCTATCTCATTCAGCATTCCTTTGTAGATCAGCGGACGCAGCTTTGCAGGATCCACATTAAAGCATTCCTCTGTGGTAACTGCCAGCATATAGGACACAATGTGAGAAAAGAAACAATATATCAGATAGTCCATGGGCAGGTCGCTTCTCAGCTCGCCCCTCTCCACTCCCTGTTTCAGCATTCTCCCGAATACATTGATAGGCAGGTAGGGCTTGAATTCCTCTCTTGTGACCTTCTCCCGAACCATCCTGCTGAATTCCGATTGGTCTGTCATCATATGAATGAACCGCAGAAAGCAATATCTGCGTTCCTCCTGCTTTTCCATCTCATCCAGAATGAAATCCAGCTGCTCCTGAAAGCTGCTTTTCTCTTCCAGTACATTCCCCAGCCAGTCAAATATATATTGCATCTGATACACCAGAGCGCAGGCAACCATCTCTTCTTTCGTATCGAAATACTCATATGCCGTGCCCTTCCCGATCCCCGCCATCTCTGTGATCGCAGAGACCCTGATGTTTCCTACTTCCGTTCCCCCCTCAAACAGCTGCATTACCGCCATATACAGCTGCCGCACCTTGGGCGGCACCTGATGAATGTCTTCCAGTCCGGTTATCTTGCCCATTCTCCGTCCTCCTGCAGCACTGCGTCTTTACCAGTATTTTTCTTCCTTCCAACAGCGCATTTTAACAGAATTTCTATGTTCCCTCAGTGCGCCGCATTTGTACCCGGCCACAGCGCTTACAAATCCACAATCTAGCTATTTCCTGATACACAGCCGACTCTTTGCTGCTATTCAGCCGGCTCCTCCCGCTCCTTGGACTCTCCGGCAGTCTCTTGCAGGCAGCTCCCTTTCCCGCGCCTTCCTGCCCTTCCTGATGAAGCTGTCATAGATGCAGGGAATGACCACCAGCGTAAGCAGCGTTCCGTAGGTCAGTCCCCCTATGGTCACCATCGCCATGGGCTTTGCCATCTCTGACCCCATGTCATTGCTGAACACCATGGTAGACAGCGCCAAAATAGTAGTCAGCGCAGTCATAAGCACCGGGCGCAGTCTGGTGCGGCCTGCAGTGAGAATCGCCTGCCTTTTCTCCATGCCCTCCTGACGCAGCTGGTTCATATAGTCGATCAGTACAATACCGTTGTTTACGATGATGCCTGCCAGCATGACGAATCCGATCATGGCAATGACACTTACCTCGCTGCCGCTGATAAACAGCCCCAGAAATCCTCCTGTGAATGCCAGCGGGATCGTAAACATGATAATGAAGGGTGACAGCAGTGACTGAAACTGAGCCACCATGATCAGATACATGAACACTACCGCCAGCACCAGCATCAGCATGACCTGCTCCATGGCATCCACGATCATCTCATTCTCACCGGAGGAAACCAGCTGATATCCCGCCGGCAGCTCATAATCTGCCAGCTTCCTGTCCACATCAGAGGCCACGAGTCCCACATTATATCCTTCTGCAATAGCCGCTGACACGGATACATATCTGGTCTGGTCCGCACGGTTGATGGCAGAAAAGGCCTCTGTATCCTCGAAGGATGCGATTTCCCTCAAGGGCACCTTCACAGCCTCGCCGTTCTCGTCCCTGCCTTCCACCTCCAGCTCCTTCACCAGCTCTCTGGTCAGCTGGATGTCACTGCCGTTCATCACATATACATTGTAATCCTTATCCGCCGCCACAAGGGTGGTGGCAGAGCTGGCGCTGGCCAGCTTCCCGTAAATCTGGGTATATACCTGCGCCACGGTAAGACCATAATGTACCGCCTTGTCCCGGTCAATGGTGATACGCAGCTCCTCGTCGGCATCCTCCAGACCGTCACTGACATCTGTCGTCCCCTCTACGCTCTCAATGATAGCCGCCACTTCCCCCGCTATCCGTCTCAGAGTATCCAGATCCCGGCCCCGCACCTGAATGGAGATGCCGCTTCCTCCCATGGCGCTCATGTCCATGCTGGAGGTGTCAATGCTGATCTCTGCCTCAAGACCTGCTGTTTTCTCCCGGATTTCTTTTGCGATTTCCTCATTGCTCCTTGTCTTATCTTCTCTGGTCACTACATATATCGTCGCGGAATTGGTGCTGCCTCCGCCTCCGCCCATCAGCATGGACATACTGGACCCGCTGGTCATGGCGCCTACATTCTCCACATCGTCTATGGACAGAATCGCCTCCACCACCTGATTGGACAGCTCCCTTGTCTCCTGCAGCGTCGCATCCTCCGCAAGGGTCACGCTGACGGTCAGCTGGGTGGAATCCATGTCTGACATGAACGCCGTGCCGTTGGTGAATGCCAGCGCAGCACTGGCTGCCAGCAGTCCCACCACCAGCACATACACCAGAGGCTTCACCTTCAGCGCGCCTGCCAGAAGCTTCTCGTAGCCCTTTGTCATTGTGCCGAAAAACCTGCTGGGCTTTTTCTCCTTTGTCTTGGCCAGCATCTTGGAGGACATGGCGGGAACCACCGTCAGCGCAATGATAAGGCTGGCCAGCAGGGAATAAGCTATGGTCAGGCCCATGTCCACAAACAGCTGTCTGGTGATACCCTCCGTAAACACAATGGGCAAGAATACACAGACTGTAGTCAGTGTGGATGCCAATATGGCCCCCGCCACCTCCCCGGCTCCCGCCATAGCTGCCTCCTTGGCGGAATACCCATCGCTGCGCAGGCGGTAGATATTCTCGATCACCACGATAGAATTGTCCACCAGCATACCGATGCCCAGCGCCAGTCCGGACAGGGAAATAATATTCAGCGTCACGCCGCTGAAATACATACATACGATAGCCGTCACCAGACTGACCGGGATGGAGAAGGCTACCACCAGCGTCGGCCGCAGATCCTTCAAAAACAGCAGCAGAATGGCAATAGCCAGAACTGCGCCGAACAAGATATTATTTATAATGGAATCCATCACCAGATCAATGTAGATGCCCTGATCCATCAGGGTGATCAGGGACAGATCCTCGTTTTCCTCCATCATCTCCTCAAATCTCTCAGCCAGCAGGTCGGACACCTCTCCCGTAGAATAGCCTGTCTGCTTCTGTATGGTCAGCATCACGCCTGCGCTGCCGTCCACATTCGTATAGATATCAGCAGAATTGTCCGTGTAAAATACATCCGCCACATCCCCAAGGGTTATCACAGGCACCCCGTCCATGTGCATATCCATCAGGGGCAGCGCCTGCAGCTCCTCTACGGAGGAAGGCCTATCGCCTATCCGAACCATATAGCTGATGCCGTCCTCGGTCACATACCCTGCGGGCATGGAGAAATTCTGGGCGGTGAGAAGCCCCTGAATGGTTTCCACCGTGAGGATGCCAGTCATATCAGCCTGCTCATAGGCCGCCTCTCTGGCATCCTCCAGCTGTTTCCTGCCCTCCTCCAGCTGCTCTCTGGCCGCCTCCATCTGATCCTCGCCGCTCTTGATCTGATCCAGAGCGCTGTCCAGCTGGCCCTTTGCCAGCTCCATCTGGTACTCGCCCAGAGCTATCTGGGAGCTTGCCTCCGCAAACCCCAGCGCTGCCTCCAGCTGCCCCTTCTCCACCTCAACCAGACCGGAATTGACCAGCGCCAGCTGTTCGTCCAGCTGGGCAATGGTCTGGCCGGCAATCACCTCATAGGCAGCCAGCCCCATACCGCTGGTTGCGGCGTTCAGGGCATTCTCCAGATTTTCCCTCTGGGCAACGATCTGGTTTGTGCCGCTCTGGGACATCATAGTCAAGGCTGCCGCCACCGTAAGGAAATTATTGCTGTCTGTCCAGTCCATTCTGTCCAGTTCATCCAGCACCCGGTCCAGATCCTCGTTCACGCCCCTCATCTGGGAAATGATCGCGCTCCCCATATACTCCTGCTTCAGCGCCTGTATGTTCTGTCTTGCCTGCTCTTTCTGCTCTTCCGTGGGCTGGTTTGCGTCACCGCCGGACACGGAAGGCGGTCTCAGCACTACCAGCTCCTGCGCATACCGCATGGGCGCGTTCACCAGAATATCCGTCAATTCGTTAATCTGCTGGATCCCCTGATTCAGCTGTCTGGCCGTGGCCAGATTCGTGACCATGTTCATCTTGGTGGCTTCCAGATCAGCCTTTGCCGTCAGCAGGTCCCTTTTGGTATCCGCAAGGGTCTGGGCCGTATCATCCTTCTTGTCCTCCAGCTCCTTCTTGCCGTCCTCCAGCTCCTTCCTGCCGTCCTCCAGATCCTTCTGGCCGTTCAGTATCTCCTTTTTGCCGTCGGCAAGCTCCTTCTCTCCGTCCTCCAGAGCCTTTCTGCCATCCTCCAGCTCCTCCTCCGCCTCCTGCATCTTTTCATCGATGGCAGCACGGATCTTCTCGTTGATGGCATCTACCTTGTCCTGACGGATGATGACATTCACACTCTCCTCCAGCAGCCCCGTGGCGCTGACGCTGGCCACACCCTCTATGCTCTCCAGCTCCGGCATGACCGAATCCTGAACGTATGTACTGATCTGCCCGTTATCCATACCGTTCACGCCCACCGCCGCAATCATGACCGGCAGCATATCCGGATTCAGCTTCATGATAATGGGATTCCCGATGGAGTCGCTCCAGTAGCTCTTGATCTGGTCAAGGCTCTCCCTGATTTCCAGTGACACCGCGTTCATGTCAGCTGTCTGGGAAAATTCCAGAATGACCATAGAGTAATTTTCATTGGAAACAGAACTGATGCTTTCTATATTGCTCACCGTGGCCATGGATGCCTCCACCGGCTGCGTCACCGCCGCCTCCACGGTCTCCGGCCCGGCGCCGGGATAAGTGGTCATCACGATCACATAAGGAAGACTGATGCTCGGCAATAGATCCGCCGTCATTCTGGTGAAGGACACTACCCCCAGAATAATCGCAAGCACCACTCCCACCAGCACCGTATATGGTTTTTTCACGCTGAATTTTGAAATCATATCCGCTCCTTCTACCGTCCGACCAGTCAGTCGGTTTTTACACTGGGTTGATTATATTCCCCGCCCGACCCGAAGTCAATAGAAGAAATCTTTTGATATTCTAAAAAAAATATAAAGGAGTCCCTGACTCTCAAAGCATTTTCCTGATCTTCGCCTTCAGCCTCTGCAGGGCATTGTCCGTTGCTTTCTCGTCCCGTCCAAGCACTCTGGCGATCTGGCTGTAACTCATGCCCGTCCTATACAGATCCAGCACTTGTTTCTCAAAGTCGCTCAGCTCTTCGTCAATGGTCTTTTCCAGATATGCCACCCTCTCCTTGTCCAGAAATACCTCCTCCGGGCTCAGCTCGGTCTTGTCCGCCAGAAGCTCCGCAAGGTTCAGGCCCTCCCTGTCATCCTCGCAGGCCTCGCTGTCCAGAGACACATAGCTGTTCAAGGGGAAATGCTTCCGTCTTCTGGAGGCCTGCACCGCCGTATACATCTGTCTGCTGATGCACAGCTCCGCAAAGGTGCTGAAGCTGGCGTCCCTGCCCATGTCATAGTCCCGCACTGCCTTGAACAGCCCGATCATCCCTTCCTGAATCAGATCCTCATTGTCTGCCCCCAGGATAAACATGGATTTCGCCTTGCTGCGCACCAGATTCTTATATTTATCACAGATATAATCCATGATGTGGGTCTCCCCCCGGCGGAGGCGGTCTATCAGCTCTCCGTCCGTGCACTGCTCATAATTCATATCTTTACTTTCCCATCCTCTGCCGCACGATCTCATAGGCCAGCACGCCTGCCGCCACAGAAGCGTTCAGAGAGTCGATGTCTCCCTTCATAGGAATGGATGCCACCATGTCGCACTTTTCCTTCACCAGCCTTCCCACGCCCTCGCCCTCGCTTCCGATGACCAGTCCGATAGGGCCTTTTAAATCCAGCTTGTACATGGAAGTGCCGTCCATGTCCGCACAGACAAACCACATGCCCTCCTTCTTCAGGCTGTCGATGGTCTTTGCCAGATTGGTGACCTTCGCCACAGGCGTGTAATTCAGCGCCCCTGCGGAAGCACGCACCACTGCCGCCGTCAGTCCCACTGCCCGGTTCTTGGGTATGATGACCCCATGGGCACCCGCCAGATTGGCAGTACGGATGATGGCTCCCAGATTATGGGGATCCTCGATATTGTCAAGCAGAATGATAAAGGGCGGCTCGTTCTTCTCCCTTGCCCGCTGAAGAATATCCTCCACTTCCCCGTACTTATAGGCCGCCGCAACAGCTATGACCCCTTGATGCTTTCCTGTCTTGGAAAGCTGGTCCAGACGGTCTCTGGTGACATACTTGATGATCGTCTCCTGCTTCTTCGCTTCCTTCTTTATGGTCAGGATAGGCCCGTCCTGACAGCCGTCCTGAATATAAAGCTTGTCCACAGTCTTTCCTGACCGGAAAGCCTCGATGACCATGTTCCTTCCCTCAATCGTATACTCCTCGAATTCCTTGTTCTGCTCTGTCTGATTGTTGTCTGTATTCTGCATATTTGTTCCTTTCTATTATTTATTTAGCTGTACCGCCTTGTTTCATTTCTCTTTTGTCTGCACGTAAGCTGGACATGAAGCAACCAAGCAAAGCCCCCTGCGCACTCAGCTGTCCCTCCGCTGCATCCCCTTCAGATTCCCAGCCCCGTCAGTTCGATCCCTCTCCTGACCAGCTCCAGCACCCTGTCAAAGTCATCTGTCAGATACAGATACCCTATCACAGCCTCGAACCCCGTAGCCCTCATATAGTCCCCATGGCTTGCGTTCTTGGCTGTGGTATGGGGCTTTGCGTTCTTTCCCCGCCGGTAGACTGCCTGCTCTTCTTCCGTAAGGCTGGACATCAGCGCCTGCACGATTCGGGACTGGGCGCCTGCGCTGACATACTTAACGGTGCTCCTATGCAGCTCCTGCGCAGGGCGGTTGGCCCGCTCCACCACCACCGTGCGGATGATCAGGTCATAGACAGCATCTCCGATATAGGCCAGCGTCAGCGGGGAATAGGTGCGGATATCCTGCTTTTTGCCCGGAAAGGCGGCCAGAATGCCCTTCAGCCCTTCCCTGCGCGCTGTGCTTTCCTCTTTTTTTTCTCTATCCTCTTCATCCATCACTTCTGGATCCCCATCCTTCCTCTCTCACGCTTAAAACTCAGGCCTTCTTCCATTTCACACCCTCTCTGGTGTCCTCCAGTACGATGCCCTTCTCCAGCAGCTCGCTGCGGATTTCGTCGGCACGGGCAAAATTCTTCTCCTTCTTTGCCGCCTTCCGCTCCTCGATCTTTTCCAGAATATAGCTCTCCATCTCCGCATCCACGCCGTTCCCCGTCTCTTTCTCCTCGTAAGCGGTGGTCAGGTCAAGAGAAAGCACCTCATCGAAGCTTTCCGCAAGGGCATACTTTGTAGCATCAGAAATATCTGCCTTAAGCATATCATAAAGCACCGTGATGGCCATAGAGGAATTCAGATCGTCGCAGAGCGCCGCCTCAAACTGTCCCCGATAAAAATCAAACTTCTCTTTATCTATCTGGCCCTCCTTCTGCAGCGTCCCGATTCTCTTTGCCAGCTTACTGTAAGCCGCTCCCATGTTGTCCAGCACCTCATAAGAGAATTCCAGCGGCTTGCGGTAATGGGACTGCAGGCAGAAAAGCCGGTACACCTTCGGATCATAGCCCTTCGACCGCAGCAGTGACAATGTCAGGAATTCCCCTTTGGACTTGCTCATCTTGCCGGATTTATCATTCAGATGATGCACATGGAACCAGTAATTGCACCATTTATGCCCCAGATAGGCCTCGCTCTGGGCAATCTCATTGGTATGATGGGGAAAGATATTGTCCACGCCGCCGCAGTGGATATCCATGTACTCTCCCAGATGCTTCATGCTGATGCAGGAACACTCAATATGCCAGCCCGGATACCCCGTCCCCCATGGGCTCTCCCATTTCAGCTCCTGACTGTCAAACTTGGACTTGGTGAACCAGAGGACAAAATCCGTCTTGTTCCTCTTGTTCATATCCTCGTCCACATCCTCCCGCACACCCACCAGCAGCTCCTCCTCGCTGTGGTTAGAGAGCACATAGTACTCCTTCAGCTTGGATGTGTCAAAATAGATGTTTCCGCCGCTCTCATAGGCGTAGCCCTTTTCCATGAGCCCCTCTATCATACGGATAAATTCCGAGATGCAATTGGTAGCCGGCTCCACCACGTCGGGAGTCTTGATGTTCAGTTCCTTACAGTCATTGAAAAAGGCGTCCGTGTAAAATTCAGCAATCTCCATCACCGACTTATGCTCCCTTTTGGCACCCTTGAGCATCTTGTCCTCGCCGGTATCCGCATCACTGGACAGATGCCCCACATCCGTGATGTTCATGACCCTCTTTACATCATAGCCGATATACCGCAGGGTCTTCTCCAGCAGATCCTCCATGATATAGCTTCTCAGATTCCCGATATGGGCAAAATGGTACACCGTGGGACCGCAGGTATACATCGCCACCTTTCCCTCCTGATTGGGAACGAACTGCTCCACCTTTCTGGTGAGAGTATTATACATCCGCATTTTATTCTCCATATTCATCCTTTCCGCGCTCTGCGCCTCATAATCCAAACCGCTCCTTTATCTGTTGTGCAGCCATGTCCGGCGAAATGTCGGTGTTATCTATTTTCATGTAGTTATCGAAGGGAATCTCCCCGTCTCTGCTTTCCAGCCGATATCTGTCATCGTCCTTCTGCAGCCTCTGATTCGACAGTTCGACATCCCTCTTCGAAGCCTTGTTTCGGAGTCTGTTTT
The DNA here is from genome assembly GCA_964018205.1 of uncultured Acetatifactor sp. Taxonomy (GTDB): domain Bacteria; phylum Bacillota; class Clostridia; order Lachnospirales; family Lachnospiraceae; genus Acetatifactor. Next base: position 28,945 of record CAXHOW010000035.1, on the reverse strand, counting down.
CCGTACAGTTCCTCTCAAGGCGGGCTGCCTTGGAAGCCACCAGCTCCACATAATAAAACTCTGTGTCAGGTGAAGCAAAAATCCTTTTGATATTCTCAATATAGTCCCAGTCAGCCTGCTGGTCAAAGGCCCACATAAAGGTAAAAATCAACCCATAAGCATCCGTTGCCGCAAATTCTTCAAAAACGACCTCCCGAATACGATCGCTTGCTCTTTTGTTCAGATATCCGAAAATATCAATCACCAGTTCTATACTCATATGATTGTGAAACAGCCTCAAATCCGTTATCTTTGTCAGCTCCTGCCCGACTGTCATTTTGCCCACTGCAGCATTGCCTATAATAAATACTACTTTCATCTTTTCACCTCCTCCGCACTTCTTATGGTATTTCTTTCACCATTCCTTTCAGCGTTTTTTCGGCATTTCTTTCACCATCCCTTTCGGCATTTCTTCGGTATTTTACGGCATTTTTGGGGCATTTTATGGTATTTCTTTCGCCATTTCTTTCAGTATTTTTTCGGTATTTCTTTCAGCATCTCTTTCGGTATTTCTTTCACCATTTTTCTCTGCGCCATCTCTCGTTTCCATGCCACCTCTCAGCCCCTGAAGCTTCCTTATTTCCAGCTCCAGCTCCAGAATACGGTTCACCATCTCGGAATTTGCCCGCTGCAGTCCGGCTATATCCTCTCTCACCGGATCCGGCAGATCCGTCTGGTTCATCGTCTCCTGAGGCAGCGCCATATTGTTGCGCTTCACCACCCGTCCCGGCACACCCACCACTGTAGAGCCGGGAGGCACCTCGCTCAAGACCACGCTGCCTGCGCCTATCTTGGAATTGTCCCCTATGGTGAAAGAGCCCAGCACCTTGGCTCCGGCACTGATCATCACATTGTTGCCCACGGTAGGATGCCGTTTGCCATGTTCCTTGCCGGTTCCCCCTAATGTCACCCCCTGATACAAGGTCACATTGTCTCCTATGATAGTGGTCTCACCGATGATGACTCCGTTTCCATGGTCAATAAAAAAGCCCTTTCCGATCCTTGCGCCGGGATGGATCTCAATGCCCGTCTTGCGCGCGCCTCTCTGGGACACCCATCTGGCCCAGAAGAAATGCCTATTTTCATACAATCTATGGGCAATCCGGTAATGTATCATCACCTTGAAGCTGGGATACAGAAACACCTCCATGAAAGAGTGTATCGCCGGATCCCGCTCCCGCACGATCCGGATTTCTTCCTTTATATTCCTTATGATCCCCATACTAAAAAGCCTCACCTGCCTTTCTGCCCCGCCGGAAAACATCAAAAAAACCGCAGACAAATTCCTCCTTAGAGACGAATTCATCCGCGGTTCCACTCTACTTAAAGACCGCCGCTCGCGGCCTTTCCCTCAATACGTTTAACGCAACGCCTACGGGTCTGCCTACTGTTCTGCCGCTGCACCTATGCCTCGCACGCTGCCCCGGCTCCTATATTTCAGCTGAATCCTCTTCGGCAGCGGCTTTGCCTGCAAACCAAATACCCCGCAGCCTCCGAAAACAGACCTGCTCCCGGATGCACTTCCTTTTCCTCCGGTGAAGACCGCTTTCAGCCCTATGGCGGCCCCTCTCTGACACCGTACAAAAAAGTACTCTCTCCGTTCCCTGCATTTATACTTATTTGTAGTTCATCATTTTAAAACATAATATTTTCGGCTCAGGAAGATTTTTCCTATCCTCCCTATTAGGATATGCAAAAAACCTCATTCTGTCAATCCTTTTATTCTTGTCTTCGATCAAGAAAGCCCCCAGCCTGCACTGTGCTGATAAAGCATTCCCGGCAGAGCTCATGTTTTAATTTCTCCGGGTTCAGCTCCCCGCTGCTCTGCTGCGGGGAGCTTTGCTTTCAGGCGTCCTGTTTTCCCTTACAGCCGCTGCAGCCCTGACAGCTTCCCATGGCCTGCCCTGCTGTCAGGTCAAAGGGACTGGTGAGCATACAGATCGCCTGGGCGGCGATTCCCTCGCCCTTTCCTGTAAAGCCCAGCCCTTCCTCCGTGGTGGCTTTCACATTTACATAATCTGTGTCCAGCCCCAGAGCCTCTGCGATATTCTCCCGCATCCGGTCTATGAAGGGGCGCATCTTAGGCGCCTGAGCAATGATCGTGGCATCGATATTCTCAATCAGGAATCCCTTTTCGGCTATCAGGCCTCCCACCTTCTCGAGCAGCACAATGGAAGATATCCCTTTATAAGCGGGATCGCTGTCAGGAAAATGCTTCCCGATATCTCCCAGTGCCGCTGCGCCCAGCAGCGCGTCCATTACGGCATGCAGGAGCACATCCGCATCCGAATGCCCAAGGAGCCCCTTTTCGTAAGGAATCTTCACGCCGCCCATGACCAAATTTCTGCCTTCTGTCAGCCTATGCACATCATATCCCATTCCGACTCTCATAATTACGGCTCCTGTTTTCTTTAATGACTATTTTCTCTTCTTTTTAGGGAAAGAAAACGCCAGTCCTCTGTCGCTGCCATCCAGCCTTACGTCCCGCACCTTGGAGAGACGGGTACCGCGCTCGTCCTTTTTGCGGCTGTCACGGCTGTCCTTGCGGTCATCCTTCCTGCGGCTGTCGCGGCTGTCCTTGCGGTCGTCCTTCCTGCGGCTGTCGCGGCTGTCCATGCGGTCATCCTTCCTGCGGCTGTCGCGGCTGTCCTTGCGGTCGTCCTTCCTGCGGCTGTCGCGGCTGTCCTTACGATCATCCTTCCTGCGGCTCTCCTTGCGGTCATCTTGATCCCAGCTCCAGCCACCGTCCCAACGGTCACGGCTCTTGCGCTTCTCCTCACGCTCTTCGTGATTCCAGCCTCTGCCGTCATCCCTGCGTTCGTCACGCTCGCAGCTCTTACGCTTCTCCTCGTGGTCCCAGCTCCGGCCGTCATCCCTGCGCTCGTCACGCTCGCGGCTCTTGCGCTTCTCCTCACGCTCCTCGTGGTCCCAGCTCCGGCCGTCATCCCTGCGTTCGTCACGCTCGCGGCTCTTGCGCTTCTCCTCACGCTCCTCGTGGTCCCAGCTCCGGCCGTCGGCTCTGCGCTCGTCCTGCTCCCAGCTTCTCTCACCGCGCCGCTCACGCTCCGCCTGCCTACGGCTTTCCTTGTCCTCTTCATTTTCCCGGCTTCTTCCGCTGCGGCTGTCACGCTCCGCATCCCTTTCACGGCGTCTGCGGCTCTCTCTTTCCTCGTCACGTTCACGGTGCCTGCGGCCTTCCCTGTCCTCGTCACGGTCACGGCGCCTGCGGCCTTCCCTGTCCTCGTCACGGTCACGGCGCCTGCGGCCTTCCCTATCCTCGTCACGGTCACGGCGCCTGCGGCTGTCTCCCTCTCCGTCTCTGTCACGGCGTCTGCGTCCGTCCCTATCGCCTCGCCCGCGTCTACCGGAACGTCCTCCGCTCTCATTATCGTCCACTTCGATCTCCGGCCCCATGTCGCCTATCTGATACTTCAGCATCGCCGCCGCCAGCTCCAGCGCATCACATTCCTCCTCATCCAGCTTGCGCTGCAGGAAGCTCTTCATCAGCTCCATGTCCTCGCTCTCGTGAACCTCCCATGCCCGGTTGATATAAATATCCGCCTTTGCCTTCAGCACCTTCGCCGCTCCGGGAAGCTTCTTTTCTTCTATGGTAGTATGGCAGAAACGCTCTATCTGGCGGATGCGGAAAAGCTCCTTGTTGCTGGCAAAGGTAAAGGAACGCCCCGTCCTGCCTGCCCGGCCCGTTCTGCCGATGCGGTGCACGTAATATTCCGTGTCCTGCGGCAGATCATAATTGATCACAATTTCCACATTATCTACGTCAATGCCTCTTGCCGCCACATCTGTGGCAATCAGGATATTGGTGGTTCCGTTCCGGAAACGCCCCATAGCCACGTCTCTCTGATGCTGGGACATGTCCCCATGGAGTCCTTCCACCTGAAAGCCTGCCTTCTTTACTACCTCCGCAAGCTCGTCCACCTTGATCTTAGTGTTGCAGAAAATAAGGCAGAGCTTCGGCTGATAATACTCCAGCAGACGGATGCAGGCCGCATCCTTGTCCTGCTTCTTCACCCTATAATACCTCTGGGACACCAGCGGTATAGTCAGCTCCTTCGCAGCTACCTTTACCAGTCTGGCATCCTTCTGGAACTTGTTCGCAATATCCAGTATAGGCTTAGGCATAGTGGCGGAGAACAACGCTGTCTGATGGGCATTGGGAACCTGACCCAGAATCAGCTCCATATCCTCCCTGAATCCCATGTCCAGCATCTCGTCCGCCTCGTCCAGAACCACCATATTCACATCATCAAGCTTCACCGTGCCCCGGCGCATATGATCCATGACCCGCCCCGGCGTGCCTACGATGATCTGGGTGCCCTTCAAACCATTGATCTGCCTCATGATATCCTGTCCGCCGTATACAGGAAGCACCTTGATTCCATGCAGATACTTTGCGATCTTGCGGAGCTCCTCCGCCGCCTGCATCGCCAGCTCTCTGGTAGGGCAGAGTACCACTGTCTGTAGCTTCTTTAAATCAGGATCGATCTTCTGCAGAGCAGGGATGCCAAAGGCCGCCGTCTTGCCGGTTCCGGTCTGGGCCTGTCCGATAATATCGTCCCCGTCCAAAAGATAGGGAATCGCCATCTCCTGAATAGGGCTGAGCTTCTCAAAACCCATTTCCCGGATGGCGCGCACAATGCGCTCGTCCAGAAGAGACTCAATGAATGCCAGACTGTCAGGCCTGCCCACTGTCTCCTCTTCTCCCTCCTTGTTTTCCTGCTGTACCTCCTCGGTTCTCTGGCTGCCCCATTCCTCAGAGCCTGCATCGTCCTGAGGGTGCTCACGGTTCAGGGACTCCTCGTCCGCTTCCGTCTCTTCCTGATTCTCCTGATCATCCAGACTGTCCTCGGTCTCTTCCTGCCCGTCCGATTCCTCGGTCTCCATCCAGTCCGTTTCAGCCATGTCTGTTTCGCTTTCCTCTCCGAATCCTGCAGCCTTCTGATTTGTCTCCGGATCATTCCATTCTTTCATTTCTCTCTCTTCACTCATGCTGTCCCTCTCTGCTCCTGCATCCCTGCAGCCTCTTGTCGTTTCGCCGTCGTCTATGTCTTCCGGCTCTCCTATCTCTCTGCTCCCGTCTGCGTTTCTGAGGCTTCCCGCCTCCCCGCTCCCGTCTGCGTCCCTGAGGCTTCCCGCCTCATCCGTCTTGTCTACGTCTCCTGAGCCTCTCATTCCTTCACTTTCGCCCACCGTTTCCAAGCTCTCCATTTCTAGGGTTTCTTCAATCATTGTCTTGGTTTCCATTCTTCCTTTCTCTCTCAGGATCCCAAAGCCCTCATACTCCCTGTCATGCTGTTACAGTATCTTCTCCATTCCTGTCTTCTGGGGTACCAGACCGCACTTTTCATAAAATAGCTTTGCCGCCTTATTACATTCCCATACATTCAGCGTAACATTATAACAGCCCTGCTCTCTGGCATAATCCAGCACATATTCATACAGCGTCCTGCCGATATGCTGCCCTCTGAGACTCTCGTCCACACACAAGTCATCAATGTACAAGGTCTTTATGTCCGTCAATATATTGTCGTCAAGCTGCTGCATAAGCTTGCAGAAGGCATATCCCAGTACTCTGTTATCCTCATCGGCGGCCACAAAAACGGGCCTTTCATCATCCAGGAGCAATGCCTCCAATTCTTCGTCCGTGTATTTTCTGACATTTCCCTTGAACAAATCTGGACGTCCTTCATGATGAATCGTCAGCACCTGACAAAGCAGCTTGATGATTCCCTCCGTATCACTCTTTTCCGCACGTCTGATCGTCATATACATACTCCTATCTGCCCGGCCCAGTAGGCGCCTGAATCAGGGACTCGCCATTTTTATGCATAAAGCAAATATACACAAAACAAAATCCTGAAAACCCATATAGGTCTTCAGGACTTGCAGCAATAGCGAGAGGGGGATTCGAACCCTCGACACTGCGGGTATGAACCGCATGCTCTAGCCAACTGAGCTATCTCGCCACATGTGCCAACTTTCGTTGGAATGGAACCTATAGGGCTCGAACCTATGACCCTCTGCTTGTAAGGCAGATGCTCTCCCAGCTGAGCTAAGATTCCTTATCGCTGATAATCTCACAACCGACTTTGTTAGTATACAATGAGACAATCCATTTGTCAACAAATTTTTGCTAAATTTTTCTGCTTTTTTCAGGGTGCTTTTTTCAGGGTGATGACAAGTGCTTCATTTTCTTTAACAAGCACTGATACATCAGACGGTTAACATGAACCGAAGGCGGGATGAAAGCCCTGCTGCCATTAGGTGAAGCAGCGGATTTCATTCATCACATCCTCATACATCTCCACAAGCCCCTTCGTCGGTTTCCACCCCAGCTGCCGGAGCTTATCTCCCGAAAGACGAAGCTCTGTGTCCGGAGCATAGCCCGTCTTTCGGACATCCTCCGGTTCAATCTTTACCTTTGTGCTTCCTTTTGCCACTTTGGCTGCCACCAGTTCGGCCATCTGACAGATACGCATTGTATTGGCCTCATTCACCACATTATAGGTCTCGCCGTCCCTGCCCTTTTCCAGAATCGTGAAAACGGCATTGACCGCATCCTCAGATGCGCAGTAGTTGCCCATAGACAGCCCTTGTGTGCGGAGGATGATGTCCTGCCCTCCTGCCGCTGCCCTTGCGAACTGCATATAGACGCGGCTGTCCTCAGGCCTTACCCCTTTGCCGAACACCTGCGCCAGACGGGCAGTTTTTAACGGTACACCGTATTCCTGACTATAGATATGGCAGTAATGCTCGGCCATGCGCTTCCCCATGGGATAACAGCTGCGGACAGAATCCAAAGGGATATCTCCCAGCTCATCTTCCCTGCGGGGCCTGCCGATGTCCGAGACCTTCCCGTATACCTCCATGGAGGATAGATAAACCATGCTTTTTACGGAAAACCGTCCGGCAAGCTCCAGCATACTCCGGGTGCCGGAAACCACACTGTCAGCCGTTTCTGCCGGATTGGAGACCATATAGGATGAAACGGTAGGAGCGGCGCAATGGATCATATAGTCAGGATAATCTTCCCGAAGCATTCCTTATATGCGGCAGCTGTCCCGGCAGTCAGCCTTCACCCATGTAAAATTAAACCCTCGCGCAGCCCGCAAGGTCTTTTCCAGCTTGTCTTCATCCCTCAGCAGCCCGATGATCTTAACCGTTCCCTGCCCATATTCTTCCGAAGTCAATAAGGCCTTTACCAGCAGTCCGCCTATCAGCCCTGTTATCCCTGTAATGAAATACGTACCCTTTTTATACACGATACCTTCTCACGATCCTTTTACTCGGCTGTGCGGAAAATCATCTGCAAGGGATGCGGCCGTGTCTTTTATATACAGATCAACACCAAGAAATATTGCCATTATCACCTGTCAGCTTATTTCCATGCTCCAGCGATGCACGAATACTCTGAACCAGTACGCAAGGCGGGCGAACGAAACCGGGAGCATCTATGCGGCGGACATTGAGGATTTGCAGAAACGCCTGATTGAGAATTGGTCAGAAAGTGTCTGACCAATTTGATCTTCTGCATACACTTGATAAAATTTTCGCATCTGTTTCAGATTTGTGACCAAAAAGCCTCGTCCTAAATGCGCTGTTAAATATTAGGACAGCTCCGGTATCACATATTTCCCGTAAACAGCCCGTTGATCGCCACTCTGTTCTTCCTCAACAATCAGCTTACCAATCTCGAAGTAAGCATATACCATAGAAAGGTCTATGGCCGCTTTTACGTTTTGCTGCGCCTGCTTCAATATACATGCAACATTCGTAAGGAATGTCTCGTTGATCTGTTCACCTATTTGCTCCCCCCTCACAAAACCTTCACCCTGAAATTGCTCTCGTATTGATTTACTTTAAACCCTCTCAATCACGCATCTGCATTCTTTCTTCTTCGCGTCATAGCTGATCCCGACCATCACAACCTCGCCGCCGTAATCCTTCAACACCGCAGGATAGTCTCTTTCCTTGATCTGCCTGATCGCCTGCATGACACAGCATCTTTGCCGCATATGACTTGCCAAAACACCTTGGTCTGCTGACGCAGATCAGCTTCTCCATTGTCCCCACAGTTTTATTTACCAATGCAATCAGCCCTGTTTTATCCACATATTCCGACTGCAGGATTTCCTGAAATCCTTTATTTCCGGGATTCAAATATGTTCCCATAGAAACTGCCCTCCATACAATAAAAGTCAATGTCAGTCATCCGCTCAGCAGACGCCACCGGGCACGGCGGCATATCCATATAGTTATTAAATTAATCATTACACAGTTGTCTCAAGCGACCGGCAAACGTTTTATCCATATATATATCATACTCCTATTTGGTTGAAATCAGCTCCGCAATTCCTAAATCTTTTATGACCTGGTTTCCTGCCTATATTTCAGCGGCGTACTTGTCGTATATCTCTTAAAGACCCTCTCAAAATATGTGATGCTCTCGAATCCCAGCGCCTCCGATACCTCCGTGACGGAATAGTCGCTGCAGGATAACAGCTTCTGTGCCTTCTTGACTCGTATGATATTTGTATACTCATTTACGCTAAAGCCCGTGACCTCCTTGAATATACGGCTGAGCCATGATCTGCTGATATAGAATCTCCCTGCCAGCTCATCCAGACTCTCTCCGGTCTCAGGATTGGCCTGCAGATAGTCCACCACCTCTTGAACCTTCTGATATTTAGGTGTGTGGGCTGTCCGCGCCTCCCCTTCCGCCAGCGCGTCCTCCTGACAGCGCCGCAGCATCACCAGCAGCTCCAGCAGCTTCATTTTCACCATCAGCTCATAAGATCTCCGCCTGTCCCGCATCTCCTCCCCGATCCGGAGCATCAGTTCCTTCATGACACTGCGCTCTTCTTCCCCCAGACTTATGATCCGCCCTTTCCTGTCGTACAGCTCCTCCAGCGTGAGGAATCCGTTCCTGCGCAGGAAATCATCCATCGCCCTGCCGGTGATCTGGAGCAGGAGCCTATTCTGGCGGGAATCCTTTGCCAGACTGGTCTTGTGTACCTGATTGGGCTTGATCAGCACCACATCCCCTGCCCTCACCAGATAGGTCTCCCGGTCGATAAAATAATAGACCTCCCCCTCCAGCAGATAGTACAGCTCATAAGTATTATGGAAATGACGGCTCTTCATGGAATAATCTCCTTCCCTGATGATCTGTTCCACCATTGCCAGTCCTTCCAGCTGCTGTATGAAAATCGTCTCTTCCATATGTCCCTCTTGTATCCGATAGTATGAAAACACAAAATCACAGTGCGATTATACGAGATTATTATACTATTTCCATATTAAAATAACAACATGGAACATGAATAAAGGAGAAGAACACATTATGAAATATGCAGACAACAAAGTATCAGACATCCAGATCGCCTATATCGGCGGCGGCTCCAGAGGCTGGGCATGGTCCTTCATGACGGATCTGGCCATGGATGCCTCTCTGAGCGGAACCGTCCGTCTCTACGACATAGACGAGGCGGCGGCAAAAAACAACGAGGTCATCGGCAGCCGTCTAAGCAGCCGCGCGGATGCCGTCGGCAAATGGCGCTATGTCACATCCAAAACCCTTGAGGAGGCGCTGAGGGGCTGTGATTTCGTGGTGATCTCCATTCTGCCGGGCACCTTCAATGAGATGGCCTCCGATGTCCATCTGCCGGAGCGTCTGGGGATTTACCAGTCTGTAGGCGACACCGCCGGTCCCGGCGGCATCATCCGGGCCCTCCGCACAATCCCCATGTTCGTAGAGATCGCGGAGGCCGTCCGGGATTACGCGCCGGACGCATGGGTCATCAACTACACAAACCCTATGTCTCTCTGCGTCAAGACCTTGTACCATGTCTACCCTGGCATCAAGGCCTTCGGCTGCTGCCATGAGGTATTCGGCACCCAGAAGGTACTGAAGGGCATCTGTGAGGAGACTTTCGGCTTCAAGGATGTCAACCGTCAGGAGATCTTTGTCAATGTGCTGGGAATCAACCATTTCACATGGTTCGATCAGGCCTCCTACAAGGGTATCGACCTATTCCCTGTCTACCGAAAATATGTGGAAGAGCACTATGAGGAGGGCTACGGCGCAGCAGACTCCAACTGGGCAAACAATTCCTTCAGCTGTGCCCATAGGGTCAAGTTCGATCTTTTCAGACGCTACGGTCTCATTGCTGCCGCAGGGGACAGACATCTGGCAGAGTTCATGCCCGGCGACTTGTACCTGAAGGATCCCTCCACCATAGCCGGATGGAAATTCGGCCTGACCACTGTGGACTGGAGAAAGGATGATCTGCGGAAGCGGCTGGAAAGGAGCCGCCGTCTGGCATCAGGCGAGGAAGAGATCAATCTGAAGCCCACAGGAGAGGAGGGCATCCTGCTGCTGAAAGCGATCTGCGGGCTGGAGCGCACCGTCAGCAACGTAAACATCCCCAACACCTTCCTGCAGATCCCTAATCTTCCCCCGGACGCGGTGGTGGAGACCAACGCCTTGTTCAGCCGGGATTCCATCAAGCCCGTAATGGCCGGTCAGGTTCCCGAAAATATCAAGACTCTGCTCATGCCCCATATAAAAAACCACGAGACCGTTCTGACGGCTGCCCTGACCTGCGACAGATCACTGGTCTGCAAAGCCTTCGCCAACGATCCGCTTGTAAAGGGCAGGGCCTCGGAGGCAGACATACGCAGACTGACGGACGATATGATAGACAATACCTTAAGGTACCTTCCCGAAGGATGGCGGCGGTAAGACACCTATAGACCAGACCAGATCCGCATGGCCCCGCGCATACCAAAGGTCAGCCGGAAATCGGTTCGTAGCCGGCCTGAATTTATTGATGAATACTATAATATGAGATGCCCTGCCGCTTGCTGCAGGGCATTTCATTCCTCCACGGCCCTAATCTCCTTCTGCCTGCTGCGTTCAGGAAGAAGCATTGCGCGGTTCCTTTTACCTATACGCATACGTGATCTTCTCATCCAGCAGCTTTCGGAATTCCAGCCAACTCATATCCCTGACATCCCCGAAAAACTGCCTGCACAGCTCCGCCTCTTCCTCTTCAAGGCAGTCCGCTAATAAAGCGCTGCCCCGTCCTTGCTCCTGCAGTTCCATAAAGCTCATCCTTGCATGGAGCAATATCAGCCGGATCGTGGCATCCGGTTTCACGACACATGAGAATACCTTTTCCTTCAGATACTTATACTTGTCCGAACCGAACAGCTCCTTCTGCTGCAGCAGACATTCGAACAGATTCTTGTAGATCAGCTCCCAAGGATGCGCACAGTCATCCGCCCTATTCTCCGTCCGCCCCAGCAGCTCTTCCAGAACGGGCAGATTCTCCTTATCCTTGGCATAAAACAAGTTAAAAGCTTTCACATAGATCAATATCATAAATCCGCCATCGCCGGTATCAAATGCTTTTTTCAGCTGTTCCCTCAGGCCGTTTTCCCCGAAATAGGCCGGGGCATACGACTCGTACTCCGCCTTTTTCCCGTTCGATATAAACAGCTGGAGCAGATGGCTCATAGTGATCTTATGATCATCACTGTTCCCGTCAAACTCCTGCAGGGCGCTGCAGAAATACTGTCTGGCCATTTCATACTGCCCCTTGAAGCCGTATATCTGGCCCATGGTGCTGAACACCTTCCCCGCCAGCCTAAGCCGGACGCCTGACCCAGAAGCTTCCCCGCAGGTTCCTTTATCAAAGCCCCCGCAGGACGCGCTGTAGAAGACTTCGTAAGCCGCTTTCAGCTGTCTGGCTGTTTTGTCCAGCAGGAGTCCTGACGATAGCGCTTCGTCAAATCTCAGGAAATTACAGTAAAAGACCAGCGCCCTCAGCATATGGGACACATATTCTTCTATCCCCACATCTCCTTTGCAGGCCTCGCATTTTTCGATATACAGTCTGGATGCATCCAGCGCTCCCCTATGGTTGTACCCCCTTAGCGCAATATCATATATCCGAAACAGCATGGCTTTCCTGCTCCGGTACCGGTCCAACCCTTCCACGATCCCGCTCAGGCACTCGGCAACGTACAGTCCCTTTTCATACGCAGTCTCCCGGGGCCCCATAAATCCGTCCGCAAACGTCACATATTCGGGAACCATCCCCCGCACCTTTTCCGCATACGCCTCCTCCTTCAGAAGCGTATCCGCCAGATATGCTTCCAGCTGCGGCACCCAGTAATTGAGATAAAAATCCTTATATACCCCGTTCCCATGGGTCAATTCATATTTTTCCGCATAATACCTGCCCAGCTCCCCTTTTTTGACATATTCCACCATCTGTCTGTAGGCGGCGTCGCATTCATCATAAATACGGATCTGGATCCCCAGCCTTTTACAGAAGCTCGTCAGCCCGCCGGCTGTCACTCGATTTTCCGAAGTGCGCAGATTAACCGAAAACGCCTGCTGCAGCTTCTTTCGGATATAGCCGCACACGATATCTGCTATATATAAGATAGGCGTGCTTTTTTCTTTGTCGGTATAATTGACAGAATTCACATGAAAATAGTATGCCGCATCCAGATATTTGTCAGACAGAGCCTTCTCATACAACAGAGTGGCCAGAGCCGTCTTATAGGTGCTGGTATTTGTTATAGTGCTTTTGACGCTGCCTGACGCGTTTCTGTACACCTCATACAAGTTGTCCCAGTCGTCTCCATAATTATTCAATGTCCTTGTGGCCAGCTCAAAATCATACGCAGGCTTTTCCGGCTCCAGTGAATAGAACACCTGATTGTACAATGCCAGAACAGCCATCCTCTCATAAAAATTAGCTCCCTTGCCGGGATTGAGCAGATTAGAGCGTCCGAGGCCGCTCTCCTGCCTCTCGCTGTCGGGATAGGGATCGAGGAACGCATAGAGCGCCGCCTTCTTACGCCCCAGATATTTCATGGTTTCCTGCTCAAGATGCCTGCGGAACTGCCTCTCCATTTCTGTGCCCGGTCCGTCCGTAAGCCTCACGGGCACAAGCCTCCTGCCTGCGTCGTCGGTTCCCTCTGCGTTTTCTTCTGTAAAGAATGCCGCTCCGGAGCCGTGGAGACTGTGGGGATAATATGCCTTCATTCCGCCGAGGCTGTCCGCCCATTTTTCATTGAACTCTTGGCAGGCCGCCTCCAGCAGCTCCTCCACTTCCCGCTTCTCCGATCCCACATCCTCCACATCGGCAGAAAAGCCTCCCACAAAGCGTACTCCTGTGTCGCGCTTTTCAAACTGCCCCATTTCATCCAACGCAATGACTCTTATCATCTGTGCTTTCCCTCTGCATACATTTTCCTTTTAAGCATTTTCCAGCCTGCGGAGATATTGACTGAATTTTCTTTTTAGCTCCTTTACCTCCTCCGAGGGGCTATTGATCCTTTTGATCTTATCCCACATTCCCGCAAAATCCCTGATCCACGGATCCACATCATCCTCCGATACCAGCGCCTCGTCCGCCTCGCTGCCGCAGCACTCCACAACCATGTCCAGTACCCTTACCAGCGAATCTTCACTGACAGATTCATTCAGTCTGTCCAGAATCCGGTTCAGCTGTGCCACATCATATTTCCTGCCGTCCCATTCTCCCATAATATCCGCTGTCTCCGCATCCTCTGCATTGGCCGCCTCTCTCCTGCTCTGCAGCGCCGTCAGCGTCCTGCTCTGCGCCGCCGAACAATACCTGCTGCCGTATCCGGAGCACAGCTTATCCAGCAGAAGCGCTGCAGGCTGGTCATATTCCGTCACCGCCTCCAGACAGCGGATCATTTCATCCAGATATTCCGTCCGGTTCTTCCACTTGTCAGGCTGCTCCTCCATGCTTACGAAAAATGATTGATAAACTGCGCTTTTGTAATAATCATAATCCGCAATATCTATGCAGCTGTAATCAAAATCAAACAGACTATAGGTATTGTCGCCGTTATCCTGAATCAGCTGAAAGGATATGAGGGACTGGAGACACTGGTCTCTTTCTTCCTCTGATTCCACCGGACTGACAATATATAGAAAAAAGGGGGTAAAGACCCTCATGCCGCACAGCCGGTGAGCCTCCTTGACCATATAGATCATCTGCGCCTCCTTGGGCTTCAGCTGGTTTCTGACCGTATAATAAAGATATTTGACGCAGTCCCGCTCCGTGAACACATTATTAATGTTCAGGCAATTCACCCCCTGCACAAGCATCCGCACCCATTTCTGTACAAAAACAGGGATTCCTCTGGATAGCCCAAAGACGCTCCTCTGATAAGCCTCCTCCTCCAGCCTGTCCAGCCATAGCCTGCCGCTTTCACCCAGTTCGCCTTCGATCAGCCACCTTGCAAATTCCACGCACCTCTTCCGGTCAAGCCTCTGCAGCTCTATCTTGCTGCCGTTTGTGTTCACATTTCTGGTAGCGATGACGGTTTTCAGCTTGGTGGCCGAAAACTTTGAAGCAAACCGGCATATCTTCTCTTGATCCTCCGGCACAAGCATATCCATATCATCGATCATCAGCAGGATGGATTTCCCCTGCTTCTCGATATCCTCCGCCTCCATATTCTCGCTTTCTTCGCGTCTTTTGGCCATTTCCGCATCGCTTAGATCATATACATATTTCATCAGCTTGTATTTGAATGATGGGAAATCTTCGATGTCGCTGTTGACGTCCTGCGTCATCTGCAGCGTCTTATCGGTTTTGTCCACCAGATAATTCTGCTTCGCAGAAAGAAAGATGATCAGATCGTATTCCGCCTTCCTGAGCTCGTTCCCCATTATCTTCTGGATGACATTCCACAGAAGCGCTGTTTTTCCCAGCCCGCCGCCGCCTGCGATGATGAGCAGCTGGGACTTTTTTTCCTCACAGAAGCTATAGACCTTTCTGCAGTAATCCTCCACGATCGATTCGGCATATTTATATTCATTATTCGCCACCAGCTGAAATTCATGGTAGCTGGATTTATTGACCATGACACTGTTCAATGCGGAAATATAGAAATTCTCGCTTTTATGAGTGACAGGGAAATCCATGGTGAACCTGATCCTGCAGGAGTTCTTGCTGAGGATATCATCCTGGATCTCATTGCTCAGCCTTTCATCAAACAGAGATCTGGCATCCGTGACCAGCTCATTGTTGGACTTGGAAACCGCCGAGCTGAACAATGTAAAAATACCGCTGAGCGGCCTGCCGAAATAATGAATAAAAGGGGACAGCTTATAGACCTCCTTTTCCTCTGTGGCAATATTTTCCACACAGTAATAAAGCTGTTCCAGATAGCCGGCTCCCCGGCTCCTGTTCCTGAACAGGCCTATGTCCTTGAAGGGAGTCGTAACGCTCCCTTCCCTTCCGAAACAGATGCACTGAACCTTTTTTTCATTGATTTCCCGCAGGGGGATCAAAAAACTATATTCATAGGAGCCGTCGCTGCCCGCATCGGAAAACAGGCAATACCCCTTCTCCTTAATTCCGCCGACCCACTTGTCGATCACCTGAATCATTTCATTGCTCTCGGCAGATATCTTGTGGGCGTCCTGATTCCGGTTATAGATCAGCAGACTGCTGGTGTCTTCACAGATCTTTTTGTAAACCTTCTCCTGAGAAGAATATCTGGAGAGCATCCGTATCGCTGAGACAAAGTCCCCCAGAGACGGCTTTTTACCAAACAGATACTGAAAAACCTTATTCTTGTCGCCGCTGGAACACTCAGAATAGTGTGCATCCCACAGAATCGCCGTCATCAGCCTGATCAGATACTCCCTTTTCATCAGAACCGCAAATAACCGCATCTCACCGTCTGAAATAGATTCCGATACGCTCCGCATATTATTCAGCTTGTCCAAAATATAGTCACTCACACCTATTCCTCCTAACGTATCTCTCTGCTGTCCAGCGCTTTTTTGCGTTGAAACTATCTGCCGTATACCCTCCGCAGGATCTCCCTCGCCTGCTTGAACTGGCTGGAATTTTTATCTGTCGCGCCGGTAATCTTAAGAAGGATGTCTTCATACCGGCTTTTCGTCGTGTTCATCATTGTCTTGTCCAGTATGGCCACAATGCTGTCCAGTACCGCATAATTTTTCTCCTGCAGGCCTTTCTCCAGCATGGCTTCAAGGAATCCATTCATCGCCTCCACAGGATAAAGATAGGGAAAGGCGTTGGAGTTGCCATATCCGAATACCCATTTAAGGCGAGACAGCAGACGCTGGGAATCCTCATCCTTTTCCTTGTTCTTGGCCACCAGTCTCTCAACGCAGCTGCGGAATTCCTGAGAAGCTTTTTTGTTGGAGACGGCAGCTTTCAGCATGGATCCGTAAATGTTTTCATTTGCCAGATATTCGCCGGTAAAATAATAGCTGCACAGATGCTCTATATCAGGCTTTCCGGAGGATATGTATGCCGAGAGCATATAAGAAAAATGCTCCTTGTGCTCCTGTGTTTCCTCACATTTTTTCCTGACGTATTCCGCTACCTTGGGATGCTTGTTTTTCCCCAATGTGAAGATTCCCCATGCTCTGTCCTTTTCGCCTGCCAGCTCCAGCTTCTCCGCCACTACGTCAAGGATCTCCTGATCCTGAATGACTGTCAGCGCACCCATATCCTCCTGACTGCTCACCCGGAAATCCATCCTCACCTTCTGCAGAATGGATGTTTTCTCTTCCTCATCTGCCCCTCTGAAGGAACAGAACATGGAATTCCACTTGGCCTCTTCTTTTTCTCCCTCTCCGAAAATCCTTTCAAGCCTTTCCCGTATCCAGCTCTTCATAGCCCTTTCGCGGAATTTCGTAATATAGGTATTCTGTACGAACAAAAACAGCTGACTGTTCTTGTCGGCGCTTATAGTGTCGTCAAACTTGTTCAGCAGGGCACTGTCCACAGGGATTTCCGCTCCCGTCACCACATCCTTGTTGACCCCTCTCATCAGAAACTGCAGGAGCTCCTCATAGTTGGCTACGGAGGGCCTCTTCAGCAGCGCGTCAAACGTAGTCCTGCTGTACATCTTACGATACAGCAGGTGGGTTCTCAGGATGTCGTCCACCTCTGGATCCTGAAACTGCGGATATTCCCCGCAGAGAGAAATCACGGCATGCAGAGGCTGGTACCACTCCCAGTTCACCAGCGCATGCTTGACCACCTTGAAAAACTGCTCCTTGTCCGACATCTCATATATACAGTTCACGGCCTTCACATAGGCCCTCATCCTGCCCGGGTCAGGATTCTGTCCGCTCAGCTCCGAGCCGAAGCAGTTGTCCTCCAGCTTCAGCGCATATAGATAAGGCTCTATATGACTCCTGTCCCCGTCGATCCTGAGCTTCTCTTCGATCGCTCCTCTCAGGTCATACCACAGATAGTCAGGATCCGTTATTTCCTTCCGCCTCCTGAATACATCCCTGAAATATTCCACGTCCTCCTGCAAAAACTGTGAGCAGAAGACAAGGTCATCCTTGTACTTTTTCACTATTACATTCCCGATGAAGTCTGCTCTCAGCTCCCTCACTCTGGAATGCTGCATCTTTTCAATCTCTTCTCTCGTATAACCGCTTTCCATCTGTTTCCCCCTTTATCCTACACCGCATACCGCGATCACCTCATCCTCTTTGTCCTTATGATGCACGATCAGCTCCATGGAAAGCTGCTGATCGTCCGAAATAGAATATCTCACGTCAATAGGCGTTCCTCTGTAGTCAGGATATATCAGCTCTCCCTTCATCTTTGTCAGACACCGCAGATTTGTGCTGTAAGGCCCGTCGCCGGACAGAATAGAGAGCATCACCTCCACGGGATTGGTGATCTTTAAGAAGTTCTCTTTTATCTGGGGCTCCAGAGGAAGAACCGTCCCTTCCTCTGCCAGCAGAAACGGCTCGCCGCACGGATTGTCGATATAATAATTCGTATTCAGCACCGTGGCCGACATCTCCAGATTAAAGTAATTCCCGTAAAGGGCCGCTCCTCTGGCCACATCCTCCATAGGGATCTCCGAGAAACAGACCTCTATGTCCCGCCCGCCGAATTTCTCCTCCAGCATACTGCGGATAGGCATATACTGGGACATCCCCCCTGTCACGAATACATAGGACAGATCGTCCAGCGTATAGCCGGATTTCTGCAGAGTCTCCCGGACGATCCCGAAGACGGAAAGCTGTGTGTCGCTGTCCTCCTCTTCCGTGTTGTCGCACAGCCCGTTTACCCATCTTATATAATCCTTTGCCCTCAGCATGATTTCCATGGACCGGTCCCCGTAGAGCTTCGCCACCCGAACCGGCAGCTCGTATTCGTCCAGATACTCCGGCTCCACCTGCGACAGCTGTTTCTTATACTCCTCCACCTGCCGCATCACCTTGCCGCAGACTTCCTCATAATCCTTATCAGATAAGCCCTTTAAGGATATCCCCGTCTCTCTTTCATACCTTTCTTCTATGACAGGCATCAGGCTCCTCATGGCCAGCACATCAAAATCCATGCCTCCGAAACCATGGTAATTGTTGGACTGGCTGTGCCTTCCGCCGCCGTCCGCGTCCTGATTCAGAAACTCCACATAAAAATCACTGTAGATGACAGGATCCTTCTCCTCGTCCTCCCTGCGCTTTCTTATCCGGAAGGACTGTACCGTCACATCCGTGGTCCCTCCGCCGATATCCACTACCAGTATGGTCAGCTTCCCCCCTTTTTCCTCCTGCTTCCTGAAAAGCTCCTCCTGCCTGCCGGGATTCGCCACGCATTCATACAAGAAGCTCAGAAGCGCCGCCTTAGGCTCCTCCAGAACACTCACGTTCTTGAATCCCGCCTGCAGGGCCGCTTTCTTTGTATCCACAGACGCAAAGATATTATAGGAGGCCGGGTGGGTCAGGCATATTTTTTTCTTGTCCACCTTCATATTATCGTCAATTGCCTTAGCGCATTTTTCCAGAAATTTGGTGGCCACATCCAGCGCCGTGTACCCTCCCTCAAATTCATCCTTCCTGCCCGTAAAGCGCTTCGTGTTCCTCAGAAGGATCGCGTTTTCCTTTCCCAGCATCGCATTGGCTTCCGCGTCCGTCCCCACCAGCATTCTCTTCTGGGTAGGATCCAGAGGATCGCTTTTTATGTACAGCACAGATGGCATGCTTAAGCCGCTGACCGTCTGGCTCACATCGGATTTAAATGCCTTCGGCACACAGGCATATTCCGTATCGTCATCATCCTCCTCATATCTGGTGGCGTGAAATGCCCCCTCATACACCACCGTATTTGTTGTTCCCAGATCTATTCCATAGTATTTCGCCATGTCATTCCCCCTTGTATTATATTATAGCTGTTCATCTGCCGGTTCTAAGTTCATGCAGACCGGCGGCAGCACACGCTCTCCCATCACTTTCCATCCCGGATACCGTACACTCCGTTTCCCGGTGCTTTTTTCTATATCATCGTCATAGCTGCATTGTGCATTCAGCTCGTCTGTCTCTGAAAATACCTGGTTGACCTTATCCGCCATATCCGCTTCGATTCCCAGAAGCCCCAGTACATAAAACAATCCCTTCAGGCTGTCTTTAACCTTTCTTTCATCAAAGGGATCATATCCATGGCAGACCCGGTACAGATCGTTCAGGACATATCCGAAGTCCTTGTCTCCCAGATATGTGACCGCCTTCTTCAATGCATTGATGTCTTCATATTCCACTCGCTGCTGCAGCTCACTGATGATCCTGTCTCTCTCCTCCAGTGACTTGCTGGCAAATCGGCTGTTGAAGGCGTCCCGGATGATCTGGTATATCTTTCCGATCCTTTCCTTATGCTTCATCAGGTATGAGATGATTTCTTCATCCACTTCCCCTGACGCCCTGCAGTACCGCTCGGACAGCAGGCCTATGATATCATTTTCCTCCTCCTGGTTTACCCCTACAAAGTTTATTTTGGCTGCCATCTCGCTGACCTCTTCCCAGATCACATCCATATCCCTGCAGGATCCGATATTGACCATCACATACTTTAAGGTATAGCCGTATGCCAGACATCTTGCGATCCGGGGAGAACGTATATCCTTTACGTCGCCCGCAATGATCAGAGTGCGGATCGCACTCAGAAAGACATCCTTCTTTATGGCGCTGTAGGCCATCGAAGCATTCTTTGCGGTAAACTCCAGATTGGGATATACCTGCGGCCAATGTTTCTCAAACAGCCTCTCAAATTTATCCGATGTTCCCAGATACAGGTTCCCATTCTCCTTCAGATCCAGAAGGCATTCCTCCAGCAGGCTCTCTATCTTTACGGAATTGGACCGGGAAACGAACAGATTCTCAGGACCCCCTCTGCCTTCCTTTTTGTCCACTATCCTTACCAGCATATCATAAATGCCCTGCACGCTGCCTCTCTCCCTCTGCAGGAGCTCCAGCGCAGGATCCGAAAGCCGATACTCCTCCTTCTTTCCGAAGTAAGCGGCGATGTCTGCCTCCACTTCCTGCTTTATCAGTCCTCTGCCGCAGGGCATGGTCTCCTTCAGCAGCCCGGACATCTTCTCTGCCTCTTTCGCCGGGGTGAAGGTTTCCCTGCCGAAATTCAGTATCAGCCCATACCTGACCACCATTCTCTGCAGATTGGAATAGTACGGATAGGACTCGTCAGACAGCTCCACACCCTTTATGATATCCATTGCCGTCTTGCGGAACATCCGGTAAAAATCCTTCACGCTGCCATACAAGGCTTCATTCCCCCTAAGGCCGGGAAACACATCCCCCCAGTATTCGGGAATGGCTTTGTCCATGTTGCGGCTGTCGCATATGATCTTTGCCAGCAGGACATCCAGCCTCAGGCTAAAATCTGTGTATGTCTCATCCGTAATCCCCCTTTCCGCCAAAAAACCTCTGGGATCCCTGAACTTCCTCGTTTTTTCTGCCATTTCATGTCCCTTTCTGCTATACCATGGTATGAAAACATTATACCATGAGCGAAGCCACGCTCATGATACGTATGGCCATCCGGCCGCTTTCTGCCTTGAATAAGGACATTATACCACGTCATAAGCCTCATAGACCCGTTTACACTCACTGTTTCTGGAAAAGGCAACCTTGCACAGTTCCTCTTCCTCAACGCTTTTGATCGTACAGATCGAAGCTTTGATATCTTTTATGACCCTAGGGCTTGCGCATTCCGAATGGAAAAAGTACTTGATCATATCATACCCGATGATAAAACCGTAGGAACGCATCGGGACATACTCATAAACCAGCCCGTCGATTCCCTGATCCTTATCATAGGTTTTATATTTCCCATTTGACAGGATATCGTCCGCACATTTCAGGAAACGATGATACTTGTTATCCTTCTCCGAGTCCAGCTTCTGGTACGCCCCATGCAGGGTATCCCATGACAGCTCCGCCTGCTCCATGCAGCTGACCAGATAGTTCGCCTGCCTCTGCGCGTTGTTCTGCGCAAGAACATATGCCAGACTTTCGTATGCCAGATTCTTGTCAAATTCATACACCTGCTGCAGTATGCCGCCCAGCCTCTCAAAGCTGCCGAATCCCACCGTGTTTGCCAGATACCTCCACCACAGCGGATAGCTGCTGTCCTCCCGCAGGATCTGCGTTCCTTCCAAAAAATACTTTTCCAGCCAGTAAAATGACTGATCCTCATCCTTCAGCCGGTTCATGACATAGGCCAGACACAAGTATCCCTTCCTCTTGTTTTCCCTCCTGTCAGCCCCATGAAGCATCTGAAAGCACTGGGCAATGCACTCTTTGAATTTCCTGCCGGCGATACAGACGACCATGCTTCCGATGTGCATGACATACCTGTCTATTTCCCCTCTTTCAAACATTTTCTGAAAGCTTACCAGAAACTCCTCAGCCTGCATCTCGTCCAGAAGGACCATGCGGCTTCTGCTGTTTGTCAGATACTCCTTCAGCAGAGCGCTGTCTACCTTCTCGGACAATATGCTAATCTCATTCCTGAACAGCTCCAGCGTGTCCAAATTCGCCTTGTCCCTGAGATCATTCTTTTCCTTGATAAGCTTCTTAAGTCCGGCTGCCTCCTCCTTCTTCACGGGACCCTTTCTGTCCGGAACGCCGTCAGCCCATTCTATGGCCGCGATCGAATCCATAGCCAATTTACATCTGAATCCCACCGAATCCAGTGCATACAGATATTCCGCCCCGATTTCCTTCAATGTATATACGCTGCCGCCCTCTTTATCCTTCTTGTAAACCTTGATCTTACGGTTGATGCCGCAGCCGGCCAGAAACTCCTCCAAGCCCATTTTATCCATCGTATCTCCCCCTTATGAATCCCCCCGCTGCCCGGTCATTGTTCAAACGCATTCCGGCCCGGAACAGCCCTGCGGCAGCGACAGCCACTTGTCCCGCCACAGACTTTACCACAAATCGAGTATAACACATATGCCTGACTTCGTCCAGCATAAATTTCTTTTTATATTATATTTATATCTTCTTTTTCCGACCGACACGGCAGCACGCCTCTAGGCTCTGCCGCATATTCCTTCAGCGCCTCCTGATACATCCCCAAAAACCTATTTCTCAGGCCTTCAGGTTCCAGAACCACCGCATCGGCCCCGAATTTGAAAAAATAGACCAGCGCCTGATAATAAGGAATTTCAAAAACATAAATATCTCTTTTCTCTCCCTCGATGCAGGCATAGGTAGGTCTCTGGAACGTCCAGCTCTTGTATTTTTTGATTCCCCTGGGGCTCAGCCGGATGCGTATGCGGGCAATGCTCTTCTCACTGGACAGATATTGCACTCCCGCTTCCCCCACTCTTTTTTCCAGCCTCTTCATAGCCTCCTGAGGAATAGAGCTTCTGTAGGCGCACTGCACAGATTTCATATCTATCCTGTCTATCCTATAGGAGGCAAAACTTTCGTCACCGTTTTCAAGACACACCATGGCTGCCAGATACAGATGGGTCTCATATCGGTCTGCCCGGACGAAGGCAGGTTTTATAACATACTTCTTTTTTTCTCCCAAAAGCCTGAACCTTATAACAGAACCGCTCTGAATATAAGCCTGAAAAGTTTCCAGAGCATCCCGGTAATAGATTTTCTTCCGGGTCAGGAAATCACGGGACGCATAATCTTCCATCACCGCACGGATATACCGGGACACATGCCCCTCCGAATAAGCTGCCGATTCCTCAGAATCCCTCAGGATCTCCAGTGTCTTGACATTCAGGCTGATGACCTTGCTCCGGACGCATTCCCCGGAAAGCATGCCCCGCACCCTATCCTCCAGCTCCTTCTTATAATCCTGAAGTATTCCTTCAGTAAACTGCCTCAGCTCATCCGAGTCTTTATCTCCCCGTATCCTTCTCAGCTCCTCTCTCCTCTCATGTATACGCCTTTCAATGCTGGCATCAGAAAATTCATAAAATCCGCAGAATACTTTATTGATGAAAGCATGATAAGCGGGTGTACCTCCGTCCTTGCTAAGGCATCCGAACAAAGCGCAGTCATTCTGGATAACGTCATCGGCATGCTGCGACAAAGCTATCCTCTGCTGATTGTTTCTGTCTTTATCAACCGAAAATCCCATTTCGTCCCTCCCAGTCAAATTTCAGTCGTGAAATGCCGCCTGTACCATAACAAGAAATATCATGACGGTCACAATCCACGTTTTTGCCTTTCTGCACTTAATCGTAACATGATACATTACATATTTCAATGGTCTTTTCTATTATAAACCGCAATAAACTGCATATTTTCATGCAGTTATCAATATTTATGCACGCAAATACATTACAAAACTATTTTTCTATGTTGCTGGATATGTAGGGTAATCTCTAATATAATAAGCCTATCATCAAGGAACGGCAGCGCACCGGCAGGAACCCGGCAGCGCAGGGACAGGACTTCAGGGCTGTCCCAATGACTATGCTTCCAAGAAACTGTCAGAAGTAAAAAGGAGGGATTCTTTATGAACGACAATTTATCAATCGTATACGACATAACCGACAAGTGCCCTTGGGGATGTCCGATCTGCTGCATGGGAGCAGACTTGGACCGGTGCAGTCAGGAGCTTTCCCATGAGGAAAAGCTTCTCGCAGTCGAAAAAATTGCGCAGCTGAGGCCCCGGCGCAACATAAAGATCGACTTCTCAGGAGGTGAGATCTTTACGGACATGGGCAATGTGGAGGTGGTCGAGCACGCAGCCAGACTGCTGGGCCGGGAAAACATCGGCATCAGCTCCTCCGGGTACCGAATCGACGACGCACTGGCCCAGCGTCTGTCCTGGTGCATTTCCGAATGTGAGATGACCATGGACACGGTGCCGGGACAGCCCTACCGGCTGCGTCCTATAGGGTATGCGCTGGCCGCTGCAAAGGCGGTGCCTTTCCTGAAAAAGTACGGCATCGCCACCGGCATACAGACGGTGCTGGCGAAATCCAACTGTCAGGAGCCCATCCTTCGGGATATCTATAAATGGGTCTGCAGCGAAGGCATCGACTGCTGGAGCCTGCTGAAATTCTACCCGTCGGGCAGAGGTGCGGCGTACCCCGAGGAGCAGCTTGACAAGGAGCAGGAGGCATGGGCAGTAGAGTTTATTCAGGAAATGGACCGGCAGAATCCGTCTGCCCGCAAGCCTCGGATCGACTTCCACTACACCATGAAGGGGCATCCCAAATACAGCGAAGAATGCCGCTGTGTGAAGAAGTCCATCGGCATCATGCCCAATGGTGACGTGACCTCCTGCTTCTGGGCTGTAGACGCGGATACCGGGATCATTGCACCCAAATTCAGGCTGGGGAACCTGAAAGACCAGAGTCTGACAGATATTCTCAGCGGGGAAAAGGCCGCATATTGGCTGAGCTGCAGCCACCGCTGTGAGCTGGAGGCCGCCTGAAGCAGGCGGCCGGAAAGGAGAAGTCTATGTATGTATTTTTACTGCTGAGCCTGCTGTCCGGTATGCTGGAGGCGGGCGTCGTACTGGCAGCGTATGCAGAGGGACTGCCTGTCTGGGCTGCTCTAGCAATGGCGCTTATGTACCAGCTGGGGAATCTACTGTGTGTTCCGGAAAAATGCGGCCGCAGACTGGTAATACGGCTGGGAATCATTAATCTGTTTGTTTATGCCGCAGGCTTATGGCTTCCCAGCTTGTCCCTGACCGCTGCGCAGACCGCTCTGCCGGCCCTATGTATCAGGGGTGTGCAGGTAGCACTGTCATCGCTGTGCATACAGACAGTACGCATGGAGCAGAAATCCTCCTGTCCCACATGGCTGAAGCGTTCCTTCCGGATCGCGGGATTCGTTCTGGCTCCCCTCATGGTCAGCTTTCCCAGCGCAAGCATGCTGCTGTGCGCCGCCCTGCCCCTTGCAGCAGCCATATCCGGCAAGGATCTCCCGGAGCCGGACAAGGCTCCGGTTCCCTGCGGCAAAACACCGGCAAGGAGAATCTCCATTGTAATGGTACTGCACCAGATGCACTATTTCGTATATACCTATATCATGCCGCTGGCTGCAGCAGCTCTGACCAAAAGCCTGTATGCTGCCATGGCCATGTATGGGCTGACATGGGTGGTGTATCTCGTACCGCAGTGGCTTGCGGAGAAACGCGGAAGGTATGATCCGAGAAGATTATTCTTCATATGCCATACATATCTTGCCATAGTCATGGGGATGCTGGCTGCTGCCTTCTTTTCCGGCAACATCTGGATGGGCACAGCGGCATGGCTGCTGACAGGTCTGGGCGGCGGCAGCGTGTTCTGCATCAGACAGCTCACGCCCAGGGAATGTAATATAGCGCTGTCTGAGAATATAGGGCATTTCCTGGGGACAGCAGTGGCGCTTGGAGTCGCTCTGACGGCGAATCCCGGACTCGGGGCAATACTGACAGGGCTTTCCTGCAGCTTCGTATGCCTTGCTCTGGCGGCAGCAAGATATGAGATTTCACGCTGAAGGCCGTTTTCCGAAACGGCCGGAAAGACAATGATATCTCGGAATCTTCGTGCGTAAATTCAGACTGCCGGCCAGTAATATGGCCGGAAAATCAGAGGAATCGATAAAAGCGGCCTGAGAAAAGCTTTATAAAAAGCGGCTCGGAGATTCCGAGAAAGAAACACAAAAAGAGAGGAGACACAGAATGGATCAACATTGCTTGTATTCAAAATCAAAGCTCCCGGCATCCGACTATGTGATCAACCCCTATATCGGCTGCACCCATGGCTGCTTGTACTGCTATGCATGCTTCATGGGACGATTCACGGGACACACGCAAAAGTGGGGGACATATATTGAGCCCAAAAATTTCACTTCCATGAAGCTGCCCCGGCAGCAGGAGGGAAAGACCATACTGATCGGCTCCGTCACAGATGCCTATAATCCCGCGGAAGGAAAATACCGCCTGATGCCGGGGATACTGGAGGCCCTGAAGGAATCAAAGGCCCATGTGGAAATCCTGACCAAGTCCAGACTCATCCTCCGGGATATAGAGCTGATCAAGCAGATACCAGACATCTCCGTAGGTGTTTCGCTGGCATTTTCCTCTGAAAAGGATGCCGCAACTCTGGAGCCTGGTGCCTCCAAAGTACAAGAGCGGCTGGACACGCTTAAAGCACTCCATGACAGCGGCATCAGCACCTATTTGTTTGTTGCACCCTATTTCCCTGAAATAACCGATCTGGCTCATCTGGTGGAGGTCACGGACGGATCTGTGGACAAAGTATGTGTGGAGAACCTGAATCTGCGGGGCGGCTATAAAGCATCCGTGCTTGCATGCATTGACAAGCTCCACCCCGAATTGCTTCCGGTGTATCAGGAGATTTACCAGAAGGGCGGCCATGATGCCTACTGGCGCGCTCTTGAGCAGAAGATGGACGAACTGCGAAAGCAGATGAAGGTGCCGCTTGTATCCTATCTGTACCACAGCAAGATCAAGAAGCACTCCGGCGCACAGCAGGACTAAATGAGCCGGCAGAACGGTTAATGCGGCATTCCATATAGGAATCGGTTCCGCAGGACGATGGCTTACATAAGAAAACACAAGGAAAGGAGCGCCGGGACTGTCTGACCGGCAAAACAAGATGGAACAGAAAACACTATTCGGCAGCATTGAACTTAAAAATCCTTTGATCGCTTCCTCCAGCCCTTTGACAGAATCCGCCGGGAGGATACTGCGCTGTCAGGAAGCCGGCTTTGGAGGCGCCATCTTAAAAACCGCGGCGCACTACCGCCGAAGCGGGGAGGGCTATGGAAGAAAAGTAGTCTTTATCGGTGAAGACTATTATGCCGACGCCTCCTTTGAACGGGAAATACTGACACTGGAGGAAGGCCTTGCGCTTTACAAGGACGCGCTGGCCTATAGCAAAGATATGCTGATTATCCCCAGCGTGAGCGCATCTTCCATGGAAGCCGCGGACTGGCTCCCTATATGCCTGGAATTTGAGGCATTGGGGGCAAAGCTGATACAGCTGGATTTTTTCTATCTGGGCTGCATCATTACCAGTCAGGACATGACCTTCTATCAGCGCCTGAGCAAGCTGCTGTCCCGGCTCCGGAGAGAGCTTGACTGCACCATAATGCCCAAGCTGAACTTCAGCTTCGACCCGGAATGCATCTGCAGGACGCTTTCGGATTCCGGAATAGAGCAGGTGTCTTTGCTGGACTCCATACGCTTTACCCTGCCTGCAAGATTCGGCCTGCATCCCGAGACCACGTCCTACTTTGGCGGAAAGCAGCTGCCTCTGACCCTTGATTATCTGCACCATGCCGTAAAATACGGACTGGAGGTATGCGCAGGCGGCGGAATCTGCAGTGCGGAGGACGCGGAGCTTCTGATGAAAAACGGGGCAAGACTGATCCAGACAGCCTCGTATGTACTGAGAAACGGTTTTTCTCAGGCTCCCGTATTGCTGCGAGGGGAACCCTGCTCGGTGGAGGAAGGCCAAAAGACATGGTGCGACGCGGATCATTACGGCGGACATGGATGCGAGAAATGCGGCTTTTGTCTGGGGCAATTTTAATTTCGTAATTTCTTCAAAAAATTTTCAAAAACATCTAGCCAAATCAGAAATTATCTGTTATAATAAGCCATGTACTTGATCAGGGCGGTCTGGTTAAGGCAGAGTGCAGATATGGTTCATTGGTAGAACGCTAGCTTCCCAAGCTGGAAAGGCGGGTTCGATTCCCGTTATCTGCTTACTAAAGCCTTTGAATTTAGGGGGTTTTGGCACATTCGAATATCAGAACCAATTAATGAACCAATCAAATACATTTTAGATTGGTTTTTACTTTGCCATGAAATCAGGGATACTGCTGATTATCTCAAAGAGGACTAGCTCAGGATGGCAAAGGACAATTCCCTTGACATCACCCATCCAAGGGACGGCAAGGATGTTTATACCGGAAGCGACTGGAAGGAAATCACATACCGGGCGGAAGACGGCACCACGAAGCATGCCACGATCCGCATGGGATACGAGATCACCCGGCGCACCATCGACAAAAAGGGGCAGTTCCTTCTTATCCCGGACATCGAAGCCAATGTGTGGTGGACCAATACGGGCTTCACTGACCGGGAAGTCATCGGGCATTACCACGCCCACGGGGAGAGCGGACAGTTCCACAGCGAGCTGAAGACGGACATGGACCTTGAGCGGCTCCCGTCCGGCAAGTTCGAGACCAATGAACTGGTGCTGAAACTTGCCATACTGTCCTACAACATGCTGCGTATGATAGGACAAGAATCGCCCGGGAAAAAGAACCCCCATCTGAAACGGGCAGTGAAGCGCCGCAGGCATAGGACGGTCATCTATAACCTGATCAATATGGCATGCCATGTGACGGAACATACGACATCTGTTTCCCAGAAGTCATAGTCCTGCTGTGAGCATCGCTTCTGAATCCACTTTTTGACTGACTGCTGCGGCCCTTTAATAGGCATCATCCGGTCCGACCGTACTCAGCATAAAAACCATATACCCGGACTCATGCAGTAAAACGGGTATGGCATAC